>NZ_JBFBAL010000004.1:0-505489 GCF_040682175.1 Streptomyces sp. NPDC051320
CGGTTCTGGCCCCGCCGGGGCCCGCCCCCCCTGCCGCAACCGGCTGGGGGGCCCCCCGCTGTGGGGGCGGGCCCCACTCGCGTTAACGTGCCCGTTCGCTACCCGGTCTGGTCGTTGTTGCCGCCGCCCAGGCCGCCGAGAGGGCCGCCGTTCCCATTGCCGTTACTGGTGCCGTTGGTGGTGCCGGTACCCGTACTGGTGTTGCCGTCGGTGGTGCCCGTACTGGTGTTGCCGTCGGTGGTACCGGTGCCCGTACTGGTGTTGCCATTGGTGGTACCGGTGTCGGCGCCGGTGTCCGTGCCGGCATCGGTGCCGGAATCGGTCGGCGACGGCGGAGTCACCGGGTGGCTCGGTGGGGGCGGAGCGCTGTGCGACGCGGTGGCCGACGTGCTCGGGGACGCCGGCGACGAGGGGCTGTTCGATGCGCTGGGTGACGGCGTGAAGCTGGGCTGCACCGCTGCGCCCTGGTCGGTGTCCAGGTCGAACTTGCTGGGCTTCATGTCGAGGCCGAAGACGTACGCGGCCCAGATCTGGGCGGGGAAGCCGGCACCGTTGATACGGCCGGTGGGGCTGCCGGCCGCGCCGCTCATGGTGACCTGGGTGCCATGCAGGATGGTCTTCCCGTCCGGGCCCTTGTGGGTCTTGGACGCCTCACCGAACAGCCCGACCGAGGTCACCAGATCCGGGGTGTAACCGGTGAACCAGGCGGACTTGTTGTTGTCCGATGTACCGGTCTTGCCCGCGACCTTCTGGTCCTTGTTCTTTACGACGGTACCCGTACCCTTCTGAACCACACCGGTCAGCACCGAGGTGATCGCGTCCGCCGTCTGCCGGCTGACCACTTGGTCGCCGATGGCCTTCTGCAGGGTGAGCGGCGTCCGGTCGGGGTTGGTCGCCGACTTCACGATGGTCGGGGTGACCTTCTTGCCGTGGTTGTCGAACGTCGCATAGGCCCCGGCCATCTCCATCGGACTGGCACCGTAGGAACCAAGCGTCATCGCCGGTACGGCCTGCGCGTTGTCCAGCCTGCTCAGTCCGAGATCGACGCCCAACTGCTTGACCTTGTCAAGGCCGACATCCACGCCCATCTGCGCGAACACCGAGTTCACCGAGTCGTTCATGGCGGACTGGACGGTGACCTGTTTTCCGTAATTGTGGTCGTCCTCGTTGGGCGGCGCGAAACCCACCTTGTTGCCATTGCTGTCCACGACCGGGCGCTTACTGGTGCCGTCGTAGAGGGTGTTCGCCGAGATCAGCTTGCCGCCCTGCGTCTTCGCCCCGGACTCCAGGGCCGCCGCGAGGATGATCGGCTTGAAGGTGGACGCGGGCTGGTAGTCGGTGCGCTTGGCGTTGCTGTACTCGTGCTTCAGGTAGTCCCAGCCGCCGTACAGCGCCAAGATCTTGCCGGTATGCGGGTCCACCGAGACCGCGCCCGCCTGGAGGTCGGCGTCGACCGGCCGCGTCTTGGGCTTGAGCTTCTCGATCAGCTGCTGCTTCATCGTCTTCTCGAGCTGCGCCTGCTTCTTCGGGTCGATGTTGAGCGTGACCGTCCAGCCGCCGGCATCCATCTCCGCGTCGGAGACGCCCTGTGCCTTCATCTCCTGCTTGGCCGCCTTGACCAGATAACCCGTCTGACCCTTCAGGCCCTTCGACGGCTTGGGGTCCTGCGGAATCTGGAACTTCTGCGCGGCCCGCTCGGATTCGCTGAGCCAGTGCATCTCGGTCATGTTGTTGAGCGTGTACGCCCAGCGCGCCTTGACCAGTTTCTTCCCCTCGGGGCTCGCCGACGACCAGTCGTAGTCGCTCGGCGCCTGGAGCAGCGAGGCGAGGTAAGCACCCTGGCTGACGTTCAGTTTCGAGGCGTCGACCCCGTAGTACGCCTGGGCGGCGGCCTGGATACCCCAGGCGCCGCGGCCGTAGTAGCTGGTGTTGATGTACCCCTCGAGGATCTCCGATTTGGAGTACTTCTGGTCCACCTTGAGGGAGACCACCAGTTCCTTGAGCTTACGGCTCACCGTCTGGTCAGCGGTGAGGTAGTTGTTCTTGACGTACTGCTGGGTGATGGTCGAGCCACCCTGCGTCCGGCCCCTGACGGTGTTGTAGAGGCCGCGGGCGGTGCCCCTCAGGTCGACGCCGTTGTCCTTGTAGAACGTCTTGTTCTCGGCGGCGACGAAGGTGTGCTGCACCTTGAGCGGGACGTCGGAGAGGTGGACGTTCTCCCGGTTGACCGGGCCCTCGCGCACCAACACCTTGCCGTTGCTCAGCTTGAAGACGTTGCTCTGCTGCGCCATCTCGGCGTTGGCCTTGGGTATGGGGACATACAGGTAGAGCACGACGAACGCGCCCATCGCCAGCAGGCAGAGTCCGAAGAAGGTGCCGAGCATCTTCTTCCAGGTGAAGAACCGGCCTATGCCGGTCTTCTTGGCTTTGGCCCGGCGCGCCCCGCGCTGCCGGGCTCGTCGATCATCCGCACGGCCCATCGCTCTGTGACTCCGCCTTCTCTACTCACCAGATCAGCTGTCGAAAGCTAACACCGCAACTTCGGACACATGACACCCACCCGTCCTTCTCCGTGGTGACAATCAGCACCCGCCTCACCAGAACCGACGTTCAGGGACCGCCCAAGGTTGCCGGATCCGATCGATCTCTCACCGATATCTCAGCGAAGTGGGCATATTTAGACGGAAATGTCGCCGCTAATGAAAGGCCCGTCACCTCTATACACGACAGGTATACCGAGTGTGTATAGTCATCACCATGCTCTCCCAGTCCCCGCCGCGGTCCCTGTTGCTCAGCGCCACCGCCCTCCGCAAGGCATACGGTCCGACCCCGGCCCTGGACGGAGCGGACTTCGCCATATCGGCCGGCGAAATCGTCGCCGTCATGGGACCCTCCGGCTCCGGCAAGTCGACCCTGCTGCACTGCCTGGCCGGGATAGTCCAGCCCGACGCCGGCTCCGTCAGCTATGACGGCCAGGATCTCGCCGGGATGAACGATGTCGGGCGCAGCGCCCTGCGCCGCACCGATTTCGGCTTCGTCTTCCAGTTCGGGCAGCTGGTGCCCGAATTGACCTGTGCGGAGAACGTCGCCCTGCCGCTGCGGCTGAACGGCGTCCGGCGCCAGGAGGCCGCGCGCCGTGCCGCTGAGTGGATGGAGCGTCTCGAGGTCGCCGACCTCGGGCGCAAGCGGCCCGGCGAGGTGTCCGGCGGGCAGGGGCAGCGGGTCGCCATCGCGCGCTCGCTGGTCACCGGGCCCCGGGTGCTGTTCGCCGACGAGCCGACCGGCGCCCTCGACTCCCTCAGCGGCGAACTGGTCATGGACCTCTTCACCCGGGCCGCCCGCTCCACCGACGCCGCCGTCGTACTCGTCACGCATGAGGCACGTGTCGCCGCCTATTCCGACCGGGAGGTCGTCGTACGCGACGGCAGGTCCCGCGACCGCTTCGCGCAGTACGCCGCATGAGCCGGCTCAACGATCTCGCCATCGGCGTCCGGTTCGCGGTGACCGGCGGCAGGGAGACCTGGGTCCGCACCACGCTGACCGCCGTCGGCGTCGCGCTGGGGGTGGCGCTGCTGCTCGCCGCCTCCGCGCTGCCCAACGCGGTGAGCACCCAGTCGGCACGCGGACACGCCCGCACCCTGTCCGCACCCATGCACTCGGTCCCGCGCGGTGACACCACCCTGCTGTACGGGCACGCGGAGAGCGAGTACCACGGCGTAGCCGTCGACGGCTATCTGTTGCGCCCGGACGGCGCGCACCCGATCACCCCGCCCGGTGTCCGCACGATTCCCGCCTCCGGCACGATGCTCGTCTCGCCCGCCCTGAAGGACCTGCTGGACTCCGGGGACGGAAAGCTGCTGCGCGAGCGCTTCCCGTACCGGATCACCGGCACCATCGGTGACGCCGGGCTGAGCGATCCGGGCGAGCTGTACTTCTACGCGGGCAGCTCCACCCTCACCACGCACACCGGCGCGCATCGCATCGCGCATTTCGGAGGCGGCCCGCTGAGCGCGCCGATGTCCTCCCTCCTCGTCGTGCTCACCATCCTGGGCTGCGTCGTCCTGCTCGCTCCGGTGGCCGTCTTCATCGCGACCGCCGTGCGCTTCGGCGGCGACAGCCGCGACCGGCGGCTCGCCGCACTGCGCCTCGTCGGCGCGGACATCCGGATGACCAGGCGGGTCGCGGCGGGCGAGGCGCTCGCCGGTTCCACGCTGGGGGTGCTGCTCGGCTGGGTCTTCTTCCTGGTGGGACGGCGGTTCATCGGCGGCATCCAGCTGTGGAGGATGTCCGCATTCCCCTCCGACCTGGCCCCGGTGACCGAACTGGCGGTGCTGCTGTCGGTGGCGATCCCGGTGTCCGCCGTCCTCGTCACGCTGGCCGCGATGCGGTCGGTCGTGATGGAACCGCTCGGGGTGACCCGGCAGCGGGCCACCCGCCGGCGCCGTCTCCGGTGGCGGCTGGTGATGCCGGTCGCCGGGCTGGCCGTCCTGCTGGGCGCGGGCCGGGTCACCGGCCAGGCCCCGGCTGTCGACCCGTACCCCATCGTCATCGGCGCGCTTCTGGTCCTGGTGGGGCTCACCACCCTGCTGCCCTGGGTCGTCGAGGCGGTCGTCGGCCGGATCAGCGGCGGTCCCGTCCCGTTCCAGCTGGCCACCCGCGGACTCCAGTTGAACAGCGGCTCGGCAGCCCGTGCGGTCAGCGGCATCACCATCGCGGTGGCCGGCGCGGTAGCGCTGCAGATGTACTTCGTCGGACTGCACGACGATTTCAACAAGACCACGGACCAGGACCCCGCCCGGGCCCAGATGCACATCGACGCGACGTACCCCAGCGGGGAACGCGCCCAGCAGATGATCACCGCGCTGCGGTCCACCCAGGGCGTCGAGGCGGTCATCGGCACCATCGAGACCTACGCCGACAAGCCGGGCGGTGACGCCGACGCGGTCGGCCCGTGGCCCACCACCGTCATCACGGTCGGCGACTGCCCGACCCTGCGCGAACTCGCCCAGCTGCCCTCCTGCCGGGACGGGGACACCTTCGTCGCCCACATCAAGGGCCGCCGGAAGTCCAACGACTGGGTCGATCAAACCGTGCGACCGGGCGGCAGGCTGAACGTCAGCCTGGACGACAAACCCGTGCTGTGGACGCTCCCGAAGACTTCCCGCACGGTCATGGCCCGCACCGACCCGATGGGCGAGAAACGTGACGGCATTCTCGTGACACCGTCCGCGATCAGCATGGCGCAGCTGCCGGAAGCCGAGACGCGGGCCCTGGTGAAGATCGACCGTTCGGTGCCGGACGCGTCGGAGTACGTACGGAACACCGCGGCCCGGATCGATCCCGTCATGCGGGTCTGGGACATCACGGCGGTCGACCGCGACCAGCAGTACGCCAGCGTGGAGAAGGGGCTGCTCGCGGGTTCGGTCGCGACCATGGCGCTGATCGCCGCCTCCATGCTCATCGCTCAGCTGGAACAACTCCGGGAGCGCAAGCGGCTGTTGTCCGTGCTGGTGTCGTTCGGCACCCGCCGTCCCACCCTCGGCTGGTCGATGCTCTGGCAGACCGCACTGCCCGTAGTGATCGGTCTGGTGCTGGCCGTCTGCGGCGGTCTGGCGCTGGGCGCCGCGCTCCTGCATATGGTCGGCAAACCCGTCACCGACTGGTGGGGCTTCATCCCGTTGGCCGGCACCGGCGGGGCTGTCATCCTGCTGGTCACCCTGCTCAGCCTCCCGCCGCTGTGGCGACTGATGCGCCCGGACGGTCTCCGTACCGAATAGTCGCGCCACCTCCCACCGACGAAGAAAGGCCCTCATGTCCATCGGTCACACCCTGCTCGGCATCCTGGAGTCGGGCCCCCGTCACGGTTACGACCTCAAGCGCGCCTTCGACGAGAAGTTCGGCCAGGACCGCCCCCTGCACTACGGGCAGGTCTACTCGACCATGTCCCGGCTGCTGAAGAACGGCCTCGTCGAGGTCGACGGCATCGAGGCCGGCGGCGGCCCCGAGCGCAAGCGGTACGCGATCACCGATGCCGGGATCAGCGATGTCGAGCAGTGGCTGGCGCAGCCCGAGAAGCCCGAGCCGTACCTCCAGTCGACGCTCTACAACAAGGTCGTGCTGGCCCTGCTCACCGGCCGCAGCGCCGCCGACCTGCTGGATGTGCAGCGTGCGGAACATCTGCGGCTGATGCGCATCCTCACCGACCGCAAGCGTCGCGGCGATCTCGCCGACCAACTGATCTGCGACCACGCTCTCTTCCATCTCGAAGCCGACCTGCGCTGGCTGGAACTGACGGCGGCCCGGCTCGGACAACTCGCCACGGAGGTGGGCGCATGAGTGGGAGCATGACCCCCGCCGGTTCCCTGCTGTACGCCACCGACCTGCACAAGGCGTACGGCCCGACCCCGGCGCTCGACGGTGCGGCCTTCTCCATCCACGCCGGTGAGATCGTCGCCGTGATGGGCCCGTCCGGCTCCGGCAAGTCGACCCTGCTGCACTGCCTCGCGGGCATCGTCCGCCCCGACACCGGCTCCATCAGCTACGGCGGACGCGAGTTGTCGTCGATGACGGACGCCGAACGCAGCGCACTGCGCCGCAGCGATTTCGGCTTCGTCTTCCAGTTCGGGCAGTTGGTCCCCGAGCTGACCTGCACGGAGAACGTCGCCCTGCCGCTGCGGCTGAACGGCACGAAGCGCAAACAGGCCGAGCGCAGGGCCCTGGAGTGGATGGAGCGCCTGGAGGTCGCCGACCTCGGGCACAAGCGGCCCGGCGAGGTGTCCGGCGGGCAGGGCCAGCGGGTCGCCGTGGCGCGCTCGCTGGTGACCGACCCCCGGGTGCTCTTCGCCGACGAGCCGACCGGCGCCCTCGACTCGCTCAACGGCGAGCGGGTCCTGGAGCTCTTCACCCAGGCGGCCCGCTCCACCAACGCCGCCGTCGTCCTCGTCACCCACGAAGCACGCGTCGCCGCCTACTCCGACCGCGAGGTCGTTGTACGCGACGGCAGGTCACGGGACCTGGAGCACATCGGATGAGCTGGTCGCAGGATCTCACGATGGGGGCGAAGTTCGCCGTGAGCGGCGGGCGTGAGGGCTGGCTGCGCACCCTGCTGACGGCCGTCGGTGTGGGCCTGGGGGTGACGCTGCTGCTGATCACCACCGCGATCCCCAGCGCGCTCGCCGCCCGCGACGCACGGTCGGACAACCGCAACGACTTCGGCACGACCATCGTCGACAAGGCCGCCGCCGACACCCTGCTGCTCGGCCGGTCCGACACCACCTTCCGTGGCCAGGACGTCCGCGGCCGACTGCTGCACGCCGAAGGACCGAAGGCCCCGGTTCCCGCCGGTATCAAGGCACTCCCCCGGGACGGCGAGATGCTGGTCTCCCCGGCCCTGGCCCGCCTGATCTCGTCGGACGCCGGGAAGCTGCTCCGTGAGCGGCTCCCGTACCGGGTCGGCGGCACCATCGGCGACGCCGGCCTGATCGGCCCGCACGAGTTGGCCTACTACGCCGGAGACGACCACCTCACACAGGCGGAAGGCGAGGACGTACGCCGGATCAGGGCGTTCTCCGACGCGCCGTCGCAGACGCCCATGGACCCGGTACTCGCGCTACTGGTCGTCATCATCTTCGTCGTGCTGCTGATGCCGGTGGCCGTCTTCATCGCCGCCGCGGTCCGCTTCGGCAGCGAGCGGCGGGACCGCCGGCTCGCCGCGCTGCGGCTGGTCGGTGCGGACTCCCGGATGACCCGCCGCATCGCAGCGGGCGAAGCGCTCGCGGGGGCGCTGCTCGGGGTGGTGTTCGGCGCCGGGTTCTTCGTGCTCGCCCGGAGCTTCGTCGACGATATCGACGTGGCCGGGGTCAATCTCTTTCCCTCCGACCTGAACCCGAGCGGGTGGCTGGCCGCGCTGGTCGTGGTCGCCGTCCCCGCCGCAGCCGTGGCGGTGACCCTGTTCGCGCTGCGCGGTGTGGTCATCGAGCCGCTCGGCGTGGTCCGCACCTCGACCCCGCGGCGCCGTCGCCTCTGGTGGCGGGTGCTGCCGCCGGTCGCCGGGCTCGCCCTGCTCTACCCGATGATGGGCCAGGGGCTCTACGGCGGGGGCTTCAACCAGGCCGAGGTCATCAGCGGCACCGTCCTGCTGCTCATCGGCGTGACCATGCTGCTGCCCTGGCTGGTGGAAGTCGTGGTCAACCGCCTCGGCGGTGGCTCCACCGCCTGGCAACTGGCCGTCCGCAGGCTCCAGATGAGCAGCGGCACCGCTGCCCGGCTGGTCAACGGCATCGCGGTCGCGGTGGCCGGTGCCATCGCTCTGCAGATGCTGTTCACCGGCATCGACGGCGACTACACCCGGCGAACCGGCGTCGACACCTCCCGCGCCCAAGTCACCGTTCAGGCCCAGCACTCGGGCAGCGCGGTGACGACCGCACTGCGCCACACCGACGGCGTCGGCACAGCGCTCTCCCTGGACAAGGTGACCGTCAGCGCGGGCAAGTCCGCGGAGGACGCCGTCAGTTCCGGTGCCTTCATCAATGCCGATGTCGGGGACTGTGCAGCGCTGCGTGAGCTCGCCACGATCACGTCCTGCGCGGACGGCGACACCTTCCTCGTGGAGGGTGGCTGGAACCAGAACGTCCACCGCATCGCCAAACCTGGCCATCGTCTCCGGCTCAGCTCCCCGCTCGGGGACGACACGTCCCGTCCGCTGGCTTGGACCCTGCCGGCCGCCACCCGCACGGTGGAGGTACGGACCGACCCGACGGGCAATCCCGGCGAGGGCGGCATCTTCATCACCCGCGGCGCGCTGCCGACCGCCAAGGTTCCCGCGATGACGACGATGATTTACGTCAGCCTCGACCCGAACGTGCCGGACGCGGTGGACCGGGTCCGCAACACCGTGGCGCGCACCAGCCCCCTCTTCACGGTGGACGCGCTCCAGGAGGTACGGGTGGACAACCGCTTCGGCAGTGTCCGGCGCGGCCTGTACATCGGCGCCGCCGCCGTGCTGCTGCTGATCGGCGCGAGTCTGCTGGTCTCCGTCCTCGAGCAACTGCGCGACCGCGCGAAGCTGCTGGCAGCGCTGACCGCCTTCGGAACCCGCCGCTCCACGATGAACTGGTCGGTCCTGTGGCAGACCGCGATACCGGTCGCGCTCGGCCTGGCACTGGCCACGGTGGTGGGGCTCGGTATGGGCTCGATCCTGCTCCGGATGGTCGGCCGCGCGGTATCGGTCGACTGGGTGGCCGTCGCCATGATGACCGGAATCGGCGCGGGGGTGGTCCTGCTCGTCACAGCCCTCAGCCTGCCGCCGCTGTGGCGCCTGATGCGACCTGAGGGGCTCCGCACAGAGTGATTTCGGGGGCTCCGCCCCCGGACCCCCGCTCCTCAATCGCCGGAGGGGCTCTGTGTGGCTGGGGCAGACGGATGTAGCTGCAGGACGCAGCGGACGCAAGCCAGAATCAGCCCCACCGGCGTTTGAGGAGCGGGGTCCGGGGCGGAGCCCCGTGCAACGGCGCCGCGGGTACTACGCCAGCCACACCGGCAGGCACCGCACCGCCTCCCGCAACGCCGCGCCGAACGCGGTGAACTCCCCCTGCCGCGCCGCCCCCGCCCGCATCGCCAGCGCGATCCGCCGCGTCGGCACGGGCTCGGCGAAGCAGGCCGTCGCCAACTGCTCGTTGCGGGCCGTCTCCACCCGCACCGCCGTCCGCGGCAGCAGCGTCACCCCGAGGCCGCCCGCCACCAGCTGGACCAGGGTGGAGAGCCCGGCGGCCGTCGTCGTCACGGGCGTCCCGCCCGCGCGGCCCGCCTCGCGGCAGATGTCCAGGGTCTGGTCCCGCAGGCAGTGACCCTCGTCGAGCAGCAGCAGATCCAGCTCACGCAGCGCGTCACGCGAAACGTCCGTGCGTCCCGCCAGCCAGTGGTCGTGCGGCGTGACGAGCACGAACTCCTCGTCGAAGAGGGGCAGTTCGGCCACTCCGGGCACGCCATGGGGGTCCCCCCGGCCGAGCCTGTTCGAGGCTGGGGGAGGCACCGCGAGCAGCAGCAGATCGAGCCGCCCGCCGGTCAGCCCCTCGACCAGCGAGGATGTCTGCTCCTCGTGCACCTGGATGTCCAGATCGGGGTACTCCCGGTGGACGAGGCGGAGCACGGTCGGCAGCAAATACGGCGCCACGGTCGGGATCACGCCGAGCCTGAGCACCCCGGTGAAGGGCGCACGTACCGCCTCGGCCTCCTCCATCAGTTCACCGACCGCGTCCAGCACCATCCTGGCGCGGCCCGCGAGGCGTTCGCCTGCGGGCGACAGCAGCACCTTGCGGGTGGTCCGCTCCACCAGTTGCACGCCGAGGGTGTCCTCCAGCGCCGACACCGCACCGGACAGCGCGGGCTGGCTCATGCCGATCGCGGCGGCCGCATCCCTGAAGTGCAGATGCTCCGCCACGGCCGCGAAGGCGCGCAGCTGCGCGAGGCTGGGCTGTTTACCCCTGACTACGGTCGCCACTGATAGGCACCTCCGATCGCGTCCAGAAAGCATAGCTATTTCTGCGATCAATGGAACGTGTGCCAATCTGTAACACGTCCAACCCCAGGAACGCCCCAAAAGGGATTTCCTATGCTGCAAGGAGAGTACGTGCTCACTGTCGGTGACAAGTTCCCCGAGTTCGACCTGACTGCTTGTGTCTCGCTGGAGAGCGGCAAGGAGTTCGAGCAGATCAACCACAAGACCTACGAGGGCCAGTGGAAGATCGTCTTCGCGTGGCCCAAGGACTTCACCTTCGTGTGCCCCACCGAGATCGCCGCCTTCGGCAAGCTGAACGAGGAGTTCGCCGACCGCGACGCGCAGGTCCTCGGCTTCTCCGGTGACTCCGAGTTCGTGCACCACGCCTGGCGCAAGGACCACCCGGACCTCACCGACCTGCCCTTCCCGATGATGGCCGACCCGAAGCACGAGCTGATGCGTGACCTCGGCATCGAGGGCGAGGACGGCTACGCCAAGCGCGCGGTCTTCATCGTGGACCAGAACAACGAGATCCAGTTCACCATGGTGACCGCCGGTTCCGTGGGCCGTAACCCCAAGGAGGTCCTGCGGGTCCTCGACGCCCTGCAGACCGACGAACTGTGCCCGTGCAACTGGACCAAGGGCGAGAACACCCTGGACCCGGTCGCGCTCCTCTCGGGCGAGTGAGCTGATTCCCTGATGTCACTCGACGAACTGAAGTCCGCCGTCCCGGACTACGCCAAGGACCTGAAGCTGAACCTCGGTTCGGTGATCGGCAACAGTGATCTGCCGAAGCAGCAGCTGTGGGGCACCGTCCTCGCCTGCGCCATTGCCTCGCGTTCGCCGAAGGTACTGCGTGAGCTGGAGCCCGAGGCCAAGGCCAACCTCTCCCCCGAGGCGTACACCGCGGCCAAGTCCGCCGCAGCCGTCATGGCGATGAACAACGTCTTCTACCGGACCCGGCACCTGCTGTCGGACCCCGAGTACGGCACGCTGCGCGCGGGCCTGCGGATGAACGTCATCGGCAACCCGGGCGTGGAGAAGACCGACTTCGAGCTCTGGTCGCTCGCCGTCTCCGCCATCAACGGCTGCGGCCAGTGCCTCGACTCGCACGAGCAGGTGCTCCGCAAGGCCGGCGTGGACCGCGAGACGATCCAGGAAGCGTTCAAGATCGCCTCCGTCCTGCAGGCGGTCGGCGTCACGCTCGACTCCGAGGCCGTACTGGCCGAGTAGCCGTAACGCGGCAACGGGCCCCGGCACCATGGTCGCCATGGTGCCGGGGCCCGTTGCTCACCCGCTGCGCGCCGACCGCTGTCACTCACCCGGCGGTGGGTCGCCCGCTCCCGCATCGGCGTCACGCGCCTGCGGCACGGGCTGGACCGGCGCTCCGTCCCCCGCGGTCGCGCCGTGCGGCGCGGGGGGCGCTGCCCGCATCGCCAGCTCCCTGCTGTACGCGCGCAGATAGCCGACCACCGTATTGGTCACCGCCACCAGCGGTACGGCCACCACCGCTCCGCCGATGCCTGCCACCATGCCACCCGCCGCCACCGACAGCACGACGGCCAGCGGATGGACCCGGACCGCGCGGCCCAGGATGAAGGGCTGCAGCACATGGCCCTCGATCTGCTGCACGGCGAGTACCACGATCAGCACCATCAGGGCGGTGAACACGCCCTGGGTGACCAGTGCGACGACCACCGCGAGCGCTCCGGAGACCACCGCGCCCACCAGCGGGATGAACGCGAAGAGAAAGATGAACACCGCCAGCGGCACCGCCATCGGGACGTCCAGGAAGAAGATCCCGAGCCCGATGAAGATCGCGTCGATCATGGCCACCAGCACGGTGCCGCGCACATAGGCGGTCAGCGTCCGCCACGCGCGCGGACCGGCGCCCGCGACGCCCGGGCGGGCCTGGGCGGGAACCAGCTTCAGCACCCACTGCCAGATGCGCGCTCCGTCATACAGCAGGAAGAGCGTCGAGAACATCGCGAGCAGTATGCCGGTGAGGATTTCGACCATCACCGTGACGCCCTGCAGCCCGGCCGAAGTGATCTCGTTCGTGTTGGTGCCGATGGTGTCGCTCAGGTTCTTGGCGACGTCGTTGATCTGCTTGTCCGTCACGTGGAACGGGCTGTTCAGCAGCCAGCGCTTCAGCTCCTGGATACCGTCCTGGACGCGGCTGGAGAGTGTGTCGAGATTCTCCATCACCTGCCAGACCACGAACCAGCCGACCAGACCCATCACCACGAACCCGAGTACGGCGGTGAGCGCGGTGGCGAGGCCGCGCGGCAGCCCGGCTCTGCGGAGTCTGGCGACCGTCGGCTGGAGCAGCGCGGTGACCAGCAGGGCGGCGGCGAAGGCCAGCACGACGAGCTGGATGGCGCTGATGATCCGCATCAACACCCAGAGCGTGCCCGCCAGTACGAGCAGCCGCCAGCCGGCCTCGGCGGCGACCCGCATCCCCCAGGGTACGGCGGCGACCGGGTCCGGGCGGGCGGCGACGGCAGGGGCGTAGTCCGGGGGCGGCGGCACCTGTCCCGGGGCGGCCGGGTAGTCGTCGGTCGCCTCGCCGGCGCCGGCCTCCGTGGTGTGCGGAGGACCGGTGTGGTCCGCGTCCTCGGAGAGCGCCCTGCGCTCCTCCAACCGTTCGCCCCATTGGGTCAGTTCCGCGCCCACTTTTTCGAGCCAGTCCGGCAGCTTCGACATTCTGGTCCCTCTTCCCCCGCCCGCTCACTTCACTCGGAGCCCGACGGTACATGCACGGAACCCCCCGCCGTAGGGACGGCGAGGGGCTCTGCGAAGTTGAGCGTCGGGCGTACTCGACAGCTCCTAGTACCAGCTGTTGGCCTGCCAGAACGACCAGGCTCCACAGGGGCTGTGGTAGCGGCTGTCCATGTAGTTCAGCCCCCACTTGATCTGGGTGGCCGGATTGCTCTGCCAGTCGGCGCCGGCGGACGCCATCTTGGTGCCGGGCAGGGCCTGCACGAGGCCGTAGGCGCCGGAGCCCGCGTTCACGGCCCGGTAGTCCCAGCCGGACTCGTGGCTCACGATGTTGCTGAAGCACTGGAACTGGTCCGAGGGCATCATCGCCCGTGCCATGGCCTGGACCTGAGCGATGGTGTAGGAGCTCTGCGTCGAGAAGCTGCTGGCGTCACGAACGGAGGAACGGCTGGCCTGCACCTTCTCGTCGTGCAGCTTCTTCGCCTTCGCCACTGCCGCGTCGGCAGCGTCCTTCTTGCTCTTGGCGTCCTTCGCGGCCTGGATGCGGGCCGACTCCTCCGCGGACTTCTTCGCCGCTGTGTCGGCCTGCACCGCCTGGGTGTCGGCCTGCTCCGTCAGCGACGCGACCTGGGCCTGCTGGCCGTCAGGGATGTCTGCGAGGGTCGTCGTGTCCGCGGCGGAGGCTGCATCGAGGTTGTCGCCTGCGGGCACTGTGCTGCCCGATGCGACGCCGACAACTGCTCCTACGGTGGTGACCGCAGTGGCAGACGCCACCGCGAATCCCCGGACCGAAATCCGGCTCACACGGTTTCCTTCCAGCAGCGACCGCTCGTGACCTCGCGGACGCAATCGTGCCCCTGGCACGGGCCTCCCAACTTCGGTCACGGGAGGCGCTGACCCGGTGGGCAACTTCCTTGCGGAAGTGCTGCGTGGTGCTCGGGTGGCATACGGCGGCAAGTGTTGAGTTGTGTGGTGCTACATCCCTGAGGATGCACGTGTGCCGCATGCGGGGCCTGACGGAAGCAAGACTCTGCCCGACCGAGTCGGCACAAGGCAAACTTCGACGGAGTGGGATAGCTCACACCCCGTTTGGCGCAACAGTTTTCTGGAGAACGCTGCGCAGCACAGAGCCGCCCGGCTAGGCTCCTGCGCCTTGCCGGGCGGCTCCCACCGTCAATACGGTGTCAGATGTGGCCATCCTCCAGCATTTCGGTCACCAGTGCGGCGATCTGCGAGCGCTCGGACCGGCTGAGGGTGACATGCGCGAAGAGCGGATGCCCCTTCAACTTCTCCACGACGGCGACCACTCCGTCGTACCGCCCCACCCTCAGGTTGTCGCGCTGCGCGACGTCGTGCGTCAGCACCACCCGGGAGTTCGAGCCGATCCGGGACAACACCGTCAGCAGGACGTTGCGTTCCAGCGACTGCGCCTCGTCCACGATGACGAAGGCATCGTGCAACGAGCGCCCCCGGATATGGGTGAGCGGCAGAACCTCCAGCATCCCCCGGCCGACCACTTCCTCGATCACGTCCCGGGTGGTCACCGAGGAGAGGGTGTCGAAGACCGCCTGCGCCCAGGGGCCCATCTTCTCGGCCTCCGAGCCCGGCAGGTAGCCCAGTTCCTGTCCACCGACCGCGTACAGCGGCCGGAAGACCATGACCTTCTGATGCTGCCTGCGCTCCAGTACGGCCTCCAGGCCGGCGCACAGCGCCAGTGCGGACTTTCCGGTGCCCGCCCTGCCTCCCATCGAGACGATGCCGATGTCCGGGTCGAGCAGCAGGTCGAGCGCGACGCGCTGCTCGGCGCTGCGGCCGTGCAGCCCGAAGGCCTCCCGATCGCCCCGTACGAGCCGCACGTTGCCCTCCGCGGTGACCCGGCCGAGCGCCTTGCCGCGCTCCGACTGGAGCACCAGGCCGGTGTGCACGGGCAGATCGGCTGCTTCCGGCACGTACAGGGCGTCTTCGCTGAACAGCAGATCCACCTGATCGGGCGAAAGCGTCAGTTCGCTCATCCCGGTGTAGCCGGAGTCGGTGATAGCCAGCTCGGCGCGGTACTCCTCGGCGAGCAGCCCCACCGACGAGGCCTTGATGCGCAGCGGCAGGTCCTTGGAGACGACGGTGACGTCGAACCCCTCGGCCTGGAGATTGCGCGCGACCGCGAGAATCCGTGAGTCGTTGTCCCCCAACCGGTAGCCCGCCGGAAGCACGCTGGGATCGGAGTGGTTCAGCTCGACACGCAGGGTCCCGCCCAGCTCGCCCATGGGAAGCGGGGCGTCGAGGCGTCCGTATTTCACCCGGAAGTCGTCGAGCAGACGCAGGGCCTGCCGGGCGAAGTATCCGAGCTCCGGATGGTGCCTCTTGGCCTCGAGTTCCGTGACCACGACGATCGGAAGCACCACTTCGTGCTCCTCGAACCGGGCCATGGCGTTCGGGTCGGCCAGCAGGACGCTGGTGTCGAGAACATAAGTGCGCCTGTCGGGCATGCGGCGCTTTGTGCTGGTCACCACGGAAGGACGTACCCCCTCGGATGCATGAAGTCGGGGAGCGACGGCGTCGCGGGCTGCTGGGACCGGGGCCTGCCTCCACACGGAGGCCGGGTCCCGGCCCTCCGCGTCGCCCGTGCTCAGAGCACGGTCGTCCTGGTGCAAAGGGCCTCCCGGGTGAGTGGGCTCGTGCCGCTCACTGAGATACGACATCCGTGGACCGGACATCGACCTGGAAGGGGTATTCCCTCGTTGGCTGATTACCATGCCACCACCAGCCCGTCCGGGCGCTCGAGGACGGCGCCCGGGGCGGATCCCCGGGGTGGGTGGGCGCTCCCCCGCAGGGCTCAGGCCCCGTACCGCCGGTGTCGCGCAGCGTAATCGCGGAGGGCTCGCAGAAAGTCGACCTTGCGGAATGCCGGCCAGAACACTTCGCAGAAGTAGTACTCCGAGTGCGCGCTCTGCCACAGCATGAAACCGGAAAGCCGCTGCTCCCCACTTGTGCGGATCACCAGATCGGGATCCGGCTGCCCCCGCGTATAGAGGTGCTCGGAGATCCGCTCCACATCGACGATCTCCGCAAGCTCCTCGAAGGACGTGCCCTTCTTGGCATGCTCGTGGAGCAGCGAACGCACCGCGTCCGCGATCTCCTGACGGCCGCCATAGCCGACGGCGACATTCACCAGTATTCCGGTAGTGTCCGCTGTGGCCTCTTCGGCCTCTTTCAGTACGGACCGGGTGCCATCGGGCAGCAGATCGGGCGTGCCCACGTGGTGGACCCGCCAGCGGCCGTCGGCCGCGAGATTGCGGACCGTGTCCTCGATGATTCCCAGCAACGGGACCAGCTCGTCGTCGGGGCGGTCGAAATTGTCCGTGGAGAGCATCCAGAGGGTGACGACCTCGACGTCGGTCTCGGCGCACCAGCCGAGGAACTCGGAGATCTTGTCTGCTCCGGCCCGGTGTCCCTGCGCCGCCGTGCCGCCGGACGCCTTGGCCCAGCGGCGGTTGCCGTCCAGGATGACGCCGATGTGCTTGGGGACCTGGTCGTGATCCAGACGGCCTTCCACCCGGCGTGCGTAGAGCCCGTACACCAGGTCGCGCAAGTTCACTGGGTCCAACCCTCCGTGCAATAGCAATCACCCGAGTCGCCACAGTACTGCGCACGGGTCACGACAGCCCAACCCGGTCTGTCACAAGTACGTGATAAGCAAGGGGCTGTGACTGATTCTCTTCGTTATAACGCCGCAGATGACCGGTACGACTCCATGGAGTACCGGCGCAGCGGCCGGAGCGGGCTGAAACTCCCCGCCATCTCCCTCGGCCTGTGGCACAACTTCGGCGACGACCGCACGCTGGACTCGCAGCGCGAGATCCTGCGTCGCGCCTTCGACATCGGTGTGACCCACTTTGATCTGGCGAACAACTACGGACCGCCGGCCGGTTCCGCCGAGCTGAATTTCGGCAAAATCTTCGCGCAGGATTTCGCGCCGTACCGAGATGAACTGCTCATCTCCACCAAGGCCGGTTATCTGATGCATCCGGGCCCTTACGGTGAGTGGGGATCGCGCAAGTACCTGCTGTCCTCCTTGGACGCCTCGCTGTCGCGGATGGGTCTGGATTACGTCGACATCTTCTACTCCCACCGCTTCGACCCGGAGACTCCTCTCGAGGAGACCATGGGAGCGCTCGCATCGGCCGTGCAGCAGGGCAAGGCGCTGTATGTCGGTGTCTCCTCCTACACCAGCGAGCAGACCGCTCAGGCGGCCCGCATCCTGAAGCAGATGGGTGTACCCGCCCTGATCCACCAGCCCTCGTACTCGATGATCAACCGCTGGACCGAGGACGACGACCTGCTGGACACCCTGGAGACGGCCGGCATGGGATGTATCTCCTTCGTGCCGCTCGCCCAGGGCCTGCTCACCGGCAAGTACCTGCAGGGCATCCCGGCGGGGTCGCGTGCCACCCAGGGCAAGTCGCTCGACCCGGATCTGCTGTCCGACGAGGTGGTGCGCCGGCTCAACGGGCTCAACGAGATCGCCGGCCGGCGCGGGCAGTCCCTCGCCCAGCTGGCGCTCAACTGGGTGCTGCGCGATCCCCGGATGACGTCCGCGCTCATCGGCGCCTCCAGCGTGAAGCAGCTGAACGAGAACGTGGCGGCGCTGGCCGCCCCGCCGCTCACCTCCGAGGAGCTGAAGGAGATCGACTCCTTCGCCGTGGACACCGCGGGCACCAACATCTGGGCCGGGCGCGGCTGACGTACCGCCGCCTGCGGGCACAGAAAACGGGCCGGTCCGTGGGGGGGATACGGACCGGCCCGAGGGGGGGTTTCCACCATAACCCTTCATAAGTCGTGCCGGGTGCCACGACGTGCCGCACTCATGCTCGGAACTTATGCTCCGAATCCGCCGAGCAGCACACCGGTGAGCGCGCCGGCCACCATGAACGGCCCGAACGGCATCGCCGTCTTACGGCCCGCCCGGCCCCGCAGCATCAGGCCGACGCCGTACACCCCGCCGTAGAGAAACCCGGCGAACGCACCGAGCAGCAGGACTCCCCAGCCGTACCACCCAAGAGCTATCCCCAGCCCGGCGGCCAGTTTGACGTCGCCGAAGCCCATGCCGTTCGGGTTGATGAGGAAGAGCACGAAGTAGCCGCCGCCGAGGGCGAGACCGCCGAGCAGCGCCGTCGGCCAGGAACCCTTGGCGCCCGGTATCAGCGCCGCGACGCCCAGCAGCACGGCGGTCGCCGCGGCGATCGGCAGCGTCAGCACATCCGGCAGCCGCTGCACCGCCCGGTCGACCGTCCCCAGCAGCACGAGCGCCGGCGCCAGCAGCACCCACACCCCCAGCTCCGGCACCGGTCCGGCGGCGGCGGCGAGTGCGGCGGAGAGGGCGGCGGTGAGGAGGGCGACGGCCGGCGTACTCGGCCCGTACCAGCCGTCGTCGCCCCGCGCCGGCCCGAACCAGCCGGTGATGGGAGCGCCCGTCGGGGACACACCGTGCCAGGGGGTCTGGGGTGGTACGGAGAGCCGGTAGGCGGGGCGGGGGATGAGGATGCCGATGACCGCGCCCAGACAGGCGGCGAGGACGATCAGCAGGACGGCGGGCACGGGGAGATTCTAGGCCGGACGGGCAGGGCCCTACTCCGGCTTGCGCGCCTCGATCAGGAAGCGCGTCGTGGTGGCGACGAAAGGCCCTTCGGACACGATCTGCTCATGGAGCGACCTGAGCCGCGACAGATGCGCTTCGACCGTGAAACCGGGCACCATCCACACCACCTTGCGCAGGAAGTAGACGACCGCCCCCACGTCGAAGAACTCCGTGCGCAGCGACTCCGTGCGCAGATCGACGACCTCCAGACCGGCGGCCTGCGCCGCTGCCCGGGCCCGCTCGGGGTCGCGGCCGCGACGTGCTTCGGGCTGCGGCCCGAGGAAGTACTCGACGAGCTCGAAGACGCTCGCCGGGCCGACCTCCTGGGAGAGGTACGTACCGCCGGGGGCCAGCACCCGGGCGATCTCCGGCCAGTACGCCTGCACCGGATGCCGGCTGACCACCAGGTCGAACGCGGCGTCGGCGAAGGGCAGCGGCGGCTCATCCGCGTCGGCCACCACCGCGACCCCGCGCGGGTGAAGCAGCGCCGTGGCCTTGGCGATATTCGGCGGCCATCCCTCGGTGGCCACCGTGAGCGGCGGCAGCTCCGGCGCGGATGCGAGCACCTCGCCGCCGCCCGTCTGGATGTCCAGCGCGGCCGAGGCGCGGCCCATCCGGTCCGCCATCATGCGGGCATAGCCCCAGGAGGGGCGCTGCTCCGTCGCGCGTCCGTCCAGCCAGGAGAAGTCCCAGCCCTCGACGGAGGCCGCGGCCGCCTCGGCCACCAGCTCTTCGAAGGTGCGGGGCGCGTTGCGGGGCGGGGCACTGGACATGAGCACGAGTCTGGCAGGCACACACCGGGTGCTGCCAGGCGTTTTGTCGTCAGGACGGCCGGTCGTCGTCAGGACGGCCGGCGGAGATCGCGGAGACGGATGAATGAGCGGGAAAGTAACCGTCCAAGCCGGCTCTCCGCAGGATCTCCAGGTGCAACGGGTGGGTGCAGACCAGATCGATGGACCCGCCGCCGTCGAGCGCTCGGCGCCGCGCACGGCAGAGCAGCCGCAGCGCGGAGCAGTCGATGAACGTCGCAGGAGCGAGGTCGACGATCAGCCGTGCCCCGCGCTGCGCGGTCGCCGCGTCGGTGTGGGCCTGGATCTGCTGGGCCGATGCGAGATCGACCTCGCCCCGGAACTCCACCACGGTGAAACAGCCCACGCGGTAGCTCCGGGCACTGGGGCCGGGGCGCGTCAGGAGCCCGTTCAGTACCTGAACGTCCATGGCAGACACCCCCAAGTCGGCATCCCC
The DNA here is from genome assembly GCF_040682175.1 of Streptomyces sp. NPDC051320. Classification (NCBI taxonomy): domain Bacteria; kingdom Bacillati; phylum Actinomycetota; class Actinomycetes; order Kitasatosporales; family Streptomycetaceae; genus Streptomyces; species Streptomyces sp. NPDC051320. The sequence continues at coordinate 20,094 of NZ_JBFBAL010000004.1, forward strand.
GGTCGGTGAGTCACCCCTCCACCTTAGAAACGATTCAGGTGCAGAAACGTGCATGCTTGCCCGGTTTCACCTGAGCGAGTGAAGCGGTGCCGCAAAGCCACGGTTCGGCCAGGAAGTTGGTAAGGCAGGCCGTGGCGTGGAGTGGCGGCCGGCTACCGCCTTCCGAGCTCCGGCGCGCCCCACACCGGGAACCAGCGGCTCAGGTCCGGTTCGATCCGCAGGTCGTCCGTGAGCAGTGCCCTGGTCTGGAGTTCGAGGGCGTTGTCGCGCTTCTCGGCCGAACCGGGAATCGGGGCGAAGGGGTAGAAGGTGCCTCGTTTGTACAGGTAGACCAGAAACAGCCTCCGCTCCCCCGCCGCGTCCTGAAACCCGGTCACCGAGCAGAGCAGCTGCGGGCCGAAGCCGCCGTCCTCGAGCAGGGTGTTGACCGCGTGCAGGTCGTTGACCAGTGAGGACACCTCGTCGGCCGGATGGCGGGCGAGGAGCCAGGTGTAGCCGTACGCGTCCTCGCTGAACCCGACGGGCGTGCCGCCCCGACCGGTATCGGCGTCCAGCAGCTCCCGTACGTCCTGCTGGAGCTGGGCGAAGGCGCCGCCCTCGACACTGGCGAAGCACACCGAGCCGGCGCCGGTCGGCGTGAATCCGGCGCCCGCCTGGAGGGTGATGGCGGCGGCGGGCACGCCGAAGAGCTGGTCGAGGTCGGGGCGTACCGGCTTGCTGCGTCCGAGGATGGTGTCCAGGAGTCCCACGGAAATACCTCGGTTCACGGCGGCTGAGAGTTCACGGGCGGCTGAGAGTTCACGGGCGGCCGAGCTGCGTCGAGATCCTGCCGAGCTGGTCCAGGCGCTGCTCCAGCGTCGGGTGCGAGGAGAGCAGCCTGCTCAGGCTCTCCTTGGAGGAGAAGGCGGGCGCGAACCAGAACGCGTTGTACGGTTCCGCCTTCCGCAGATCCTCGGTGGGGATCCTGGCCATCTGGCCGGTCACCTTGGTGAGTGCGGAGGCGAGCGCCGAAGGCCGGCCGGTGAGCAGCGCTGCGGCGCGGTCGGCGGACAGCTCCCGGTACCGGGAAAGCAGCCGGGTCAGCAGGAAACTGACCGCGTAGACGACAGCGCTGACCAGCGGTATCACCAGCATGGCGATGGCGGTGTTGGTATCCCTGCTGCCGGCCCGGCTGAGTCCGCCCCAGAGCCCGATACGGGTCATGACACCGGCGAGCACGCCCAGGAACGACGCGATGGTCATCACCACCACATCGCGATGGGCGACATGCGACAGCTCGTGCGCGAGGACGCCCTCCAGCTCCTCCGGTTCCAGTCGGCGGAGCAGACCGGTGGTGGCGCAGACCAGGGCGGTGCGCTCGTTGCGTCCGGTGGCGAAGGCGTTCGGCACGTCACTGTCGGCGATCGCCACCCGCGGCTTCTGCATGTCGGCGAGGGCGCAGATGCGATCGACGGCGCCGTGCAGTTCGGGCGCCTGTGCCGGGGTGACCTCGCGGGCGCCCATGCTGTAGGCCGCGATCCGGTCGCTGAACCAGAACTGCGCGATGAACAGACAGCCCGCGATCACCACGATGATCGGCCACGCGCCGCGCACGACAGCCAGCAGGACACCGACGAACACCACGTAGAGCAGCCCGATCAGGAACATCGTCGTCACCATCCGCGTGGTGAGTCCCTGGTCGGGAACGTACCGGGAACGAGACCGCGATCCTGGCATCTGCTGTTCGCCTCCCGCGCTCCGTCGCCCTGCGCAGGCTCCACCGCCCTGCGCCGTTCTTTGCGCCTTCTTTCAGTGTGCTCCTGTCACACCCCGTCCGGACCTGGGATGGGATAGACCGATTTGCAATGTGCCCGTACTTGAGTTCCCTTCGAAAGGGGAGTGCGGCCCTGGTTTCTGTCCGGCCCTGGTTTCTGTCCTCTCCGATTACCCGACTAGGGGTGAACCACTGTGGTGTTCACTGACCGCGCCGACGCGGGACGCCGTCTCGCGGCAGCGCTTCGGCATGTGAAGGCGGAGCAGCCCGTCGTCCTGGGCCTGCCTCGTGGTGGAGTTCCGGTGGCGTCCCAGGTGGCGCGGGCGCTCGGGGCGCCGCTCGATGTGATCGTGGTCCGCAAGCTCGGTGTGCCCCACCACCGTGAGCTGGCGTTCGGCGCGATCGGAGAGGGCGGGGTGCGAGTGATCAATGAGGACGTCGTCCGCCGCGCCCGCCTCGACCGGGACGTCATCGAACCCATCGCGACGGCCGAGGAGGCGAAGCTCGACCAGCAGGCCCGGCGGTTCCGCGAGGGCCGGCCCCGGCTACCGCTGGAGGGTCGGACGGCAGTCGTGGTGGATGACGGGATCGCCACCGGTGCCACCGCGTCGGCCGCCTGCCAGGTGGTGCGGGCCCAGGGCGCGGCACGCGTGGTGCTGGCCGTTCCGGTGGCACCGCCCGAGGCGGCGGACCGGGTGCACGCCGGGGCGGACGACCTGGTGTGCGTCTCGTCGCCCATCGGTTTCTCCTCCGTCGGGGAGTGGTACGAGGACTTCTCCCAGACCTCCGACGAGGAGGTCGTCTCCCTGCTGGAAGAGGCCACGGACACGGCCGCCTCCGGTGATCCGGCCGCCGGCCGTCCCACTTCCGGCGGCCCCGCTCGGAGCACCGAGGTCGAGGTGGACGCGGGCGGGATCCCGCTGGACGGGGACCTCACTCTGCCGGAGGGCGCCCGGGCGATCGTGATGTTCGCCCACGGCTCAGGCAGCAGCCGCCACAGTCCGCGCAACCGTCAGGTGGCAGCGGCGCTGAACGAGGAGGGCCTGGGCACCCTGCTCTTCGACCTGCTCACGCCGGACGAGGAATCGGACCGGGCCAACGTCTTCGACATCGCGGCCCTGTCCCGGCGGCTGGCGGACGCCACCCACTGGCTGCGCGGCCGCAGGTCCCTCCCGATCGGCTATTTCGGGGCCAGCACCGGCGCCGCGGCCGCGCTGCGGGCCGCCGCATCCGCCGATACGGACGTCGCCGCCGTGGTGTCCCGCGGCGGCCGCCCCGACCTGGCCGGCGATGCGCTGTCCGATGTACGGGCGCCGACGCTGCTCATCGTGGGCGGCGCCGATTCGACCGTGCTCGACCTCAACCGCCGGGCCCAGGCGCAGTTGCGTTGCGAGAACGGACTGGAGGTCATCCCGGGCGCCACCCACCTGTTCGAGGAACCGGGGGCGCTGGAGGACGTCGCCGAACTCGCGCGCTCCTGGTTCACCAGTCACCTGCTGACGCCGGCGGGCTGACCGAAGCCTGACACCACCCCCGTAGGTGCCAGGCCCCGCGTCGTATGCTGTCCGCCGTACAGCCCAGGGCCTAGCGGACGGACAACGTGATGTGGGATGCCGAGTGGCCGTTGCCGTAGGTCTTGAACATGCTGCTCCTGCCCGAGCAGCGGTAAGCCCACGCAGCGTTGCATAGCATGGCGGTGCGATCACTCAGAGCTTTGCAAGATTGCTACAAAATTTGCCACTCTCTCGCCATGGAGACATCGCCAGAATTCGGGCCGGACGAGGGCCCTGCTCAGAAAGTGAGCGTGTCCTTGCCGGCGGGGCGCATCGCCGCCGTCAAGGCCCACGTTGGCGCGAGAGGATTCTCCGCGTTCGCAAGCGAAGCCATTGCGCGGCACCTGCAACGCGAACTGGCCGAGCAGCTTCTGTAAGCCAGCGAGGAAGAAACAGGGCCCATCCCCCAGGAGACGCACGACCGCGCCGCTCAGGCCGTCCGCGCGGCAAAGCAACTAGCGGCGCAGGAGCACTCCGCCGCAGAACAGACACCGGGGGAAGATTCGTGGCACGGGCGCGAAGCCGGCTGAACAACGGGATCTTGCTTCTCGACAGCGAAGGCTTACGCAAGGCCGTCAACGCCGACGCGCAGGTGACTGCGTTCATCCGAGCGGCGCAGAGCGAGGATATGTTGATCGCCGTCAGCGACCTGCCGTTGATCGAGGCATGGCACGCAAAGATCCGGATGGATCGCTTCCGTTGGTACACGTCCCGGCTGGAGATCCTGCCGGTTTCCGAATCGATCACGTGGCATGCCATTGAGCTCCTCCGGGAGGCAGGTCTCCACGGACACAAATACGCGATCGACGCCGTGGTAGCCGCGACTGCGCTCAGCTACCTCGGACCCTGCATCGTGCTCACCTCGGACGTCGATGACATGCAGAAGCTGTGCGGCCGACGAGTGCAGATCGAGGAAATCTGAGCTACGAGGCCGCACCGGCCCCGGGCCGCTCGCCGCGCGGGAAGGAGATCTCGACCCGCCGGTTCTTGGTGCGGCCCTCCTCGGTGTCGTTCGACGCGATCGGGTAGTCCTCGCTGTACCCACGGATGTCGAAGGTGACGTCGGAGCTGAGCGACTTCGCCAACTCCTGCTGTACGGCGTCGGCGCGACGCTTGGAAAGCACCTTGCCGTGCTCGTACGAACCAAGGTTGTCGGTGAAGCCGAAGACCCGGACCTTGGTAGCGTGCTGGGCCACCGCCTCGTCGGCGATCGCCTTGATACGGGACCTCGCCTCGGGGTTGAGCTTCGGGCTGTCCTTGGCGAACAGCACCTCGGCCTGAAGCGCGAAGGTCACGTCCGAGTTGGTGTCCTCCCGGCGTTCCTCCCCGCCGAGGTCCTCCACCACGGACTTGATGTCGAGCACGTGCGAGGGCGCGAGCGTGGCCCCGTCACCGAGCCTGAGCCCGGGGGCGGCCGGGTCGATCGTGGGCGGCGGGGACGAGGTCGTACTGTCCGGGGGCGCGCTGGGGCCGGTCCCGTCGGCGCGCGCCGCCGTGACGGACATACCGGTGAGCAGCAGCGTCACCGCGACGGCGGCCGCGGAGCGGCGGGGTCGTTTCATGGGCCGGTCACTGCCCCTCGGAGATGTCGATGGTGGCGGGGGGCATGTCCCCCACCTGGAACTCGACGGATTTGGTGGAGGCGGGCGGGGCGGGGAACTGGGCGTAGAAGGACTTCTCCGCGTTCGGCACGAACCCACCGACGAATTTGGTGCACAGGCAGCGACCGCTTGTGTCGCGGAGGATCAGGTACTTCTTCTTCCCGGTGGCGTCGACCAACGAGGCGCCTGCCATGGAAGCGGAGTTACCGGCCAGCTCGCTTTCGTCGCCGGCCCACGTCGTGGGGGTCCAGATCTTTCCGCTGCCATTGGTCACCTTGCCGCTGACCGTGACGAAGCCGCCGGCATCCCGGACCGCCGAAGTAATGGTGAGCGTGACGCCGTCGCTTCCCTTTACCTGTGCCAGAACGTCGTCCGCGCCGGGGGTTGGGGAGCTTTGCGCCTTGTCACTGCTGTCCTTGGTGTGCGAGGCGGAAGCGGAGGCACCCTGCTTTGCCGTGTTACCGCCGTCCCCTCCGCAGCCTGCCACCGTGAGGCCCAAGCCCGCCGCGATCGCCACAGCGGTCAGTGCCCTCCGGGCTTTCAAGGTGCGCCGCATCCTCATCTACAACTCATCCTCACTCGGCCAGGTGGACGGCGAACAGGTCCTTCGCCTTGGGCAGTTCGATGTCGTCGAGTTTCTTCGGATCGATCGTCCACTGCTGGTCGTCGTCGCAGTCGAACTTGATTTCCTTCTTCGAGTCGCCGGACGGTGTGACCCGGCAGCGCGGTTCGATCACCGCGATGGCGTGTGCCTTGGCGTGCCTGCCCGAGGTCACGGGAAGAATCGACTTCCCCACGGTGAAGCGCGTGGTGATGCTCGCCTCGAACGCCGGATAGCCCCTGATGGTGGTGGGGGCGATCCGATCCAGGGTTGCGTCATTGGCACCGGCCAGCAGAGCGGCGGCGGCTCCCCCGGTGCCTGGTACGTTCTGGTCGCCCTGCAGCCAATCGGCCCAATCACCCCCCTGCACCAGGGCGTTCACGAATCCGTCGGTCATTTCGTCCCGCACTTCCTGGGCCGCCGCCAACGCCGATGCGTCCGCCGCCGATTGGGCGCCATTGCGGGCCGCGGCAGCTTGAGCGAACGCGAAATAGGCGAACGCCATGAAGAGCAGCCCGGACACTACGACCACATAGATCAGAATGGTCTGCCCCTGATCCCCCCGGGCTCGAAGAGATATCAGCCGCCGGTGATGGAGGTGACCGCGTTGCTGATCGCGCCCGAGATGATCCCCTGCAGCCCCAACCCCCGCACCGCCACCACGATCAGCGCCACGATCACCAGTAGCCCCCCGTACTCCACGATGCTCGCGCCGCTGTCCGCGTGCCGTTTCCGCATTCGCTTCACGACGGTGTCGCGCCACGAGGTGAGCGCGAGATGCGCCGCGGCCGTGAGGTTTCTCGCCATGGTGTGACCCTTCGGGAAGGTAAGGCTCCGCCTCTGGGGCAGGGCGCCATACGGAATGGTGCCGGCCGTAATGGTTCCGGCCGGAATAGTTCTGGCCTGTCGCGACGAGACGTGCCATCTCCGCCTCCCGCGAAACCGGCCCGAAGTCATGCCCCTGGGAAGAGCGTGACAGGTCGGATTCCGGCTGCGAATCGCTCGGTGGAATATGGCTGGATCTGGCTGGGCGTCGTCCGTCCTTCACCGTCGGCTCACCCCCTCAATTCCCGAAGATGGAGCCGAAGTCGGTCGTGGAACCGAGGAACATGTTCGTCACGATCAGGATCAGCGTCGCGGGGACCATGGTGATCAGGGTGACGACCGTGGCCTGCGGGATGGCCTTGGCCGCGCGGCGGCGGGAGTTCTGAGCGTCGGTGCGGCGCATGTCGTTGGCGATCTGGATGAGGGTGTCGGCGATCGGCGCGCCGAGTTCCTCGCCCTGCTGGAGCGCGCTGACGAACTGCGACACCTGTTCCGACTCGTTGCGCCTGCGCAGTTCGTCGAAGGCTTGCCGGCGGCTCACCCCCATGTCCATCTGACGCAGGGTGATGCGGAGTTCGTCGGCCCAGGGGCCTTCGTACTTCTCCGCCACCCGCTCCAGGGCCTGCCGGAAGCCGAGTCCGGCGCTGACCACGACGGCGAGCACGTCGAGGAAATCCGGCAGCGTCCGCTCGATGACGTCCTTGCGCTTGCGGATGGCCTGCCAGATGGTGGCGTCGGCGGCGAACGCGCCGTAGGCGAAGGCGAACACGGCGAAGACCAGGCTGCCGTTGGTGAGCAGGGCGAAGCCGGCCAGGCCGCCGAAGATCCCGTAGACGGCACGGCGGGCGGCGTAGCGGTCGATGGTCAGGCCGCCCGGATTGCCCGCCATGTCGATGCGGCGGCGCTTCTTCTCCACGGAGGCGTGGCCCATGGCCTTGAGTACCGCGGGCGCGAAACGCATGCCGGCCCGGTCGACCGCCGACTCCACGCCGCCCACCCGGCTGGAGCCGATCTCGAGGGCGACAGCGAGGTCGCTGGGGATCTTGGCCTCGCTGCGGTACATCCGGATGCCCTGGAAGATTCCGGCCACGGCCGCACCGAGTGCGAGAGCGAGCAGCAGACCCAGCATGTCGTCCCGTCCCCTCCCCTCAGACTTCGATCTTGCCGAGTCGGCGCATGCCGATGAATCCGACGGCGTACAGACCGAGAGCGACGATCACCGCTAGCTGACCGAGCGGATGTCCGGTCATCCGGGCGAGAGAGCCGGAGTCCATGGAGTTCAGCATGATCATCGCGCCCAGGCCGAGCAGCGGGAGGGTGTACGCGGTGGCGTTGACCTCGGAGAGCATGGTGATGACCTCGCGACGGGTCTCCTTGCGTTCCTGCAGGGTCTCGGTGAGGTTCCGCAGGCTGCCCACGACGGTGCCGCCCGCCCGGTTGGAGAGAACCAGAGTGGTGACCAGCACGACCAGCTCGCGGGACGGGAGCCGGTCGGCCAGTTCGCCGAGGGTCTCGTCGATGGACCTGCCCAGTGCCAACTGGCTCGTCACGGTGGCCAGTTCCTCGCCCGCGGGCGCTTCGAGTTCCTCGGCGGCCATGGACAGCGCGGTGCGCAGGGCGAGTCCGGCCGCGGTGGCGTTGGCCAGGATCCGGGACAGCTCGGGGAGCTGGCCGATGAATGCCTCGATGCGCTTCTGGCGCTGCCAGTTGAGGAAGGTGTTGCCCGCCCACAGGGCGAAGAGACCGGCGACCGGGCCGAAGAACGGGGCCAGAGCCGCCGAGGCGATCAGCCAGAGCGCGGCGACACCCCCGGCCACGTACACGGCGAACTCGCCCGCGGTGAGGTCGAGGCCGGTGGCAGCCAGTCGTTGCTGGATCCGTTTCCCGAGCGCGGTGCGCCGGATGCGGCGGTCCACCGCGGTGAAGCGGCGGGTACGCAGGCCGGCGGGCCGCCCGCCGGTGGACGTCAGCCGGTCGACCAGGGCCTCACGCTGGGCCCGGCCGGTGGCGTACACATGGATTCCGGCCACCGCCAGTACGCCGCAGAGCAGCGTGCCGCCGATGGCCAGCAGAGCGTAACTGTTCATGGTCGCTGCCCCTACCTCGCTTCCCTGGTGTTGAACGGATCGATGCCCTCCACCACGCCGAACGCGGGCGGCAGCGGCTCGTTGGCCAGATACAGGCGTTCCGCGACCCGGCGCGGCAGCGGCAGGTGTTCGAACCGGCCGTGCACCACTCGGTCCGCGCTCATCGGCTCGGCGCGAAACCGGGAGACCGTGGAGATCTGGAACTGTTCCCGCCCGTGGCTGACCAGGATGACCACCTCGCTCACCTTGCGGGAGCCGTCCGCGTGCCGGGTGAGCTGGACGATCACATCGACCGCGCTGTTGATCTGGTCGCGCAGCGCCTCGAAGGGGATCTCCACCTCGGACATGGACCCCAGGGTCTGCAGTCGCATCAGCGCGTCCTCCGCGCTGTTGGAGTGCACGGTGGCGAGGGAACCGTCGTGACCCGTCGACATCGCCTGGAGCATGTCCAGCGTCTCGCCGCCGCGGACCTCACCCACGATGATCCGGTCGGGGCGCATCCGCAGTGAGTTGCGTACCAGGTCGCGGACGGTGATCTGGCCCTTGCCCTCCACGTTCGCGGGCCGGGTCTCCAGCCGGACGACATGTGCCTGCTGGAGCTGCAGTTCGGCCGCGTCCTCGACGGTGATGATGCGCTCGTGGTCCGGGATCAGCCCGGAGAGCGCATTGAGCAGGGTCGTCTTGCCGGACCCCGTACCCCCGGAGACGATCACGTTGAAGCGCGCCCGGACGAACGCCGAGAGCAGCATCAGCATCTGCTCGTCCAGCGTGCCCAGTGCGATCAGCTCCTGGAGGCGGTACGCGCGGGGGAAGCGGCGGATGGTGAGCGTGGGGCCGGTGAGGGAGAGCGGCGGGATGATGACGTTGACGCGCTCGCCGGAGGGGAGACGGGCGTCGACCATCGGATTCGACTCGTCCACCCGGCGGTTGACGGTCGAGACGATGCGCTCGATGGTCTGCATCAGCTGCTCGGTGGACGCGAAGCGCATCGGGAGCTGTTCGACGCGGCCCGCTCGTTCGACGAAGATCGCGTCGGGCCCGTTGACCATGATCTCGGTGATGGACGCGTCTTCGAGGAGCGGTTCGAGCACACCGAGGCCGAGGGCCTCGTCGACGACCCGACGAATCAACTGGGAGCGTTCGCCGGTGGAGAGCACCGGCCCCTCGCGGCTGATGATGTGACCGAGTACGCGCTCCAGACGGGCCCGCCGGTCGGCGGTCGCCAGGGCGGACATCTCGGCGAGGTCGATCTCCTCGAGCAGTTTGGCCCGGTAGGTGGCGACCAGGTGGCCGTCCTCCCTGCCGCCGCCGTGCTCCTCCGGGGTGGCGATGCGGGCGCGCAGACTCATCGGAGCCCTCCCGCTGTGCCGTTGTCGTCGCACGGCATGACGACGGTGCGGGTGACCGAACCGACGCCGAGTCCGATGATCGAGGGGACGGTGATTCTGGCGGTGCCGCGGGTGGTGTCGCCGCAGGGTGAGGCGCTGACGGTGGCGTCGTCCCGCAGCCAGCCGCTCAGCGCGGACTGCCCTGCGGCGGCGCCCGCGCGTCCCTGGGCTTCGGTACGGGCGGCCGCGCGGGCGGCGGTTCCGGCCTGGCTCGCGGTGTAGCCGGCTATGCCGAGCTGGATGGCCGCCAGGCCGATGAAGAGGACGAGGGGGAGCATGCCGGTGAATTCGAGGATGGCTGTGCCGGTGTCGGAGCGGAGGGTTGGGGCGCGCGATCCTGGGAGCTGCCTCCGGCCGCTCGGCCTCGCGGACCCGGGGGCGGAGTCCTCCGTTTCGGGAGGGGGCGGGGAGGGGAACACCTCCGCCCGGTCCCGCCTCACCGCGGGTCCCCCTCAAGCGCTGCCCCGGCGCTTCCGTGCACCGACCAGGGAAAGCTCCCCGCACCGGGAAACAGGATCGGTGTCCGCAGCCGCACCGTGGCCGTCATCACCCCGCCCGAGACACCGCAGCTCACCTCCGCCGCGTCCCGCCAGCTGCTGGGCAGCCGCTTGCGGCCCGCCGCCTCGCAGCCGGCGGTCGATCCGTCGACGGCGTAGGACGCCGTGGCGGTCCGCGCCGCCTCGTCCGCCGCGTTCCCCGCCAACGAGAACGTGTAGCCGTACAGCACGCACTGCCACACCGCCACCAGCACGAAGGCGATCAGCGGCGCCATCCCGGCGAACTCCACCAGCACCGCACCCCGGTCGGAGTTCCTCCGCCCCCGCAGCCGGCCGCCCCGGCCGTGGCCGTTGGCGGGTGTGGGTGCCTTGACCAGGCCGAGCTCCCCCGCGAGGCCCCACATCGCCTGCTTGACCGAGGAGCGGCTGTCCAGGTCCTGCATCCGGCCCGCGTCCACGGCCGGCTGGAGCTCCTTGAAGCCGGCCGGGATCGCGGACCTGGCCGCCTTGGTGCCGGTGATGCGTTCGACGAGCGGTGGCTGGATCTCGGCGCCGCGGGTGGACCGGTTGACGACCGTGACCGTTTCCTCCGCCTTGCGGATCTGGAGGCGGTCCCACATCCGTACCATCCGCTTGGCGGCCCTGACCGCCACCACGTCGGGGGTGACCAGCAGCAAGGCCTGGTCGGCCATTTCGATCGCGGCCGCGTTGGCGCTGTTCAGCTGGGTGCCGCAGTCGACGACCACGACCTCGTACCGGTTGCGCAGGGCGCTGAGGGCCTGCCGGGCCACCCGGTCGGTGACCTCCTCGCCGCGTTCGCCGTCGCCGGGGGCCAGCAGCAGGCCGACCCCGGTCGGGTGGGCGTACACCGCGTCCTGGAGGACCCGGGGCGAGATGTCGGCGATGTCGGCCAGGTCGGCGATCGAGCGGCGGAACTGTACGTCGAGGTACGAGGCGACGTCGCCGGACTGCAGGTCCAGGTCCACCAGGGCGACGGTCCGGCCGGAAGAGGCGGTGGCCAGGGCCAGTTGGACGGCTGTGACGGTCGCGCCGACGCCCCCCTTGGCGCCGGTGACCGTGACGACGGTGCCACCGGGCCCGGTGATGACGTCGGGGCCCCCGCCCAGGTGGCGTCGCACCCCGGTGGACCAGGATGCGGCGTTCTGCACCCGGGCCGCCAGCTCGTCGTAACCGAGCGGGAGCCCGATGAGGCCGCGGGCGCCGGCGTCCATGGCCGCGGTGTAGAGGAGCGGGCTGACGTCCGCGGTGATGAGGACGACGCCCACCGCCGGGAAGCGCAGGGCCACCTCGCGGATGAGTTCCAGCGCGGGAGTGGGGCCGATCCGTTCATGGACCAGGACCACTTCGGGCAGCTCGTCGATGGATACCCCCGCGAGCCGGGCCAGCAGGTCGATCAGCGAGGTGGAGTCGGTGACCGGCGGCGCGGGCTCCGCGTCGGGGAGCTGGCTGAGCAGCGTGGCCACGGCGCGGGCGGCCTCCGGATCACCGACAGCCGGCAGGATGCGAGTCGTCATCGGTCCCTCACTTGTCGCCGTCGAGGGTGTACGTACGGTCGCGCTGCGGGACGGGTTCGCTCCCGCCGGCCGCTACCAGGGCCAGCCGTACGTGGGTGGCGAAGGACTCCGCGTAGGCCACCCGCTGTGCGTCGAGGGTTTTCAGGGCGAATGTGATCGGGACGGCCTCGGTCGCCGTCCGGGTCCGGTCGCTCTGGTTCTGGTTCGGATCCAGGGCGGTGAGCTTTCCGACGTCCACCACGCGGGCGTTGGAGACGATGACCTTTGACGTGTCGGGGACCCCCTTGTCGTCGCCCTTGAAGGTCGCGTAGATGTTGACCCCGGACCCGGGCGTGATCTTCCCGGCCACCCCGGTGGCCGCGTCGATCATGATGGCGATCTCCTGCTCGCCCGGCGCGAGTTCGGGCTGCTTGACGATCATGTCGCTCTGCAGCAGCGAGCCGGTGTGCAGCGTGGTGACGGCGATCTTGCCGCGCACCTGTCCGAGATCGGTCACCGCGTTCGGTGACAGCCAGCGCTTCGGCAGCTTCGTCTGCTCGAAGTCGGCTGCGGTGAGCTGCTCGTACGGGGCTATGTCGTGCCGGACCCGGTAGGCCGTGACTTCAGGACCGACCTTCGAATTCACGTTGCGGATCACCGACAGCACCCCGACGACCGCCGCGATGGCGCACAGGACCGACAGGAGCAGCAGGACGACGCCGCGGCGCTGGCGTGAATTCACTGGACGGGCAACCTCTCGAGCTGGGCGTGCGGATCGGCGAACGGCGACGAGCAGAAACCGCAGCGGTCTCCGATGAGTTCGAGTCCGCACCACCGGCACTGCTCGCGGCGCACGGAGGAGACCAGCTGGTAGAGGACGGCGATGTCGGGGATCGCCGCGGCGAATTCGACGATCCGGGAGGTGGCCCACCAGTCGGCCGAGTCGGCGGGCAACGCCGTCTCCAGCAGGCCCTGCACCCGCCAGGCGGGCCCGAGCACCGTGGACGCCCACGCGGACTCCAGCCGGCCTTTGGCGACGAGCAACTGCGTACCGAACGACGGCCCCTCGAGGATGCCCGGGTCCGCCCCGCTCACCTTGGCCGACTGGGGGCGGGGCGAGGCCAGTACGGCGAACTGCGAACCCGGCAGCCAGGACTTGGCGTGCGAGGCGAGGGTCACCGGGACCCGGTCCAGCCTGGTGACCGAGGTGAGCAGCGCGCCCGCGTAGATGTAGTGCGAGAGCAGCCGCGCGGCGGAGGCGAGCACACCGGGGCTGAAGTCGCAGGCCGAGAGCTGGCGCAGTTGCCGGGCGAGTACGGCGATCCCCAGCGGCGGCAGGTCGATCGGAAGCAGCGCGATCCGGTCACTTTCGAGCACCGACCGGACGGTGTGCAGCCGCCGCACGAACGGTCCGGGGAGCGCCGACGAGTGCAGCACGATCACATATCCGTGCTGTTCGAGAAGTGTGTGGATCTCGGTGATGGAGGCTTCGAGGCCCTGCGTCGCCGGGGGCTGGAGCACCGCTGCGCGAGGTGTGTGCCGGTCGGACGGAGGCAGCACGAGGTCGCCGCTGGTGACAGCTATGGCGGTCGGCACGTTGTGTTCCCCCGTTCACAGCGAGTTGCTCCTGCACCAGCACTGTATCCACGGGACACGGAGGAAGAACCACAACTGACCAAGAATCATTGGATCTTGGACAGTCGCGGGCCGGAAACGACACGGCGGAAGACGCGAAGAAACGGTGGAGAACGGACCGATGCCTTGACAAGGTTATTGGTCTGGACCAGCTTTGGCGGCGTCGTAGCTTCCGTAAGCCGCCTCCCCCACCGACCGCGGCCGGCGCCCACCGCTCCCCCGGTGGGCGCCGGCCGCGGCGTCCGTCACGGCCTGGGCAGTGCGCAGCCCGCGCGGCTCAGGTCGATCTTGTTGCCGGCGCCGACGCACGGCACGATCCCGTACGTCTCCTCGGCGTAGTTGATGCCCTGGCGGACGGTCACCTTGCCGTTCTCGTCCACCTCGCACGGATTGTTCTCCGTGCACCGCTGACCGTCCTCGTTACCGGTGTTGTTGACGGCGACGATCCTGCCGGTGGCCGGGTCGATCACCGGCGAACCGGAGGTGCCGCCGATGGTGTTGCAGGCGGGGGTGTAGCGGACCGAGTCCTTCCAGGTCCAGTCGCCCTCCTTGAGGCGGTAGACGAAGCCGTCGACATTGCAGCTGTAGATCTTCTTCCAGTAGCCGGAGACCACGCTGATGGCGCTGCCCTGGACCGGGTGGCCGGCGTCGAGCTGCAGCGCCGCTATCCCGTACCTGCTCTGTATCTGGGCGTAGGTGGAGGTCAGTTGGTACAGCGAGATGTCCGTGTCGGTCATCGTCGCGTACGCCACCTTGCTCGCCCGGACTCTGCCGACGCTGTTGCCCGCGGAGTTGAGCAGCGAGAAGCTGCGGGTGGACGGCTGGTCGGTGATGACCTCGCCCGCTGCCGGGAAACCGGACTCCAGACAGTGGCCGTTGGAGAGCACCAGCGCGGGGTCACCGGACTGGGAGTCGGGCATCCGCACGACGGAGCCGGAACAGTTGCTGAGCGCTACCGTCCCGGCGAAGTTGACAGCTTTGACCGCAGGCCCGGTCGGGGCCGGCGCGGGTACAGCTGCCGCGGGTACAGCTGCCGCGCCCGTGAGGAAAAGGGCGAGCAGTGCACCGGCGAGAGGCTTCTTCATGTGGGGGTCCCCTCTGTGACCGAAGTTCTTTCGGCTTGACATGCGCATTGTTAACGCATGGGGGACTCAGGGGAAGAGCGCCTCACGGGTGCGGTGCGCCGGCCCGCGCGGCGACAATATATAATTGACGTATGCATCTAAACCCGGCCTCCGACGAACAGCGGATCGAGGACGCCGCCCGCGGCCTTCTGCGAGGCATCGGGCGGCTCTCCCAGGCGCTCTTCCGGGCCGGCGAATTCGGGCTGCCGCGCAGCCACACCGCCGTACTCGACGCCCTGGAGCCCGGGCCGCGCCGGGTCACCGGGATCGCCGCCTACACCGGCCTCGCCCAGCCCCGGGTGACCGTCGTCCTCCAGGAGCTGGCGGAGCGCGGGCTCATCGAGCGTGAACGCTGCTCCCAGGACCGGCGCGCCGTGGAGGCGTCGCTCACACCCGCGGCCCGGGAGCTGCTGGAGCGGGCGCGGCAGCGGATGGCCTCGGCTCTCCTGGAAGGGCTGCGGACGAACGTCGAAGACCCCGAGCAGGCTGTCGGCCAGGCCCGAGATGCGGTGTCCACCCTTCTGCACGCCATCGAACCGGAGGTCAGTTGACCACCCCAGCCACCGAAGCCCTGAACCCCGCCGCCGAACGGGAGGGGGGCCGGCCACCCCGCACCGGCGGTGCCGTCGCGCCCCGCCGGGTCGGCGGGCCGAGACGCTGGTGGGACGGTGTGCTCGCAGCCGACCCCGGACTCGGTCAGCTGCAGGCCGGATGGCGTTCACTGGTCTCGGTCACCACCGGCCTCCTGGTCGGTTACGGGATGTCCGTCGCCCTGACCCTGCCGGCCATGCTCGGCATGATGGTCGGCGGCATGATGGGGCTGATGAGCGCGTTCGCCATCGCCGAGAACACGCCGCTCAGGCTGACCCGCGCCATCCTGTGGATGCCGTTCCCCTTCTCCGCCGTCCTGCCGCTCGCCGCGTGGCTGCACCAGGACCGTGTGCTGGAACTCACCCTGATGGTGGTGGGACTCGCGCTGACGTTCTTCCTCGCGCGGTTCGGGGCGCTGGCGCTGCTCACCGGCATGATGCTCTTCAACTCCTTCATGGTCGGCATGATGGCGAACATCCCGCTGAACCTGTGCGGGAAGCTGTTCGTCGCGGCCCTGGTGTCCTCGGCCGCCATCCTCGCCGCCCGTCTGCTGCTCTGCTGTCCGATGCCCCGCGAGGATCTGCTCCGTACCCAGCGCGCGTTCGTCGTCGAGGCACGCCGGGTCGGCGACGCCGCCACCGCGGCGCTGGACCCGGACGCCGACCAGGACGTCGCCATCAAGCGGATGCGGCGGAGCCTGCGCCGTCTCAACGTCACCACCGTCACCATCGACGGCCGCCTCGCCCAGCCCGAGGTCGCCGCCGACCCGGACACCGCCGAACTGCTCCACCAGTACCTCTTCGACGCCGAACTCGCCCTGCAGGGCATCGGCCAGGCCGTGCAGCGCCTCGCCCGGCTGCCCGTCCCCCCGCGTCTGCGGGAGGCGATGGTCGTGGCACTGGTCGTCGCCCGCGACACCCCGCTCGGCCGGGCCGACGCGCTGCATCCGGCGGCCCAGCTCATCCAGCAGCAGGCCGAGGACGTCCTCGGCGGCCCGGGCACCGGCGCCGACGAGGCCGAGGCCGCGGTGCTGGCCCGTCGCGTCGGCCACCTGCTGGACTCGCTCGCCGACTCCCTGGCGCACTGGCTCGAACTCGGCTGGAACGCGCCCAGGGCACGGGCGAAAGTCCCCTTCCAGCCCACGGTCGCACTGGAACAGAACCGCCCGGCCGGAACCGGCGCCGTCGCCCGGCGGATCGCGGCCGCCCAGGAGCTGACGGGCTGGCGACGCGTCGTCCCGTACGTACGGGTGCCGCTGCACGCGGCGGTGGCCTGCGCCATCGTCTGCCCGATCGCCGATGCCATCGACCCCCGGCGCTTCTACTGGGGCCTGGTCGGCGTGATGATCACGCTGTTCGGTACCAACACCACCCACGAACGGCTGCGCAAGCTCGCCCACCGGATGGTCGGCACGGTCGTCGGCGCGGTGCTCGGCATCTGGCTGCTCCACCTGATCGGCCCCGGCCACATCTACTGGACGCTGCTGGTCATCGTGGCGGGACTGGCCCTCGGCGCCTGGGGGATGCAACGCCAGTACGCCTACTGGGTGGTGGGGCTCGTCACCGCTCTCGTCCAGCTCTACGGCATGTCCACCCCCTACAGCGGGATGGACCACCTGCTGGCCGAGCGTCTGCTGGACAACGGACTCGGCATTCTCGCCGCCACCGCCTGCGCCGCACTGATCTTCCCGCTCTCCACCCGGAAGATCGCCCAGGAGGCCGACCGCGGCTACGTCGCGGCGCTGGAGCACCTGGTGTCCCAGATCCACCAGCGGTGGGACGACCCCGAGGCCCCCGTCCGGCTGCGCGGCGCGGCCCGCGGGGTCGACGCCGCGCTGTTCCAGGTCCGCAGCGTGTCCCGGCCGCTGGTCCGGATGCCGCTGGGCATACGGGGACGCGGCGCCGAGAACCGGCTCGCGCTCCTCACCACGGCCACCGCACACGCACGGGCGCTCGCCGCGGCGGCCGACATCGACATCGACCTCGGGCCGCGGCTCACCGGCCAGGTGGAGCGGATCACGCAGACCTTCCTGGAGTCCCTGCACACGCTCGACCGGTGCTTCTCCACCGGTGAGCCCGGCGGCAGTTGGGTCCGGGTGAGCCCACTCGTCCGGAACCTCGAAGCGCAATTGCGGGCCCCGGCCGGGCCCCGCGCCGACCGGCTGCACACCGCGCTCAGGGAACTGGCGGCGCTCGACGAGGTGCTGGCCGGATTCGCCGAGGACCGCGGGCTGCCCACCGTCACGGCGCCCACCGAGCAGCACCCCGCACCACCCGCCGAATCCCTTCGGACGCCGCCCGCCACGCCACGGGAACGCCGCACTCAGGAGGTCCTGGCAGCCTGGGCCGCGCGCACCCGGCAGGGCGACGAGCGGACGCCGGAACCGCGCGGACCGGTCCGGGCCGCGACACCGCTCGCCTCGCAGGAAGCCGGACCGGGCGCGGCGACCGCCGAGGGCGCCGACGGACGGGACCGGACCCGTAGCGCCGAGGGCTCCGTCACGGTCAGCGGTCAGCTGCGGTGCCCGGAGCACCCGGCCGACTGCGACGCGTGGATCACGGTGGTCGGCGCCCGGGGCAAGCGCCGCGCAGGTGTCCGCGCCGTCGCCGGCCGCTACCGCATCACCGGTCTGACGCCCGGCACGTACACCCTCATCACCGCCGGTTCGTCACACACTCCACGCGCCGAGTTCCTCACGGTGCGGCTCACAGAGGGCGAGATGCACCACGACATCCAACTGGCGCCCGCGCCACGGGACTGAGACCGCGGCCGCCGGACCGGCGGCCTCCCCACCTGTCCCCGGGTCCCCGGTCCGGCGCCGCGTGACGGCCGGGTACCGGGGGCCCGTCACCAACTGGTGTGCATCTCGTACGAAGGCCAGCCGCCCTCCGTGAACTGCCGTGCCCAGTAGTACGGATTGACCTCCGCCAGGGTGCGGGCCTGCCACCCGGTGGGGTCGTTCGGGTCGGGCACGCCCACCTCCACGCCGGGCCCCCACACCGCGAGCCGTTCCTGGCAGATGCCGCACGGCGGCAGGATGACGGTCCGCCCCTGCTCGGGCACCCTGTTGACGCAGACCGACGCGGTGACGCGCCGGTCCAGCGTGTACGCCTGGCAGAACGCGCCGGCCTCATGACACAGGGTCACGCCGGCGTTGAAGTTGTCCAGGGCCACGCTGGTGAGTATCTGACCGTCGTCGAGATAGACGGCCGCCGCGCCGGCGTCCTCGTCCCCGGGCCAGCGCCGGTTCATCTGCGCGATCGCCGCGTTCACCAGGGCCTGATCGAGTTTCATCGCGGCATCCTCGCACCCGGTGCGGGCCAGGCCCAAAGCATTTAGGAGCTCCGGTCCCGCCGCGGCCGCTCCGCAGGAACCGCGCAGCGCGCCGCCGCGTCCTTCGCGGGCATGGACGAGAGAACCACCGGACGGACCACGGGCATGAAGCCGACGACCAGAGGCGGCGTCGGATGCCTGCTCGCCGGCCTCGGTGCGACGACCGCGCCGCTTGTCTGGGCGCCACGGGCCGCGTCCAGTATCAACGGAGGATTTGAGAACCATGCCCGGGATCTGAGCGTGCTCTACATCGACCTGCCGCTCATCGTGCTCGGCGGCGCTCTGGTCCCGTCCTTGGCCTGGGCGTTGGCCACCGGGTGGCTGCACCGCCCCTGGGCGGCGGCGCTCGTGGCCCTGACCGCGCTCGTATTGGCGGTGTGGGGACTCACCGAGTGGTGGGCTCCCCAGCACCGGTCGTACGGGGAGCACGGGCCCGGGATCTGACCACGGCATCCGCACAGCGCAGCGCGACCGGCGGCCCACGCGCGGAGAGGCCGCCGTGCCTGCCGGTGCCGGCCCACGCCACCGCGGTCGGGTGGGGCACGAGGCTCCGGCCCCACCCGACCGCGTTCGGTCAGTGGTCAGTGGTCAGTGCACGGAGAGGGCGAAGATGTGGATCGCACCTTCGTCCGGCAGCGTCACCGACTCCACGGTTTTGCCCTCGGTCAGCGGCACGGAGTTACCGAAGAGCTTGTACCCGACGCCGAAGTTCGCTGGGCCATTCGGTGTGTTGCGGTGGTCGGCCGTCGCCACCGTGACCGCCCCGTACTCGGTACCCGCGGTGCAGCACCAGTTGGGGAGCCCGAGATCGCCGGTGCTCCGGCTGCCGTCGGTGTACGTGACGGTGACCTTGCCCTCGACGGTGCCTGCCTCAGCACCGAGGAACCACAGCGCCGAGCCGCTGCCACCGGTGCGGATCACCTGTCCGGCCGCCGAGACGTTGTCCGCGCTGCCCGGGCCGACGTCCGGGAAGGTCCAGCTCACACCGTCCTTGGTGAGCTGCGCGCCAGGCGTAACACCGGCCGCCGCCAGCGCCTGGGCCGAGTAGCTGTCGCCGCCACCGTCGAAGTTGCCGGTGGTGTAGTTGCCCTCGGCGGGCGGAGCGGACTCGTTGGTGACGCCGACGTTGTTGAAGGCCGACTTGAGGTCCGGGTACGGCACGACCGAGATGTTCGTGGCCTCGCCTGCCGCCGTGAGCTGCCCAGCAGCGCCCGCGTGATAGCCGGCGGTTGCGGTGAGCGTGGTCGCCGTGGTGCCGGGGACGGCGTCGGGCCCGGCGGCCCGTACCGTCACCGAGGCCGACCGGCCCGGTGCGATGTGGCCGAGACGCACATGGGACGGGGTGAGGGTCCAGCCGTCCGGTGCGCTGATCCTCAACTCCGTACCGGACAGGCCGGTATGACCGTGGTCGGCCACGCTGACCGTCCACGCCGAATCGGCGCCCTCGCCCGACGTCCGGTGCCAGCTGATCGTGGTGGCCGGCGCGGTGTGCGCCGCGGCTCCCTCGCGGACCCGGTAGAGGACGGTGCCGTGTGCGGGTACGTTCGCCGCGATGGCGCCGGAGGTCTCCGTCGTGTGCTGGGACCAGAGGTCCTTCAGCCGGTAGGAGGAGCCGGCCGGAAGACCCACATCGGCCGCCGTGGTGGTGATGGTGCGCGCCTGGTCGGACGAGTTGAAGAGGGCCACCGCCCGCTCACCGCCGGCGAGTTGTTTGGACAGGACGTCGTAGCCCTCGCCCTGTTGCACGATCCGGCCCTGCAGCCCGGTCGGGTCCTGGTCCACCGCGATCACGTCGGAGTTGCCGAGTACGGACAACGCGTCCGGGGAGGCCTTGGTCAGGTCGGCGCTCGAGATCAGCGGGGCGGCCATGACCGCCCACAGTGACATCTGGCTGCGGATCTCGTCCCCGGTGAGCCGCGACTGACCTGCCAGCAGGAAGTCGGGGTCGTTCCAGCGGCCGGGGCTCTGCAGGTCGGCGAGGGCCACGTTGTATCCGTAGTTGTACTTGATCGAGGACCACTTGGTGCGGGCGGATGCGGGTTCCATCGCGATGTCCGCGCCCTCCCGCCAGAGGTTGCCGACCTGTCCCGACCAGTAGATGACCTGGTGCCAGGTGTCCGCTGCGTCGTACTGGAAGTAGGCGGGCGCCGATACCGAGAAGACGATCGGTCTCCCGGTGGCGAGCAGGGCCTTGCTCATGTCGGAGTAGACGGAGTGGTACACCTGCTCCTGCGTCTCCCCGGAGACGGCGGGAACGTTGCACCCGTCCAGCTTGAGATAGTCGACCTTCCAGAACGCGAAGAGCCGGGCGTCCTGGTCGATGTGTCCCCACGAGCCGGGGTAGCCACCGCAGGTGCTGGTTCCGGCGTCCTCGTAGATGCCGAACTTCAGCCCCAGAGCGTGTAGTTGCCCGCCCATCCAGGCCATGCCGTGCGGGAAGCGCTGCGGATCGGCGACGAGGTTGCCCTGGGTGTCGCGGCTGTGGGTCATCCAGCAGTCGTCCGTGGTGACGGTGTCGTAGCCCTTGGCCGCGAGGCCGGACGAGACCAGTTCGCGGGCGTTGGACAGGACGTCGTTCTCGCTGATGTCGCAGCCGTAGTACGACCAGTTGTTCCAGCCCATCGGGGGCGTGGGGGCGAGGTTGGGGTACGGGTTATCGGCTGAAGCGGCCCTCGGCTGCTGCGCCGGACCGGTCGCCGCAGCGGCGCCGGGGGCGCCGGGGAAGGCGCTCAACAGCAACGCCGCGGCGGTGGCGGCCACGGCGAGTACGGGACGGCGGGGCCCGCCGGAAGTGCTTGTTCTCCTGAGCAAGACAGCTCTCCCTTGTTCGCACACACGGGGACGGTGTACTGGCGAACACGATGCCGAGAGTTGCTCGTTCGTGCAATATAAAAGGCGAGTTCAATCAGCATCAAGCATCGCCGCTTCGCATTCAGCTCGTCGTTGGCCCAGTACGCCGCTCCTGGCGCGACCGCGCGAGGTGATGGGCATCGCGGAGCAACGCGCCTGACCGGGTCCCCCAGCGAGGAAAGCGACGCTGCACACCGGTCCAAGCCCGGGACGCCCGGATCGTCCACCAGCTGCGTAGCGCCGGATACCGCGTCGACCCGCTCCGGACCCTGATGCCGGACCTGCTGGGCGGGCGCGCGTCGGGAGACGTCCGGGCCGCACTGGCGGCCCGGAACGCGAGAATCGCGGCTCGCTCCCATGCCCTGCTCGACGCTGCCGCCGCACTGAGTGCTGTCCTGCAGTCGGTCCGTCAGCCGATGTCGGCGCTGCCTTCCCGGTATATCTTCGCCGCAGCGATCCGCCCGTGGGCGATGTCGTAGAACCCTGCGATGTGATCGGTGAGCTCCGCACCGTCGAAGGTGAACGTCTCGACCATCTGGCAGGCGGCCCGGTCCTCCCCGACGATCAGGTGCTGGACCGTCAGCGTCGGCAGCAGACCCTCCATAGCTCCTGCGAACAACTCGGTGAGCTCCGCGCGGCCTCGCGCCGTCGTCCGGCCCGTGACCCACACGGCATCCTCGGTGAACCCAGCCATGAGAGTGTCGAGATCGTGGGTGTTGAAAGCCTCCACGTGGGTCCTGATGAGAGTTTCGATCACCCTCCGGATCGTAGCGCGGCACGGTGTTTTTTCAGCTCTTCTGTGAGAACCGAGGACCTGTCAGCCCAGCGTCCCGCCTTCGTCCGCAGTCGCCACAATGGCGCGAAGCGCCTGCCGACAGAGCGAGTCGGCGCGGCGCGTCGACTCGGGGAGTCGATAGGACCGGGCGAGGTGAAGAACGTTGTCGCATGCGTTGCCGAGTGAGACACGGTGTCCGATGGAGACGAATACCGGCTTGACGCCATCCTGCGTGCGCAGCGCTCGACCGACTTCCTCGCCGTCGTCCAGCAACGGCGAGGACTCCCCCCGGAGCCTCCCCGGTTCCTTGCAAGCGAACATGAAGGGATTCTTCGCGACACCGATCACCGGGAGCCCGGTGAGGACTCCGAGGTGACTCGCGAGGCCGAAGCGTCGTGGATGCGCGATTCCATAGCCGTCACAGATGACCATTCCGGGGTCGGACCGCAGCCGGCCGAGGGCTGCGAGCACTGCCGGAAGCTCTCTGAAGGCCAGCAGACCCGGCACATACGGGAACGCGACACGGCCAACGGCGGTGGCTTCCTCGACAACGGTGAGCGTCGTGGTATCGAGGACCACCGCGGCTGCCGCGACCAGGTTCCGCTCGTCGTCGTATGCCACGTCTACGCCCGTGACCGGCCCTTCGCCGGGCAGCGGGCCCACTTCGTCCAGCACGACTCGCGTCCTCAAGGCGTCCTGAACCTCGCGTGCGGCCGCGGGCTCCGCCGGCCATCCGTCGGGAACCGGCTCGATTACCGGCATCGGCCATTCTTCCTTCGTGGGACCCCGACGCCGGCGGCAAGCAGGGCGGCGAACCCAACCTGGGTGACGGTCAGTACGCGGCCTGGATCGTCGGACTCACGGAGCTGGATGGCTCCGTCAGATGTCGCGGCCAGCTCTACGCAGTTGCTGCCCTCGGCACAGTAGGAAGACTTCTGCCAGTCGGGTATGGGCACGGCTTTCCCCTATCGGAGGTCGTGGGCAATGGAGCGCACAAAACTGCGGGACTCGTCCGGTGCGAGGCTCAGTTCGCACATTCGGTCCAGCAGGCGGCGGTATTTTTCCAGTGGTGCCTCCGCATCGACGAGTACCGGACCGTGGGACTGGTCCAGGTGGACCGTGTCGAGCTCCGGCACGGCGCCCCGTGCGTAGACGAACGACTGTCCTGAGCCGGGGAACGCACCGGCTTTGAACGGGATGACAAGCACCGTGATGTTCGCCCTCTCGCTCGCGTCCGCCAGGTGCTCCAATTGCGCGGCCGCGACTACCGGACCACCGAACTCCATGCGGAGTGCTGCCTCATGGATGATCGCGGTGTACGGCGTCGGGCGCTCCCGATGAAAGATCTCCTGCCGTTTGATCCGATGCGAGAGACGGTGCTCGACCTCATGGGGAGGCAGCGGTGGCACGGCCTGCTGAAAGACGATGCGCGCGTGTTCGATGGTGTGGAGCAGGCCCGGCAGATGTGATGTCTGGGCGCTGAGCAACTCCGTCGCGCAGTACTCGAGTTCGGCCAAGTCGAGGAGTCCGGTGGGCAGCACGCCCCGGTAGTCTTCCCACCATCGGCGGCCGCGGGCCGCATTCAATGCGGCCAAAGCATCCACCAGGGCCAGGTCCGCACACTCGTAGCGACACGCCATGGCGCGCAACCGCTCCTCACTGACGCCCACCCGCCCCGCCTCGATCCCACTGAGCTTGGCTCGATCGAAACCGAGACTCTGCGCTGCGGTAACAGTGGACAGGCCGGCTCGCTCCCGGAGTCGGCGCAGCTCAGCACCAAGCCTTCGCTGCCGGACGGTTGGCGTATTTCGCGGCGACACCAGTTCAGCCTCCTTGGCGGACCCGAGCCAATCTACCTCGCTACATATATCCCCCGATTCGCGTCACATGTGACCCCAAACATGCGATACGGTGAGTCGCACAACAACTACTCACCGCAACTCCAGCCCGGAAGCGCACCGCCCTGCCCGCGCGCAGCAGGACGGCATTGCCACCGCTCTCGGCGTCGCGGACAGCCCGAACCCTCCGCAGAGACAGGACAGTTCTGTGCACCCGACGACCACCACTCTGGCCCCCGCCCCCGACCGGTGGGAGTGCAGCCTTCAGCTCACCAACGACCCGCGCGCTCCACGCCTCGCCCGCCGCACCGTGCGCTGGGCGATCCTCGACTTCTCTTTGGGGTCCGAACTCGCTGACATCGCTGAGTTGTTGACGAGCGAGCTCGTCGCGAACGCGGTGCAGCACTCGGACGGGCCCGTGTTCGTGCGGCTCGGCGCTCGGAACCGGACGTTACGGGTCTGCGTATGGGACAACCATCCCGAGCTGCCCGACCCGCTGCCCGGCGGCATCGAGGACACCTTCGGACGAGGTCTCCTTCTCGTCGAACAACTCGCCACCACCTGGGGACGGTATCCGCTCGCCTCCGACGGCAAGGTGGTGTGGTTCGAGCTCGTCGCGCCTCAGTGACGGCTGCGGCGACAGGTCAGGTTCAGCTCCCGCGCGGGGCTGGGCCGCACCTGATCGTGCTCCGGCATCCAGGAACCGGCGAGCGCGTGACGACGTAGGTCCCGGTGTCGCGGGCGACCGGGCTGATCCGGAAGGTACTGCGGGGCACGGCGCTGGTCGTGTGGGCCGCGCCGGAGACCTTGAGCCTGTACATGCGCGAGGGTGGCGGCGGTGAACATCGCGTTGGCCACCGCCTGCCACGTGATGCTGCCCGCACGGTGGGCTGTGACAGCGATCTGCGCCGCCTGCCCGGGCTGCGGTGAGGGAGCCGTCAGCCGCTCTCGAGTTCGGCTGCCCGGCGCAGGTCCTTCGGGCGCCCGACTGCCCGGCGCATCCGGATCAGGTCCTCACGGCGCAGGTAGTGGACCTCCGAACCGTCCGGGCCGGAAACGGTGAGCGCACGGCTGAGGAAGTCCTGGACCGGCAACTCCCCCCAGGGCAGAGCCGGAGTACAGCAGTCACCACTCGCTCGGGACGACTCGAACTGGACCTTGGGACTGAGGAAGGCCGCCGGCCCGAGCGCGACGGGCATGTCGTTGTCGTCGGTAAGGCGGCTGTCCACAGCGGCGAAGGCAGCCGACAACGCGTCAGCCCGCGTCGCATCTCCGTCCCACAGCAGGTCAAGGTCTCCGGTCAGCTCGGCCGATCCGTGCATGATCCCCGCGACCTGACCGATCACCACGGTTCGGGCTCCGGCCCGGTGCAGTGCCCTGAGCAGAGGGAACGGGTCGAAACCGAGGGCACTGTCCGTGGCGAAGGTGCCGGTGATCTCGTCGGCGTCATCATGGGTTCGGCCGGTGGCCGGCCGGCCACGGGTCAGCGCACGTGTGCGGTCCACCGCATCGCGCAGGAGCTCCAGAGGTCCGAGGTTCATCCGGCCATGAAACACCAAGTGCGTTACGCGACCAGGCGCAGCCAGGCCGACGCGAGTGCGGCGTGACCGGCCGGCGTCGGGTGCACGCCGTCCGCGGCCCAGTACTCCGGCCCGGTTGCCGCAGCGAGTTCGGCGAACATGCCGTCCGCGGCGAGCAGGTGCGCGCCGTATGCGCGGGCGAGCTCGCGCACGACCTGGATCTTCGGGTCCAGATCGGCCCGCCACTTCTTCCGGACCTCATCGTCGACGTACATGTCACCTGCCTCGACGCTGCCGCTGATCGGCAGGAGGAACGGCTCGATGAGAATCAGCTCCGTGCCCGCCGCGGCCAGCGGCGCGAGCAGCCGGTCGTAACCCGCGGCGAACTCCTCCGCGGAGATCAGGTAGCCGTCCGGGTCGAGACTGTGCCAGCCCGTGTCATTGACGCCGACGAGGATCGACACCACGTCCGGTCGCGCGTCGAGCACGTCCGCCTGCCACCGGGATTCCAGATCCATCACCTTGTGGCCCCCGACCCCGGTGTTCAGCCAGGTCACGGGCCGGTCCGAGTGCCTGAAGCCCCACTCGCCCGCGACGCGCAGCGGGTAGCCGAACCCGAGCCCCTCTTCGCTCTCCAGCCGTTGGCAGTCGGTGATCGAATCGCCGGTGAACATCACGGTGCTTCCCGGCCGAACGTTGATCGTCATGTGTGCTCCTCTTGCTCAACCCGAAGCCGGATGGGAACCCGGCAGGACCTCTCAAAAGGTGCCTGACCCCACCGATATCCGACCGACGACCCCGGATACGTCACCGACACCACGGCTACGCTGCCCGGTACTCAGAGCACGCGCTGGTAGCGGAGTTCGGTGAGCGTGATCTCGCCATAGGAGTCGTCTTGACTTGCACCGTCGGCTTGATAGCCGGCCCGCTCGTAGAAGCGCCGGGCGCGTTGGTTGTCGGAGAGAACCCACAAGGCCGACGCTTCGAACCCCTGGCCCTTCATCTGCGCGTGAGCCGCCCTCAGGAGCTTTCGGCCGATGCCCTGACCGGTCAGATCCGGCGAGACGTACACGGCGTAGACCTCACCTGCCTGCCCCGGAACGGATATCTCACTTCGACACGGCCCGAAGCAGATCCACCCCACCGGGCCATGGTCACCGATCGCCACGAGGTCCCGTGACTGCCGACGTGGCTGAGAGAAGAACCGCCGCCGCCGAACGGCATCACCTTCGACCGTCATCGCATCCAGGTACGTCTGGGGAAGCATGCCGACGTATGCCGCCTGCCACCCCCGGACCCGGATCGTCGAGACGGCCTCGATATCAGCCCTGTCCATCTCCCGCACGTGCACCATCGCGCCACGGTAATGCCAGAGGCACCGCCCCATCTATGGCTCCGCCGGGGCAGCGGCGAGCTCCACGCGGTGGCCGCCGTCGGCGCGGACCTGACGGAGGCTCTGATGCCCCTCAAGTTCCTTGCCACGCCGGGCGCCACCGGCCAAGGTGATCCACATGACAGCTATGACGCGACTGAGCAGAAAGCACAACTCCGTGCTTGTCATCCGGGATGCGGACCTGGTCTCCGAGGCTCTGCGTCGGGCGCTGGCCGATGCGCCACCCGAGGAGCGGCCGGGCCTGGAACGCGCCGCCGCGCTGGTCGAGTCCACCGCCGACGCCACCGAAAACCGGCTGCGCGCCCGCTGGGTGCGTGACCGGCTGGCGGCCGTCGGCTTCAGCGGGGAGATCGCGTCGGTCGCTGCGGTGAAGGCGCTGCGCCAGGCAGAGCCGCGGCTCAGCCTGGTGGCGGCGGTGCAACTGCAGAAGGAGGCAGTGGCCCATCCGGAGTGACCGGTCACATGGCCGTGTCGCTTCGTCGACCACCGCGGCACAGTCGGGATGGACCTGATACGTCAGAGATGCTCCATCCGGCTTGTACCTCACCCGGCGTAAGGATGCATCGTTGTCCTAAGGACTGGCCGGAGACGATCGCCGGATCCGAGCAGGGCGATGTCGAGTACGAACTCGTCCGGGCCAACTGGAAGCAGCGGCGGTAGCCGTCAGCTGCGCGAAGGGTGTCCGGCGGTCGCCGGCGAACGGAAGCCGCTGCCCCGGAGATCGCGCCGAAGATGCCGCCTCGCTGCCCCCTTCCCTTCCGGGTATGCTGCCGAATCCCTGAAATCGCAACTCATCCGTAGGGAAAGTTGCGTCAATGGGGTGCGGTTGCGACACTGTGGAGAACACGACGACGCGAGGGAGGCGGTTGTGCGAGACGAACTGACCGGCCTGGGGGCGCTGGGCCCATTGGCCCCAGCAGATCCGTCGCCGGATGCTGCTCCCGCCGCAGATGTCGGGCGCCGGGTAGGGCAAGCTCGCGCGCGGCGTGCGCTCACGGGTGAAGCTTTGGGCGCCATGGTCGGCCTGGGTAAGGACAAGATCTCGAAGATCGAGAACGGGCGGCGCAAGGTAAGCGTCAGAGAGCTTCCGAAGTTCGCGGAAGCTTTGGGCGTGACAGTCGCCCACCTGCTTGGCAAGCCCTCCCGGTCGGCCCTGGCCATGGCACACCGGCTGGCAGGCGATACCGGCCCTGACGAGAACTGCAATGCCAAACGCCGCGCTCTGGAGTTGCTGGAGGTCGAGGACGTCCTGGTCCAGCGCGCGGCGCCGCCACCCTCTTCGCCGACCTTGGCGGGCCGGCAGGTCCTTGACTACGCACGCGGAGAACTCTCCGGGCGCCCGCGCAACAAGCAGGAGGCCGAACGGCAGGGCAGGCGCCTTGCGGAGCACACGCGCCGCGGGCTGGATCTGGGATCGCACGAGCTGGGCGACCTCCCCGGACTGATCGAGCGACATTTCGGAGTTGACGTAGCGCTCTCCCCGCTCGGCAACACAACTGACGGCCTGTGTATCCACGGCGACGGCGTCGCACTGATCGTGGCCAGTACGGACTTCTCGCAGGGTCACGTGCGATTCACTCTGGCCCACGAACTCGGGCATCACCTGCTGGGCGACCCTCGGGATGTCATCAACGAGGGCGCCCGGGACATGTTCGCCGACACCCTGCAGGAAAGGCGCGTCAATGCCTTTGCGGGCCACCTGCTGATGCCCGAGGAGGGCATTCGCGAGACCCTCGGATGGCTGAGTGCTGGGCAGGTCACCGAGCGCAGCGTGGTAGCCCTCATGGAGCAATTCGGCGTTTCCGTGGCCGCCTTGGTCTACCAGCTGTGTGTCCTGGGACGGATCACCTTCGAGCAGGGCCAGAAACTGCGAGAGCAGGGGGCCCGCAGCCTCGTCACACGTCACGCGTCGGTCGCTCCCACCGGTGCGGCCATCACGGTCCGGCGCACCGTCCGAGCCCCTGAGCGCCTCTTGGGCGCGGCGGTGGAGGCTGCCCGCAATCAGCTTGTGGGGCTCGGAGTAGTTGCGACCCTGCTCCAACGTGAAGACGACGAAGCACTGTGGGATGCGGTAATGGAAGCTGAACCCGAGGTGCTCGTCTGAATGCGGCCGGCGCGGTGACAGCTCCCGCGCCCCGGAAGCGCGCCCTGTGGTTCGTCGACACGTCCTCTCTCCTGTCTCTCGCCGCTGACGACGCCCTGCGCAAGGCTGTCGAAGGTGAACTCTCCTCGCAGAGACGTGTCTTGTTGGACGTTGTCCACGACGAACTGGTCGGCTTGGCCGGCCGAGGGGAGCCATGCCTCCAAAGTCTGGCCACCGAGGCTTTAGGGCAGTTGGACTGGCTCGGCGACCCGGTGGACACCAGCACCTTCGTCATACCTGACCGCGTGATCGAGATCCAGGACATCTTGCGCAGCGGCAGAAGCCTGAAGCATCCGGCAGAGCACTGGGCAGAGTCGGTGATCATGGCCATGGCCGAAAGGCTCCAGCATACGGACCCTCACATGCTGAGCGAGGACTACAACGCGCGCGTCGAATCGACCTTTCATCACGTCACACCGTTCAGCATCCACAAACTGCTGGCGCGCATGGTCCGGCAAGGCGGGCTGACTGCCGGTGAAGCAGCCGCCTTCGCGCAAGCCCTTGAAGCCGCCGACAGGGGCGCCGACTACACAACCGACGATTTCCTGGCCGGCCGGTTGGGACGGGTGGGCCGCCCCTGACTCCGGGCCGCTACCGACCGCGACCATCACAGGGAACGAAGAGAACGAACTGAGCAGCTCGGACCCCGACTCGCGCTGAAGCGCTGCCCGGAACACGATGGGTGGCGCCTCTTCCCGCCGGGGCAGCGACATTGGTGCCCGTCCCCGACTGTGCGAGCCCGGCCAGGGGTTGCGCACTGTGCGCCCGCCGCCGCGCCTGGTGCGAACGGCGACAACGTGAACGCCCCAAGCCCTTGAGCTGCCTACTGGTTTGCTGTCGGCTTCGTTGTCTGCGGGACGGCCTTGACGAATACGATCCCGTCGTTTCCGGCCAGGTGGGCCGGGTCGAGTGGGGAGTAGCCGTAGTAGGGGGACACGCGAGGGGCTGGCGGTGTGCCGCCGAAGGCGGTGGCCAGCCGCGGGGCGTCGACGATGTAACGGTCCTCCGGGAGCGCGTACAGGAGTCCTTCGACGGTGTCGGGTGGCGGGGTGCCCACTCCCTGGTGCCGGATCGTGCCGAGGGCCGTGGCCAGGAAGGTGTACCCCTCGCCCAGGTGGGCGCTCACCAGCGCGCCGGCGCTCCACCACTCGAGCGGTAGGTCACCCATCCGCATGCTGCTCCGGTTCCGCTGGAGATGGCCGTTGTGAGCGTGGACCAGTCCCGGGCCACGTTCGGCGAGGGCGATGAGGTTGTCGGCCATCATCTGGTCCCGCAGACCCACCATCCGGGTCATGCGCGCCGGTGAGGTGTCTGCCATCCAGTGGTGGTAGCGCAGCAGGCCGGTCGCGGTGCGCCCGTACAGGCGGGCCAAGTCCCGGTCGTCCCGCGATGTCGCCGTGATCAGGTGCGGCATCTGTGCCTCGAGCAGCGCCACCAGATCGTCGGCGAGCAGCCTCAGCTCCCTGGCGTCGGCCGACTGCCCCGTGGACTGAGCCGGATCCATCATCGCGGCGGGATTGGTCCACCGGTCGTTGGCGCCGAGCAGGTGGTCGAGTGTCTCCGCGGTGCAGGGGAGCAGGTGTGCGTCAAACCGGGACGAAAGGTAGCGGTGGAGTGCGGTGAGGGCCGGCCTGGGGCTTTCGGCTCCAGTGATCTCCAGTGGGCCGTCGAAACCGGCGAAGCGGAGATACTCGGACGCGGGCCGGCCGTCGTTGTGGGCGCGCATCCAGCGCACGAGTTCGCGGTTGGCGGCGGACGCGCCCCAGCCGTGGCTGAATCCGTGCTCCATGACTTCGTCGAGGTCGCCCGTCCCAGAGGTGACGTAGTCGTCCACGACCAGGCCCCTCATGCAGTCGCTCTCGATCGCGATCGTCCGGTAGCCCTCCTGCTCGACGAGCTCCCGGAAAAGTTGGTTGCGCAGGTCGAGCAGAGTGTCCTCGCCGTGGGTGGGCTCGCCGAGAGCGAGCAGCCGGGGCCGGTCCGGGAACAGTCTCATGACGGCGGCTGCCTCGACGGCATGGGTGATGTCGCTGATGTCAGTGGCCATGCCTTCAACGGTATCGTTGAACCTTCGGTTGAGACCTTTCCCGAATATTGGCGAGGTTATGGGACGGAACCTTCAAAGCGGTGAGCGGCTCAGGCCGGTTGACCTGGCGCGCGAGCATGGTCTGTCCACGCAGGCGGTCAGGAACTATGAGGAGGCCGGCATTCTTCCTGCGGCCGGTCGCACATCCCACGGCTACCGCACCTATACGCCACTGCACGCCGGGGCCCTGCGCGCGTTCCTCGCCCTGGTTCCCGGCCACGGGCACCGGACGGCGACGTCGATCATGCGGGCGGTGAATGAGGGCGCGGTCGATGAGGCTCTCCGCCTCATCGACACCGGCCACGCCCAGCTCCTCGACGACCGGCGGACCCTGCAGACCGTGGAGAGCACGCTCCGCGGCCTGGCGCCCACCACGGCCTCCGAACCCGGTGTCGGATCCGGACCGGACGCAGTGTCCCGGTCCGGCGGCACGTTCATCGGGCCGCTGGCCGGGAAGCTCGGGATCCGGCCCGCGACGCTGCGCGCTTGGGAGCGTGCCGGGCTGGTGAGCCCGCGCCGCGACCCGCTGACCGGGTACCGCGTCTATGACGAGGCCGACGTACGGGACGCCCGGCTGGCCCACCAGCTCAGGCGGGGCGGCTACCTGCTGGAGCAGACCGCCCAGCTGATCGCCCAGGTCCGGGCGGCAGGCGGTCTGGAGCCGCTGGAAGCCGCGCTCTGCGACTGGCGCGACGGGCTGTCCGCCCGCGGGCGCGCGATGCTGACCGGTGCCGCCGAACTGGAGGCGTTCCTCCGCAAGCGCGGATAGGACTTCGCGCTGCAGCGACCTTCGTGTCCGGCTCCTCCGCGCCGGCCCTCCTGCCGCAAACGCAAGGGCCGGGGCGGGACCCCTACCTGCGAAGCCCCGCCCCGTGCGTGCCGTTCGCGGCCCCGCGCTAGATGACCAGGCTCAGCAGCGCCGCCATCGCGAAGCCGGCTACCGAGAGGACCGACTCCAGGACCGTCCACGACTTCAGGGTGTCGCGTTCCGAGATGCCGAAGTACTTGGCGACCATCCAGAAGCCGCCGTCGTTGACGTGCGAGGCGAAGATGGAACCGGCCGAGATGGCCATGATGACCAGGGCGAGGTGGGCCTGGGAGAGGCCCTGGCCTTCGACCAGGGGAAGCACGATGCCGGCCGTGGTGACGATGGCGACGGTGGCGCTGCCCTGGGCGACGCGCAGGACCAGGGATATCAGGTAGGCGAGCAGGATGACCGGCAGGCCGACGTCGTTGAAGGTCTTGGCGAGGGCGTCCGCGATGCCGCTGCCCTTGAGGACCGCGCCGAAGATGCCGCCCGCGCCGACCACCAGCAGGATGTTGCCGACCGGCTTGAGGGAGGCGGTGGAGACCGCTTCCAGGGACTTGCGGCTCCAGCCGCGGCGGATGCCGAGCAGGTAGTACGAGAGGAAGAGCGCGATCGTCAGGGCGACGAAGGGGTGGCCGAAGAACTCCAGGACCGAGCGGAGCGTCGAGGGGTCGAGGACGATCGAGGAGAACGTGGCGAGCAGGATCAGGATCAGCGGGGTGCCGATGATAGCGAGCACGGTGCCCAGCGGGACCGGCTTCTCCTGCTGCTTGACGCCGGAAGCCTGCTGCTCGGCGAGGACCGCCGCCTTGGCCTCGGCCGCGGCCTCGACCATGTCCTGAGGCACCTCGACGAAGAGCCGCTTGCCGATCCACGCGGCGTACACCCAGGCGGCCGCGACCGCGGGGAGCCCGCACGCGGCGCCGATGACGATGATCCAGCCGAGGGATACGTGGAAGAGTGCGGCGGCGGCGACCGGGCCCGGGTGCGGGGGCAGGAAGGCGTGGGTCATCGACAGGCCCGCGAGCAGCGGCATCGCGTACAGGACGATGGACCGGCCGGACCGTTTGGCGGCGGCGTAGACGATCGGTGCGAGGACGAAGATGCCGACGTCGAAGAAGACCGGGATACCGAAGATGAGGCCGGTGAGGCCCATGGCGAGCGGGGCGCGCTTCTCGCCGAAGAGGTTGAGCAGACGGCCGCTCAACACCTCGGCGCCGCCGGAGACTTCGAGGATGGCGCCGAGCATCGTGCCGAGGCCGATGATGATCGCGATGTGTCCGAGGATGCCGCCCATACCGGACTCGATCATCGAGACGGACGACGACTTCTGGACGGTGCCGAAGAGTTCCGTGACGGAGAGCCCCGCCGCGAGGCCGACGGCTATGGAGACGCCGAGCAGCGCGACGAACGGTTGCAGTCTGACCTTGATGATCAGGAAGAGAAGGAGGGCGATGCCCAGGGCTGCGACGAGCAGCAGACCGGTGGTGCCGCCGACGAGGGCGAGCAGACCGCCCGTGTGCGGTGGCGCGGCAGGGGTGGCTGCGGCGAAGTACATCAGGGGAACTCCATTGTTACCAGGGGGACTTCAGGGCAGGGCGGAGCGCGACACGGCGCCCCGTGGTGCGGGTGGGAACGGGGCGCCGTGTCGTGGTGCGGTGTGGTGATGTGCTGCGGGATGATCGGAAGGCTCTCGATCAGCCGAGTACGGCCAGCGCGTCGACCTCGATGAGCAGGCCCGGGGGCAGACCCACGTACACGGTGGTGCGGGCCGAGGCAGGGGCCTTGAGGCCCTGCTCCTCGAAGTAGGCGTTGTAGATCTCGTTCATCTCCGCGAAGTGGTCCACGTCCGTGAGGTAGACGCGCATCATCATCACGTCGTCCCAGCTCGCGCCGCCCTCCTCCAGGATCGCCTTGACGTTGGCGAAGGTCTGCAGGGTCTGCTCGCGCAGGGTCGGGCCTGCCGGGGTCGGTGCCTGGCCCTCGACGGCGGGCAGGAAGCCGACCTGGCCGGCGACCTGGAGGATGTTCCCCTTGCAGACGCCGTGCGAGAATTTCGCCGGCGGGGTGGTGTGGGTGGACGGGGTGAGTGCGGTCTTCTCGGTCATGCTCGGGTTTCCTTCGGGGGGTCGGTCCGGTGGACGGTCGGGGGGTCGGTCCGGTTGGCGGTCGGGGATACGGACTTGGGCTGCGGCGCCGTGCCCGCGTACTCGCCGCTGATGGCGTCGGCGGTGCGGCGCACCAGAGGCAGCAGGGTGAGGAGTTCCTCCGCGCTGACGACCACATTGGGCGCCGACATCGACATCGCGGCGACGACGCGGCCGTCCACGCCCCGGATGGGGGCCGCGACGCAGTTGATGGACTCCTCGTGGCCACCGAGGTCGGTGGCCCAGCCCTGTTCGCGTACGGCGGCCAGCTCCTTCAGGAAGGCGCCGGCGTTCGGTGTCGAACGGGCCGTGTACGTGGGGTAGTCGAGCCGCTCTGCGACGGCCCGCCGCTCCGGCTCGGGCAGGTCCGCGAGCAGCAGCTTGGCCACGGCGGCGACGGTGATCGCGACGGGCTTGCCGATACGGGAGTACATCCGTACCGGGTAGCGGCTGTCGACCTTGTCGATGTAGAGGACCTCGTTCTCCTCGTACACCGCGAGATGCACGGTGTGCCCGCACTCCTCGTTGAGTTCCGCCAGGTAGGGGTGGGCGATCTCGCGTACGTCGAGGTTCTCGACGGCCTCCTGGGCGAGGGCGAAGAGCCGGGTGCCGAGACGGTAGCGCTGGTCCTGCTGGCGGTAGACGAGTCCGTGCTCAAGGAGCGTACGCAGCAGTCGCAGCGCGGTGGACTTGTGAACGCCGAGTCGCTCGGCGACCTGACCGAGGTCGGCCGGCCCCTGCGCGAGCAGCGGCAGGATCGAGAGAGCGCGGTCCACGGTCTGGCTCATGTCGTACGTACCTCCTGCTCCGGGGCCCCGGTCCAGCCGGGGCCGACCCGCAGTCTCCCCCAGGCGGCGTCGTCGAGGCCCGCGAGCCGGTCCGCGTGGGCCCGGGCCGGTGGCGCGGCGAGGTCGCCGTGGACGGTGAGGGCGGCGGCTGCCGCCAGGTGGCCGTGCCGCGCGCGCTCCCTGACCGGGAGGTCGCGGAGGGTGGCGGAGAGGTAGCCGGCGGCGAAGGCGTCGCCTGCGCCGATGGGGGCGGCGACGGTTACGCGGAGCGCTGGGATGTACGTGACGGTTTCGGGGGCTGCGCCCCCGGGCCCCCGCTCCTCAAGCTCCCCCAGACTCCGTCCGGGGGGACCCCCAGGAGGGGCTTGATTTCGCATCGGGTCAGCAGAGAACACCACTACCCCAGCAGCCCCCCGCTTGACCACCAGTACCCCCGGCTCCGGCAGGGCGCGGCGAATTGCCTCGGGGCCGTGGAGGCCCCAGGCCGTCTCCGCTTCCGTCTCCCCCACGAACACCACGTCCGCCCCGCGTGCCAGGTCGAGCAGGACCTGCGGTCCGTCCGCCTCGTGCCACAGGCCCGGTCGGTGGTTGACGTCGAAGGACACCAGCGGGCGGCCCGGGGCGGGGGCGGTGAGTTCGCGCATCAGGGCGAGGCAGTCGGGGGACAGCGCGGCGGTGATGCCGGACAGGTGCAGGATGCGCCCGGACCACAGGTCGTCGCGCCGGAAGCTCGCCGGGGACATCGCGGCGGCCGCGGAGCCGGCCCGGTAGTAGGCCACCTCGTGGGTGTCGCCGTCGCGGTCCTCGGCGGTGCGGAAGTAGACGCCGGTGGGCCGGTGCGGATCGCGCTGGACGGCGGAGGTGTCGACGCCGTACGAGGCGATCGTCTCGACCAGGTGGTCGCCGAAGCCGTCGGCGCCGACCCGGCTGACCCACTTCGCGGTGTGGCCGGCGGCGGCCAGCACACAGGCGACGTTGGACTCGGCGCCGCCGATGCCGCGGTCGAAGGACGGTACGTCGGCGAGGCGGCCCGGTTGCGAGGGCAGGAACGTGACCATGGACTCGCCGAGACAGACGACGTCCACGGGTGTGTGTTGCGCGGTCACGTTCGCTCGTGCTCCTTGATGGGTGGGCGGCGGCCGGGCGATCCGTTGACCCGGCGATGGCTCGGATGTTAGACAGCAGTGAGCGATAGGCGCAATGAGCGTTGCA
This sequence comes from Streptomyces sp. NPDC051320, assembly GCF_040682175.1. Taxonomy (NCBI): domain Bacteria; kingdom Bacillati; phylum Actinomycetota; class Actinomycetes; order Kitasatosporales; family Streptomycetaceae; genus Streptomyces; species Streptomyces sp. NPDC051320. Next base: position 56,156 of record NZ_JBFBAL010000004.1, read on the forward strand.
CAGGTTGCAACGCGACTCTCCGGGAGGCTCCATGACCAGCGGCTCCATCACCAGCGACGAAGTGGTCGACCATCGGTTCAAGGGACTGCCGCCCGGCGCTGCCGGACTGACCGTCGACGCGCTGGCTGCCGAGCGGCGGAACCTCTTCACCGGCGGGTTCACCACCCCGGTGCTCGCGCTCTCCGCCGAGTCGCTGGAGCACAACCTGGCGCTGATGGAGACCTACTCCGCACGGCACGGCCTGGCCTTCGCCCCGCACGGCAAGACCTCGATGGCCCCACAGCTCTTCGACCGGCAGACCGAGCGCGGCGCCTGGGGTATCACCCTGGCCGTGCCGCACCAGGTGCGGGTGGCCCGTGCCTTCGGGGTGCAGCGGATCTTCGTGGCCAACGAGGTCGTGGACGCGGCGGCGCTGCAGTGGATCGCCGGCGAGCTCGCGGCCGACCCCGGCTTCCGGTTCCTCTGCTACGTCGACTCGGTGCGCGGCGTCGAGCTGATGGACGCGGCGCTGCGCGGCTGTGTACGCCCCGTGGACGTGGTCGTCGAGCTGGGCGCGGGAGACGGGGCCAGGACCGGCGCCCGTACCGAAGCCGACTGCGCGGCGGTCGCAGACGCGGTGGCCGCCACCCGGACGCTGCGCCTGGTCGGTGTCGCCGGGTACGAGGGCGAGGTGCCCGGCGCCGACGGCAAGGGGGTCTCCCCGGCCGAAGGCTGGGGGAGGGTGCGCGACTGGCTGCGCCGGCTCGTCGCGCTGGCCGTCGCCCTCGACGGCGCGGGCCACTTCGAGGGACTCGACGAGATCGTGCTGAGCGCGGGCGGCAGCGCCTGGTTCGACGCGGTGGCCGACGTCTTCGCCGAGGTCCCCGAGCTTTCCGCGCCGGTGCTGAAACTGCTGCGCTCCGGTGCGTACGTCTCGCACGACGACGGCCACTACAAGCACATCACTCCCTTCAACCGGGTGCCCGAAGAGGGCGCCCTGCAGCCCGCGTTCCGCCTCTGGGCCCAGGTGGTGTCCCGGCCGACCGGCGAGCAGGCGTTCGTCAACGCGGGCAAGCGCGACGCCGCGTACGACCTGGACCTGCCGGAGGCACAGGTGGTCAGGGACGCGCGCACCGGCGAGATCCGGCCCGCCACCGGCATTTCGGTCAGCGGTCTCTCCGACCAGCACGGCTGGCTGCGGACCACCGAAGAGGCCGACCTGGAGGTCGGCGACTGGGTGGGGCTCGGGCTGTCCCACCCGTGCACCTCGTTCGACAAGTGGCAGCTGATCCCGCTGGTCGAGGCGGACGGCACCGTCACCGACTACATCCGCACGTACTTCTGAGAGGCCGGCACCAGGTCATGGATCTCGTCATCCGCGACGTCCGCGTCATCGACGGCACCGGCGGCGCCTCCTACCGCGCCGACGTCGCCGTCGACGGCGGCCGTATCACCGGCATCGTCCGCGAGGGGGCCGGCCGGCGGCCGGGCGCGGTGCGGGTGCTCGATGCGGACGGTCTCGCACTCTCGCCCGGCTTCATCGACATGCACGCCCACTCCGATCTGGCGCTGCTGCGCGACCCGGGGCACGAGGCGAAGGCCGCGCAGGGCGTGACGCTCGAAGTCCTCGGCCAGGACGGCCTGTCGTACGCGCCGGTGGACGACCGGACGCTCGGCCAGGTCCGCCGGGCCATCACCGGCTGGAACGGCGACGGCTCCGACATCGACTTCGACTGGCGGACCGTCGGCGGCTATCTGGACCGGCTGGACCGGGGCATCGCGGTGAACGCGGCGTACCTGATCCCGCAGGGCACCGTGCGGATGTACGCGGTCGGCTGGGACGACCGGCCCGCCACCGACGACGAGATCCGGCGGATGGAACAGCTGGTCGCGGAGGGCTTGGAACAGGGCGCCGTGGGCATGTCGTCCGGGCTCACCTACACGCCGGGGATGTACGCGGACGACGCCGAACTCACCGAGCTGTGCCGGGTGGTGGCGCGCTACGACGGCTACTACTGCCCGCACCACCGCAGTTACGGGGCCGGCGCGCTCCAGGCGTACGAGGAGATGGTCGGCCTGACCCGGGCCGCGGGCTGCGCCCTGCACCTGGCGCACGCCACCATGAACTTCGGGGTGAACAAGGGAAAGGCGCCCGAGCTGCTCGACCTGCTCGACCGGGCCCTGGCGGGCGGCGCCGACATCTCTCTCGACACCTATCCGTACACCCCGGGCTGCACCACCCTGGTCGCGATGCTGCCCAGCTGGGCGAGCGAGGGCGGCCCCGACGCGATCATGGCGCGGCTGACGGACGACGCGACGGCGGAGCGCATCCGCCGGGTGATGGAGGTCGAGGGCGCCGACGGCTGCCACGGGGTGCCTATCGAATGGGACACCATCGAGATCTCCGGGGTCCGTGATCCGGCGCTCGCCGGCTACGCCGGCCGGACGGTCGCCCGCAGTGCCGCCGAGCGCGGAGAAGAACCGTGGGTCACCGCGCGCCGGCTGCTGATCGAGGACCGGCTCGGATCGACGATCCTGCAGCACGTCGGCCACGAGGACAACGTCCGGCAGATCATGCGTCACCCCGTGCACACCGGCGGAAGTGACGGCATCCTGCAGGGCGACAAGCCGCATCCGCGCGCCTACGGCACGTTCCCGCAGTACCTCGGTCATTACGTGCGCGAGTTGGGGGTGCTCAGCCTGGAGGAGTGCGTGGCCCACCTGACCTCCCGGCCCGCCGCCCGGCTGCGGCTTCCGGACCGGGGCCTGGTCCGCGAGGGCTACCGCGCCGACCTGGTGCTCTTCGACCCGCAGACGGTGGCGGCCGGTTCCACCTTCGACGCGCCCCGCACCCTGCCCACCGGCATCCCGCACGTCCTGATCGACGGCCGCTTCGTGATCGAGGACGGCAAGCGCACGGAGATCCTCGCGGGGCGCTCGGTGCGGCGTACACCGGGACGTTCACCGGGGCGGGCGTGAGGCCGCCCACGCCCCGTGTGGGCGAAAACACCACGGCGTCTCCGGACACCCCCCCCACACGCCGCTCGGGCTAAAGTGGCGGACATGCAGGTGATCCAGTCAACGAAGCTCGCCAACGTCTGTTACGAAATCCGGGGCCCGGTGCTCGAGGAGGCAATGCGGCTGGAAGCGGCAGGTCACCGCATCCTGAAGCTGAACACCGGTAACCCGGCGGCCTTCGGCTTCGAGTGCCCGCCGGAGATCCTCGAGGACATGCTGCGCAACCTGGGGGGCGCTCACGGTTACGGCGACGCCAAGGGTCTGCTCTCCGCGCGCCGCGCCGTGATGCAGCACTACCAGACCAAGGGCATCGACCTCGGCGTCGAGGACATCTACCTCGGCAACGGCGTCTCCGAGCTGATCCAGATGTCGATGCAGGCACTGCTCGACGACGGCGACGAGGTGCTGGTCCCCGCGCCGGACTACCCGCTGTGGACGGCGTCCGTATCGCTGGCCGGCGGCACGGCCGTGCACTACCGCTGCGACGAGCAGGCCGACTGGATGCCGGACCTCGCCGACATCGAGCGCAAGGTCACCGACCGCACCAAGGCGATCGTGATCATCAACCCGAACAACCCGACGGGTGCGGTGTACGACGACGAGATGCTGCGCGGCATCACCGAGATCGCCCGCAGGCACAACCTGATCGTCTGCTCCGACGAGATCTACGACCGGATCCTCTACGACGGAGCCACCCACACCCCCACCGCCGCGCTGGCCCCCGACCTGATGGTGCTGACCTTCAACGGTCTCTCCAAGAACTACCGGGTCGCCGGGTTCCGTTCCGGCTGGCTGGCGGTCTGCGGCCCGAAGGCGCACGCCTCCTCCTACATCGAGGGTCTGACGATTCTCGCCAACATGCGGCTCTGCGCCAATATGCCCTCGCAGCACGCGGTGGCCACCGCGCTGGGCGGCCGGCAGTCCATCCAGGACCTGGTCCTGCCCGGCGGCCGCATCCTGGAACAGCGCGACACGGCGTACGAGCTGCTCACCCGGATCCCCGGGGTGACCTGCGTCAAGCCCAAGGGCGCGCTCTATCTCTTCCCGCGTCTCGACCCGAAGGTCTACAAGATCAAGGACGACCGCCGGCTGGTCCTGGACCTGCTGCGGGCCGAGAAGATCATGGTCGTGCAGGGCACCGGTTTCAACTGGCCGGAGCCCGACCACTTCCGCATCGTGACGCTGCCGACGACCAAGGAACTCACCGACGCGGTGACCCGGATCGGCACCTTCCTGGACGGCTACGTGCAGCGGTAGAGCGAGACAGATCACCACAGGATCGCAGTCAACTTTAGACAGAATCTAAGCTAAGATGGTCTCCTGTCCACGAGAAGGAGGCCATCCCATGTATGAACCGATCCGCACCAAGTCGGTCCACACGATGGCCGAGAACGGCACCGCCTACCCGCACCGCTCCCGCGAGGAGGAGCTGGACATCCAGCTCGCAGGCCACCTGGCCGCGCTGCTGGCCCTCACGGACGAGCTGGGTCTGACCGCCGAGGGCGACCGCATAGCGGCCCAGGTGACCAGGCTGCGCGGCGCCGCGCCGATCCGCCGGACCGGACCGGAGAACACCGGGCCGACTGCCGACGAGACGGCCCTCCACCAGCGCGCCCACGCCCTGGCCGGCCGCGCCCTGGTCGTCGCCGCCTCCCGGGCGGACACCGCCGCCGCGATCCTCGCGGCCGAGCGGATGGACGCCCACACGGCAGCCCGGCATCTGACCGGCGCCCACTGAACGGCCCCGGTTCGCGGGCCGCGAAGGCGCGCGAACCGGGCGCCACACACCACCACCCCGTGCCGCACACCCGTATGCCAGAGGCCCGGCCCCCCGCGCCGTGAGGGGCGCGGAGGGCCGGGCGAACGCGACGGGTCGGGAAGACCCCACAGGTCAGGGCGGATGTCGGTGAACCCGCCGCGTGGATCGGGCAGCCGCCGGGGTGTCAGCCCAGGCGCCGGACCAGCGCGCGGTACTCGTCCCACAGCTCCTTCGGAGCGTGATCGCCGAAGGTGTTGAGGTGCTCGGGCACCAGCGACGCCTCCTCGCGCCAGACCTCCTTGTCGACGGTGAGCAGGAAGTCCATGTCGGCTTCCGAGACGTTCAGGCCCTTGGTGTCCAGGGAGCCCTTGGCCGGCAGGATGCCGATGGGGGTCTCCACACCCTCGGCGGTGCCCTCCAGGCGCTCGACGATCCACTTCAGCACGCGGCTGTTCTCGCCGAATCCGGGCCAGACGAACTTGCCCGCGTCGTTCTTGCGGAACCAGTTCACGTAGTAGATCTTCGGGAGCTCGGCCGGGTCCTTGTCGGCTCCGACCTTGACCCAGTGGCCCATGTAGTCGCCCATGTTGTAGCCGCAGAACGGCAGCATGGCGAACGGGTCGCGGCGCAGCTCGCCGACCTTGCCCTCGGCCGCGGCGGTCTTCTCCGAGGCGACGTTTGCACCGAGGAAGACACCGTGGTTCCAGTCGAACGACTCGGTGACCAGCGGGACGGCGGAGGCGCGGCGGCCACCGAAGAGGATCGCCGAGATCGGCACGCCCTTGGGGTCCTCCCACTCCGGCGCGATGGTCGGGCACTGTCCGGCCGGCACGGTGAAGCGGGCGTTGGGGTGCGAGGCGGGGGTGCCGGACTCGGGGGTCCAGTCGTTGCCTTTCCAGTCCGTGAGGTGCGCGGGCGTCTCCTCGGTCATGCCCTCCCACCAGACGTCACCGTCATCGGTGAGCGCGACGTTGGTGAAGACGGAATTGCCCCACAGGGTCTTCATCGCGTTGGCGTTGGTGTGCTCGCCGGTGCCGGGCGCGACCCCGAAGAAACCGGCCTCCGGGTTGATCGCGTACAGCCGGCCGTCCTCGCCGAAGCGCATCCAGGCGATGTCGTCGCCGATAGTCTCCACGGTCCAGCCGGGGATGGTCGGCTCCAGCATGGCGAGGTTGGTCTTGCCGCAGGCCGAGGGGAAGGCCGCGGCGACGTATTTCGGTTCACCGTGCGGCGGCGTCAGCTTGAGCACCAGCATGTGCTCGGCGAGCCAGCCCTCGTCCCGCGCCATCACCGAGGCGATGCGCAGCGCGTAGCACTTCTTGCCCAGCAGGGCGTTGCCGCCGTAGCCGGAACCGTAGGACCAGATCTCGCGCTCCTCCGGGAAGTGCGAGATGTACTTGGTCGAGTTGCACGGCCACGGCACGTCCTTCTCGCCGTCGGCGAGCGGCGCGCCCAGTGTGTGCACGGCCTTCACGAAGAAGCCGTCCGAGCCGAGCTCGTCCAGGACCGGCTGTCCCATGCGGGTCATGGTGCGCATGGAGACGGCGACGTACGCGGAGTCGGTGATCTCCACACCGATCGCGGAGAGCGGCGAGCCGAGCGGGCCCATGCAGAAGGGCACCACGTACATCGTCCGGCCGCGCATCGAACCGCGGAAGACACCGCCCTTGCCGTCGGTACCGGTGAAGATCTCGTGCATCTCCGCCGGAGCCTTCCAGCGGTTGGTCGGGCCCGCGTCCTCCTCCTTGACGGAGCAGATGAACGTACGGTCCTCGACGCGCGCCACGTCCGAGGGGTCGGAAGCCGCGTAGTACGAGTTCGGGCGCTTGACCGGATCGAGCTCGGTGAAGGTCCCCTTGGCCACGAGCTCCCCACACAGGCGCTCGTACTCGGCTTCGGAACCGTCGCACCAGACCACGCTGTCCGGTTGTGTCAGCTCGGCGATCTCGTTCACCCACGAGATCAGGTCCTGGTGCTGGGTCGGAAGGACAGCGGGAGCCGCGATGTCGCGCGCCACGATTGCTCCTAGGTAAATCGGGGATGAGGGTTGCCTGCCCCTTGGGGGCTACGACCCGGATGCTTCACGTGTGGACCCTCTGGCGCTCATCCGGTGCCGACCTTACTCATATGATCCTCCGCGTTTGCCGCCCATATGTCCAGAGGGCCTCTCACGTGAGCATCGCCACTCACCGCCGCCTCCTGCCCGGTTCGGCTACCTACGGAACCGTAGGTAGCATCTACCTATGACTTCTGCCGCCCGTGAAGTGACGACCGAACTCCTTCCGACGCCGGTGAAGCCGAAGCTGCGGGGCTGGCTGCACACCGGAATGTTCCCGGCCGTGATCGTCGCGGGACTGGTACTGGTCGCCCTCGCCGACTCCACCCGGGCCCGGATAGCCTGCGCGATCTACATCCTCACGGCGTGCATGCTCTTCGGGGTCAGTGCCGTGTACCACCGCGGGACGTGGGGAAACGTGGGCGAGGCGATACTGCGCCGGCTGGACCACGCGAACATCTTCCTGATCATCGCGGGCACCTACACGCCCCTCGCCCTGCTGCTGCTCCCCGGGCCCACGGCCACCCCGCTGCTCTGGGCGATATGGGCGGCGGCCCTGGCGGGCATCGCCTTCCGGGTCTTCTGGGTCGGCGCCCCGCGCTGGCTCTACACACCGTGCTACATCGCGATGGGCTGGGCCGCGGTCTTCTTCCTGCCCGACTTCCTGCACGCGGGCGGCGTGGCCGTGCTGGTCTGCGTGATAGTCGGCGGGCTGCTCTACAGCGCGGGCGGGGTCATCTACGCGCTGAAGCGCCCCAACCCGTCACCGCGCTGGTTCGGCTTCCACGAGGTGTTCCACTCCCTCACCCTGGCAGCGTTCATCACGCAGTACGTCGCGATCTCGCTGGTCGCCTACTGACGGCCGCCCAACTGCCCCGCCAGCACGGCCGGGTCGGCGGTCGGCGCCTCGCAGGTGAAGTTGCGGCACACGTAGGCCGCCGGGCGCCCGTCGATCAACGGCCGGTGGGCGAGCAGCGGAAACTCCTCGCTGCCGCTCTCGCCGGCCGCGACGACCGCGCCCGGTGCCCGGCCCAGCAGCGCGGTGCGGTGCAGCGCCACGGTCGCCGGGTCGCCGTCCGGCCCCACCACGGCCACCTCGCGCGGTCCGTCGACGACCGCCTCGGCCACGGCGAGACCCCACCCGATGAACCGCGGCGCCCGCGGACCGAGTGCCTTGACCACGCCCAGCGCCCGCTCGGCGGCGGATCGGTGAGCCTCGGAACCGGTGTGTGCGGCGTATGACAGCAGCGCCCCGGCAGCGGCCGTCCAGCCGGACGGCGTGGCGTTGTCGGTCGGGTCCTGCGGCCGGCGGATCAGTTGCTCGGCGTCGTGCGCGGTGTCGTACAGCGTGCCGTTCTCCCCGACGAACTGATCGAGTACGAGATCGAGCAGGAACCCGGCGAATTCAAGCCAGACGCCCTCTCCGGTGACCGAGGCCAGCGCGAGGAAGCCCTCGGCGACGTCGGCGTAGTCCTCCAGCACCCCCGCGTTGGCGCCGACCCGGCCGTCCTTCGACGTACGGGACAGCCGGGCCCCTTCGTCCATGTGCAGGCGCACCAGCAGGTCGGCGGCTTCGGTGGCCCGCTCCACCAGGTCCGGCCGGTCGAAGTACGCGCCGGTCTCGGCCAGCGCGGCGATGGCCAGCCCGTTCCAGGCGGCGACCACCTTGTCGTCCCTGCCGGGGCGGGGCCGCCGGGCGCGGGCGGCGAGCAGTCGTGCCCGTACGTCGTCCGGGGCCTCGGCGCCGGGCAGCTGGAGCACCGATGCGCCCGCCTCGAACGTTCCGGCCACGGTGACCCCGTACAGCTCAGCGGCCCGCTCGGCGTCCTGCTCGCCCAGCACCTCACGCAACTCGGCCGGCGTCCAGACGTAGTACGCACCCTCGACATGCCGCCCGCTCGCGTCCTCACTGTCGGCGTCCAGCGCGGAGGCGAAACCACCCTCGGCGGTGCGCAGTTCGGTGGCGATGAAGTCGGCGGTCTGCAGCGCGACACGGCGGGCGAGCGGGGATCCGGTGGCCCGCCACAGATGGGCGTAGACCCGGCACAGCAGGGCGTTGTCGTACAGCATCTTCTCGAAGTGCGGCACCACCCACTCCCGGTCCACCGAGTACCGCGCGAACCCGCCTCCCAGCTGGTCGTACATCCCACCGCGCGCCATCGCCTCGCAGGTGTCGGCGGCCATCTGCAGCGCACCGTCCGAGCCGGTGCGGGCGTGGTGCCGCAGCAGGAACTCGACGGCCATCGACGGCGGGAACTTCGGCGCCCCGCCGAATCCGGCGTTCGTCGCGTCGTACTCCCGGGTCAGCCCGAGCAGCGCCTGCGCGAGATCGTCCTCGCCGGGCACCTCGGGCGCGTCGAGCGCGAGCGAGCGGGCAGAAAGGTCCTGCACGACCTTGCCCGCCACCTCGTCGACCTCACCGCGCCGGTCCGTCCAGGCGGCCGTGACCCCCTGAAGCACCTGCAGGAACGACGGCATGCCGTGCCGGGGCTCGGGCGGGAAGTACGTACCGAAGTAGAAGGGGTGCGCTTCGGCGTTCAGGAACACGGTCATCGGCCAGCCGCCCTGGCCGGTGGCGGCCTGCACGGCCTCCATGTAGACGGCATCGACGTCGGGGCGTTCCTCGCGGTCCACCTTGACCGCGACGAAGTGGTCGTTGGCGTAGGCGGCGGTCTGCTCGTCCTCGAACGACTCGTGAGCCATCACATGGCACCAGTGGCAACTGCTGTATCCCACGCTGAGCAGCACCGGCACCCCCCGCCTGCGCGCCTCGTCGAAGGCCTCGGCCGACCACGGCCACCAGTCGACGGGGTTGTCCTTGTGCTGGAGGAGGTAGGGGGACGTCTCGTGGGCCAGGCGGTTCGGCATGGGCCCATCCTGCCGCAGAGTGGTCGCGGATCCGTGAACGGGCACGGCACGGCCGCGCTGACGGTCAGGCAGCCTCGCGCTCGGCCGCCGCGCACAGCACACTTGTCCTCCGACCGACCTCTCGGAGGGGGACGCATATGCGGGACAGCCATCGGGCCGAGGCCGAGCGGCTGCTGGTGCGGGCCGTGGAGGAGGAGGTGCGCCGGTCCGGTGGGCGTGCTGACGCGGGCACCCTGCTGGCACGGGGACGCGGCGCGCTCGATTCGCTGACGGCCGGAGCCGCGGACGAGTACGCCGCGTACACCCGGGCGCTGGACGCGGCGGAGGCGGACGCGCATCCGCTGTCCCGTCACTTCGGCGGTGCGGCCCTGGCAACGCCTGCGGTGGTGACGGTGGTTGCCGCCGCGGCCGCGTTCGGGGCGGACGTGGCGTTCGGTACATCCGCGGCGACCGCGGTCGGGGCGGGCGTGGTCGTCGCGGTAGCGGGGGCCGCCGCGACGGTGGCCAAGGTGACCGCCTCACACTGGCCGGCCGCGCACCGCAGGGCCGGCGCGCTGGGGCAGCCGGGCGGCACCGAGCAGCTGCGGCTGGAGTGGCTGACCGCTCTGGAGGTACGGAGTATTCGACCGTACCTGGACCAGCAGCGGATGCTCGCCGTGCCGAAGAAGAAGGCGAAAACGACGGTGCCGCCCCAACTGCGGGGCACCGACAAGAGTGCGGCGGCGCGCAGGCGGTCCGTGCTGGAGCACTCGTTCGGGCAGTTGCCGCAGCCGGCGGGGCCGTTCGCGGGCCGGCGGCCGGAGATGGCGCAGATCGCCCAGTGGGTGCACGCCGCCCGTGCGTCCACCGAGACCCGGCCGACGGTCGTGGTGCTGTACGGCATTCCGGGCTCGGGCCGCAGCACCCTCGCCGTACGGGCGGCGCACCAGCTGAAGGACCAGTTCCGCGGGGCATGCCTGGTCGACCTGCGCGGGGCGACCCGCGACGAGCCGCCGCTGCCGACCCGGGACGCGCTGCTGCATCTGCTGAACCGGCTCGGCGCACCCCGCGAGCAACTGCTGTTCCGCGAACGGAGCTCGCCCGACCAGCAGTTGAGGCGGCTGACCGAGCTGTACCACCAGCACCTGACGGGCTTGCCGGTCACCGTCGTGCTGGACGACGCGTCGGACGTCTCGCAGGTCCGCACGCTCATTCCGGAGCGCTCGGACAGCCTGGTCCTGGTGACCGCGGAGCAACCGCTCGAACTGCCCGCGGACACCCCCGCCTGGGTGCACCAACTGCCGGTGCGGGCACTGGACGCGGCAGGCTCCGAGGAACTGCTGCGGGAGGTCGCGGAGGAGGCCGAAAGCCCCTACGACGCCGCATCCACCGACCTGGTCACCGAGTTGTGCGGCGGGCTGCCGCTGGCGCTGCGGGTGGCCGGGTCCTCGCTCGGCCCGCGTTCCACCCGCGAGCTCGCCGCGCACCTGGCGGCGCAGGGGCATCAGGCGCCGATCGAGGGTGCCCTCCGGCTGCGGTACAGCGACCAGTCGGAGCAGGGGCGGCGGCTGCTGCGCAGGCTCGCGCTGGCCGGACGGGCCAGCCTGGGTGCCGCGGCGGCCGCCGCGCTCCTCGACACCGACGCCCAGGAGGCCGAGCACCTGCTGACCAGGCTGGCCCGGGCCGGTCTGGTCGACCATGTGCGCGGCAGCCGCTACCGGCTGCACGACAGGGTGCGCGTCTTCGCCCGGGCCAGACTCGCGGACGAGGAGCAGCAGCCGGAGCGCACGGCCGCGCACGAGCGGCTGATCCAGAGCTACGCCGAGCTCGCCGACGCGGTGATCCGGTTGGTCGACGGCAAACTCTCCACCCGCGCCGGGCAGTTCGGCCCACACGGCTTCGCCTCGCTGGACGCGGCGCTGCGCTGGCTGGACGAGGAGTCGAGTTTCATCACGTCGGCGTTGCGCCACGCGGAGGGCGTCGACCAGGAAGTGGTGCTGCATCTGCTCGGCGCGCTGTGCGACTACTGCCTGCTGCGCGGCGACCTCTACCGGCTCGGCGAGATCAGCGAGCTGACCGAGCGGGTCGGCCAGGGGCTGCTCCTGCGGTCGGTGCAGTGGCGTACCGGTATCGCCGCCCGCCAGCTCGGCGAGCTGGACAAGGCCCGCACCACCCTCACCTCCGTCGTCGGCCTCTACCACGAGGCCCAGCACGCGGCGGGCGAGGCGCTGGCGCTCGCCTCCCTGGGCATCACCCTGCACCACCAGGGCAACCTGATCGAGGCATCGGCGAAGCTGCGCCAGGCTGTCTCACTGCAGGCTTCGCCCGATCTCGCGGCGGACCGGGCCTGGTCACTGCACGCGCTGGCCGCGGTGGAACGCGACCGGTCGAATCTGCCCGAGGCGCTGACGCTGCTCTCCACGGCGCTGACCCTGCACCAGGAGAGCGATTCGCTGCACGGGGAGGCCTGGACGCATTTCCAGCTGGGCCAGCTGTGGCTGCGGCTGGGCGATGTGACGCGCGCCGACGCGGAGCTGCGGACCGCGCTGGACGCCTACGGGCAGACCCGGGACAGCCGCGGTGAGGCCTGGGCGATGACCCAGCTCGCCAGGACTCGGCTGGCGGACGCGGACCCGGCGACCGCCATCGACCAGCTCCGCCAGGCCCTCGCCCGGCACCGCGACAACGAGGACGCGCGCGGCGAGGCGTGGACGCTGTACTACCTGGGGCAGGCCCTGGAGGAGCGCGGCGACCGCGACCAGGCGGTACGGGAGCTGGAGCGGGCCCGCACGATGTTCTCCCGGATGCGGGATGTGTACGGACTGGCCTGCGCCCGCCACCACTCCGGCCGGGTCACCCGCGACCAGAGCGCGGCCCGCACCGGGAACCTCCGCAACAGCGGGTTCGCGCGCCAGCTGCTGGTCGACGCCCGCGCCGACTTCCACCGGATCGGCGTCGCGCACGGCGAGGCCTGGACCTGCCTGGAACTGGCCCTCATCGACGCCGGTAACGCCCGCGCCGTCCAGGCGCTCCAGCTCTGCGACGAGGCCGCCGCCCTCTTCTCGTCGTACCACGACCGCAGGGGCTTCGACTGGGCCGGCTTCCTGCGCTGCACCCTGCTCCCTTACGCCTCCCCGGGCGGCTCGGAGATCGGCGCCGCGGTGGCCGCCGAGGAGCTGTCCCAGCTGATCCGGGCGACCCATGCGGGGCGTGATCCGAAGCTGGCGGATTGTGCGGAGGCGTTCGCGCTGGTGCTGGAGCGGGGGGTGACGCTGGAGGACGGGTGGCAGGCGTGGCTTCTCGGCATGGTGCCGGGGCGGGGGGCCCGTGAGGTCCTGGGCGTCCCGGTCACGGCGGTCCCGGGGTAGCGAAGGGGCCGCTACGCGGGGCCTCTTCCCCTCCCCCCAGCCTCCGGCCGGGGGGGACCCCCACGGAGGTGCTCCCAGGAGGGGCTGGAGATGGCTGGGCAGAGCCTGGCAGGGCTGGTTCCAGCCAGCGGATCCAGCTGCGGAGCGCAGCTTTCACCGGAAGCTGACGCAAGCCAACATCAAGCCCGTCCTGGGGGTCCCCCCGGACAGAGTCCGGGGAGATTGAGGCCACAGGGGGCCCGGGGGCTCGCCCCCGAATCGCCCGGTCAGCCTCGCTCGCGGTCCGCCTCCGTAGCCGTAGCCGCTGCCGCCGCCGGCTCGGCCTCCGCCCGGGGCTCGGCCCCCGGCAGCGGCGCCTCCTTGAAGGTCACCCGCCCCATGTGCCGGTTCATGGACTTCATCAGCAGCCACACACCCACGGCCAGCGCCGCGAAGATAAGGAAGCCGAGAAGACCCGGAGTGACCTTGTTGTCGTCGACCTCCTGGGCCAGAGGGACGAGGTGCGTCAATGCCTGGCTAGCGCTCATAACTAGGCATTGTCCCGGATGCCCGCAAAGAGGTCGTCCTCGGGGAGGGAACTCTCCACCAGAGACTTCACGAGCTCGTACTCCTCGGTCGGCCAGATCTCCCGCTGCATCTCCAGCGGAACCCGGAACCAGCCGCCCTCCGGGTCGATCTGCGTGGCGTGCGCGATCAGCGCCCTGTCCCGGATCTCGAAGAATTCACCGCACGGAATGTGCGTGGTCAGCGTCCGCTCGACGCGCTCGAATTCCTTCCAGCGCTGCAGCCACTCCGCGTACGGGGACTCCAGGCCGCGGGCCAGCAGCCCCTCGTGCAGTGCGACGGTGCGCGCCTTGTTGAAGCCCTGGTTGTAGTAGATCTTCTGCGGTTGGTAGGCGGGGCCGAACTGCCCCTCGGGGTACTTCTCGGTGTCCGCCGCGCCGTCGAAAGCCACCATCGAGATCTGGTGGGTCATGATGTGGTCCGGGTGCGGGTAGCCGCCGTTCTCGTCGTAGGTGGTCATCACCTGCGGCCGGAACTCTCGGATCAGCCGCACCAGCCGGCCGGCCGCCACGTCGACGTCCTCCAGGGCGAAGCAGCCCTCCGGCAGCGGCGGCAGCGGGTCGCCCTCGGGCAGGCCCGAGTCGACGAAGCCGAGCCATGCCTGGTCGACCCCGAGGATTTCGCGGGCCTCGTCCATTTCCTTCTTGCGGACCTCGTGGATGTTCGCCTCGATATAGGCGTCACCTTGGAGTTTGGGGTTGAGGATGGAGCCGCGCTCTCCTCCGGTGCAGGTCACGACCAGCACGTCCACCCCCTCGGACACGTACTTGGCCATGGTGGCCGCACCTTTGCTCGACTCGTCGTCGGGGTGGGCATGCACGGCCATCAGTCGCAGCTGCTCAGTCAAGACAGGATCCTCAGTGGTTTGTCGCAATCGGCGGCTTCTATAGTGACCGAAAGAGGGGACGGAAAATTCCGCGATCCCCTGCACAGGAGGAACGATCATGACGGCGGTAGGCGAACAGCTACCCGAGGGACGCTACGGCCCCTCCGCGGACCAGCGCGCCGATCGCAAGCTGAAGATCATCGGCGCTGTTCTCGGAGCGGCGTTGCTCGGTGTGGTCGCGTGGATCGGTTTCGACTACGTCGGGGGGTCGTCCATCAGCGGTGAGGTCATCAGCTGGGACGTCGCGTCGGACCAGGCCGTGGACGTGCACCTCGAGGTGCGCAAGGGTGTGGACACGCACGGCACCTGTACCCTGCGGCTGAAGGCGACCGACGGTGACGAGGTGGCCCGCATGGACGCCCCGTTCGCCCAGCACAGGACGCGGATCGACCAGGTCGTCACGGTGCGTACGACGGCCAGGGCGACCAGCGTCGAGCTGCTCGGCTGCCAGTCCGACTCCTGACCCGGTTCCGCCCGGTCGGCGAGGGAAGATTCACGGTCGCCGGAGGTTCTGCTTCCTCCCCCTTCCCCGTCGGAATTGTTAGGCTCGTGGTTTCGCCCGCCCCTGGAGGAACATCCTTCCGGGTAGGGCGTTGCTTTGTATTTCCAGTACCTACGAGGAGCACCTGTGACCCAGACCAGCGAGAACGTCACCTGGCTGACCCAGGAGGCGTACAACCAGCTGAAGGCTGAGCTGGAGTATCTGCAGGGTCCCGCACGCTCGGAGATCGTCACCAAGATCGCGGCGGCCCGCGAGGAGGGTGACCTGCGCGAGAACGGCGGGTACCACGCGGCCAAGGAGGAGCAGGGCAAGCAGGAGCTGCGCGTGCGCCAGCTGACCCAGCTGCTCGAACACGCGAAGGTCGGCGAGGCCCCGGCGGCCTCCGGCGAAGCGGCTCCCGGCATGGTCGTGACGATCGCCTTCGACGGCGACGAGGACGACACCATGACCTTCCTGCTCGCCTCCCGTGAGTACGCCAGCTCGGACTTCGAGACGTACTCCCCCCAGTCCCCGCTCGGCACCGGTGTGATCGGCAAGAAGGTCGGCGAGAACGCCGAGTACGAGCTGCCGAACGGCAAGACGGCCACCGTGAAGATCCTGAAGGCGGAGCCCTTCAAGGGCTGACCGACCGGCCGAAGGATATGAGGGAGCCCCGGACGCATCAGATGCGTCCGGGGCTCCCGGCATGACCGCTCAGGCGGTCGCCGAGCGGTATTTGCGGACCGCGAGGGTGCGGAAGACCAGCAGGATCACCACGGACCAGATCAACGAGGCCCAGACCGGGTGCTGCATGGGCCACGCCTGGGACGTGGACACGCCCGGGTTGCCGAAGAGAACGCGGCAGGCCTGGACGGTGGCGCTGAACGGATTCCACTCCGCGACGGGCTGCAGCCAGCCCGGCATGGTGGCGGTGGACACGAACGCGTTCGAGACGAAGGTGACCGGGAAGAGCCAGATCAGCCCGCCCGACGTGGCTGCCTCGGGGGTACGGACCGAGAGGCCGATCAGTGCGCCGATCCAGGAGAACGCGTACCCGAGCAGGAGCAGCAGCGCGAAGCCGCCAAGCACCTTGCCGATGTTCTCGTGGGTACGCCAGCCGACCAGCAGGGCGACGATCGCCAGGACCACCAGGGTCAGCGCGGTCTGGACGAGATCGGCGAGGGTGCGTCCGGTGAGTACCGCACCGCGCGCCATCGGCAGCGAGCGGAAGCGGTCGATGAGGCCCTTGTGCATGTCGTCGGCGATGCCCGCGCCCGCACCGGCGGTGGCGAAGGTGACGGTCTGCGCGAAGATGCCGGCCATCAGGAACTCGCGGTACTTCTCGGCACTGGTGGACCCGTCGACGACGAGGGACCCGCCGAAGACGTAGCTGAACAGCACCACGAACATGACCGGCTGGATCAGCCCGAAGATGACCATCTCGGGGATCCGGGTCATCCTGATCAGGTTCCGCCTGGCGATGACCAGCGAGTCGACGACCGACTGGGTGAGACCGCCGCGCGGCCGGGGCGCGGCCGGGCTCGGTACGACGTCCGTGACGGCACTCACTTGCGGGCCTCCTTGGTGATACCGGCGGCGCTGTCCGGTTCGGCTTCGGCCGGCACCTCGGCAGCGTGACCGGTCAGCGAGATGAACACGTCGTCCAGGGTGGGCCGGCGCAGCCCGATGTCGTCGATCTCGACGCCGCGCGCGTCCAGGTCGCGGATCACTTCGGCGAGCAGTTTGGCACCGCCGGTGACCGGGACGGTGAGCTTGCGGGTGTGTTCGGCGATGGCGACCGCACCCTTGCCGAGGGCGGTCAGCACCTCCCTGGCAGGGGTGATCTGGTCGCGCTGGTGGACGACCACTTCGACGCGTTCGCCACCGGTGCGTGCCTTGAGCTGGTCGGACGTGCCTCGGGCGATGACCTTGCCGTGGTCGATGACGCAGATGTCGTGGGCCAGGTGGTCGGCCTCTTCGAGGTACTGGGTGGTGAGCAGCAGTGTCGTGCCGCCGGCCACCAGTTCCTCGATGACCTCCCAGAGCTCCTGGCGGTTGCGCGGGTCGAGTCCGGTGGTGGGCTCGTCCATGAACATCACCGGCGGCGAGACGACCAGGGCGGCCGCGAGGTCCAGGCGCCTGCGCATCCCGCCCGAGTACGTCTTGGCCGGGCGGTCGGCCGCGTCGGCGAGGTGGAAGCGTTCCAGGAGTTCGATCGCCCGGCGCTTCGCGTCGCGTCCGGACATCTGGTAGAGCTGGCCGACCATCCGGAGGTTCTCCCGGCCGGTCAGGTACTCGTCGACCGCGGCGAACTGTCCGGAGAGGCCGATGGAGCGGCGTACTTCGTTGGGCTGTTTCAGCACATCGATCCCCGCGACGACCGCGTTGCCGCTGTCGGGCCGCAGCAGGGTCGTCAGCACGCGTACGGCGGTGGTCTTACCCGCGCCGTTGGGGCCGAGCAGGCCCAGGACCGTGCCTTCGGGGACGTCGAGATCGACGCCGTCCAGTGCTCGTACATCGCCGAAAGTCTTGACCAGGCCTTCGGCGTAGATGGCGCCTGGCATATGAGTTTCCCCCGGAGTGTGGGCGGATTTCTGTACATATCGTAAATTGCGGTGCGCGGACCGGCCGTGGCTGCGGCGGCGCGGTCCACACAGTATCGCGATGTATCGCGTTTCCGCAGCTCTTTTTTCGCGACGGATGCACTCCGGTTTCCCGACGGGTGCGCCCGGGGTCCCGCAGCCCTAGCCGATGATGAGGTAACCGGCGTCCCGCAGGGCGGCGCCGACCTGTGTGCAGTGCTCGGGGCCCTTCGTCTCCAGGTGCAGTTCCACCACCGCCTCGGTCAGCCCGAGGCGGGGATCGGTCCGGACATGGCTCACGTCGAGCACATTGGCGTCCACCGTCGTCAGCACCCCGAGCAGCGTAGCCAGCGCGCCAGGACGGTCCGTCAGACGCAGCCGCAGCGAGAGGTAGCGGCCCGCGGCGGCCATACCGTGCGTGAGGATGCGCTGTATCAGCAACGGGTCCACATTGCCGCCCGACAGCACGGCGACCACCGGCCCCTCGAAGGTGTGCGGAGCGCTCAGCAGCGCCGCCACCGAGCTGGCGCCGGCCGGTTCCACCACCATCTTGGCCCGCTCCAGACAGAGCAGCAACGCACTGGACAGCTCGTCCTCGGAGACCGTGCGGACCTCGTCGACCAGGTTCTGGATGATCCCGAAGGGCACATCGCCGGGGCGGCCCACCTTGATCCCGTCGGCCATCGTCGCCTGCGCGTCGATCGAGACCGGCCGGCCGGCCGAGAGCGACGGCGGATACGCGGCCGCGCCCTCCGCCTGCACGCCGATCACCTTCACGTCGGGCCGCAACGCCTTCACCGCGACCGCGATGCCCGCGGCGAGGCCACCGCCGCCGATCCCCACCACGATCGTCCGCACCTCGGGGCACTGCTCGAGGATCTCCAGGCCCACCGTGCCCTGCCCCGCGATGATGTCGGCGTGGTCGAAGGGATGGATGAAAACGGCCCCGGTCTCGCGTGCGTACTCCTGCGCCGCGGCCAGTGTCTCGTCGACGACCTGCCCGTGCAGCCGTACCTCCGCGCCGTACTCACGCGTCGCCGCGACCTTCGGCAGGGGGGCGCCCAGTGGCATGAAGACGGTGGAGCGCACTCCCAGCAGGGAGGAGGCGAGGGCGACTCCCTGCGCGTGGTTGCCCGCGCTCGCGGCGACGACGCCGGCGGCGCGTTCCTCCGGGGTCAGTCCGGCGATCCGGACGTACGCACCGCGCAGTTTGAACGATCCGGTCCGCTGCAGGTTCTCGCACTTGAGACGGACCGGGGAGCCGATCAGCGCCGAGAGGTGTCTGCTGCCCTCGATCGGCGTCGCACGCGACACCCCGGCGAGCATCTTCTGCGCTCCGAGGACGTCATCAAGGATCAGCGGCGGCAAGGGGTGTGACGTACCGATGCTCATGCGGCCAAGTCTGGCAGCTCCGGGCGCAACGAGCCGCCGCAACCGGACGGGGCCATCATGGTGACAGCGGGTTCGGACAGCTCCGGTACGGGTCTGCGTCCGGCCGCGTACTCTGTCCCCCACCATCCGCCCTTCGCACGAAGAGAGCCCCCAGCCATGCCCCCATCTCAGGACATGACTTCCGATATTGATGCCGGTCTCCTCGATGTGCTGCAGCACCAGGTGGCCCTCTTCGCCCGGCGTGCCGAGCAGACCAGGCTGGGAGGCGTCGGTCAGGTCCGCAACTCGATGGACCGCGCCGCCTATCTGCTGCTCAACCGCCTGGACCGGGAAGGCCCGATGGGCGTGAAGGCGCTCGCGGCCAGTATGGGGATCGACTCCTCGACGGTGACCCGCCAGGTCGCCCCGCTCGTCGACACCGGTCTGGTCAAGCGGACTTCGCATCCGGAGGACGGGCGCGCGGTCGTCCTGCAGCTCTCGCCGCGTGGTGAGGCCCGGCTGGAGGAGGTGCGTTCCTCACGGCGCGAACTGATGGCGCAGGTGACGGACGGCTGGACCGACGAGGACCGGGATTCCTTCTGTTCGCTGCTCACCCGCTTCAACGCGGCCCTGTCGGCCCGGGCGTCGGCCCAGCAGGAGACGGATTCACCCAGCTCCTGACCGCATCTTGACCCGGGGTGCCGAGCTGCTCTCAGAATGAGAGACGGGAGGCACAGTGCGCGAGCGGACGGCGGTGCGTGACCGTCGCCGCGCCCAGGAATTCGAGTCCTTCGTCGCGGGCGCGGCCGGTCGGCTGCTGCACGCCGCCACCCTGCTGACCGCGGAGCCCCTGGAGCCCGCCGGGTGCAATCCGCGGGCGCAGCGGCTGTTGCTGGCTGCGTTGTCCCACACGTATGCGCACTGGGACCAGCGGCACGGCGAGGACCCCTACGACCGGACCCGCCAGGAGCTGGTCTCGCGTTTCGCCGCCGCCGCATGGCGCTACCACCGGGCGGCGGCTCTCCACACGGTCCGGCGCACCCGGCGGTCCGGCCGACCGGAGCACCGCGGCGGTGTGCTGGAGCGGCTCACCCCGCTGGAACGTCTCATCCTGGTGCTCCGGCTGTACGAAGGCGTCGAGGAGGAGCAGACCGCCGCGCTGCTGGGGCTCCGGCTGGAGCGGGTGCACAGCATCTGCATGCGCGCCGTCGCGACCATGAGCAGTGCGCCCCCGGCGGTCTCGCCGACGCCGCTCACCGAGGTGGCGACCCGGTGAGCGACCGCAAGGTGGACGCGGTCCGCCGCCTGCTGGAAGGCCCGCACCCGCCGGTCCCCGCCGGCCTGACGATCCGCGCCGCCGAGCAGGGATCGCGGATGCTACGCAGACGGGTCGCGGGGCGGTGGGCGCTGTGGCTGGTGCTGACGACCGCACTGGTGGTGTTCGTGGTGTGGGTGACGGTGGCCCAGCCGTGGGCGGTCCCGCCGTCCCAGGTGACTCCTCCGGTGGAGGGGATCCCGTAACGACGCAGGCGCCGCTGCCCGGGTGGGCGGCGGCGCCTCGGGGGCTCCGGTCGACGGTCTCAGCCCAGCGCCCGCTGCAGGTCGGCCAGCAGGTCGTCCCCCGACTCGATGCCGACCGACAGCCGCACCAGGTCCGCCGGTACCTCCAGCGCCGATCCGGCCACCGATGCGTGCGTCATCCGTCCCGGATGCTCCACCAGCGACTCGACCCCGCCCAGCGACTCACCCAGGGTGAAGACCTCGGTGCGGTTGCAGAACTCGACCGCCGCGTCCTCGCCGCCCTCGACCTGGAAGGACACCATGCCGCCGAACGACCGCATCTGCTTGGCGGCGATCTCGTGGCCGGGGTGTTCGGGCAGGCCCGGGTAGAGCACCTTGGTGACCTTGGGATGCCGGCTGAGCATCTCGGTGACCCGCGTGGCGTTCTCGCTGTGCCGGTCCATCCTGACCGGGAGCGTCTTGATGCCGCGCAGCACCAGCCACGCGTCGAAGGGGCCGCACACGGCACCCATCGCGTTCTGGTGGTACGCCAGTTCCTCCCCGACCTCGTCGGAGTTGGTGATCAGCGCGCCGCCGACGACGTCCGAGTGGCCACCCATGTACTTGGTCATCGAGTGCACGACGACATCGGCGCCGAGGGCCAGCGGCTGCTGCAGATACGGGCTGGCGAAGGTGTTGTCGACGACGAGCTTCACGCCCGCCGTGCGGGCCACGTCCGCGACCGCCGCGATGTCCGTGATGCCGAGCAGCGGGTTGGACGGGGTCTCGACCCAGATCACCTTGGTCCGCGGAGTGATCGCTGCCTTCACCGCCGCCGGGTCGGAGCTGTTGGCGACCGACCACTCGACGCCCCACCGGGAGACGACCTTCGCGAAGAGCCGGAAGGTGCCGCCGTACGCGTCGTTCGGGATGACCACATGATCGCCCGGCGAGAGCAGCGTGCGGAGCAGGCAGTCCTCGGCCGCCAGTCCGGAGGCGAAGGCGAGCCCGCGCCGGCCGCCCTCCAGGGCCGCCAGGTTCTCTTCCAGGGCGGACCTGGTCGGGTTGGCGCTGCGGCTGTACTCGTAACCGCCGCGCAGACCGCCGACGCCGTCCTGTTTGTAGGTGGAGACCTGATAGATCGGGGGGACGACCGCGCCCGTGAGGGGGTCGGCGGTGTTGCCTGCGTGAATGGCGATGGTCTCGAAACCGTGGTGCACGCTGTGCTGGTCGCTCATGGACACCGAGGGTAGTGGTCAGAAGACCCCGGTGTCTGGTTCGCTGGTGGCATGGCGATTATCTGGTTCCTGCTCGCACTGTGCATGCTCGCGGCGATGCTCGGTCCGTACCTGCTGCGCCGCAGCGGCGGCATCCGCCAGGTCCTGCCCGGCTCCCCGGACGCGGCGGACCCCGAGGACTACGGCTTCCTGCGCCAGGAGGAGCTGGACATCCGGCTGCCCGGCCCGGACCAGGATCTCCTGGACGTCATCGACATGGTGCAGCGTACGCAGGACTGGCGCCCGGCGGCGCAGCTGCTGGCCGGCACGGCCAGGACCGGTGAGGTGCGGTGGCAGCGGGTACAGGCCTTCGCCGGCGCGGCCTCCCTGGAACTGTCCCGGCGCCCCGGCGTGGGCGGGGCGTGGCTGCGCAACTGGCGCTCCGAGTCACCCAAGGACGCGGGGGCCGCGCAGGTGCACGCCGAGTTCCTGGTCCAGCAGGCGTGGCGGTCGTCGTCGGCGGGGACGGACGACTTCCGGATCATCCTGGAGGAGGCGCGTACGGTCTGCGGCGAGGCCGCGCTGCTCGCGCCGGGCGACCCCGTTCCGTACATCGTGGAACTGGCCGTCGGCCGCGGCCTCGCCTACCCCGAGCCGCAGTTCGAGGAGGTGTGGGCCAAGGTGATCGACCGCGCCCCCGAGCACATGGGCGCCCACCTGTCGGCGCTGCACTACTGGTGCGAGAAGTGGCACGGGTCCCGCGGCCGGGCCGACGAGTTCGCGCATGCCGCAGCGGCCCGGGCGCCGCGCGGCTCGCTGCTCGCCGCCCTGCCGCTGTTCGCGGTGTACGAGCATCTGCCCGAGGTCGATCTGGTGCGCGGTTTCTACCGGAGCGCGGTGGTCACCAAGGCGCTGGAGGGCGCCCTGTACGCGGTGCAGACCGCGCGCGCCGACGACCCGATGCTCGCCCATGTGCGCCATCTGCTGGTCTTCTTCCTCGTGCGCTCCGAGCGCTGGTCGGAGGCGATGAACCAGCTGGTGCACATCGACGGCCACGTCGGCGCCCTGCCGTGGACGCTGGACCCGGACCCGGCGGCCGAGTACACCGTCTACCGGGCGCTGGCCGTCGCCGGCTACGAAGCGAACGGCGGCAGCCCGGCCACCCTGTCGCGGTGAGCTGAGTACGCTGACCGCACGCCGCCGACTGGAGCCCCACCGATGACCCGTCTCATACCGCTGATCATGATCGCCCTCGGCATCTACTTCTGGCTGAGGGCCAGGCGCAAAACCGCCGCCTACCTGGAGCGGACCGCGGACCCCGGTCCGGCTTACCCTCCCGGCAGCGCCCCGGACCGTACGACAGCGCCGGACGCATTCTCCGAGAAGGAGTGACGCCGCCGCTCGTCACTGACCGACCTGACGCAGCTCTCCGTCATCGAAGACCGCGATCATGACCAACTTCCCTCCGAGCGCCTGGACGTAGCGCGTCATCACCTCGGTTCCGGACACCTGGCCACTCTCGATCTGCGAGACCCGCCCCTTGGTGATGCCCATCCGCTCGGCCACCTGTGCCTGGGTGAAGCCGCGCTCCTGGCGCATCTCCACCAGCCGCCGGGCACGGCCCTCGGCGAGCATGCGCCGGGCGCCTTCGACGAACTCGTCCCGCCCGCCGGCGATCTCCTCGGCACGCTCACGGTGTCCGCGCTCACGGTGTCCGCTGGAGACCACGTGACATATTCAGTCACTCACCCATCTCCTTCGAAGGAGCCGTCTCTGCCGTCAGCGAATCTGCTGACGGCCGAGATTCCTGACGTGACGGCGCCGGCGGGCCAAAGGTGGAGGGACAGCGGCGAGCCATCGCCGCACTGTCGCCCCGGAGGACCGATGTCACCACTCACCACGCACCGCAGCGGCCCGCTGCTCCCCCGAGCCGCCGACGACGACACGTCGGCCACGCCGTTCGACGACCATCTGGCAGCCCAACTGCTCACCCAGCGGATCGTCCTCCTCGGAACACAGGTGGACGAGGTCTCGGCGAACCGGGTGTGTGCGCAGTTGCTGCTGCTGTCGGCGGAGGACGCGCGGACCGACATCAGTCTGTACATCAACAGCCCCGGCGGCTCGGTGACCGCGGGGCTCGCCATCTACGACACGATGCGGCTGATCCCCAACGACGTCTCGACCCTCGCCATGGGATTCGCCGCGAGCATGGGGCAGTTCCTGCTGACCGTCGGAACGCCCGGCAAGCGCCATGCGCTGCCGAACGCGCGGATCATGATGCACCAGCCGTCGGCGGGCATCGGCGGGGTCGCCGCCGACATCGAGATCCAGGCGCAGAACCTCGAGTTCATGAAGCGGTCGATCGAGCGGATCACCGCGGAGCACACCGGGCAGTCGGAGGAGACCGTCTCCCGGGACGGCGACCGGGACCGGTGGTTCACCGCCGAACAGGCGAAGGAGTACGGCATGGTCGACCACGTCGTGGCATCCCTGGACGATGTCCGGCCGGCCGGCCCGCGGCGACGGACGGGACTCTGACATGAGCCAGTACACGATTCCGACCGTCGTCCAGCGCACCGCGCAGGGCGAGCGGGCGTACGACATCTACAGCAGTCTGCTGGCCGAGCGGATCATCTTCCTGGGCACCGAGATCGACGACGGCGTCGCGAACGTCGTCATCGCTCAGCTGCTGCACCTGGAATCGGCCGGCCCGGAGAGCGAGATCGCCATCTACATCAACTCGCCGGGCGGATCGGTGAGTTCCCTGATGGCGATCTACGACACGATGACCTTCGTCGGTGCGCCGATCTCGACCTGGTGCGTCGGGCAGGCGGCCTCGACCGCGGCAGTGCTGCTGGCCGGCGGGGATCCCGGACGGCGATTCGTGCTCGATCACTCACGCGTGCTGCTCGGGCAGCCGGCCAGCGCCGGCCACCAGGGGACGGTGTCGGACCTCAGCCTGCAGGCCAAGGAGATGCTCCGGATCCGCTCGGAGATCGAGGAGGTGCTGTCCCGGCACACCCACCACGATGTCGCCACGCTGCGCGCGGACATGGACCGCGACAAGGTCTTCACCGCGCACGAGGCGGTCGCGTACGGGCTGGCCGACGAGGTGCTCAGCCGACGGCTGCTCGCCGTCTGACACCTCCCTCACGGCGGGTCAGGCCGCGAGGCGTACCTCGCCGCGCCGGGGTGCGCCGGCCGGCCCGCCGCCCCGGATGCTCCGTTCGGCGAGGGACGTCACCGAGGTCGGCGCGGCGCGGGCGCCGGCCCGGGCGAGACGGGCGAGCTCGCGGTGGCCCAGGACGAGGAGGTCGGCAAGGCCGAGCCCCAGCGCGTGGGCGGCGGCCGCGAGGACCTCCGACGAGGCCTCCTTGAGGCCGCGCTCCAGCTCGGAGAGGTACGGCATCGAGATCCGGGCCGCGTCGGCCACGTCCCGGAGCGTGCGCTCCTGGGCGAGCCGCTCGCGACGCAGCACGTCCCCGACGACGTGCCGCCAGAGTGGTTCCTTCGCGGCGGGTTCCCCGGCCGGGCGCTCTTTGGCCGCCGGTGCCGGGGCGGCCGGGCGCAGGGGAAGGACACGGGCCTGGTTCGCTGCGTCGCTGCTCACCCCTTCAGCGTAGGAGTCCCGCGCCCCACCGGAAGGGAGCAGCGTTCCGCCGCCCGCGAAATCACGGCCCCCAGCTTGGTCTGCGCCATCGCGGGCCCACCGGGCGGGCCGGGGTGTGCATCTGACGGAGGGTCCTCAGAAGATGTCGGACCCGGGGTGCTGTTGCACACTGCTGGGAGGAATTGTCACCGTATGGCCGGGCGAAGTGCGCGGCCGCTTCCTCGGAGCGGAGGCGGGACATTTGATATCGACCAGCCGTCCTCGACATCACCGGGGCCTGATGGCGGTCCTGTTCGCCATCGTCGCGCTCGTGCCGGCGGCCTGCTCCACGGGCTCCGGTGGTGGCGACGGCGGGGCCCCGACCGGTGCGGCTTCGGGTACGCCCTCCATGGCGCCCCACGTCAAGATCACCACCACCCCGAAGGACGGCGCCGCGCACGTCCCCATCGGCATCGGCCAGGTGCGGGCCACCGTGAAGGACGGCACCCTCACCACCGTCACTCTGACGGACCAGAACAACCGGAAGCCGGTGCCCGGCACGATCTCGTCCGCCCGGACGTCCTGGCAGGCCAAGGAGAAGTTGCGGCGGGGGACGCCGTACACCCTGACGGCCGTCGGCAAGGACCGGAACGGAAAGTCCGCGACCAAGGTCGCGCGGTTCACCACCGCTTCCGCGAAGGATTCGGCGATCGCCTTCTTCACGCCCGAGGACAAGAGCACCGTGGGCGTCGGGATGGAGGTCTCGTTCAAGATCGACAAGCCGGTGCGGAACGAGAAGGCCGTACAGTCGGCCATCTCCGTGGTGTCCAGCACCGGCCAGCAGGTCGTCGGACACTGGTTCGGCAACCAGCGGCTGGACTTCCGGCCCGCCCACTACTGGAAGCCGGGATCCACCGTGACGGTGGGGCTGCACCTGGCCGGGGTCGAGGTCTCACCCGGGGTGTACGGGGTGCAGGACAAGACCTTCTCGTTCACCGTGGGGCGCGAGCAGATCTCCACCGTGGACGCGGCCGAGCAGTCGATGGCCGTGGTGCGCGACGGCAGCCTCCTGAAGATCATCCCGATCTCGTCCGGCTCCCCCGCCCACGGTACGTACAACGGGACCATGGTGATCTCGGAGAAGTACCAGCAGACCAAGATGGACAGTACGACGGTGGGTCTGGGCGACGAGTACAACATCCCCGACGTGCCGCACGCCCAACGGCTGACCGCATCGGGCACCTTTGTGCACGGGAACTACTGGGCGGCTCCCGGTGTCTTCGGCTCGCAGCCCACCAGCCACGGCTGTATCGGCATGCAGGACGCCCAGGGCGGCCACGACAGCTCGACCAACGGGGCGTGGTTCTACGACAACTCCCTGATCGGCGACGTGGTGATCGTCAAGAACTCCGTCGGCGGCGGCACGGTCGCTCCCGACAACGGCCTCAACGGCTGGAACATGGACTGGAACCGGTGGAAGGCGGGCAGCGCGCTCTGAGCCGGTGAGCGGCGGGCCCCCGGGCAGGATCCGGTTGCTGTGCGATGCACCGGATCCTGCCGGGAGCGGCCCGTGGACGTCGATGACGTCCGGGGTGGTGCGGAGCCGGGCGACAACTCAGATGGTGGAGGTGTCGATCACGAAGCGGTAGCGGACATCGCTGTTCAGCACCCGCTCGTACGCCTCGTTGATGCCGTCCGCGTCGATCAGTTCGATCTCCGCGCCGAAGCCGTGCTCCGCACAGAAGTCGAGCATCTCCTGGGTCTCCCGGATGCCGCCGATGCCGGAACCCGCGAGGGTCTTGCGGCCGCCGATGACCGAGAAGAGGTTGAGCGAGACGGGCTCCTCGGGTGCGCCGACGTTCACGAAGGCGCCGTCCGTCCTGAGCAGGCTCAGGTACGAGTCCAGCGGCAGCGGCGCCGAGACGGTGGAGACGATCAGGTCGAACGTGCCGGCGAGCTGCTTGAAGGTCTCCGGGTCACTCGTCGCGTAGTAGTGGTCGGCGCCCAGCTTCAGCCCGTCCTCCTGCTTGCGCAGCGACTGGCTGAGCACGGTCACCTCGGCGCCCATGGCGTGGGCGATCTTGACACCCATGTGGCCGAGTCCGCCCAGACCGACGATGGCGACCTTCTTGCCGGGCCCGGCGTTCCAGTGGGCGAGCGGCGAGTAGGTGGTGATGCCGGCGCAGAGCAGCGGCGCGGCCACCTCGAGGGAGATGCCCTCGGGGATGCGCAGCGTGTAGTTCTCGTCGACGACGACGTGGGTCGAGTAGCCGCCGTAGGTGGGCTCACCCTGCTTGTCGAGGCCGTTGTAGGTGGGGACGCCGCCGCCGGTGCAGTACTGCTCCAGGCCGGCCTTGCAGTTGTCGCACTCGCGGCAGGAGTCGACCAGGCAGCCGACCCCCACGCGGTCACCGACGGTGAACTTCGTCACTCCGGAACCGACCTCGGCGACGATTCCGGCGATCTCGTGGCCGGGCACCATCGGGAAGATGCCCTTGCCCCAGCCGTCACGGGCTTGGTGGATGTCGGAGTGGCAGATGCCGGCGTACTTGATGTCGATCAGGACGTCGTGCTCGCCGACCGGCCGGCGCGGCACGGTGGTGCGCTCCAGCGGGGCGTTGGGAGCGGTGGCGGCGTATGCGGCGACGGTGGTGACTGTCATCCGGGAACGTTTCTCCTCAGAAGTGGGGTGTTGCCTCAGAAGAGTGCTGAGATCCTGGCGAGCCCGGCCAGGATTCCCGGCACCCTGCTACAGCCTGCCTGAGCTCAGAGGAATCACCCAGGCCTCTGTTGTGCGTACGTCTGCTGTGCGTACTACTGGCAGAGTCAGGCAGGCAGTCATACGACCTGGATACTGGGGGCATGGACCAGCGCTCCGAACTCAGCGAATTCCTCCGCTCCCGCCGGGCCCGGCTGAAGCCGGCGGATGTGGACCTGCCCGACCTGGGCAGGCACCGCCGGGTGCCGGGGCTGCGCCGGGAGGAGCTCGCGCAGCTCGCCGGGGTATCCGTGGCGTACTACACACGGCTCGAGCAGGGCAACGGCCGCAATGTCTCCACCGAGGTGCTGGACGCCATCGCGCGTGCCCTGCGGCTCTCGGACACCGAGAGCGCGCATCTCACGCATCTCGCCAGTCCGAAGCCGAAGAAGAAGCGGGCCGCCGCGTCACGGCCGCAGCGGATGCGGGCCGAACTGCAGCAGCTGATCGACGCGATGGACGGGGTGCCCGCCTACGTGCTGGGCCGGCGACTGGACGTGCTGGGTTCGAACCGGCTGGCCCGGGCGCTGTTCGGCGACTTCAACGCCCGGCCGCCGGAGGAGCGCAACATGGCGCGCCTGGTGTTCCTGGACCCCAACAGCCGGGATCTGTACGTCGACTGGGAGTGCAAGGCGACCGAACTGGTGAGCACCCTGCGGCTGTGCGCCGGCTGCTACCCGGACGATCCGCAGCTGTCGGCGCTGGTGGGCGAACTGTCCGTGAAGAGCGAGGAGTTCCGCACCCTGTGGGCGGCGCACACCGTGCAGGACAAGGGGCACGGTGTGAAGCGTCTGCAACATCCACTGGTCGGGGCGATGACGCTGTCGTACGAGACGATGCAGCTGCCGGCGGATCACGACCAGTCACTGGTCACGTTCCATGCGGAGCCGGGGTCCGCATCGGCGGAGACGCTGCGGTTGCTGGCCGCCTGGGGTCTGGACGAGGCGCCGATCCCGGGAGAGGCCTGATATTCAGACTCTCCCGGGATCACCTCCCAGCGGTGGTGGGCGACCGGGAGCGGGGCGGCGCTCCGTCACACCGCGGCGTTCTCCGTGACGGTGACCTTGCCCTTGCGGAGGGTGGCGATGCGCGGCGCCCTGCGGGCGAGCGCCGTGTCGTGGGTGACCATGATGAAGGTCAGCCCGTGCTCCTTCCAGAGCGCTTCGAGCACGTCCATGATCTCGTCGCGCATGCCCTCGTCGAGGTTGCCGGTCGGCTCGTCGGCGAGCAGCACCTTCGGGTTCTTGACCAGGGCGCGGGCGATCGCGACGCGCTGCTGCTGGCCGCCGGACAGCTCCGAGGGGAGATGCCCGCCGCGTTCGGCCAGACCCACCGACTCCAGCGCTTCGGCGGCCCGCTTGCGCCGCTCGCCGCCCTTGACGCCGAGCGGGACGAGTGCGGTCTCCACGTTTTCCTGAGCGGTCAGGGTCGGGATGAGGTTGAAGGACTGGAAGACGAAGCCGATGTTCTCCGCGCGCACCTTGGTGAGCTTGGCCTCGCTGAGCTTCCCCAGATCCACGCCGTCCAGGACCACCGTGCCCGAGGTGGGCCGGTCCAGACCGCCGAGCATCTGGAGCAAGGTGGACTTGCCGCCGCCGGTGGGGCCCTGGATGACCAGACGGCCGCCGTCCTCGATGGTCAGATCGACTCCGGCGAGCGCGTCGACGGTCTTCTTGCCACGCTGGTAGCGCTTGGTGACGCCGCTGAGTTCATACATGGGACGGTTTCCAACTCCTGCTGTACGGAGGGGTGAGGGCGACTCTCTGCGCGGGAACGCCGGTCTACTCGACGCGGCGCAGCGCGTCCGCGGGCCGCAGCCGGGAGGCGCGCCAGCCGCCGAAGCCGCCGGCGATGAGCCCGCCCGCGACGGCGAGGGCGACCGCCATGGCGATGGTGGTGACGGAGACCGGCGCGGTGAGCGCGATGTCCAGCGCCTTGGCCGCGGTCTGCCGGCCGGGGCCGCCACCGAAGCCGCCGTTGCCGCCGCGACCGAAGCCGCCGGCACCGCCCGATGCGCCGATCGACGCGGTGAGGGTGGGGCTGATGGCGGTCACGGCGTACGCACCGGCCAGGCCGATCGCGATACCGAGTACGCCACCGAGCAGGCCGTTGACGAGTGCCTCACCGATGACCTGGCGGGTGACCCGGCCGCTCTTCCAGCCGAGTGCCTTGAGCGTGCCGAACTCCCGTACCCGGCGGCTGACGGCCGACGAGGTGAGCAGCCCGGCCACCAGGAAGGCGGCGATCAGCACCGCGATGGACAGCCACGTGCCGACGTTGGTGGCGAGGTTGGACGCCGTGGAGAGCGAGCCGGACACGGTGTCCGCGAGGTCGGCCGATGTGGTGACCGTGGTGCCGGAGATGTTCTTCTGGATGGTCGACTTGACGCCGGCGATCTTCTGGGAGTCGGCGGCCTTGACGTAGACCGTGGTGACCTTGCTCTTCGCGTCGGCCAGCGTCTGCGCCTGCTGCAGCGGGAGATAGAGGTTGGCGGCCGCCTCACCGCTGTCGGGGGTCGCGACGCCCACGATCTCGTACGTGACGGAGTGGACCGTGACCGTGCTGCCGACCTTGAGCTTCTTCTTCTTGGCGTAGGAGGCGTCGACCACGGCGACCTTGGCGTTGGTCTCCGAGCTGCTGAAGGTACGTCCCGAGGTGATCTTCGACGAGGTCAGCGGGCCGAGGCCGAGGTGGCTGACGTCGGTGCCGTACACGGTGTAGGAGTCGACCTGGAAATCGGCCCCGCCGCCCTGCACTTCACCCTGCGGGGCGCCGCCGCCGTAGCCACCGCGGCCGCCGGTGCTGCTGCCGCTGCCGGACCGCTGCTTGAACTCGCCGCGCTTGAACTGACCGTCGACCTTCAGCACGCTCAGGCTCAGGCCGCCGACGGCGCTGGCGACGCCCTGCTGCGCGGCGACCTTGTCGACGGTCGATGAGGCCAGGGTCTGGAAGCCCTGGACCATGACCCGGTCGCTGCTCTGCTGGGTGTCGTCGCTGTTGCCCTTCGCGCCGAACCGGAACTTCGGACGGGCGTTGCCGCCGGTGGTGCCCGCCGGGGCCTCCGCCTTGGTGACCGTCATGTCCGTGCCGAGGCCGTACAGCGATTGGAGGACCTTGTCCTGGGCCTGGCCCATCCCGGAGGAGACCGAGCTGACGACGATGACCAGCGCAATACCGAGGGCGAGCCCCGAGGCGACGACGAGCGCCGCCTTTCTGCGGCGGCGCAGCTCGCGCCGGAGGTAGGTGAAGAACATGAGGTGAAGGTAGGTACCGTCGGTGATGGCGGGATAAGCCCGGCGTGAGAGATCGATGAGAAGCGGGCGGATACGCCGACGGCGGCCGGTCCGCCAGGAGTTGTCCTGGGGACCGGCCGCCGTCGTACGGGGATGGGGGCTGGGCGACGCCTGCGGATCAGGCCTCGGAGCCGGCCTTCCATGCCGACCAGCTCATGTTCCAGCCGTTGAGGCCGTTGTCGGGCTGGATCTGCTTGTCGTTGGAGTTCTTGACGACGACCACGTCACCGATCAGTGAGTGCTTGTAGAACCAGGCGGCAGGCGTGTTCGGGTCGTTGGCACCCTTGGTGTCGGAGAGCCCGACACAGCCGTGGCTGGTGTTCGCGGAGCCGAAGACCGACTTCGCACCCCAGTAGTTGCCGTGTATGAACGTGCCGGAGCTGGACAGCCGCATGGCGTGCGGGACGTCCTTGATGTCGTACTCGCCCTTGCCGTCCGAGTTGGTGAAACCAACCGTCGAACCGTCCATCCGGGTCTCCTTGTACTTCTCGGAGATCACCATCTGGCCGTTGTACGTCGTGTGCTCGGGAGCGCCGGCCGAGATCGGGATGGTCCTGATCGTCTTGCCGTCCTGCATGACCTTCATCGACTTCGCGGCGACGTCGACCACGGAGACCTGGTTGCGGCCGATCTTGAAGCTGACGGTCTTGTCCTGGACACCGGTGACCCCGCCGGCGCCCTCGACGCCGTCCAGGGCCAGCTTCATGGTGACCGTCGAACCTTCCTGCCAGTACTGGTCGGGGCGCAGGTCGAGCCGGGTGGAGCTGAACCAGTGGCCGACGACCTGCTGGCCGCTGCTCGACGTCACCGTGATGGCGTCCTCGACAGCCTTCTTGTTGGTGATCGCCTTGTCGAAGTTGATCGAGACCGGCATGCCCACGCCGACCGTCGAACCGTCCTCGGGGGTGAAGTTACCGATGAAGCTGTGGGCGGGCGAGACAGTGGTGAACGAGGAGTTCTCGTGTGCCTGGCGTCCCTTGCTGTCCTCGGCGGTGGCGGTGATCTGGTAGGTCGTCGAGCGCTCCAGCTGACCGTCCGGCTGCCAGCTGGTGCCGTCGGCTGCGATGGTGCCCTTGACCGACTTACCGGCCGAGGTGGTCATCGAGACGTTGGTCAGCTTGCCCGAGACGACCGTGACCTTCGTGTTCTTGTTGATGCTGGCGTTGTCGGCGCCGTTCTTGGGGGTGATCGCTATTCGGGCAGCCGAGGTGTCCTTCGCCGCGGCCGCGTCGACCGAATTCTGCGAAGGCTGCTTGTTGTCCGAACCGTCGGCTTTCTTGTCGCCACCACCGCAGGCCGTCAGCACCAGTACGCCACCGAGCAGCGCGGACGCAGCCATGAGGCTCTTGCGCCGCTTACTGTTCGTCATCACACGCTTCTCCATCGTTGCCGTATACCCCGAAATTCCCCGAGCAGGTCGCCTCGGCAGCGTGTCCCTGCACTGCTATAAGAACTTCTGCGGGGGGACGTCGGTTCCACATCCGCGGAAGATGTGCGAAACGACACTCGCAATGTGCCGAATCGTAGTCGATCGGCGCGGCGGGTCCTCGCTACCGAACGCGCTCCCAAATCCCACTGATCCGGTCTATATGCGCGCATATACGGACATATAGCCCTCGGATGAATGGCAGCCGGATAAACCTCTTGGCCTCTACGACTTTCCTGCGAGGCGCTGCCTTCACTACCATCGGCGCACACGGCCCAATCAGCGTGTGCCGCAAGGGAGATCGAACCTGTGTCAGCTCGCCGACCGCTGTTGACCGCCACCGCAGCGGGAACGCTTCTCTGTGCCTTGTGGTTCGTCCCCTCGGCGAACGCCACCGACGCGCCCAGGTCCGCCACCCCGGCGCACGCCGCCCAGCACACGGCCGCGCTGGGGCAGAACCACACCTCGGTGGACTCGACGCGTTTTCTGATCGGCGGATCGGTCTTCCTCGGGCTCGGTACGGCATCCGTGGCCATCGCGCGGCGCCGGACGCCGGACGCCTGAGCGGTAGGGCGCCGACGCCTGAGCCGTAGGGCGCCCGGTCCGCGGTTCGCTCGGGGGTTCAGTCGAGTGCCCCGGTCACCCGCTCCGCCGCCCTGACGAGGCTGCCGTCCCGGACGAAGGCATCGGCCGCGGCCAGGTCGGGCGCCAGGAACCGGTCCGGCCCCGGACCCCCGACACCCGCCTTCCGTACCGCGTCGATCACCGCGGTGCTCGCCGGCGCGGGCGCCAGGCCCCTGCGCAGCTCGATGGCCCGAGTCGCGGCGTACAGCTCGATGGCCACGATCCTGGTCAGGTCGTCGACGGCGGTCCGCAGTTTCCGCGCGGCCGACAAGCCCATGGACACGTGGTCCTCCTGCATGGCGGACGACGGAATCGAGTCGGCCGAGGCCGGCACCGCCAGCCGCTTCATCTCACTGACCAGCGCCGCCTGGGTGTACTGGGCGATCATCAGACCCGAGTCGACGCCGGCGTCCCCCGCCAGGAACGGCGGCAGGCCGTGCGAGCGGTTCTTGTCGAGCAGCCGGTCGGTGCGGCGCTCGGTGATGGATCCGAGGTCGGCGGCGGCGATGGCCAGGAAGTCGAGTACGTAGGCGACCGGCGCGCCATGGAAGTTACCGTTCGACTCGACCCGTCCTCCCCCGGAGCCTTCGGCCTGGGGGGTGCCCCCGGGCAGTACTACGGGGTTGTCCACGGCCGAAGCCAACTCCCGCTCGGCGACGGTACGGGCGTGAGCCATTGTGTCCCGGCCCGCACCGGCGACCTGCGGGGCGCAGCGCACCGAGTACGCGTCCTGGACCCGGGGTGCGTCGTCCTGGTGGTGCCCGGTGAGTCCCGAACCGGCCAGTACCTTCAGCATGTTGGCGGCCGATGCAGCCTGGCCCGGGTGCGGGCGGATGGCCTGCAGCTCCGGCGCGAGCACCTTGTCGGTGCCGAGCAGGGCTTCCAGGGTGAGCGCGGCGGTGATGTCCGCCGAGGTGTAGAGCCGCCGCAGATCGGCGAGGGCCAGGACGAGCATGCCGAGCATGCCGTCGGTCCCGTTGAGCAGGGCCAGCCCCTCCTTCTCGCACAGCTCGACCGGGGTGATCCCGGCGGCGGCCAGCAGCTCACCGGCCGGCTGGACGATGCCGTCCCGGCCTTCGGCGTCGCCCTCGCCCATCAGGGTCAGCGCACAGTGCGACAGCGGCGCCAGGTCTCCGGAACAGCCGAGCGAGCCGTACTCGTGCACCACCGGGGTGATGCCCGCGTTCAGGACATCGGCCATGGTCCGCGCGACCTCCGGCCGCACCCCGGTGTGCCCCGAGCAGACGGTCTTGAGCCGCAGGAACATCAGCGCTCGCACCACCTCACGCTCGACGTGCGGACCCATCCCCGCGGCGTGCGAACGCACGATGTTGCGCTGCAACTGTGCCCGCAGCTCCGGCCCGATGTGCCGGGAGGCCAGCGCACCGAACCCGGTGGAAACGCCGTACACCGGCTCCGGCTCGGCGGCCAGCGCGTCCACGATCTCGCGCGCGGCGGCGAGGGCGGCGCGGGCGTCCTCGGAGATCTCCACTCGGGCGTGGTGACGGGCCACGGCCAGGACGTCCTCGGGGGTGGTGCCGGATGTTCCCACGAGGACGGTGTGCATACCCATATGCAAAAGGGTACGGACCGTGCCGGTCCGCTTACCGGGACTCTCTTGATTTGGCTGAGCCACGGACGGACGTGTCCGGACCACCTGCACCACGAAGTGAACGAGCCTGCACAACCAGGCTGACGCCGGCAAATCCGAGCCCGTCCGGCGATTGAGGACCGGGGCCCGGGGCGGAGCCCCCGTTCGGGAAGGGAGGGTAGGGGAAAGGCCCCCGCCCACTACCCCCGCTTGCCCCGCAACCTCCGCCGGTCCCCACCCTCCGGCGGCGCATCCGCCAGCCGGAGCACCGCCCCGTCCCGCCCCGCCACCACCGGCTTCGCCGACCGCGCCGCCTTGGCCCGGTACTGGGCCGCGTCCGCGAGGCGGAAGAGGCGACGGGCCGAGGACAACGGGCCGATGGGGTCGCCGGTGGAGGCGATGCCGCAGGCCACGCCCTCGCCGGGGTAGAGCCGGCCGGCCCGCACGCAGAGCTGCCCCGCGACCCGGATGACCTCGTCCGCTTCGGGGCCCACCGAGAGCAGGCAGAACTCGTCACCGCCGAGCCGGGCGGCCAGTGTGCCGGGCAGCATCGCACCGCACACCGAGAGCAACGAGCCGAAACGTTCGAGCAGACGGTCGCCCACCGCATGGCCGTGGGTGTCGTTGACCCGCTTGAGGCCGTTCAGATCGCAGACCACCAGGCTGACCACCGTGCCGTCGGCCCGGAAGCGCTCCACCGCGCGGTCCAGGCCCGAATCGACGGCCCGCCGGTTGGCGAGCCCGGTCAGCGGATCCGTGAAGGCCAGCTTCCTGACCTCCTCGAGGCGCTCACTCTGGGCCAGCCCGGCCGCCACCACCGCGGCCAGCACGGTGGCGAAGTCCGCGTCGGCACGGTCGAAGACCGCCACCCCGATCGGCCGGGCGACGTACAGCTCGCCCCAGGCCCGGCCGTGCAGCACTATCGGTGCGACCACGCAGCTGCCCCGGCCACGTTTGCGCAGTGCGGCCACCCGCTGGTGGCAGTAACCGGCAGAGCCCTCGGCCGGTCCCTCGGACGTCTCCACCCAGGCGTTGGGCTCACCGCCGCTCGCCCAGCGCTCGTGCAGGAACTCCGCGATCTCCGGGAAGTGGTTCACCGGGTACGTCTCGGCCTCGGGGAATTCCTCCTCCCCCTCGGCCCGCTCCCCCACATTGGCCAGCACCCGGAGCCGGCCCAGCTCCCGCTCCCACACCGAGAGCGCACCGAAGCTGCCGCCGAGGGCGTCGCACGCGCCCCGTGCGGCCGCGCGCCAGGACGCACGCGGAGTGGGAGCCGAGGCCATTGCCTGCGCCAGGGTCACCACCGCCCGGAGCCGCACATCGTCGCCCATTACTCCAGCTTAGGGACGCTTCAGGCGTTTTGAGCAGTTATCCGTCACGCACTGTGACACACACGGGGACGCCCACCGCACGGAAACCTCCGGACTATTCCCCGGGCCACTCCGGCTTCCGCTTCTCGTTGAAGGCGGCTACGCCCTCCGCCCGGTCCCCGGAGAAGGCCACCGAACGCCAGGCCGCGTCCTCGACCTCGAGACCCGCCCGCAGATCGAGCCCGTGGCCCAGCCGCATCGCCCGCTTCGCCGCTCGCAGTCCGACCGGCGAATTCGCCGCCATACCGGCCGCCAGCTGCAGCGCCCGGGCGCGCGCGTCCTCGGCGAGGATGTCGACCAGGCCCAGTTCCCTGGCCTCGGTGGCCTCCACCCGCCGCGCCGTGAACACCAGCTCGGCGGCGCGCGCCGCGCCCACCCGCCGGGGCAGCAGCTGGGTACCGCCGCCACCGGGGATCACGCCGACCGACACCTCGGGCAGCCCCACCACCGCCGTGGCGTCGGCGACGATCACGTCGCAGGCCAGCGCCAGCTCGAAGCCGCCGCCCAGCGCGAAGCCCTGCACGGCGGCGATGGTGGGCATGGGGAGTTCCAGTACGCCGGTGTAGGCGGCCCGGGCGGTGGGCCGCTGCCGTACCAGCTCGGCGTCGGTGAGCGAGTTGCGCTCCTTGAGGTCGGCGCCCACGCAGAAGGCCCGGTCATGGGTGGAGGTCACCACCACGGTCCGCGCCGACGCGTCGGCCGACAGGGCCTCACAGGCCGCCGCGATGGACCGGGCCATCGCCGTGGACACCGCGTTCATGGCCTTGGGCCGGTCCAGGACCAGCTCGGCGACGTGACCGTGCCGCCGGACGGCGACGAACTCGCCGAAGCGCCGCACGGCTCCCGGCTGCTCCGGGGAAGTCTGTTCAGTATCTGAGATTTCCGATGTCATCCGGGCACGATAGCCAGCCGGTGGGGCGGTCGTCAGCCCGGCGGGCGGCGGTCAGGTGCGGCGGTCGTCAGCCGGTGCGGCTGTCGTCGGTGGTACGGCGGTCCTCGGTGGTGCGGCGGGTGAGCAGCCAGGGCTCGACCACGCCGAGGCCACGCACCGGGCGCTGCCACATCGGCTGGAGCGCGAAGCGGTAGCTGGGCGGCTCCTCGCCGTTCTTCTCCGCACGCTCGGCCGCCGCCGCCGCCTCCGACTCGGAGACCGGCGCCTCCGCCGTGCGCCCCAGCTCCTCGGCGAGCGCCCCGTCCACCAGGACGGTGTCCTTGGGCGCGATCGAGGTGAGCCTGCTGGCCAGATTGACGGTGTTGCCGAACACATCGCCCATCCGGGTCGTGACGGTGCCGAAAGCGATACCGACGCGCAGCTCCGGCATGGTCTCGTCGTTGCTCATGGTCTCTATCAGCCGCAGCGCGATCTCCGCCGCGGTGCCCGCGTCGTCCGCCGCGTAGAGCACCTCGTCGCCGAGCGTCTTGATGAGCCGGCCGCCGTGTGCGGCGACCAGGTCGGCGCAGGTCGTCTCGAACGCCTCGACCAGCTCGCCCAGCTCCTCCTCCTCCAAGCGGCGGGTCAGCCGGGTGAAGCCGACCAGGTCGGCGAAGCCCACGGCGAGACGACGGTCGACCATCTCCTCGTCGTCCGCCGCCTGCACCACCCGCCCGGTCGCCGCGGCGAGCTGGCGCCGCCACACGTAGCGCAGGAACTCCTCGAGCTCCGGCAGCAGCAGCTCGACCAGCGGATAGGTGACCTCGGTGCGGGTCATACCCGGCTCGGGCGGCTCGGTCAGGCCCGCCAGGAAGGAGTCGATCTGCCACTCGGCGAGCCGGGCAGTGGTCTGGCCGGTGGACCGGGCGACCTGCACCGCCATGGGTTCGCTCAGCAGCCCGGCCTCGACCAGACCGGCCAGACGGCGCAGCGCGAGCACGTCCGCTTCGGTGAGCGCCTTGGCCTGACCGATGTCGGCGAAGCCCATGGCCCGCCAGAAACGCGAGGCGAGCTCCATGGAGACGCCGGCCGTGCGGGCGGCCTGGAAGGGGGTGTAGCGCCGGTCGGCGCCGAGGATCAACTGCTCGAGCCGGATGGCGAGCGGGTCATCGGTCGGTTCCGCTGTGTGGTCGACCTCGTGGTGCGGGGTGCGGTAGGGCGAGAAAGGCGGCTGTTCCTCGCCCGAGCCGGACGAGATGTCGTCGACGGTCACCTGCCGCCTCCTGCCCATTCCGTGCGCAATGCCATGTCGATCTGATGTCCCGGCCGATCTGGATGTCGCCGTGATGTCGCGGTGATCTGCAGGTCACGGCAATGCGGATGTCGTGCCGTGCCGATCTGCCACGGATCGCCTCAACCATACGGCAGGTGTGCCGTAGCTCACGTGCCGAGACTGCTTCGGCCCGGCACGGCGCCCCGATCGGCCCCGGATCAGGCCGGTCGCAAGTGAACGATGTCACCTGCGCCGACCGGCTGCACCCCCTGCGCCGTCGCCAGTACCAGCCTGCCGTCGCCGTCCACCGCGACCGCCTCGCCGGTCAGCGAGGTGTCGCCGGGCAGTTCCGCCCGTACCGAGCGGCCCAGGGTCGAGCAGCCGGCCGCGTAGGCCTCCTGGAGACGGGACGCCGCCGGGTCGCCCCCTGCGGCGCGCCATTCGCCGTACCAGTGCTCCAGCGAGCGCAGCACCGCCCGCAGCAGGGTGTCGCGGTCCGTGGAGACCGCGCCGGCCAGGGCCAGCGAACCCGCCGTGGGCACCGGCAGCTCCTCGGCGCTGAGCGAGACGTTGAGGCCGATCCCGATCACCACGGCGCCGTCGTCGGCCCGTTCGGCGAGGATGCCGCCGGCCTTGCGCTCGTCCTCGAATGGGGCCTCCCCTGGACGAAGCTTGTCGGAGTCCTTGGGGACCCTGACCAGCAGGTCGTTCGGCCACTTCAGCGCGGTGTCGACGCCGGCCGAACGGGAGAGTCCGGTGGCCACCGCGACCCCGGTGAGCAGCGGCAACCAGCCCCAGCGCTCGATGGGCACCTCCGGGCCGGGCCGCAGGAGGACGGAGAAGAAGAGCCCGGAACGCGCCGGCGCCGACCACTGCCGGTCGAGCCGGCCCCGTGCCGCGGACTGTTCCTCGGCCACCAGCACGGCGCCCTCCGGGAGCTCCGCTGCACGCCGCACCAGGTCCGTGTTGGTGGATCCGGTGGTCCGGACGACATCGAGCGAGGTCCACAGCGCGCCGGGCCGCAGCAACGCGCGGCGCAGCGCGGTGGCGTTCAGCGGGGGCCGCCCCAGGTCCGACCAGCGATTGTCAGGTACATCCGATGACGTCATGCAACCCAGATTAGGTGTGGCAAACGACGCACTGCCGAGGCGCACCAGCGCCGATACGCTACGTGTCAGTAGCAAGGCAACACCCGCACGTCCCCCCGACCGACGCCTGAGCAGCCAGGGAGCCGCATCCCGATGTCCGAGCCGGAAGCGATCAACGTCCACACCACCGCGGGGAAGCTCGCGGACCTTCAGCACCGTATCGACGAGGCGACCCATGCCGGCTCGGCGCGCGCGGTCGAGAAGCAGCACGCCAAGGGCAAGCTGACGGCCCGTGAACGGGTGGAGCTGCTGCTCGACGAGGGATCGTTCACCGAGCTGGACGAGTTCGCCCGGCACCGCTCGACCAACTTCGGCATCGAGAAGAACCGCCCGTACGGCGACGGTGTCGTCACTGGTTACGGCACGGTCGACGGCCGCCCGGTGTGCGTGTACTCGCAGGACTTCACGATCTTCGGCGGCTCGCTCGGCGAGGTGTACGGCGAGAAGATCGTCAAGGTCATGGACTTCGCCATGAAGACCGGCTGCCCGGTCATCGGCATCAACGACGGCGGTGGCGCCCGCATCCAGGAAGGTGTGGTGGCGCTCGGTCTGTTCGCCGAGATCTTCCGCCGCAACGTCCACGCCTCGGGCGTGATCCCGCAGATCAGCCTGATCGTCGGCCCGTGCGCCGGTGGCGCGGTGTACTCCCCCGCCATCACCGACTTCACCGTGATGGTCGACCAGACCTCGCACATGTTCATCACCGGACCCGACGTCATCAAGACCGTCACCGGCGAGGACGTGGGCTTCGAGGAGCTGGGCGGCGCCCGGACGCACAACACCACGTCCGGTGTGGCGCACCACATGGCGGGCGACGAGAAGGACGCGATCGAGTACGTCAAGTCGCTGCTCTCCTATCTCCCTTCGAACAACCTCTCCGAGGCGCCGGTCTACCCGGAGGAGGCCGACCTGTCGACCTCGGACGAGGACCGCGAGCTGGACTCCCTCATCCCGGACTCGGCGAACCAGCCGTACGACATGCACACCGCCATCGAGCACGTGCTGGACGACGCGGAATTCCTGGAGACGCAGGCGCTGTTCGCACCGAACATCATCACCGGCTTCGGCCGGGTCGAGGGGCACCCGGTGGGCATCGTCGCCAACCAGCCGATGCAGTTCGCCGGTTGCCTGGACATCGACGCCTCGGAGAAGGCGTCGCGCTTCGTCCGTACCTGTGACGCGTTCAACGTGCCGGTCATCACCTTCGTGGACGTGCCGGGCTTCCTGCCGGGCGTCGACCAGGAGTACGGCGGCATCATCCGCCGCGGCGCGAAGCTGATCTTCGCCTACGCGGAGGCGACCGTCCCGCTGATCACCGTCATCACCCGCAAGGCGTTCGGTGGCGCCTACGACGTGATGGGCTCCAAGCACCTGGGCGCCGACCTCAACGTCGCCTGGCCGACCGCGCAGATCGCCGTGATGGGCGCGCAGGGCGCGGTGAACATCCTGCACCGGCGCACGATCGCGGCAGCCGACGACGCCGAGGCGACGCGAGCCGAGCTGATCTCCGATTACGAGGACACCCTGCTCAACCCGTACGTGGCGGCCGAGCGCGGCTACGTCGACGCGGTGATCATGCCGTCCGAGACCCGGCGGCACATCGTGCGCGGGCTGCGTCAACTGCGGACGAAGCGGGAATCCCTGCCCCCGAAGAAGCACGGCAACATCCCGCTCTAGACCGCCACCGGAACTCCAGAAAGGGCCCGCCCATGATCAAGGTCGTACGGGGCAACCCCACCCCCGAGGAGCTGGCCGCCGCCCTGGCGGTGGTCCAGGCGCGCGCCGCGGCGACGGCTTCCGCCCCGTCCGGCGCGCCACTGCCGCCCGAGGGCTGGTCCGACCCGGCCCGCATCGCCCGC
This sequence comes from Streptomyces sp. NPDC051320, assembly GCF_040682175.1. Lineage (NCBI taxonomy): Bacteria > Bacillati > Actinomycetota > Actinomycetes > Kitasatosporales > Streptomycetaceae > Streptomyces > Streptomyces sp. NPDC051320. The sequence goes on from NZ_JBFBAL010000004.1 coordinate 97,586, forward strand.
CATCGACTGGACCGGCCGGGGCCACGGGCCTGGGCGCGTACGTACTGGCCCGGTTAGGTCCCGTCCGGCCCGGGGCTGCTGAGTATCCGTACTCAGGCGCCACGGGCCCCGCACGTCGCACCATCGATTGCATGCTGTGGTCCGACCCGGAGAACGGGCCCCCGAAGGATCTGCGCGACGTGCAGGCGATGTTGCGCCGTGCCGGGCTCGTGCTCGCGCTGGCGATGGTGCTGGCCATGCTCGTGCTGGGCCTGAGCTGATACGGAAGCTGATACGGAAAGCGGTCCGGCGCCGCTCTACGATGACGCCATGACTGCTCAGCGCCGCCTCGTGCTCGGATCCGCGTCCCCCGCCCGCCTCGGTCTGCTCCGCAACGCCGGGCTGGCCCCCGAGGTGATCGTCAGCGGCGTGGACGAGGACGCGCTCAGCGCGCCGACCCCCGCCGAGCTGGCTCTCGTACTGGCCCGGGCGAAGGCGTCCGCCGTGGCCGCCCGCGAAGAAGCCGCCGGGGCCCTGGTGATCGGCTGCGACTCGGTACTGGAGCTCGACGGCGAGGCGCTCGGCAAACCCGCCGACGCCGAGGAGGCCACCGCCCGCTGGAAGTCGATGCGCGGCCGGGCAGGGGTGCTGCAGACCGGCCACTGCGTGATCGACACGGTCACCGGCCGGCGGGCGGCGGCCACCGCGGCCACCACGGTCCGTTTCGGTGAGCCGACGGACGCCGAGGTCGCCGCCTATGTGGCGAGCGGGGAGCCGCTGCACGTAGCGGGCGCCTTCACCCTCGACGGCCGCTCGGCGCCGTTCGTCGACTCCATCGAGGGCGACCCCGGAAACGTCATCGGCCTCTCCCTGCCGCTGCTGCGCAGGCTGCTGAGCGAACTGGGCGTGTCCATCACCGATTTGTGGGTCTGAGACGTGTGGGTCTGAGACGTGTGGGTCTGAGACGTGTGGGTCTGAGATGTGTGGGTCTGAGAGCTGCCGTCCCGGCGGAAGCCGCCCCGCCGCCGCTCAGACCGCGGCCGGCGCGCCGTTCCCGCCGTCCGGCCGGGTGCCCTCGTTCGGCGGCGCGTCGGAGGTCGTGGGTCGCGGGCGGTCCCGGTCGTAGGCCACCAGGGTCCACACGATCAGAGCAAGCACCACCATCATGAAGACGAAGGCCGGCCAGCCGACCAGACCCACCGTCAGCGCGCCCAGCACACCGTGCACCACCGCGCAGGTGATCAGCAGGATCCTGCCGAAGCGGCCGGGGCCGCGGTCCGTGAGACCGGTGCGGCCCAGGAAGTAAGCGCAGAGCAGCAGGTAGAGGCCGAAGACGAGGCCGGCCCCCCAAGCGCCCTTGGCCATCGCGCCGGGGTCCATCCCGGCCATGGACATGTTCTGGTTGTCGGCGACCTTCCCGAGCACCAGATTCACGAAGGCCATGCCGAACGCCTCCAGGAAGAGGACGAGCGCAGCCACACAGGCCACCGATCTGCGCACCATGGCCCCACCCCCTGGATCCCTACCGCCTGTTACCGCACGTATGTGCGGCACCCCCGCAGGCTACTAACCGGTAAGCGTGGGGACAAGGCATCTGAGCGCACCGCAAAGAATCATTCGCCACGTCGTAGGGACCCGACAAAGAAACCTGAGTCGCGGATCGCTTGAGTGACAGAGACCTCGGCCACATTCCGGAGCTACTGTGGGTTCCGGGAACCCTCCCTACCGTGGTGCGACAAGGGACTTCGCACTTGAGCGAAGACCGGATCACGCCCTGTGTGGGGAAGCTCACCCATGGGAACAGGTCGAAACGCCGTGTCGACAGTCCCTAAACTCAGCATGTTTCAGCGAATCTTCGGCACGATGACCTGCCGAGTCACCCCACTCGGGCGTGAGTGGGGCAAACACAGCTAGGAGGGAGCCATCGTGCGCAAGGTGCTCATCGCCAACCGTGGCGAAATCGCTGTCCGCGTCGCACGGGCCTGCCGGGACGCCGGAATCACGAGCGTAGCCGTCTACGCCGATCCGGACCGGGACGCTCTGCACGTACGCGCGGCCGACGAGGCGTTCGCTCTGGGCGGTGACACCCCGGCCGCCAGTTACCTGGACATCGCCAAGGTGCTTCAGGCCGCGAAGGACGCGGACGCCGACGCCATCCACCCGGGATACGGATTCCTCTCGGAGAACGCCGAATTCGCCCAGGCCGTCCTGGACGCCGGGCTGACCTGGATCGGCCCGCCGCCGCAGGCCATCCGCGACCTCGGCGACAAGGTCGCCGCCCGGCACATCGCCCAGCGCGCCGGCGCGCCCCTGGTGGCCGGCACACCGGACCCGGTGGGCGGCTCGGACGAGGTCGTGGCCTTCGCCGAGGAGAACGGCCTGCCGATCGCCATCAAGGCGGCCTTCGGCGGTGGCGGGCGCGGCCTGAAGGTCGCCCGCACCCTCGAGGAGATCCCCGAGCTGTACGACTCAGCGGTCCGCGAGGCGGTCGCCGCCTTCGGGCGCGGCGAGTGCTTCGTGGAGCGCTACCTGGACAAGCCGCGGCACGTCGAGACCCAGTGCCTGGCCGACACGCACGGCAACGTCGTCGTCGTCTCCACGCGGGACTGCTCGCTGCAGCGCCGCCACCAGAAGCTGGTGGAGGAGGCCCCGGCCCCCTACCTGAGCGCGGCTCAGGTCACCGAGCTGTACACGGCGTCCAAGGCCATCCTCAAGGAGGCCGGGTACGTCGGCGCGGGCACCGTGGAGTTCCTGGTCGGCACGGACGGCACGATCTCCTTCCTCGAGGTCAACACCCGCCTGCAGGTCGAGCACCCGGTCACCGAAGAGGTCTCGGGCATCGACCTGGTCCGTGAGATGTTCCGGATCGCCGACGGCGAGGAGCTCGGTTACGGCGATCCGGTGCTGCGGGGTCACTCTTTCGAGTTCCGTATCAACGGCGAGGACCCCGGCCGCGGCTTCCTCCCCGCCCCCGGTACGGTCACCACCTTCGCCCCGCCGTCCGGCCCCGGCGTCCGCCTGGACGCGGGCGTCGAGTCCGGCAGCGTGATCGGCCCGGCCTGGGACTCCCTGCTCGCCAAACTGATCGTCACCGGCGCCACCCGCGAGCAGGCGCTGCAGCGCGCCGCCCGCGCCCTGGACGAGTTCCAGGTGGAGGGCATGGCCACCGCCATCCCCTTCCACCGTGCGGTCGTCGCCGACCCGGCGTTCGCCCCGCAGGACGGCACGCCCTTCACGGTGCACACCCGCTGGATCGAGACCGAGTTCGTCAACGAGATCCCGGCCTTCACCACCGTCCCGACGGACGCCGAGGACGACGAGTCGGGCCGCGAGACCATCGTGGTCGAGGTCGGCGGTAAGCGCCTCGAGGTGTCCCTGCCGTCGTCGCTGGGCATGTCGCTGGCCCGGACCGGGCTCGCGGCGGGCGCCAAGCCCAAGCGCCGGGCCGCCAAGAAAGCCGGCTCCGCCGCTTCCGGCGACTCCCTCTCCTCCCCGATGCAGGGCACCATCGTCAAGGTCGCCGTCGAGGAGGGCCAGGAGGTCAAGGAGGGCGACCTGGTCGTCGTCCTCGAAGCGATGAAGATGGAGCAGCCTCTCAACGCGCACCGCTCCGGCACCGTCAAGGGCCTCACCGCCGAGATCGGCGCCTCCGTCACCTCCGGCGCGCTGATCTGCGAGATCAAGGACTGAACACCTGACGGTACGGGGGTGGGCCCCGCCGGTATGTCCGGCGGGGCCCACCCCCGTACCGCTGTCGGGAGCGCCGCGGCTGTCAGCGGCGGCGCAGTTCGGCCACCCGGGCCCGCTCGCCTGCCTGCTGTTCGGCGAGTGACGTCGGGGCGGCCGATCGCAACTGCTGGGCGGCGCCGGGGATATGGGTGCGCCGCTGGCCGGGGAGCGGCATGTCGTGGCGGGTCTGACGCCCCGGGACGCCGTCGCCGCCGGCGGCGGAAGCGCCCGAACCGATGCCTGAACCCGCCACCGCGATCTGCACGCCCTGATCGGCCAGGGCCTGCAACTCCGTTGCGGCGCGGTCGTCCTGGGTGCCCGGCTCGTCGGTGACCAGCCGGGTGATCAGATCGGTGGGCACCGTCTGGAACATGGTGTCGGTGCCGAGCTTGGTGTGATCCGCGAGGACCACCACTTCGGCGGCGGCCTGCACCAGCGCCCGGTCGACGCTCGCGGAGAGCATGTTGGACGTGGAGAGGCCCCGCTCGGCCGTGAGGCCGCTCCCGGAGAGGAAGGCGCGGGAGACCCGCAGTCCGTGCAGGGACTGCTCAGCGCCGCTGCCCACCAGCGCGTAGTTGGACCCGCGCAGGGTCCCCCCGGTCATCACCACCTCGACCCGGTTGGCATGGGCCAGCGCCTGGGCGACCAGCAGCGAGTTGGTGACGACGGTCAGCCCGGGGACGCGGGCGAGCCGGCGGGCCAGTTCCTGGGTGGTCGTCCCGGCGCCGACCACAATGGCCTCGCCTTCTTCGACCAGTCCCGCGGCGAGATCGGCGATGGCCGTCTTCTCCGCGGTCGCGAGATGGGATTTCTGCGGAAAGCCGGACTCCCGCGTAAAACCGCCCGGCAGTACCGCACCGCCGTGCCGGCGGTCGAGGAGTCCTTCCGCCTCGAGCGCCCGCACGTCCCGCCGTACGGTCACTTCGGAGGTCTGGACGACACGGGCGAGCTCACGGAGCGACACGGCCCCATTGGCGCGCACCATTTCAAGGATCAGTTGGCGACGTTCAGCAGCGAACACGAAACTGACAGTAACCTGACCGGCCGATAGTTCTCAGCATTTTGCGCCGGATAACAGAAGTTGTTCACAGATTGGGTCAGCGGGTGGTATACGGGGCGTACTTGCCTACACCTTGTCCCGCCGACCCCAGCCGTCAGTCCTCGCCGGCCGTCTTCCGGGCGTGCAACTGCCGTGCCACCTCCGCGATCGAACCCGACAGGGACGGATACACGGTGAAGGTCTTCGCGATCTGTTCCACGGTCAGATTGTTGTCGACGGCGATCGAGATGGGGTGGATCAGTTCACTCGCGCGGGGTGCGACGACCACGCCGCCGACCACGATGCCAGTGCCCGGACGACAGAAGATCTTGACGAAACCGTCCCGGATGCCCTGCATCTTGGCGCGCGGATTGCGCAGCAGCGGCAGCTTCACCGCGCGGGCGACGATCTTGCCCGAATCGACGTCCGACTGGCTGTAGCCGACCGTGGCGATCTCCGGGTCGGTGAAGACGTTCGACGAAACCGTCTTGAGGTTCAGCGGCTGCACCGCGTCGCCGAGGAAGTGGTACATCGCGATCCGGCCCTGCATCGCGGCGACCGAGGCGAGCGCGAAGATCCCGGTGACGTCACCCGCCGCGTACACGCCGGGGGCGGTCGTACGGGAGACCTTGTCGGTCCAGATGTGCCCCGAGTCCTTGACCCGGACACCGGCCTCCTCCAGGCCCATGCCGGCCGTGTTGGGAATGGATCCGACCGCCATCAGGCAATGCGTGCCCGAGATGACCCGGCCGTCGTCCAGCGTCACCTCGACCCGGTCGCCCACCCTCTTGGCGCCGGCCGCCCGCGAGCGGGACATGACGTTCATACCGCGGCGCCGGAACACGTCCTCCAGCACCGCCGCCGCGTCCGGGTCCTCACCGGGCAGCACCCGGTCGCGGCTGGACACCAGGGTGACCCGCGAGCCCAGCGCCTGGTAGGCGCCGGCGAACTCGGCTCCGGTGACGCCGGAGCCGACCACGATGAGCTCCTCGGGGAGCTCCTCCAGGTCGTAGACCTGCGTCCAGTTCAGGATCCGTTCGCCGTCCGGCAGCGCGTCCGGGATCTCCCGCGGGTGACCGCCGGTCGCCAGGAGTACGGCGTCCGCGGTCAGCGTCTCCTGGCTGCCGTCGGCGGCCGTGACGATCACTTTGCGGGAACCGTCCATGGCCTGCTGTCCGTCGAGCCGGCCCCGGCCGCGCATGACCCTGGCCCCGGCCCGGGTCACCGACGCGGTGATGTCGTGGGACTGGGCGAGCGCGAGGCGCTTCACCCGGCGGTTCACCTTGCCGAGGTCGACGCCGACCACCCGGGCCGCCTGTTCCAGCGGCGGGGTGTCGTCGGCGACGATGATGCCCAACTCCTCGTACGAAGAGTCGAAGGTCGTCATCACCTCGGCCGTGGCGATCAGAGTCTTGGAGGGCACGCAGTCGGTGAGCACGGACGCCCCACCGAGACCGTCGCAGTCGACGACGGTCACCTCCGCGCCGAGCTGGGCGCCGACCAGGGCGGCCTCATATCCGCCGGGGCCGCCGCCGATGATCACGATCCGGGTCACGAAAAGTCCGCCTCGCGTTGTTTCCCCGGCCGCACTGCCGCCCCGGCCGGGGTCCGGGGGTCGCCCCCGGTGAATGCAGTACGTGCTTCATTGTCCCGCACTCGTCAGAATGCTTCACCCCCGGGGGGCTTCCCGGGCCTCCGCGCGGCTCTCCGCCGCGCGTGGCGGGCTCCGACAAATGTCACTGTCGTACCCTCGACACCATGTCGCTCTACGCCGCGTACGCCGGCAACCTCGACGCGCGGCTGATGTCCCGCCGCGCTCCGCACTCCCCGTTGCGCAGCACCGGCTGGCTCAACGGCTGGCGGCTGACCTTCGGCGGGGAGCAGATGGGCTGGGAAGGCGCGCTCGCCACCGTGGTGGAGGCCCCGCGTTCCCAGATCTTCGTCGCGCTGTACGACATCGCCCCGATGGACGAGGACTCGATGGACCGGTGGGAGGGTGTCGGCCTCGACATCTACCGCCGGATGCGGGTCAGGGTGGACACCCTGGAGGGCGAGGAGCCGGCCTGGATCTACGTACTGAACGGGTACGAGGGCGGCCTGCCGTCCGCTCGCTATCTGGGTGAACTGGCGGACGCGGCGGAGTCGGCGGGCGCGCCGCACGACTATGTGATGGAACTGCGCAAGCGACCCTGCTAGCTCCGGCCCGTCCCGCTTCGTTCGTCGGAAACGACAAGGCAACGATCCGGACTCCGTAGCCGAGACATCTACGCGCGTAGGGAACGAGCGGTTACCCTCATCGGCGTGAACGCTTCAGTTATCCCGGACCTCCAGGGCGACCCTCACGCCGCCGCCGCCGACGCCGCCACCCGCCTGCGGGAACTCACCGGCGCCGAGACCCATGACGTCGCCCTCGTGATGGGCTCCGGCTGGGCGCCGGCCGTCGATGCTCTCGGCGTGGCCGACGCCGACTTCGCCTTCACCGAGCTGCCCGGATTCCCGCCGCCCGCCGTCGAGGGCCACGGCGGCCGGATCCGTTCGTACCGCATCGGCGCGAAGCGCGCCCTGGTCTTCCTGGGCCGCACCCACTACTACGAGCAGCACGGCGTCGCCGCGGTCGCCCACGGCGTCCGTACCGCCGTGGCGGCCGGCTGCAAGACGGTCGTCCTCACGAACGGCTGCGGCGGCCTGCGGCCCGGGATGCGTCCCGGCCAGCCGGTCCTGATCAGCGACCACATCAACCTGACGGCGACCTCGCCGATCGTCGGCGCCAACTTCGTGGACCTCACCGATCTCTACTCGCCGCGCCTGCGCGCGCTGTGCAAGGAGATCGACGCGTCGCTGGAAGAGGGCGTGTACGTCCAGTTCCCCGGCCCGCACTACGAGACGCCCGCCGAGATCAACATGGTCCGGGTGCTGGGCGGCGACCTCGTCGGCATGTCCACGGTCCTCGAGGCGATCGCGGCCCGCGAGGCCGGGGCGGAGGTCCTCGGCATCTCCCTCGTCACCAACCTGGCGGCCGGCCTGAGCGGGGAACCGCTCAACCACGAGGAGGTCCTGCAGGCGGGCCGGGATTCCGCCGCACGGATGGGCGCGCTGCTCGAGCGGGTGCTCGAGCGGATCTGAAGCTTTCCGTGGGCAGCGCCCCCGTGCAACGAGACAGAAAGGCACAAACCGTGCAGCACCTCATCGCGCAGGCCAAGGCGTGGCACGCCGAGGACCCCGACCCCGAAACCCGCGAGGAGCTCGCGAAGCTCATCGCGGCCGAGGACACCGACGCGCTGACCGCACGTTTCAGCGGGACCCTCCAGTTCGGCACCGCCGGACTCCGGGGCGAGCTCGGCGCCGGCCCGCTGCGGATGAACCGGAGCGTCGTCATCCGCGCCGCCGCAGGACTCGCCGCCTACCTGAAGGCTCAGGGCCACACCGGCGGCCTCGTCGTCGTCGGCTACGACGCCCGCTACAAGTCCGCCGACTTCGCCCGGGACACCGCCGCCGTGATGACCGGCGCCGGCCTGCGCGCGGCGGTACTCCCCCGTCCCCTGCCCACCCCGGTCCTGGCCTTCGCCATCCGGCACCTGGGCGCGGTGGCCGGCGTGGAGGTCACCGCGAGCCACAACCCGCCGCGTGACAACGGCTACAAGGTCTACCTGGGTGACGGCGCCCAGATCGTGCCGCCCGCCGACGCCGAGATCGCCGCCGCCATCGACGCCGTACCGAGCCTGCACGACGTACCGCGCCCGGAGCGAGGCTGGGAGATCCTCGGGGACGACGTCCTCGCCGCGTACCTGGCCCGCACCGACGCCGTACTGACCCCGGATTCCCCGCGCACCGCCCGCGTCGTCTACACCGCCATGCACGGGGTCGGCAAGGAAACCCTGCTCGCCGCCTTCGCGAGAGCCGGATTCCCGGAGCCGGTGCTGGTGGCCGAGCAGGCCGAACCCGACCCCGCGTTCCCGACGGTCGCGTTCCCCAACCCGGAGGAACCCGGCGCGATGGACCTCTCCTTCGCGACCGCCCGCCGCGCCACCCCCGACATCGTCATCGCCAACGACCCGGACGCGGATCGCTGCGCGGTGGCCGTCCCGTACGACGGCGACTGGCGGATGCTCCGCGGCGACGAGGTCGGCGCGCTGCTCGCCGAGCATCTGGTCCGCCGGGGTGTCAGCGGCACCTTCGCCGAGTCCATCGTGTCGTCCTCGCTGCTCGGCCGGATCGCCGAGTCCGCCGGTCTGGGCTACGCGGAGACCCTGACCGGCTTCAAGTGGATCTCCCGGGCCGACGGCCTGCGGTACGGCTACGAGGAGGCCCTCGGCTACTGCGTCGACCCCGACGGTGTCCGTGACAAGGACGGCATCACGGCCGCCCTGCTCATCGCCGAACTGACCTCGGTGCTCAAGGCCGAGGGGCGTACGCTCCTCGACCTGCTCGACGAGCTCGCCGTCCGGCACGGCCTGCACGCCACCGACCAGCTCTCCGCCCGGGTCGACGACCTGTCCCTCATCACCGACGCGATGCGCCGCCTGCGCGCACAGCCGCCCACCGCGCTCGGCGGTCTGCCGGTCACCGCGGCGGAGGATCTCAGCAAGGGAACCGAGCAGCTGCCGCCCACCGACGGGCTGCGGTACCACCTGGACGGCGCCCGCGTGATCGTCCGTCCGAGCGGCACCGAGCCCAAGATCAAGTGCTACCTGGAGGTCGTGCTCCCGGTGGAGGACATCAGCGCCGTACCGGCGGTCCGCGCCCGGGCGGCCGCGCTGCTCGACTCGATCAAGGCCGATCTGTCCCGGGCGGCCGGCCTGTAGAAGCCGGTCGCGCGCGTCGAGCGCCCCTCCCGGCATCCTGGATCCACTCGGCGGGGTGGAAGCGCGGCGGACTCGACGCGGCCGGCATGCAAACGCCCAGCCGTCACGGTCTCCGCCGTCACGCTGGGCGGCCTGCTCAAGCACCTGGCCGTCGTGGAGGACGACACGTTCTGCCGGAAGTGGCTGGGCCAGGCGCTGGGGTCGCCGTGGGACGCCGCGGACCGGGACGCCGACCCGGACTGGGGAGTGGCACTCGGCCGCCGACAGCCCGGAGCAGCTCCTTACGCTCTGGCAGGACGCCGTGGCCCGTTCCCGCTCCGTGGTCGAGGAGGCACTGGCCAAGGGCGGCCCGGGCCAGTTGGGCCGCATCACCACGTCTGCCGGTGAGTCGCCCAGCCTCCGGCGTCTCCTGATCGACCTCATCGAGGAGTACGCGAGGCATGTCGGCCATGCCGATTCGATCCGCGAGTCGGTGGACGGTCTCGTCGGCGAGGACCCACTGGACTGAGCGTCGGTGACACCCGTCTCGCCGTGTCGGTGAAGACTGACCACCCCGCCTCGCGAAAGGAACCTCCGCCGTGGACTACCGCCTCGAACTGATCCCGCTTCCGGTCGCCGACGTCGACCGCGCCAAGGCCTTCTACGCCGATCGGCTCGGCTTCAAGGTCGACCTCGACTTCAGCCCGAACGAGGCGTTCCGCGTCGTCCAGCTGACGCCGCCGGGGTCGGCCTGCTCGATCGCCGTCGGCGTCGGCACCGTCAGCACTCCCCCGGGCTCGGTCCAGGGCCTGCACCTGGTCGTCGACGACATCCACGCCGCCCGGGACGAGCTGGTCGGGCGGGGAGTCGAGGTCGCCGAGGTGGTGGACATGAGCGCGCCGGGCAAGCCGACCGTCTCCTACGCGGCGTTCACCGACCCGGACGGCAACGGCTGGACGTTGCAGCAGCTCCCTGGCTGAGCCGCTACTGACCGCCGGGAGGTGTCGCCGGCCGTCCGGGGAGCCGGGGCCTTGCGTGCACGGCGCGAGCGTCAGGCAGAATCGGACGTATGAGCCCTGAGCAGTCCAAGCCACAGCCCAACGCGCCGGTGTACGCGGACCGTGTCTTCCGGTCCCTCGGCGGGCTCGCCGGTGGCGTCCTGCTGCTCGCGCTCGCGCTCTGGCTCGGCATCGACGCCCTCGTCAGCGGGACCGGTCAGACCCCCTGGCTGGCCCTCGCCGGTCTGGTGACCGTGGTTCCGCTGGTGAGTGCCTTCACGCTGCGCCCCGCGGTCTTCGCCAACGACGACCGGCTGCGGGTCCGCAACCCCTTCCGTACGATCACGCTCCCGTGGTCCTGCGTCGAGGACATCCGGGCGAGTTACTCCAGCGAGGTCTTCGCCGACGGCGGAAAGTACCAGCTGTGGGCCGTGCCGGTCTCGCTCCGACGCCGGAAGCGGGCGAACATGCAGCAGATGCGGGCCGCGGCGGGGCAGTCCCCGGGCGGGCGTCGCAACCGTGACCCCTTCGCCCAGGACACCGACCGGAGCCCGGGACCGGCCCCTTCCGACCAGACCATCGCCGACCTGCGCGCACTCGCCGAGCGTGGCTCCGAGCGGCCGACGGCGCAGGGCTCGCCGGAGATCCGCTGGGCGTACGAGGTCATCGCGACGCCGGTGGTGGGTGTGGTGCTGCTCGCCGTGCTGCTGGCGGTGCGCTGACCCGGGGCACCGCCTCGACCGTCACCGGCCCGGGCTCATCCGGTGACCGGCTCCTTCGGCGTCCCCCTGTACAAGTCGCTACGCGCGTAGATATGCTCACCTGGTGACCATGCCCACCACATCCCCCGCATTCGCTGACGTGACCACGTCCGACGGCGCGCTGCGCCGTTTCCTGCACGGGCTGCCCGGCGTGGACGCCGTCGGCCTGGAAGCGCGCGCCGCGTCCCTCGGTACCCGTTCGATCAAGACCACGGCGAAGGCGTACGCCATCGATCTGGCCATCTCGATGATCGACCTGACGACGCTCGAGGGCGCGGACACCCCGGGCAAGGTCCGGGCGCTCGCGGCCAAGGCCGTCCACCCCGACCCCACGGACCGTACGACCCCCACGACGGCGGCGGTCTGCGTGTATCCGGACATGGCGGCCGTCGCCAAGGAGGCACTGCACGGCGCCGATGTGAAGGTGGCGTCGGTCGCCACCTCGTTCCCGGCGGGCCGGGCCGCGCTGCCGGTGAAGCTCGCCGATGTGCGGGACGCGGTCGCCGCGGGAGCCGACGAGATCGACATGGTGATCGACCGCGGCGCATTCCTCTCCGGCCGGTATCTGTCCGTCTTCGAGGAGATCCAGGCCGTCAAGGCGGAGTGCGTGCGTCCGGACAGCACCGCGGCGCGGCTGAAGGTGATCTTCGAGACCGGCGAGCTGTCGACGTACGACAACATCCGCCGCGCGTCCTGGATCGGGATGATGGCCGGTGCCGACTTCATCAAGACCTCGACCGGCAAGGTCGCGGTCAACGCCACCCCGGCCAACACGCTGCTGATGCTGGAAGCGGTGCGCGACTTCCGCGAGCAGACCGGTGTCCAGGTCGGCGTGAAGCCGGCCGGCGGCATCCGCAGCTCCAAGGACGCGATCAAGTTCCTGGTGCTGGTCAATGAGACCGTCGGCGAGGACTGGCTGGACAACCACTGGTTCCGCTTCGGCGCCTCCAGCCTGCTGAACGACCTGCTGATGCAGCGGCAGAAGCTCAGCACCGGCCGCTACTCCGGCCCCGACTATGTGACGGTGGACTGATCACCATGGCATCCGTATTCGATTACGCCCCCGCGCCGGAGTCCCGCGCGGTCGTCGACATCGCCCCGTCCTACGGGCTGTTCATCGACGGCGAGTTCACCGAGGCGGCGGACGGCAGGGTCTTCAAGACCGTCAGCCCCGCCACCGAGGAGGTCCTCTCCGAGGTCGCACAGGTGGGGTCCGCCGACGTGGACCGCGCGGTGAAGGCGGCCCGCAAGGCCTTCGAGAAGTGGTCGGTGCTGCCCGGCGCCGAGCGCGCCAAGTACCTCTTCCGTATCGCCCGGATCGTCCAGGAGCGCTCGCGCGAACTGGCCGTCCTGGAGACCCTCGACAACGGCAAACCGATCAGGGAGACCCGCGACGCGGACCTGCCGCTGGTCTCCGCGCACTTCTTCTACTACGCGGGCTGGGCCGACAAGCTGGACCACGCCGGTTACGGGAGCGACCCGCGCCCCCTCGGGGTCGCCGGCCAGGTCATCCCGTGGAACTTCCCGCTGCTGATGCTGGCGTGGAAGATCGCCCCGGCGCTCGCCACCGGCAACACGGTCGTGCTCAAACCCGCCGAGACCACGCCGCTGTCGGCCCTGTTCTTCGCGGACATCTGCCGCCAGGCCGGCCTGCCCAAGGGTGTCGTCAACATCCTTCCCGGGTACGGCGACGCGGGCGCGGCGCTCGTCGAGCACCCGGACGTGAACAAGGTCGCGTTCACCGGCTCGACGGCGGTCGGCAGGGCGATCGCCCGCTCGGTGGCGGGGACCGACAAAAAGGTCACCCTGGAGCTCGGCGGCAAGGGGGCGAACATCGTCTTCGACGACGCCCCGATCGACCAGGCCGTCGAGGGCATCGTCACCGGCATCTTCTTCAACCAGGGCCAGGTGTGCTGCGCCGGATCCCGGCTGCTGGTGCAGGAGTCGATCCAGGACGAGCTGCTCGACTCGCTGAAGCGGCGGCTCACCACCCTCCGGCTGGGCGACCCGCTGGACAAGAACACCGACATCGGAGCCATCAACTCGGCCGAGCAGCTGGCCCGTATCACCGCACTCGCCGAAACCGGCGAGGCGGAGGGCGCCCAGCGCTGGTCCGCGCCCTGCGCACTGCCTTCGGCCGGCTACTGGTTCGCGCCGACGCTGTTCACCGGCGTCACCCAGGCGCACACCGTCGCCCGCGACGAGATCTTCGGCCCGGTGCTCTCCGTCCTGTCGTTCCGCACGCCGGACGAGGCGGTCGCCAAGGCCAACAACAGTCAGTACGGCCTCTCGGCGGGCATCTGGACGGAGAAGGGCTCGCGGATCCTGGCGGTCGCCAACAAGCTCCGTGCCGGCGTCGTCTGGGCCAACACGTTCAACAAGTTCGACCCGACCTCGCCCTTCGGCGGCTACAAGGAATCGGGCTTCGGCCGCGAAGGCGGCCGCCACGGCCTGGAGGCGTACCTCGATGTCTGATCCGAACCGACTGAGCGTCTTCAAGACCTACAAGCTGTACGTGGGCGGGAAGTTCCCGCGTTCCGAGAGCGGCCGGGTGTACGAGGTGTCTGACTCGAAGGGCAACTGGCTGGCCAACGCGCCGCAGTCCTCCCGCAAGGACGCCCGGGACGCGGTGGTCGCCGCGCGCAAGGCGTTCGGCGGCTGGTCGGGCGCCACCGCCTACAACCGCGGCCAGGTGCTCTACCGCATCGCCGAGATGCTGGAGGGCCGCCGGGACCAGTTCGTCCGGGAGGTCGCGGACGCCGAGGGCCTGTCGAAGTCCAGGGCGGCCGCCGTCGTGGACGCCGCGATCGACCGCTGGGTCTGGTACGCGGGCTGGACCGACAAGATCGCCCAGGTCGTCGGCGGCGCCAACCCGGTCGCCGGCCCGTTCTTCAATCTGTCGACGCCCGAGCCGACGGGTGTGGTCACCGTCCTGGCCCCGCAGGACTCCTCGTTCCTGGGCCTGATCTCGGTCGTCGCCCCGGTGATCGCCACCGGTAACACGGCCGTGGTGATCGCCTCCGAGAAGTCCCCGCTGCCCGCGCTCTCGCTCGGCGAGGTGCTGGCCACGTCCGATCTGCCGGGCGGGGTGGTCAACATCCTGTCGGGCCGGACAGCGGAGATCGCCGCACCGCTCGCCGCACACCAGGACGTCAACGCGATCGATCTCACCGGGGCGGACGCCGAACTGGCCCGCGACCTGGAAATCGCCGCGGCGGACAACCTGAAGCGGGTGCTGCGTCCCCAGCCGGTGGATCAGCCGGCGGATTTCACGGCCGACCCCGGCACACGGCGGCTGACCGCGTTCCTGGAGACCAAGACGGTCTGGCACCCGACGGGTGCGCTGGGGGTCTCCGGATCGTCGTACTGAGGCACCCACGAGAGCCGTGCCCTGTCTCCGTCCGGGGAGGGCACGGCTCTCGCATCGGAAAGGTCGCATCGGAAAGCTCGCATCGGAAAGACGGAGCTGCGACGGCACAGCCCGTGTCAGGATGCTCGGCATGTCTGGTCGCGCACTGCGCGCAAGCACGTACCGCGACTACCGAGCTGTACATCATCGAAGTCGACGTGATCCGCATCATGGTCACCCATCTCTGCCGGACACCCTGAAGGTCCGGCAGACTGAACGCGGCCCGGCACACCAGGGGTCGTGCCCTCCCCGTCCGGGGAAGGCACGGCTCCTGGCGCCGTGTACCGGCTCAGCCGCCGGCCAGCAGGTCCTTCAGGCTGGCGCCCTTGGTCACCGGGGAAGTGACCTGCGCGGTGGAGACCGGCTTGAAGTCCGCGATCTGGGTGCCCACCGCGTTGTCCAGCGGGTCGACGCCGGTGTTGGCCAGCGGGTCGAGCTGAAGCTGCGTCGCCGGCGCGGTCGAGTCGGTGACCGCCTCGGTCAGCTTCTGCACCGGCGACGATCCGAGGTCACCCAGCGCGGCGGTGGGAACGCCCGCCGCAGGTACGGGGGGCGCCGCGGCCTGGG
The DNA here is from genome assembly GCF_040682175.1 of Streptomyces sp. NPDC051320. NCBI lineage: Bacteria > Bacillati > Actinomycetota > Actinomycetes > Kitasatosporales > Streptomycetaceae > Streptomyces > Streptomyces sp. NPDC051320. The sequence goes on from NZ_JBFBAL010000004.1 coordinate 112,849, forward strand.
CCGCCGCACCGCCCATCCCGAGCGCCGCGCCGGCCACCGAAACGGTGAGCCCGACGCGCAGCAGGGTGTTCCGCCGGGGCCTGGGGGAAGCATGTGTTGCCATGAGGTTCCTGACTCGCTGGATGATCGTTTGCGTAATCGTGCGAACGCACAGCGTAGTTGAGTGGCCCTGCTCACTCCAATAAGCGCACCCGGAAGCACCCTCCCGGGGGGATGCGCGGCCCGCTGAATGACGGAGAATGGACTCCCGTGAGTCCTTCCCAGTCGCTGCCGACCCGTGTCGTCCTGCTCGCGGGCCCTTCCGGTTCCGGAAAGTCGTCCCTCGCCGCGCGTTCGGGGCTTCCCGTGCTGCGCCTCGACGACTTCTACAAGGAGGCCGGTGACCCCACGTTGCCGCAGGTCCCGGAGAGCGCCGACATCGACTGGGACTCACCACGATCCTGGGACGCGGACGCCGCGGTCGCGGCGATCGAGGAGCTGTGCCGTACCGGCCGCACCGACGTACCGGTGTACTCCATCGCCACCAGCACCCGCGTGTCGGCCGAAACTCTGGACATCGGCCGGCCGCCGGTCTTCATAGCCGAGGGGATATTCGCGGCGGACATCGTGCGGCGCTGCGCGGAACTTGACCTGCTGGCGGACGCCCTGTGCCTGCGCGGCCGGCCGTCCACGACGTTCCGGCGGCGGCTGCTGCGCGATCTGCGCGAGGGGCGGAAGTCGGTACCGTTCCTGCTGCGACGGGGATGGCGGCTGATGCGCGCCGAGCGGGCGATCGTGGCCCGGCATTCGGCGCTGGGCGCCTACCCGTGCGCCAAGGAGGATGCGTTGACCCGCCTTGCCGCGGCCGCCGTGGCCGAACCCGGGATCCGCACCGGGCTCCGGTCATCCTGATCGGCGCGGGCGAGCGGAGCGCGGGCGACCACGGCGCGGGCGGAACCCGAAGCGCAGACGGAAGGGGCCGGACGGACCCCCCCGGTCCGTCCGGCCCCGACTCCCCCGTACCCCGTTACCCCCTCGGTACATCCGCCGTATCCCCCGAGACGGCGGCCCCCGTACCCCGATCCTCAGGCGACCAACTCGCCGAAGGACTCCTCCTCGTCACGGCCGAAGCTGAGCGCTTCGTCGTCCCGCATCCGGCGCAGGCAGCGCCAGATGGTCGACTTCACCGTGCCGACACTTATACCGAGAATGTCCGCGATCTCCGGGTCCGTGCGGCCCTCGTAGTAGCGCAGTACCAGCATGGTGCGCTGCGGTTCGGGCAGCCGGGCCAGGGCCTGCCAGAGCACCGCGCGCAGTTCGGTTCCACGCATCGCGTCCGTGTCGCCCGCCGTCTCCGGGAGCTGCTCGGTCGGATACTCGTTGATCTTGCGCCGGCGCCAGGCGCTGATGTGCAGATTGGTCATGGTGCGGCGCAGATAACCGCCGACCGCCGCCTTGTCGCTGATCCGGTCCCAGGCGCGGTAGGTGGAGAAGAGCGCGCTCTGCAGCAGATCCTCGGCCTCGAAGCGGTCACCGGTCAGGTGGTACGCGGTGGCGTACAGGGAGGCGCGGCGTTCCTGTACGTAGGCGGTGAACTCCGCCTCCGACAGGGACTGCCGCTCCCCCGTGTCCTCCCGGTACGCCGCCGCGGGCTCCGCCGGTGCCTGTTCCAGCGGTGCCCGTTCCAGCGGTGCGTCGACCACGGTCATGTACGCCGTGGACTGACGCCCGGTGCCGCGAGCACACCCCCGCCTGCTTACGGCACCGGACTTCTCGGCGTTGCGCGTCTGCACGACGTCGTGCAGACGCGTGATTACTGCGCTGGAGTTGGTGCTGTGCAGTGTGTTCATCTCGCGCCCCCCGTCGTGGAGTCGTGCTCGGCCTGTGATGAAGAGATTGCCCTGGCAGTTTCATGACGGTGTCTGCCGACTGTCACAGCCGCGTTACAAGGGGAGGTTGTGCTCGGCCGCGGGTCCGTGGGTTGCCACGGGGAAACGTGGTACGAGGGGAGATTGCAGGAGGGCGGAAGCGATCAGAGCGCTCCAGAGGTCGAACTCCGCTGCCCCCATAGGCCAGAATGGCCCCCGTGCCCTTCCTGTTGCTGATCGAGGACGACGACGCCATCCGTACGGCTCTTGAGCTGTCTCTGTCACGCCAGGGGCACCGTGTGGCCACGGCCGCCACCGGCGAGGACGGTCTGAAGCTGCTGCGCGAACAGCGGCCCGATCTGATCGTGCTGGATGTGATGCTGCCCGGGATCGACGGTTTCGAGGTCTGCCGGCGGATCAGACGCACCGACCAGCTGCCGATCATCCTGTTGACCGCGCGCAGCGATGACATCGATGTGGTGGTCGGCCTGGAGTCCGGCGCCGACGACTACGTGGTGAAGCCGGTCCAGGGCCGGGTGCTCGATGCCCGGATCCGTGCGGTGCTCCGCCGCGGGGAGCGCGAGTCCACCGACTCGGCGGCCTTCGGCAGTCTGGTCATCGACCGTTCCGCGATGACCGTGACCAAGGACGGTGAGGACCTTCAGCTCACGCCGACCGAACTGCGGCTGCTCCTCGAGCTGAGCCGCAGGCCCGGGCAGGCGCTGTCCCGCCAGCAACTGCTCCGGCTGGTGTGGGAGCACGACTATCTCGGCGACTCCCGGCTGGTGGACGCCTGCGTTCAGCGGCTGCGGGCGAAGGTCGAGGACGTGCCGTCCTCGCCGACCCTGATCCGTACGGTCCGTGGCGTCGGCTACCGGCTGGACACCCCTCAGTGAGTCGTACGTTCCTCCGCAGGCTGCGATGGACCAGTCTGCGGCTGCGGCTCGTCGTCGTCTTCGCGCTGGTGGCGCTCACCGCGGCGGTCTCGGCGTCGGGCATCGCTTACTGGCTCAACCGTGAGGCGGTGCTGACCCGCACGCAGGACTCCGCGCTGAAGGACTTCCGGCAGGAGATGCAGAACCGGGCCGCCTCGCTGCCGCTGCAGCCGTCGCAGAACGAACTGCAGACCGCCGCCGTGCAGATGGCGCACAGCAGCAACCCGGGATACAGCGTGCTGCTGGTCGGCGAACGGGCGAAGGGCAAACCGGTCGTCGGCTATTCGAACCTGGACGGTTTCACCCTGTCCGACGTGCCGAAACGGCTCCAGGACGCGGTGGGCAAGAAGCAGGACGTCGGCGATAGCAACGCGTACGCGTACCACTTGTTCTGGCAGCGGATCACCCTGCACGGCAAGCCGTATCTGGTCGGCGGCACCCGGATCATCGGCGGCGGACCCACCGGTTACATGCTCACCTCGCTCGCCCAGGAGCGGGAGGACCTCAACTCCCTCGCCTGGTCACTGGCGATCGCCACCGCACTGGCGCTGATCGGCTCCGCGCTGCTCGCCCAGGCGGCGGCCACCACCGTGCTCCGGCCCGTACAGCGGCTCGGGGACGCGGCCAGGCGGCTCGGCGAGGGCAAGCTCGACACCCGGCTCAGGGTCTCCGGCACCGACGAACTCGCCGATCTTTCCCGGACCTTCAACAGGACCGCCGAGGCGCTGGAGGAGAAGGTCAGCCACATGAGCGCGCGGGAGGAGGCGAGCCGCCGTTTCGTCGCCGACATGTCGCATGAGCTGCGGACCCCGCTGACCGCGATCACCGCCGTCTCGGAGGTCCTCGAGGAGGAGTCCGAGAACCTCGACCCGATGATCGCGCCCGCCGTGCAGCTGGTGGTCAGCGAGACCCGCAGGCTCAACACCCTGGTGGAGAACCTGATGGAGGTCACCCGCTTCGACGCGGGCACCGCCAGGCTGGTCCTCGACCATGTGGACATCGCCGACCAGATCACCGCCTGCATCGACGCCCGTGCCTGGCTCGACGCGGTGGAACTCGACGCCGACCGCGGCATCATGGTGCGCCTCGACCCGCGGCGTCTCGACGTGATCCTGGCGAATCTGATCGGCAACGCGCTGAAGCACGGCGGTTCCCCGGTGCGGGTGGCGGTGCGGATCGAGGGCGACGAGCTGGTCATCGAGGTGCAGGACCACGGCCCCGGCATCCCCGAGGAGGTGCTCCCGCACGTCTTCGACCGTTTCTACAAGGCGAGCGCTTCCCGGCCGCGTTCGGACGGCAGCGGCCTCGGTCTCTCCATCGCGATGGAGAACGCGCACATCCATGGCGGGGACATCACCGCGGCCAACGCGGCGGGCGGCGGTGCGGTGTTCACCCTGCGGCTGCCCCGCGACCCGGCGGACCCGGCCGACGACCAGGAAGGCGACCGCGCATGAGGGCGGGCAGAGCGGTGGCGGCGCTCATCGGGGTGGCGGCGCTCTTCGCCGCGGCGACCGGATGCGGGATCCGGGACACCTCGGTGCCGGTGGACGCGGGGGCCGCACCGTCCCGGGTGGCCTGTGACCTGCCCACGGAGAACGTCACCGCGCAGGCGCTCGAGGGCATCCCGGTCCGGGTCTATCTGGTCTGCGGGAGCCGCCTGGTCTCCGTGGACCGTACGGTGCAGATCGCCGAGGGCCGGACGCTCTCCGACGGTGTACGGGTCGCCGAGAAGCTCCTCGACGAACTGCGCGAACCGCCGACCGCCGCCGAGAAGAACGCCGGCTTCACCACCGACGTACGGGATCCGATCGCGGTGAGCGCCGGGCACAAGCGCGACCCGGCCGGAGCGCTGCGGCTGAGCGTCGCGCCGGAGGACCTGCCGGCCAACGCCCTCGCCCAGATCGTCTGCACCTACGCGGAGAGCGCGGCGGCGGAGACCGACGGCTCGGTGGTACTCGGCGGCCCCGGGCAGGACCCGCCGCGGGCCTACTTCTGCACCCAGGAGCTCAAGACCCGGCCGGGCTCCGGTCCGAACCTGGGCAACGTACGGCCCGGGGGCTGACGCACGGGCCGGTAGCCGACGCACGGGCCGGTGGCCGATGACAGGGACGTCACCGTGACAGAGTCGGCGGAACCGATCCTGATGGTGGCCGCGTCTTGGAAGGCGTGCGTCAAGGAATGGGCGGCCGCGCCGTCATCCGTGTCCGCGTCGCGGGGGTCGTCCTCCTCGCCGCGCATCTGCTGGTCGTCGGCTGGCTGACGCTGCGACCCCTTGACGTGATGTGGGTGACCGCATCGAATTTCACCCCGTTCGCCGGCCTCAGAGCGGACCTGGCCCTCGGCGCCCTGCAAGCCACCCGCCGCATCGGCGAGGGCCTGCTGCTGCTCGCGCCGCTGGGCGTGCTGCTGCCGCTCGCGGGCGCCCGGCTGTACGTCTCTCCGTGGGCCTCGCTGGCCCGTACGGTCGCGGCGGGCGCCCTGATCTCGCTGGCCATCGAGCTGCTGCAGACGGGTGTGCCCGGCCAGGTCGTCGATGTGGACTCGCTGCTGCTGAACACCGTCGGGGTGGCCCTGGCGCACGTCGCGGTGGTGCCCGCCGTACGGTCCCGGCTGCGCGGCAGCCAGGCGCCGCGTCCACGCCGCGCGCTCCCACCGCAGGAGGAGCCTGCTCAGGGGCCGACCCCGATGATTCCCAGGGTCGGGATCGCCCCGCGGAGCGACGCTCTGTACCAACGCTCCGCGTCATAGTGGAAGTACCGGGAGCGCGACGGAGCAGCTCCCAAAGCTTCGCGAAGGAGCCCCTCATGTCCGCACTTGTCCGCCCCCGTGACGGCCGTGTCCTCGGCGGAGTGTGCGCAGCGCTGGCACGGCGCTTCGGCACGTCCGCCACCACCATGCGGGTGATCTTCGTGGTCTCGTGCCTGCTGCCGGGGCCGCAGTTCCTGCTCTATCTGGCGCTGTGGATCCTGCTGCCGTCCGAGTCCCCGAGGCCGGCGTCGACCGCCTGGTAGCCCGGGCCCGCCGATGACCGCGGCGGGGCGCACACCCGTGGGGACGGGTGTGCGCCCCGCCGCGGTTCACTGCTGCGCCGGCCGGCGCCCCGGCGTCAGGCGCTGACGCCGGACAGCGCATCGCCCGGCAGTGAGTTGCCGGACAGCGAGCCGCTGGGCAGGCCGCCGAGGAGGCCGCCGGGGTTGACCCCGCCGTTGAGGGGCAGCCCCTTCGACAGGGTGGCGGCGAGGGCGTTCGGCAGGCTTGTGGTTTCGCTGCCGAGGGCGGTCCGACCGGCGTCCACCGACTTGGCGGCCCCGAGCGGCATCTGAGCGGGGCCGACCTGCATCGGGAGTGCCTCGGCGACGGAGTCCAGGGCTCCGGCCACGTTCGGCGTGGCCGCCGGAACGGTGGCCGCGGAGGCGGAACCGGCGGCGACTGCGGCGAAAGCGGCACCGACGACGGCGACACCGAGGGTCTTGGCAGCAGACTGCTTCATGAGGAAAACGTCCTTGTGACGGGGAATTTGAGCGGTTACGCAAGGTAGCCATCCGTCAGCACGTCCCGCAAACACCCGTAAGTGCCCGTAACCACCGGCGCCCGGCCGTTTTCCGTCGGCGCCAGTCAGCTCGTCGAACCCCTGGAACCACTGGTCACAGCGGTCTGACGGAACAGCCATTCCGCCTTGAGTTCGGCGTAACCCGGCTTGATGACGTCATTGATCATGGCCAGCCGTTCATCGAAAGGAATGAACGCCGACTTCATCGCATTGACGGTGAACCACTGCATGTCGTCGAGCGTGTAGTCGAACGCATCGATCAGGGACTCGAATTCGCGACTCATGGTGGTACCGGACATCAGCCGGTTGTCGGTGTTCACCGTCGCCCGGAAATGCAGCTTCCGCAGCAGCCCGATCGGGTGCTCGGCGTACGAGGCTGCGGCGCCGGTCTGCAGGTTCGACGTCGGGCAGAGCTCCAGCGGGATGCGCTTGTCGCGGACATAGGCGGCGAGCCGCCCGAGCTTCACCGTGCCGTCGTCGGCGACCTCTATGTCGTCGATGATGCGCACGCCGTGGCCGAGCCGGTCGGCGCCGCACCACTGGAGCGCCTGCCAGATCGACGGCAGGCCGAAGGCCTCGCCGGCGTGGATGGTGAAGTGGTTGTTCTCCCGCTTCAGGTACTCGAACGCGTCGAGGTGCCTGGTGGGCGGGTAGCCCGCCTCGGCGCCCGCGATGTCGAAGCCGACGACGCCCGAATCGCGGTAACGGTTCGCGAGCTCGGCGATCTCCAGGGCGCGGGCGGCGTGCCGCATGGCGGTGAGCAGCGCCCCGACCCGGATCCGCCTGCCGTTCTCGCGGGCGATCCGCTCGCCCTTGCGGAAGCCCTCGTTGACCGCCTCGACGACCTCTTCGAGGCTCAGCCCGCCGTCCAGGTGCTGCTCGGGCGCGTAGCGGATCTCGGCGTACACCACGCCGTCCTCGGCGAGGTCCTCGGCGCACTCGGCAGCGACCCGCACCAGGGCCTCGCGGGTCTGCATGACGGCGCAGGTGTGCGCGAACGTCTCCAGATAACGCTCCAGAGAACCGGAGTCCGCCGCTTCCCTGAACCAGATGCCGAGCTTGTCGGTCTCGGTCTCGGGAAGCGACTCGTACCCGACGGCGCGGGCGAGTTCGATGATGGTGCCGGGGCGCAGGCCGCCGTCGAGGTGGTCGTGCAGCAGCACCTTCGGTGCGCGGCTGATCTGGTCGGTGGTGGGCGATTGCCCGGTCTGGCTCGTCATCTGTGCACTTTAGCCCCTACGCGCGTAGAACAGTCCCCGCCGATATGTAACAGTGACCGTCTTGGAGGGTGGAGTACACCTCCGCTTCTGAGACTGTTCCGTTATGGCACTGCAAGCACCCGGCCTGCCGGAAGCCCGGCTGGGACCGGTAGTCGGGGCGGACGGCGCCCGGTCAGCGGTCGGTGGCGTGGTGCTGCTGCTCCCCGACGGCGCCCCGCTCTCCAAGCGCCGCCCGTCCCCTCTTCCGTACGCCTCCCTCCGCCCGCTGGCCCGACGGCTGGCCCGGGCGGGCCGCGACGACGGTCTGGCGGCCCATGTCGTCCGGTACCGCTTTCACGGCTGGAACGGCACCGACGCGCATCTCGCCGAGGACGCGAACCGGTGCGTGGACGAAGCCGTACGGCGTTACGGGGACGTGCCGGTCTGCCTGGCCGGGCGCGGCATGGGCGGCCGCGCGGCCCTGCACGCGGCGGGTCACCCGGCGGTCGCCTCGGTCCTGGCGATCGCTCCGTGGCTGCCGGAGGACGACCGGGCCCCGGCACCCGAGCCGGTGAAGCAGTTGGTGGGGCGGCAGGTGCTGATCGTGCACGGCACGACGGACCGGCGTGCGGACCCGGAGCTCTCCCTGCGCCTGGCCGAACGCGCCAAGAAGATCAACCGCACCACCTGCCGTTTCGAGGTGCACTCGGACGGCCACGCACTGCGCCAGCACCGGGCCGAGGTGATGGCGCTCGCGTCGGATTTCGTGTGCGGGACGCTGTTCTCCCGGCGGTTCTCGCGGCCGGTGGTCGATGCGCTCGCGGCTCCGCCGCCGCTGGGGCTGCGGATGCCGTTGGCAGCGGGATTCGGGCGGTCGCTCGAGCGGTAGCCGCAGACCTCGACGGAGCCTCAGGGACTGAAGGTGGGCAGCAGTCTTCCTCTTCGTGACAGCAGGAACTCCTTGAAGGCGGCGACCGGAGGCGTGTCCGGGTGGCCGTCCAGCCAGGCCACCCCGATCTCGCGCACGGCCCGCGGCGCGGTGACCGACAGTTCCACCACCCCGGGCCTGGGCACCGCCGGCGGGGGCAGCAGCGCCACCCCCAGGCCTGCGGCGACCAGGCCCCGCAGTGTCTCCGCCTCCTCGCCCTCGAAGGCGACCCGCGGGGTGAAGCCGGCCTCGGCGCACAGGTCGTCGGTGATACGCCGCAGGCCGTATCCGGGCTCCAGCGTGACGAAGGCCTCGTCGGCCGCCTCGACCAGACGGATCCGCTTGCGTCCGGCCAGCCGGTGCTCGTCCGGCACCACCAGCCGCAGCCGCTGCTCGTCGAGACGGCGGGCGACCAGATCCGGCGCTTCGGGGACCGGTGAGGTGAGGCAGAGGTCGAGTTCCCCCGCCCGCAGCCCCTTGAGCATCGCCTCGCCGTAGTTCTGCACCAGCTGGAAGCGCACCTTCGGATGGTCTGCCCGGAAGGCGCGGATCAGTGCGGGCACCGTCTCCGAGCCCATGGTGTGCAGAAAGCCGAAGGAGACCCGGCCCGCCGTGGGGTCCGCGTCCGCCCGTACCGAGTCCGCGGCCCGCTCCACCTCGGCGAGAGCCCGCTCGACGGTGGTGAGGAAAGTCCGGCCGGCCGGAGTCAGTGAGACGGTGCGGCCCTTGCGGGCGAACAATGCCACCCCCAGGTCCGCCTCGAGCCTGACCATGGCCCGCGAAAGGGTGGACTGGGGCACCGACAACTCGTGCGCGGCCCGGGTGACGTGCTCGTGGCGGGCCACCGCCTCGAAGGAGGCGAGGCGAGGCGCGAGCAGGAGGCGGATGTCTTCGTCGTGACTACCGGGTGACATCCGGGGCTGTGAGCTGTCGTCATGCACCATGGGAACGATTATGGCCAGTCCGTGCATTGGACGCATGAGAGCCGGCCGACCTACGTTCGCCGTATGCCTTCCGCGAGTACCGAGGCGCTCAGCACGTCGAGCGCCCCGTCCGAGTCCGCCCCGTCCGAGTCCTCTGCACCACAGCAGCTCATGCCGGGGCGCCCCGGCTACCGGCGGATGAGCTTCGCGCTCTTCGCCGCCGGTGTGGCCACCTTCGCCCTGTTGTACTCCACGCAGGCGCTGCTGCCCGCGATCACCTCCGACTTCGGTGTCACGGCGAGCCAGGCCAGTTGGACGGTCTCCGCCGCGACCGGCGGACTCGCTCTCTTCGTACTGCCGCTCAGCGCGCTGTCCGAGCGGTTCGGACGTCGGACGATGATGACGGCCTCGCTGACGGTCGCCGTGGTCATCGGACTGTTGGTTCCGTTCGCACCGAACCTGGGCTGGCTGATCGCGCTGCGCGCCGTACAGGGCGCGGCTCTCGCCGGGCTGCCCGCATCGGCGATGGCGTTTCTCGCCGAGGAGGTGCGGCCGAAGGCGCTGGTGGCGGCGATCGGTCTGTTCGTCGCGGGCAACTCCATCGGCGGGATGAGCGGGCGCATCCTGGCCGGCTGGGCGGCGCAGGCCTGGGGCTGGCGGGCCGCGCTCGGCACGATCGGCCTGGTCGCGGCGGTCTGCGCGGTCGGCTTCCGGCTGCTGCTCCCGGCGGCCCGCAACTTCACCCCGGTCTCCCTCAACCCCCGCGCCCTGGGCCGTACGGTCGGCGCCCACCTCGGCGACCCGCTGCTGCGCCGGCTGTTCGCCATCGGCGCGCTCTTCATGACGGTGTTCGGTGCCGTGTACACGGTGATCGGCTACCGGTTGGTCGGCGCGCCGTTCGATCTGGCCCAGGGCCTGGCCGGTTCGGTGTTCCTGGTCTATCTCGTCGGTACGGTCTCCTCAGCGGCCGCCGGACGGCTGGTCGACCGGCTCGGCAGGCGCGGTGCGCTCTATCTCGCCGGGTCGACGACCGCGGTGGGCCTGCTGCTCTCGCTGGCCGACCTGCTGCCCGTCGTACTGCTCGGGCTCGTCCTGATCACGGCGGGCTTCTTCGCCGGGCACGCGGTCGCCTCGTCGGCCGTGAGCCACACCGCGAAGACCGGCCGGGCCCAGGCTTCGGCGCTCTACCAGTCGGCGTACTACCTGGGCAGCAGCGCCGGTGGTGCGCTCGGCGCGGTCGCCTTCCATGCCGGGGGCTGGGCGGGCACGGTCGCGCTGGGGCTGCTCGCGGTGCTCGGTGTCGTGGCGGTCACCGTGCACGGGTCGCACAGCGCCCGGGCCGCCCGCCGGATGACTACCGCGGTGCGCTGAGCGGCGCCGAGCCGGCCGCACCGACGGTACCCGCCCCGCCCGGGCCCGGTCGGTCAACGACCGTTCCGGGGGCGATTGTCAGTGGTCCCCTGTAGCTTTTCAATCGCTGGTGCGATTGGGATTCAAGCAGGGGGCACCCTATGAGCGACCTCGCCACAACCGACCTCGACGTCCGTCTGGAAGAGCACCGGACGGAGCTGACCGGATACTGCTACCGGATGCTCGGTTCGGCCTTCGAAGCGGAAGACGCCGTGCAGGACACGATGGTCCGCGCCTGGCGGGGCTTCGACCGGTTCGAGGGGCGTTCCTCGCTGCGTTCGTGGCTGTACCGCATCGCGACCAACGTCTGCCTGGACATGCTCAAGGCCGGCAGCAAGCGCGCCCGCCCGATGGACCTCACCGCCGCCACCCCGGTCGCTCAGGCCGCGCTCAACTCCCGCCCCGAGGTGACCTGGCTGGAGCCGGTGCCGGACGGCCGGGTGCTCCCCTCGGCAAGTGACCCGTCGGAGACCGCGGTGGAGCGGGAGACGATCCGGCTGGCCTTCGTGGCCGCGTTGCAGCATCTGCCGCCCAAGCAGCGGGCCGTGCTGATCCTGCGCGAGGTGCTCGCCTGGAAGGCGAGCGAAGTGGCGGAGCTGCTCGAAACCACCGTCGCGTCGGTCAACAGCGCGCTGCAGAGAGCCCGTGCGACGCTCGCCGAATCCCCGCCCGCGACGACCGACGCCGCCGAGCCGCTGGACGAGGAGCAGCAGAAGCTGCTCGCCCGCTATGTGGCGGCCTTCGAGGGGTACGACATGCAGGCGCTGACCGCGCTGCTGCATGAGGACGCCACTCTCTCCATGCCGCCCTACGACCTGTGGCTGCGCGGACACGAGGACATCGTCGGCTGGATGCTGGGCGTCGGCTCGGTCTGCCGTGGCTCGCGCCTGGTGCCCGTGGTGGCCAACGGCACGCCGGCCTTCGCGCACTACCACCCGAGCGAATCGGGCAAGGGCTTCGATCCCTGGGCGCTCATGGTCATCGAGATCACCGACGGCGCGGTCGCCGGGATCACGTCCTTCCTGGACACCGAGCGCTGGTTCCCGCTGTTCGGCCTGCCCACCCGCCTGGAGGCGTGAGCGGCGGCGTCCGCCTCCCTACGACACGTCGGCGAGCCCGACCAGCTCCAGCAGTGCGACGAGCGCGGGAGCGGCATTGCGCAAACGGACGCGGCTGCCGTGCCGGCGGGCGGTGAGCCGGAGCCGGACGACGGCTTCGACCGCGGCCAGGTCGGGGCAGGTCAACGCTCCGACGTCGCAGTCCACCACGGATGCCCCCGTGCTGGTGAGCAGCGCTCGCAGCTCCGCGCACAGGCGCGGTACATCCGCCCGGCCGACCGGCCCGGCCACGACAAGGGCGATCGGCCCGGTGACATCCACAAGGGGAAGACCGGCGCGGCGAACGGAACTCATCGCTGCGAGCACGGCCGGCCGCGGGCCTGCGCACCGCGCACCGGGCCCGGACCACCGTTCCGGCCACGGACACCGCGCCGGGGCCGGCCGGATGAGCCCCACCGGGGCGCCGTGCTGCTGGACCGACTCAACTGCCGTGCGGGTGCGGCTCGTCACGGCGTCATGGGTCGGATCCCCGGTCAGGCGATGCGTTCCAGGACGATCGGGCTCGCCGTGAACGCGGTGCCGGCGGGGGCGATCTCGTACGCGGCGGAGAGCGATTCCAGGGCGTAACCGAACTTCTCCGGGGTGTCCGTGTGCAGGGTGAGCAGCGGCTGCCCCGCCGTCACCCGGTCCCCCGGCTTGGCGTGCAGCTCGACGCCCGCCCCGGCCTGCACCGGGTCGTCCTTTCGCGCCCGGCCCGCGCCGAGACGCCAGGCGGCCACCCCGACGTCGTACGCGTCGAGGCGGGTCAGCACGCCGCTCGAACCGGCGGTGACCACGTGCTGCTCGCGGGCGACCGGTAGGGCCGCGTCCGGGTCGCCGCCCTGGGCGGAGATCATCCGGCGCCAGTGGTCCATCGCCGAACCGTCGGCGAGCGCCTTGGCCGGGTCGGCGTCCGGCAGCCCCGCCGCGTCCAGCATCTCCCGGGCCAGCGCCAGGGTGAGCTCGACGACGTCGGACGGGCCGCCACCCGCGAGGACCTCGACGGATTCCCGCACCTCGAGGGCGTTGCCCGCGGTCCGGCCCAGCGGGGTGGCCATGTCGGTGAGCAGTGCGACCGTACGCACACCGTGGTCGGTGCCGAGGCCGACCATGGTCGAGGCCAGTTCGCGGGCGTCGGCCAGGTTCTTCATGAAGGCGCCGGAACCGACCTTGACGTCCAGCACCAGCGAACCGGTGCCCTCGGCGATCTTCTTGGACATGATCGAGGAGGCGATCAGCGGGATGGCCTCCACGGTGCCGGTGACGTCGCGCAGCGCGTACAGCTTCTTGTCGGCCGGCGCCAGGCCGTCGCCCGCCGCGCAGATGACCGCGCCGACCGAGTCCAGTACGTCCAGCATCTCGGCGTTGGAGAGCAGCGCCCGCCACCCGGGAACGGACTCCAGCTTGTCCAGGGTGCCGCCGGTGTGGCCCAGGCCGCGGCCCGACAGCTGCGGCACGGCGGCGCCGCAGGCGGCGACCAGCGGGGCGAGCGGCAGGGTGATCTTGTCGCCGACACCGCCGGTGGAGTGCTTGTCGGCGGTCGGTCGGGAGAGCGTCGAAAAGTCCATCCGCTCACCGGAGTTGATCATCGCGGCGGTCCAGCGGGCGATCTCGGCGCGGTTCATGCCGTTCAGCAGAATCGCCATGGCCAGCGCGGACATCTGCTCGTCGGCGACCTCGCCGCGGGTGTAGGCGTCGATCACCCAGTCGATCTGCTCGGGGCTCAGCTCGCCGCGGTCCCGCTTGGTGCGGATGACGGAGATGACGTCCATGGCTTTCCTTCCGGCCTTCCGGCAAAAAAATCGTATCGCGCGACTCTACGCGCATAGAGAAAACGTGGGGTGACGGCCTGCCCGCGCATGCGGGAAGGCCGTCACCCTCGGCGACGTCAGCCTCGGCGCGGTCAGCCGAGATGCTGCGGGCCGAACGCCTGCGGCAGCATCTCGGACAGCGGCAGCACACCGCCAGGCGTTTCGAGCAGCAGCTCGGGCCCACCGAATTCGTACAGCAGCTGGCGGCAGCGACCGCACGGCACCAGGACCGCGCCCTCGCCGTCCACACAGGTGAAGTGCGTCAGCCGGCCGCCGCCGGTGGCCTGCAGCTGCGAGACGAGCCCGCACTCGGCGCACAGGCCCAGACCGTACGAGGCGTTCTCGACGTTGCAGCCGACCACCGTACGACCGTCGTCCACCAGGGCCGCCGCCCCGACCGGATACCGCGAGTACGGCGCATAGGCCCGGGCCATCGCAGCCCGAGCGGCCTCCCGCAGAGCGTCCCAGTCGACATCGGTCACCGGGCCCCTCCGAGGATGCCCCGGCCTTCAGGCCGGCGCGAGGGCATCTCCCTCCCGAGGGGGAGAATCGGACTTCTGCGGAGCGGGGCAGGGAAAGGCGAATCAGCGTTAGAGCGATTCGCCGCCTGCCGCAGCGTCGGCGCGCTCGCTCTCAAGCCGGTGGACGATCTCGGAGTTGAGTGACCGGTGAGCGGACTTCGCTTCGGCGACCAGCCACGAGTGGAGGTCGGCGGGCAAGCGAAGCGTGATGCGTGATTCATGATCCATGACTCCCACTGTAGTGCTAAGATGACACCATGACGACACTTGAAGTGGCGGAGCAGGCCGGGCATGCCCGATACACCTACCGCCTTCGCGTGTCGTCCACCGCACTCGCCGGACTCGAGGCCGAGTGGGCGCGATGCCGGTGGATCTGGAACGAGTGCGTGGCACGCTCGAAGAAGGCCCATGCCGAGAACGAGAAGTGCGGCCCGGCCCGCCTCGACAAGATGCTGACCGAGGCCCGTACCGCGACGACGTGGCTGCGTGAGGGGCAGCTCGGTGCCGCAGCAACAGACCATCCGGGACTTCGGCAAGTCCCGCGCCAAGGCCCTGAAAGACATCAAGGACCGCCTGCCCGTGCGGCGCCGGGCCGGGATGCCCAGGCTGAAAAAGAAGCGTGAAGCAGTGCCCACGCTGAACTACACGAAGCGCGGGTTCCGCCTCAAGGATGGCCGTCTGCACCTCGCCGGAAACATCGCGCTGACCCTGGTGTGGTCCCGCCACCTGCCCGCCGAGCCGTCCAGTGTGCGCGTGTACCAGGACTCCGTGGGCCACTGGTACGCCTCGTTCGTCGTCACCGCCGAAGCCCAGCCCCTCCCGGAGACGGGTGCCGTGATCGGCATTGACTGGGGCGTGAAAGAAACCGCGACCACCACCTCGGACTCGCACGACCTCCCACACGCCGAACACGGAAAGAAAGCCGCGCAACGCCTGGCCCACTATCAGCGGAAGATGGCCCGCCGCAAACCAGTACGCGGACAGGCCGCCTCCCAGGGCTACCGGCGGGCGCAGAAGCAAACCGCGAAGGTCCACAAGAAGGTGTCCCGCCAGCGGCGGGACACCGCCCGTAAGTGGGCGAAGAAGATCGTGAGCGACCACGATGCTCTGGCCGTCGAGGACTTCCGTCCGAAGTTCCTGGCCAGGACCACCATGGACTGCGCGTCGTGCGGAGCGAGAACCAAGCACGCACTTCCTCTTTCGGAACGTATCTACACCTGCACCGCCTGCGGAGCGGTGTCCTCCCGGGACAAGAACTCCGCCCGCGTGATGCTCGTCCGGGCTGGTCTGGCCCCGGCTGGTGTCGAAGGCATAAGACCTCCCGGACCGCCGGTCCGCGAGGCAGCCCGAGCCAGAAATCCCCTCCCCCTTCAGGGAGGGGAGCATTCACTTGCCCTGGCCCTTTCGGTAGCGCATACCGTCCGCTTTCGGCATCCGCAGCCGCTGCGCGGACAGCGAGAGCACCAGCAGGGTCACCACGTACGGCGTGGCGCCCACGAAGTCGGACGGGACATCGTCGGTCAACAGGTACCAGACCAGGACGACCACGGCCATGACCGCGCTGATCGTGCCCTGCACGACCGCCTTGCGGTAGAGCTTCCACACCGCCAGCAGCACGAGCAGCACCACGATGAGCAGCAGCAGCGCATGCACGGTCTCGCCGCCGTTGCGCAGCTGCAGCGCATCGGAGAAGCCGAACAAGCCGGCGCCCATGGCGAGGCCGCCGGGCCGCCAGTTACCGAAGATCATCGCGGCGAGGCCGATGTAACCGCGGCCGCCGGTCTGGTTCTCCAGGTAGATGTGCGTGGGGACCATCGCCAGGAAAGCGCCGCCGAGTCCGGCCATACCGCCGGAGATGGCGACGGCCGCGTACTTGTACCGGTAGACGTTGACGCCCAGCGACTCCGCAGCGATCGGGTTTTCGCCGCTGGAGCGCAGTCGCAGGCCGAACGCGGTCTTCCACAGCACCCACCAGGTGCCGACGAAGAGCAGCACGGCCAGGATCGTCAGCACCGACACATCGGTGACCAGACCGCCGAGGATGCCGGCCAGGTCGGAGACGAAGAACCAGTGGTGCTTCTCGATCGACGACAACCCGTCCGAGAGCCCCGGGATGGTGACGGTGGGCAGCGAGTCGACCGGCGGGGACTGCTTGGGGTTGCCGCCCGCGGCGATGGCGTCGCCGTGGTTGAAGAAGATCTTGGCGAGGTACTGCGTGGCGCCCAGCGCTAGCAGGTTGACCGCGACGCCGGAGACGATGTGGTCGACGCCGAAGGTGATGGTGACGATGCCGTGGATCAGGCCACCGAGCATGCCGAAGGTGATGCCGGCCAGTAGTCCCAGCCAGGGGCTGGTCTGCCAGCCGATCCAGCCGGCCCCGAAGGTGCCGAGGATCATCATGCCTTCGAGGCCGATGTTGACCACACCGGCCCGCTCGGACCACAGACCGCCGAGGCCCGCGAGTCCGATCGGCACGGCCAGGCCCAGCGAGGCGCTGATCTGACCCTCCGAGGTGAGCTGGTCGGCGCCGGTGATGATGCGGACCAGCGAGACCAGGATCAGCGCGCCCGCGATGATCAGCAGGATCTTCGAGAGGCTGAGCTTGCGGCCGGGTGTGGCGTTCGCCGCCTTGGGAGCCGCCGGAGGCGGGGTCTTCGTCATGGTCGCGGTCATGCCGTCACCTCCTGCTGGTCCTGCTTGATCGAGGCGGCCTGCGCGGCGATTTCGGCGCCGACCTTCTGCTGCTGGCGCTTGAGCCCGTATCGACGCACGACCTCGTAGGCGATCACGACGCACAGGACGATGACGCCCTGGATCACGCCGAGGATCTCCTTGTCGTAGCCCATGAACTCAAGGTGGTTGGTGGTGCGCTCCAGGAAGCCCCAGAGCAGCGCGCCGAGCGCGATGCCGACCGGATGGTTGCGGCCGAGCAGGGCGATCGCGATCCCGGTGAAGCCGACACCCAGCGGGAAGTCGTTGCTGTACATGTGGCTGTCGTTGAGCAGCGTCGGCATGCCGATCAGACCGGCCATGGCGCCAGAGATGATCATGCTGGTGGCGACCATCTTCTTGACGCTGACACCGCTCGCGGACGCCGCGGACTCGGACTGGCCGACCGCGCGGAGGTCGAAACCGAAGCGCGTGCGACCCAGCACGAACCAGTACGCGACACCGGCCAGCGCCGCGATGACGATGAAGCCCCACAGCACGCCGGCCGGGCCGGTGTCGATGGAGAAGAACCAGGAGGACTTGGGGAGCGGCTTGGTGGAGACCAGGGTGCCGGAGTCGTCGAGCTGGCCGAGCCGGCCCGGCTGCATCAGATAGGCGATGACCGCGGTGGCGATCGAGTTGAGCATGATCGTCGAGATCACCTCGCTGACGCCCCGCGTCACCTTCAGCACACCCGCGATACCCGACCACATCGCACCGACCAGCATGGCGGTGACGATCATCAGCGGGATCTGGACGGCGCCGGGCAGTGTCAGCGCACCGCCGACGACCGCGGCGAAGAAGGCAGCCATGCGGTACTGGCCGTCGACGCCGATGTTGAAGAGGTTCATCCGGAAGCCGATGGCCACCGCGATGCCGGCGAGGTAGTAGGTCGTCGCCTTGTTGAGGATGTAGATCTGGCTGTCGCTGGCCGAGCCGAAGCTGATCATGTCGCTGAACGCGGCGAACGGGTCCTTGCCGGTGGCCAGGATGACCAGCGCGGTGACGACCAGGGCCGCCACGATCGCGAGCAGCGGGGCGGCGATCGCCAGGACCAGCCGCTCCCGGTCGATGCGCGAGGTGTACTTCTTCATCGGTCCTCTCCCCCAGCTTCGCCGCCGGTGGTGTCCGGGGTCTTCCGGGACTCCGGGATCCCCGGTGTCTTCGGGGCGTCCGGAGTCTTCGGAGCGGCCGTCCCGTCGGGCACGGGCTTCTCGCCGTGGTCCAGGTGTCCGCCGGCGGCGCCGGTCATCGCGGAGCCGAGCTCCTCGGGGGTGATCGTGGCGGGGTCCGCGTCCGCGACCAGCCGGCCGCGGTACATCACCCGCAGGGTGTCGGACAGGCCGATCAGCTCGTCCAGGTCGGCGGAGATCAGCAGGACGGCGAGGCCCTCACGCCGGGCCTCCTTGATCTGGTCCCAGATCTGCGCCTGCGCGCCGACGTCCACGCCCCGGGTGGGGTGTGCGGCGATCAGCAGCCTGGGGCGGTGGCTCATCTCCCGGCCGACGATCAGCTTCTGCTGGTTACCGCCGGAGAGCGAGGCCGCGGTGACGTCGATCCCCGGCGTACGGACGTCGTACTCGGCGATGATCCGCTCGGTGTCGGCGCGCGCCGCCTTGGCGTCGATCAGTCCGCGCCGGGAGTTGGGCGCCTCGGTGACATGGCCGAGGATGCGGTTCTCCCAGAGCGGGGCCTCGAGCAGCAGGCCATGGCGGTGCCGGTCCTCGGGGATGTATCCGACGCCGCTCTCGCGCCGTTTGCGGGTGGGGGTGTGCGAGATGTCCGTGGTGCCGAGGGTGATGACGCCGCCGTCCGGTTCGCGCATCCCCATGATCGCTTCGACGAGCTCCGCCTGGCCGTTGCCCTCCACACCCGCGATGCCCAGGACTTCGCCCTGGTGGATGGTGAAGGAGACGCCGGACAGCACCTCGCGCACGAAGCCGTCGGCGTCGGCCGCGGTCAGCGTGAGGTCGTCGAGGGTGAGCATCGGGGTGCCGGTGACCGTCGACTCGCGGGTCTCCGGCGAGGGCAGCTCGCTGCCGACCATCAGCTCGGCCAGCTGCTTGGTGGTGGTGGACGCCGGGTCGACGGTGCCCACGGTGGTGCCGCGGCGGATCACGGTGATCTCGTCGGCGACCGACAGCACCTCGCCCAGTTTGTGGGAGATGAAGATGACGGTCAGGCCCTCGGACTTCAGCTCGCGGAGGTTGTCGAAGAGCGAGTCCACCTCCTGCGGGACCAGCACCGCGGTCGGCTCGTCGAGGATGAGGGTGCGGGCGCCGCGGTAGAGCACCTTGAGGATCTCCACCCGCTGGCGGTCCGCGACCCCCAGATCCTCGACGAGGACGTCCGGGCGGACGTTCAGCCCGTACGCGTCGGAGATCTCCTTGATCCTGGCGCGGGCCTTGCCACCGATGCCGTGGAGCTTCTCGCCGCCGAGCACGACGTTCTCGAGGACGGTGAGGTTGTCGGCGAGCATGAAGTGCTGGTGCACCATGCCGATGCCGAGCGCGATGGCGTCGGCGGGCGTGGCGAAGGAGGCCTGCTTGCCGTCGACGGTGATGGTGCCCTCGTCCGGCTTCTGCATGCCGTAGAGGATCTTCATCAGGGTCGACTTGCCGGCACCGTTCTCACCGCAGAGCGCGTGCACGGTGCCCTTGCGGACGGTGATGTCGATATCGCGGTTGGCGACGACACCGGGGAATCGTTTGGTGATGCCGCGCAGTTCGACGGCGGGCGGGCTGGACGCGTTGATGACGCACTCTCCTCGGGAGAAGGAGCGATGGGGCGGCGGGCCCCGGCGGAGTCGGGGGTGCGGTGACGCTAACGCGCCAACTGAACGCTACACGCGTAGAGTTGACACATTGTTACGACCTGGTGCGCGGTAGGCGTCGGATCAGCCTGCGGTGTCGGATGCGGTGCATCGCAAGGCGGCGGCGCGCCCTCATAGCGGAGCTGTTTGGGCGTTTCGCCAACGCGGCGAGGTGCCGTAGCCGGCGCCGCAGGCCCGACGCCTACCGCGCGCCAGGTCGTCAGGGGCCCGGGGAGGGATGGCAACCCTCTCCGGGCCCATGGGAGACGGCGGGTCAGGGAGTGGTCTTGACCTTGACGGTGCCGTCGGCGATCTTCTTCTTCGCCGCGTCGAGCTGCGGCTTGATGTCGTCGATGAACCCCCCGCTGGTGGACAGCGAGACGCCGCCCTTGGCGAGAGAGTAGGTGTTGGTGCCGGTGACGGGCTTGCCGTCGTGGACCGACTTGACCAGGTCGTAGACGCCGATGTCGACGTTCTTGACGACCGAGGTCAGGATCGAGGACTTGTACTGCGCCAGCGACGGAATGTTGTACTGGTCCGAGTCGACGCCGATCGCCCAGGCGCCCTTCTTGCCGTGGACGGCCTCGATCGCGCCGTTACCGGACGAGCCGGCCGCAGAGAAGACCACGTCAGCGCCCTTGTCGAGCATGCCCTGTGCGGCCTGCTTCCCCTTGTCGGGGCTGGCGAAGCCGGAGGTGTCCGAGCCGTGGCTCAGGTACTGCCGGTCGATCTTGATGCTCTTGTTGGTGTCCTGGACGCCCTGGACGTAACCCGCCTCGAACTTCTTGATCAGCGGGATGTCCACGCCGCCGATGAAGCCGACGTGCTTCGTCTTGGTCTTCAGCGCCGCGGTGACACCCGCGAGGTAGGAGCTCTGCTCCTCCGTGAAGACGATGTTGTCGATGTTCTTCGCGTCGACCACGGAGTCCACGAGGCCGAAAGTGACCTTCGGGTACTTGGCGGCGACCTTCTTCATCGACGGCGCGTAGGAGTAGCCGATCCCGACGATCGGGTTGTAACCCGCGTCGGCCAGGTCGGTGAGCCGCTGCTCGCGGTCGGCCTCGGTGTCCGACGTCTTGGCGGTCAGCTCCTTGACGTCACCACCGAACTCGGACTTGGCCTTGTCGATACCGCGCGCGGCGGAGTCGTTGAAGGAGTGGTCGCCACGGCCGCCGACGTCGTACGCGACGCCGACCTTGACACCCTTGGACGAGGAGGAGGACGAGGCGGAGTCGGACTCCTTCTGGGTCGACGTGCTGCCGCAGGCGGAAACGGAGAGAGCGAGGGCCGCGGTGGCTATGCCAGACGCAGCGATCTTGGTTACCCGGCGCAAGAGGAGGTCCCTTCAAACCAAACCTGGAAGCGCCTCTTCCGGCGCTGGTTTTCGCCAGGATCGTAACGCGCGTAGATGTCAGGTAAAGGCCCGTTCGGAACCTGTTATCGGATCGACGCGAACGGGGCCTGACGTGTCCGGCTACAGCCGGTGTCCGGCGAGCAACGCAGCGGCGGTGAAGAGCTCGACGGCGACCTCGATCGCGGACTCGTCGGCGTCGAAATCACCCCGGTGCAAGTCCCCTCCGACGCCGTCGCCCGGCGTACGCACCCCGAGTCTGACCATCGCCCCCGGCACCCGCTCCAGGTACCAGGAGAAGTCCTCGCCGCCCAGGCTCTGCGCGGTGTCCTCGATCGCGTGCAAGCCGCGGCGGGCGGCCATCGCGTCGCGCACCAGCTCGGCCACGTCTCCGTCGTTGACGACCGGGGGCACCCCGCGAACGTAGTTGACCACCGTCTTGGCCCGCTGCATTTCGGCCACCTCGTCGATCGCCGCATGCACCAGGTCGGGTGCGGCCCGCCAGGCGTCGAGATCCAGACACCGCACGGTCCCGGAGAGCTCCGCGTGCTGCGGGATGACATTGCAGGCGTGACCGGAGTCGATACGCCCCCAGGTGACGACGAGCCCCGACCGGGCGTCCACCCGCCGGGCCAGCAGCGCCGGCACGTCGACGGCGACCTTCGCGACGGCGGTGACCAGGTCCGTGGTCAGATGCGGGCGCGCGGTGTGCCCGCCGGGTCCGTCCAGGGTGATCTCCACACGGTCGCAGGCGGAGGTGATGGGCCCGGTCCGCAGCCCGATCCGCCCGGCATCGACCTTGGGATCACAGTGCACCGCGATGATCTGCCCGACCCCGTCGAGCGCCCCGGACTCGATGGCGTCGAGCGCACCGCCCGGCAGCACCTCCTCGGCGGGCTGGAAGATCAGCCGCACCGGAAACGGCAGCTGCCCGGCCCGGTGCAGTTCGGCCAGTACCAGCCCGGCGCCGAGCACCGCCACCGTATGGACGTCGTGCCCGCAGGCGTGCGCCATGTCCGGCACGGTGGACCGGTAGGCGCACCCGATCTTGGTGTCCGGGATGGGCAGGGCGTCGATGTCGGCCCGCAGCGCGAGAATGGGCCTGCTTGCTCCCCCGCCGCCCTCCGGCATGCCGATGTCGCACAGCAGCCCGGTCCCCGTGTCGAGCACCCGCGGCGCGAGCCCGGCCTGCTCGAGCCGCGCCTTGATCGCCGCGGTGGTCCGGAACTCCTGGTTCCCGAGCTCGGGATGCCGGTGCAGATCCCGCCGAAGGGCGATCAGCTCATCACGCAACTCCGCCGGGAGCACCCCGGGCAGCACCTCGTCGCCGGCGTCGCCGCCTGCGCCACGGTCGGTGGACTGATGAACATCGGACTCGCGGGGGGTCAAGTGGTTCACCTGTTCAAGGTTAGGCCCCTTCACGGCTCAACCACCGGTCCATCCGGGAATTTCAGCCGCATAGGCGAAAGAATCTCGGTTCGCGAGGTATGGCGGCGGGCTCCGATGGGTAAGGCGCGGGCTCTGTACTGAGGCCCGGGTCCGGTCGTCTCACCGCAGGTGACCACCGTTCGGAGCCCCGGTGACGCGACTTGATCTACTTCGACGCCCTCGAGGTGCAGGATTCGGCGACGTCCGACGCAGCTGAGCTCGTGGTCCCGAGGTTCGGGACGTGCCCGCGGACCTCACGCAGCCGACGCCGGTCCCATCGGGGTCAGTCGCTGCACGTCGCGGGCCGTTCCTGTGACGCCCGCCAGGAAGCCCTGGGCGCGCGGTGACGCCGTGGCGGTGAGCCAGACGGGGTCGATGTCGCAGACGGCGACGCGGACCTCGGTGCCGGCCAGGGCGAGCGGGAGGGTGTGGACCACGGTGGACGGGAAGCTCACGATGGTGCGGCCGATGGGGCCGCGGCGGGCTATCAGTTCCAGCGGGAGGTCGGGGCGGACGATTTCCAGGCCGGTTTCGAGGTGCAGGCGGTGCAGCTTGTCGGTGGCCTCGCGCCGGTGCGCGAAGTAACGGGTCGCGTGGTGGGTGCGGGCCAGCGAGGCCACCGCGGTGATGTAGCGGTCCGGGTCCACCACGCCCGTCTCGACGAGCGAGGTGCCCACCAGGTCGGCGGTGCGAGTGATGCGGGGCGGGCCGAAGCGGGCGCGGGTCCAGGCGAAATCGTTCCGGGTGACGGTCAGGCCGGGTGGCGCGGTGTCGACCGGCATGGCGCTGAAGACCTCGACGGTGCGGCGGCGGGACGGAGTCAGCCGGCGGCGGGCCGCCGAGGACATCGGGGCGAAGAGGAGGTCCCGGGGGCCGCGGCGGCCACGCCGGTGCCAGCGGGTCAGCGGCTGCCTCGCGGCGAGTTGGGAGATGAACTCCATGGTGGCGGTGCCGTCGTCGACCACCGTCAGGTCGCGGGCGCCGGTGATCGAGAGGAGAAGCTGCACGTAACGGGAGAACGGGTCGCCGATGACGATCCGGCCGGCCCCGCGAAGCAGCGGCAGCAGACCGCCGATCGTCCGGAACGGCGCCGCCGCGCCGCCACGCGCCTCCTCCCACCGCACCGTGATGCCTTCGCCGCGGGCCAGTTCGGCCATCCGGCGCAACTGGCCGCGGGACATCGGGTCGAGCGGTGAGAGGACGACCACGGTCAGGTCCGTGGGCGTCGGGTGAGCCCATTCCAGCAGGTTGAGCAGCTGGACGGGGCTCTCCACGAAGGCGAGCGTGGCGGGGGCGCTCTTCACTGTGGCGGCCTCTCCTCGTACGGACTTGGGCCTCTACGGATCAGACGGACGCGGGCTCGCGGTCACCGGCCTCGGCGACCACCCCGGCCACCCGGCGCAGCTTCTTCATCGGGGCGAGCTCCGAGTCGTAGACCTTCTTGACGCCGTCACCGAGGGAGGCCTCGATGGTGCGGATGTCGCGGACCAGGCGCTGCAGGCCCTGCGGCTCGACGGAGGCCGCCTGGTCGGAGCCCCACATCGCGCGGTCCAGGGTGATGTGGCGCTCGACGAAGGCCGCGCCGAGCGCGACGGCGGCCAGCGTCGTCTGCAGGCCGGTCTCGTGGCCGCTGTAGCCGATCGGGACGTTCGGGTACTCGGACTGCAGGGTGTTGATGACCCGCAGGTTCAGCTCCTCGGCCTTCGCGGGGTAGGTCGAAGTGGCGTGGCAGAGCAGGATGTTGTCGCTGCCGAGCACCTCCACCGCGTGGCGGATCTGCCGCGGGGTCGACATGCCGGTGGACAGGATGACCGTACGGCCGGTGGCGCGCAGTGAGCGCAGCAGCTCGTCGTCGGTGAGTGAGGCGGATGCGACCTTGTGGGCGGGGAGGTCGAACTTCTCCAGGAAGGCGACGGCCTCGGTGTCCCACGGGGAGGCGAACCAGTCGATGCCACGCAGCGCGCAGTGGTCCGAGATGGCCCGGTACTCCGCCTCGCCGAACTCCACGCGGTGGCGGTAGTCGATGTACGTCATCCGGCCCCAGGGGGTGTCGCGCTCGATGTCCCACTGGTCGCGCGGGGTGCAGATCTCGGGGGTGCGCTTCTGGAACTTGACGGCGTCGCAGCCGGCTTCGGCGGCCGCGTCGATCAGGGCGAGCGCGTTGTCCAGCTCACCGTTGTGGTTAATGCCGATCTCGCCGGTGATGTAGACGGGGTGGCCGGGGCCCGCGGTCCTGTTGCCGAGGGTGCGGAGGCGGGTGGTGCGCATGAGGGGTGTCCTTAGCTGTGGGAGGTGTTGAGGGTGGGGCCCAGGAGCCAGGCGGCGATCTCACGGATCGCGCCCTCGCCGCCGGGGGTGGTGGTGACCGCGCGGGCGGCGCCGCGTACGACGTGGTGTGCCTGGGCGACCGCGACGGGCCAGCCGACGAGGCCGAAGCACGGCAGGTCGTTCACGTCGTTGCCGACGTAGAGCACGCGCTCGGGCGCGACGCCCTGTTCTTCGCACCACTGCTTGAGTGCGAGGTCCTTGCGGTCGATGCCGTGCAGTACGGGGACGCGCAGTTTGCGTGCCCGTGCGGCGACGACCGGGTTCTGTTCGGTGGAGAGGATGAGGAGTCTGAGGTCCGTGGTGTCACGGAGGGCGGCGATCCCGAGTCCGTCCCCGCGGTGCACGGCGACGAACTCGTGGCCCTCGGCGTCGATGAGGACCCGGTCGTCGGTCTGGGTTCCGTCGAAGTCGAGAACCACCGCGTCGATGTCCTCGCGGCTCGGCAGCGTCCGGGTGTCGAGCAGCGGGGCCAGGGCGCGGGCCCGGGCCAGGTCGTGCGGGTCGTCGATCTCCAGCACCCGGGCGGGGTCCGTACGGACCAGTGCGGTCTCGCCGAAGAAGCGGTGCCGGGTGGCGCGGAAACCGGCGGCGTTCATCGCGTACGCCGCGCCGGTCTCCAGGTAGTCCTGCGGCCGGTCCTGGCGGCGGGGCCGACTCGCCTTGTCGTGGTTGACGCCGATGGCCTCCGCACTCGCCGGGCTTTCCCGCCACAGGAAACCGTGGGTGGTGGCGACCGTGTGCGCGGTGTCCGCGCCGCCCTCGGCGACCGCCGCGGCGACCCCGTCGATGTCCTCCCCGGTGATGAAGGGGCTGGTGCACTGGACGAGCAGCACCACGTCCGTGCCGGGGTAGCCGTCCAGGGCGTGCAGCACCGCCGCCTCGCTGCTCGCCGTGTCGCCGGCGATCTCGGCGGGGCGCAGCACCACGTCGGCGCCGGCCTCCCGGGCCGCGGCCGCGATGCGTTCGTCGTCGGTGGAGACGGCGACATCGGTGACCAGACGGGCGCCGAGGCAGGCGCGGACCGCCCGGACGACCAGCGGCACGCCGCCGACGGCGGCCAGGTTCTTGGCCGGTACGCCCTTGGACCCGCCGCGGGCGGGGATCACGGCCAGGATCTTGGTCGGCACAGTGGTGGGCATCACAGTTCTCCCATGCGGCGGATGACGGGGGCCACGCGCTGGACGCCGTGGCGGTAGGCGCCGCGCGCCGCGTCGCGTACGGCGTCGCGCATCACGCGCCGGACACCGGTGACTTCGTCGGCCGGAGCGGCATCGAGGCGGTAGCGGGCGAGGATCCCGGGGAGGTAGCCGGGCGCGGTGGTGGCGGTGTAGTAGGGGGCGATCGGCGGAAGTGCGGGCCGGGCGAGGAGGTCGGCGACCCGTTCGCGTACGGCGTCGAAGGCCGTGTCGTACGGGACGTCGGCGGCCACCCCCTGCCCGGCCAGCCACGCCGGGTCGGCGTCGGGGCGTTCACCTGCGTCGAGTTGGTCCCAGGACGCGAGGCAGCCGGAGCCGATGAAGTGGTGGTTGCCGAGCGTTTCCCGGACGCCGAGGTCGGTGAGGACGACGGTCGGGATGCGTCGGTGCAGGGATTCCAGGGCGGCGGTCGACGACACGGTGACCAGCAGGTCGGTGCGGTCGAGCAGCTCGCCCATGTGCCCGTAGGCGAGACGGAAGTTGGGCGGCGGTTCGGAGGCGAGTTTGCCGGCCAGCTTCTGGTAGGGCAGTTCCTCGATGTGCGTGGTGTGCTCGCCGGGCTGGGAGCGGAGTTTCAGCACTACCTCGCGGCGCGGGTGCAGCCTGGCGTGCTCGACGAGGCGGCGCAGCAGATAGCCGCGGTCCTCGCGCGACTCGGGCACGGAGGGCTGTGCGGCGAAGACCACCGTGTCGCGGCCGTCCGCCGGAGCGTAGGGCGCCCCGCCCAGGAAGGGCAGCGCGGTCTCGGTGACCGCCGATGCGTCGGCACCCACCCCCGTATAGACCGCGCGGAACCGCTCCGCGTCGTGGCGGGAGTTGGCGAGCACGACGTCCGCGCCGTGTCGCAGCAGCAGCCCGTCGGCCAGCTTCTCGTAGACGACGCCGACATAGCCGGTGACGACGACGGGCCGGCGGTCCAGGGCGGCCAGCCCGTGCAGTACCGCCTGGACGGCTCCGCCGACGAGCGCCAGGACCACCACGTCGTAGGCGTCCTGCTGAACGGCGCGGACGAACTCGGCCCCTGTCACTTCGCGCAGGTCGTCCGGGTGCACGCCGGCCCCGACCTCGGCGAGTTGGCGGGGGGTGGGTGTGGCCCGGCCGCGCAGCAGGAAACCGCTGAGGTCGACGTCTCGTTCGGAGACACGGCGTGCGGTGAGCGCGCCCCATTTCCAACGGGTGTCGGAATCGGCGATCACGGCTACGCGGAGAGCGTGGCCGGCATTGGGAGGAGATGGTCTTACTGGCACACCCAAGAAGGTAGAAAGGCATTCCGTGCGGCGGCCCAACTCGACTGCAACAAAGGGTTAACAGCACACTTCCGGACGGGGAGAAATCCCGGATCGAGATCCGGTTCACCGTTCCGCCACGCGTCGTTCACCCTGCGTACGGTCACAGGTCAGCGGAAATGCCGACGGCGAAATTAGCGTCACGCGGGTGGTCAAGCTCTCCGTCATCGTGCCGTTCTTCAACGTGCAGACATACGCCCCCGACACCCTCAGAAGTCTCCGCGCGAACGCACGCGACGACTTCGAGTTCCTGCTGGTCGACGACTGTTCGACGGACGGGACCCCGGAGATCCTCGAACGTGCCGCGCGGGAGCTCCCCGGGGCGGTCCTCATCGGACACCAGCAGAACGGGGGTCTCGCCACGGCGCGCAACACCGGTCTTGACGCCGCACGCGGGGAGTACATCACGTTCCTCGACGGCGACGACTGGCTGGCGCCCGGGTACTACGAGCGGCTGCTGGCCGCCACGGAGGGCCTGGGCTGCGACTTCGTCCGTACCGACCATGTGCAGTGCACGGGCCGCTCCCGGTCGGTGCACCGCGTGCCGTACGGCAGGCGCGGTGAGGTGCTGAACCCGCGTGACGTCATTCTGCCCGCCGACCGTTCCACCCCGGTCGACTACGCCTACGCCTGGGCCGGGCTGTATCACCGCAGGCTGCTGGACCGGGGGTTGCTGCACTTCACCGCCGGCCTGCGCACTGCGGAGGACCGCCCCTGGATCTGGCGGCTGCACCGCGAGGCCGAATCGTTCGCCGCGCTGAGTCTGCTCGGGGTTTTCTACCGGAGGGGCGTCGCTTCGTCTCTCACCCAGATCGGCGACGTGCGCCAACTCGATTTCATCCGCGCTTTCGACCAGGTTATCGACGAGACGTCGAAAGACGTCGATGCGGCTCTGTTTCTCCCCAAAGCGGTGCGCACCTATTGCGCGATCATTTCGCACCACTTGGGCTCCATCGAAAGGTTCGAACCAGCCGTGGCACGTAAATTGCGGACCGTGAGCGCCGCTGCGCTGAAGCGAATGCCGCAGGACCTGCTGAGCGACGCCCTCGACTCGATGGACACCCAGCGCGCCTCCCGGCTGCGCAGGCTGCGCCGCCGCCCGGCACCGCTGACGACGGAGGTCGCGGCGTGACACCCGGACGCACCACACAGATCTTCTACGCCTCCACGCTCTACGGAGCCGCCACGCTCGCCGCCGCGATCGACAGCGGCTGCTTCGGCCCCGCCGAACGGCGGCTGCTGCTGGTCGGCAACAACGCGGCCGTCCCGGAGACCACGCCCGCACTGGACGAGATGCCCGGCTTCGACCGGGTACGCGAACGGTTCGACGCGGTGGTCTCCTGGAACGCCACCATCGCTCCGCTGCACCCGGGGGGATGGGCTCCGCGCCCCGATGACGTCCCTCTGTGGGAACGGCAGTTGAGGCTCGCCTGGGACCTCGGTGACGACCGGATCGAACTGGCCGTCGAGTCCATCCAGGTCAACCCGGCGCAGGCGCTCACCCTGCTGTTCCAGGACGCGCCGGTGACGGTGTACGCGGACGGGCTGATGTCGTACGGACCGACCCGCAACAAGATCGACCCACTGATCGGAACGCGGATCCGGGGCCTGCTCCATCTGGACCTGGTGCCCGGTCTGACGCCTCTGCTGCTCGCGGAGTTCGGGGTGGAACCGGAGATCGTGCCGACCGCGGCCTTCCTGAAGGTGCTGGGTGAGCTGGCCGAATCGGCGACCGGTCTTCCCGAGTGCGCCGAGCCTCCGGCACTGCTGCTCGGCCAGTACCTCTCGGCACTTGAGATCCTCACCCCGCAGGAGGAGGAGGATCTCCATGTCCGGATGCTGCGCGGTGCGGTGGCCCAGGGCCATCGCACCATCGTCTTCAAACCGCACCCGACGGCCCCGGCCCGCTGGTCCCGCCTGCTGGAACGGGAGGCGGAGCAGCTGGGCGTCGAACTGACCGTGGTGGAGCACCCGTTGCTCGCCGAGACGCTGTACGAGCGGGTGCGTCCCGCGCTGGTGGTGGGGTGCTTCTCGACGGCGCTGCTGACGGCACGTGCCTTCTACCGGATTCCGGTCGCCCGTACCGGCACGGACCTGCTGCTGGACCGGCTCGCGCCGTACCAGAACAGCAACCGGGTCCCGGTGACGATCGTCGACGCGCTGCTGCCGGAGCTGGCGGGCGACACCGCGTCGACCGCCGAGGACCTGCCGGGGCTGGTCGCGGCCGTCGGCTTCGCGATGCAGCCGCAGCTGCGGCCCGATCTGCGGCCGGCCGCCGAGGCGTATCTTGCCGCTCGTCTCGACGACCACACTCTGCGCTACTTCAAGCGGCGCAGGCTGACGGTGCTCGGGCTGCCGGGCGGGGTGCCCGCCCAGTTGGCCTTCATCCCGCGCAACGCGGCGGTACGGCGGGTCGCCCGGCGGGCGCGTTCGCTCAAGAGGATCGCCCTGGGGTGACCACCGTGGTCCGCGCCCGCCGCGGCCCCAGCCCCCGGGGCGGGGCCGCGGCGGGACTGCTCAGAACGCGTCGGTCGGCACGTAGGTCCCCCACACCTCGCGCAGCGCGTTGCAGACTTCGCCGACCGTGGCGCGTGCCCTGAGCGCGTCCTTCATCGGATACAGCACGTTGTCCGTGCCCGCGGCAGCCTTCTTCAGCTCGGTGAGCGCCGCGTCGACGGCCGGCTGGTCCCGGTCGGCGCGCAGCGCGGCCAGCCGCGCCGCCTGCTGGGCCTCGATCGCGGGGTCCACGCGCAGCGGCTCGTACGGCTCCTCGGCGTCCAGCTGGTAGCGATTGACGCCGACCACGACCCGCTCGCCGCTGTCGGTCTCCTGGGCGATGCGGTAGGCGTTTCGCTCGATCTCGCCCTTCTGGAAGCCGTTCTCGATCGCGGCCACCGCGCCGCCCAGGTCCTCGACCCGCTCCATCAGCGCGAGCGCCGCCTCCTCGACCTCGTCCGTCATCCGCTCCACCACGTACGAGCCGGCGAAGGGGTCGACGGTGGCGGTCACGTCCGTCTCGTAGGCGAGGACCTGCTGGGTGCGCAGGGCCAGCCGGGCGGACTTGTCGGTCGGCAGCGCGATGGCCTCGTCGAAGGAGTTGGTGTGCAGCGACTGCGTACCGCCGAGGACAGCGGCGAGGCCCTGGACGGCGACCCGCACCAGATTGACCTCGGGCTGCTGGGCGGTGAGCTGCACGCCCGCGGTCTGGGTGTGGAAGCGCAGCATCAGTGACTTCGGGTTCTTCGCGCCGAACTCATCGCGCATCACCTTCGCCCAGATCCGGCGCGCCGCACGGAACTTGGCGACCTCCTCCAGGATGGTCGTGCGCGAAACGAAGAAGAAGGAGAGGCGGGGCGCGAAGTCGTCCACGTCCATCCCCGCCGCGACGGCCGTACGGACGTATTCGATGCCGTCGGCCAGGGTGAAGGCGATCTCCTGCGCGGGCGAGGCACCGGCCTCCGCCATGTGGTAGCCGGAGATCGAGATGGTGTTCCACTTCGGGATCTCGGCCCGGCAGTACTTGAAGATGTCCGCGATCAGCCGCAGCGAGGGCTTGGGCGGGAAGATGTACGTCCCGCGGGCGATGTACTCCTTCAGCACGTCGTTCTGGATCGTGCCGGTGATCCTGTCGGCCGGTACACCCTGTTCCTCGCCGACGAGCTGGTACATCAACAGCAGCAGCGCCGCCGGGGCGTTGATGGTCATCGAGGTGGACACCTTGTCCAGCGGAATCCCGCCGAACAGCACCCGCATGTCGTCGATCGAGTCGATGGCCACACCGACCTTGCCGACCTCGCCGGACGAGATGTCGGCGTCGCTGTCGTGCCCCATCTGGGTCGGCAGGTCGAAGGCGACCGAGAGGCCCATGGTGCCGTGCTCGATGAGCTGCCGGTACCGGGCGTTGGACTCGGTGGCCGTGCCGAAACCCGCGTACTGGCGCATGGTCCAGGGCCGGCCGGTGTACATCGACGGATACACACCGCGGGTGTACGGGTACGCCCCCGGCGCACCGAGCTTCTCGGCCGGGTCCCACCCGTCCAGGGTGTTCGGGCCATACACCGGCTCGATCGGCAGCCCACTCTCGGTGATGCGTCCTTCGCCGGATTCGTGCGCCATCTGCTGTGCCTCCCGCTGAAAAAACTACCCACTGGTACGTCCCGGCCCTCGCCACGGACTGTAGCGGCGGGCGTGCGGCGGGTGGAGGCCTACACGCTGGGACCTTGCTCACAGCGTGTCCGGATCGTGTCCCCGGCTTTCGCAACCGGCGGGGGCGGGAATCTGTCCCTGGACGCACCGGACAGAGTATGGCCGGAGAGAGCAGGGGGCCGAAATGCGGAACGGATTGCGGGACACGTTGCTGGGCAGAGCACTGGCCGCGGCCGCCGTCGTGGCCGTGGCAGCGGGCTGTTCGGCGCAGACCACGGGGACGCCGGACGCGAAAGGCGTGCAGAGCGCGAAGAGCGCGAAGCCGAGCGGCAGTACGGCGGACGGCAGTACGGCGGACAGCAGCACGGCGGCAGCCTCGCCCAGCCCGTCACGAAGCGGCGCGACGACCGCGCCGGTCGCCGGGATGCCGGCGGCGTCCGCCACCACCACCCCGGCGAAGCGGCCGGTCGACGTGGCCACGCCCAGGACCCTCATGTCCCGTGGCAGCACCGGCAAGCAGGTGCGTGAACTGCAGGCGAGGCTGCGCCAGATCGCCTGGTTCGACGAGAACCCGACGGGGACCTACGGGCCGGTGACCGTCGCAGCGGTCCAGGGCTTCCAGGGCAAACGGGGCCTGACAACCACCGGCCGGACCGACACCGTCACCTGGCAGAAGCTGCTTGCCATGACCAGGACACCGACCCGTGACGAACTGAACGGTACGTCAGGCGGACAGCGACGGGGCAAGCTCGACCCGCGCTGCATGACGGGCCGGGTGATGTGC
Organism: Streptomyces sp. NPDC051320; assembly: GCF_040682175.1. Classification (NCBI taxonomy): domain Bacteria; kingdom Bacillati; phylum Actinomycetota; class Actinomycetes; order Kitasatosporales; family Streptomycetaceae; genus Streptomyces; species Streptomyces sp. NPDC051320. Next base: position 145,110 of record NZ_JBFBAL010000004.1, read on the forward strand.
ATCAGCAAGACCAGCCGCACGCTGAGCTGGGTCAATGACGGTCACGTGCTCTCGACGATGGACGTGCGGTTCGGCTCGCAGTACACGCCGACCAGGGAAGGTACCTTCCACGTCGACTTCAAGAGCCGGCACCACGTCTCGACGATCTACCACTCGGCCATGCCGTACGCGATGTTCTTCAGCGGCGGCCAGGCGGTGCACTACTCCTCGGACTTCGCGGCCCGGGGCTACAGCGGCGCCTCGCACGGCTGCGTCAACGTCCGGGACGAAGGGAAGATCGCCGCACTCTTCGCCCAGGTGAAGGTCGGCGACAAGGTCGTCGTGTACTGGTGAGATTGGGGGCGCGGGTGGGTCCGGGGGAACGTAACCCACCCGCGCCGGGTGCGTGGAGCCGAAGGTACGGGGGGAACCCCGGCTCACACGCGGCCGATGACCAGTCGGCTCACTCTCTACTGCGCCGGGCGCTCGAAAAGTGTCACACCTGTCGGCGTCACACCTACCGGTCGGTCTGCCCGTGCCGGCCTTTCGAAGCCCCGGCGCCGTGACCGGTGCTCGGTGAAGCGCTCGGCGGCGCGCTCGCGGACGCGCTCGATGAAGCGCTCGGCGGTGCACTCGCGGACGCGCTCGGTGAAGCGTGCGAGCGGGGGGCGAGGGCGAAGGCCGAGGCGAGCGCGGAGGCGGTCGGGAGCGAAGGCGACGGGGAGGGCGACGCGTCGGGCGCGAAGGACGCATCACCCTGGTCGCCGCCGCTGCCACCCGCGCTGCTGCCGCCCTTCTGGCCGTCGAGCACCCGGGCACAGAACTTCCCGATTTTGGACGCGCCGTGGGCGTGGGTCACCAGCGTCTGCCGGCCGTCGACGTCGACGCGTCCCGCACGGTAGTCGCGGCAGGCGGCCACCAGTCGGAGGGATGCCTTCCCGGTCCCGTGCACGACTCCGCCGGGAGACGTCCCGTCCTGACCGGACGGGGCGGACGACCTTCCCGGTCCGGCGCTGCGGTCCACCGCACCCGGGTCCTGCTGCTGACCATTCTGGCGACCGCCGGGCAGCGGATCGTCGGGCTGCCCCTGGTCGCCCGGCTGTTCGGTGCCGGGGGCCCCGGGGCCGGGGTTCGGTACCGCGCTCGTACCGGCCCCCATGGTCGGCGGGGAGGCCGGCGGGCTCACGGTCGCCGCAGCCGGAACCGATGAGGCCGGCATGGGCTCGTGCGGGCGGAAGGGCGAGGGCAGCATGCCCGCCCCTGCCGCGACGGCCACTCCGCTCAGTGTGCATCCGGCCACCGCGGCTGCGACGCCGAACCACACGGGTCTGCGCCAGCGGCCGCCCGCCGGGGGTGACGGAGCCGACACCGAACCGAGGCGTACCGGGCCGAGGGCGTTCGGTGACGCCGCCCTGGCCTGCCGAAACGCCTCCAACGCGAGCTTCTCGCCCGGGAACTCGCCGTTTTCGGGATGCGTCACGGGCCGGGCCACGCCGTCCAGCGCGGCGTACAGCCGTGCGGCCTGCGCCCGGGCATGATCGTCGACAGCACCGACAGGGCCACCGTCCAGCAGTCGGTCAGCCATGTCCTTGTCGAGCCATTCGCACCGCTCGTCGGCCATCACATGTCCCTCTGCGTCCAGCGATGTGAATGCGTCACACCAACCGCCGTTGTCGCCTCCTCGCGCGCCGCGCGCTGCGGGGGCACGGCATCGAGTCCGTACTGGCCGGCGTCGGGGCCGAGCAGTTCCGCGAGCCGTTTCAGTCCGCGGTGCGCCGCGGTCCGGACCGCGCCGGGACGCTTGCCGAGTGTTTTGGCGGCGGTCTTCGCGTCGAGTCCGACGACCACGCGCAGCACCACCGCTTCTGCCTGGTCCTGCGGAAGCTGGGCGATGAGCCGCATAGTACGGCCGGTGGCCAGGGCTTCCATGGCCTCGTCGGCGGTATCGGACTCGCCCGGCTCCCCGGTGAGTTCCGATTCGTCACCGCCGATCGCCGGACGCCTGCCCCGCATCCGTATGTGATCCAGTGCGCGATTGCGGGCTATCCGCGCCGCCCAGCCACGGAACCGGTCCGCGTCACCGCTGAAGCGCTGAAGGTCTCGGGCTATCTGCAGCCAGGCCTCCGACGCGACGTCTTCGGCGTCCGGCTCTCCGACGAGTGTCCGTACATAGCCCAGCAGCCGCGGGTGCACAGCGCGGTACACAGTCCGGAAGGCATCCTCGCCCCCGTCCTGCGCCGCGAGCACCGCGGCGGTCAGCTCCGCGTCGTCCCCCAGCACTTCCTCAACCTGTCCCGCTGCCCTGCGTCGCCGATTCGCAGTCGGTCACTACTGCCGCGCCAACTGTGTGCAAACCGTCACGCTACGGCCTGAGCCCGCGTACGTCCACGTCTTGTACAACACGCAACAACTTAGGAGGTGTGACAGAAAGCGCATCCCCGGCGCTGTAAGAGATACGGGACCCGTTCCGCGGCTCCCGCGGATGACGACCGGGGCCTCTCCTGTGGGGGGTGGCGGCCCCGGTCGTCGTTCCATCACACCGCTCTGACCAGGCAATACGCGGGTCGCAGGCCTCTGCGTGACCAACGCGTGACCAACGCAGCCAGCGGACATCAGAAGACTGCCGTCTACGCGTCGGCGTCGGGGCACGTGACGACGCTGACGCAGACGTGCTCCGACGGACACAAACGTGCCGTGACCTACCCCACCGCCGGCCGCTTTCCGTTACACCGCTCGGCCCAGGCAATTCGCACGCCGCAGGGCCTCTGCGTGACCAACGCCGCCCAAGCGATCACCCGACCTTTCCCGGACCGGTGCGTGCATAAGGCTGCGGGACGTTTCTGCTGAGCGGTCCGGCGAGAAGCTAGAGCGCTATCCATTCGGTGGCGGTGGTGACTTCTTCGAGGATGTCGGGGAGCGGCTCGGTGCCGAGTCCTGGGCCGGTGGGAACATCGAGGTGTCCGTCGGTGAGGACGAACGGCGGTGTGATGTCCGTGGCGAAGTAGCGGTGGGAGCCGGATGTGTCGCCGGGGAGAGTGAAGCCGGGCAAGGCGGCGAGGGCGACGTTCGCGGCGCGGCCTATGCCGGTCTCCAGCATGCCGCCGCACCAGACGGGAATGCCGTGGGCGCGGGCGAGGTCGTGGATCCTGCGCGCTTCGAGGTAGCCGCCGACCCGGGCCGGCTTGATGTTGATGACGGAGCAGGCTCCGAGGGAGATGGCTGCTGCGGCGTGGGCGGCGGACTCGATGGACTCGTCCAGGCAGATCGGTGTGCTCAGGAGCTTCGCGAGCTGGGCGTGCTGCACCATGTCGTCATTGGCGAGGGGCTGTTCGATCAGAAGGAGACCGAAGGCGTCCAGCTTGGCGAGGTGCTGGGCGTCGACGAGGGTGTACGCGGCGTTGGCGTCGACCTGCAGGAGTAGTTCGTTCGGCAAGCTCGTGAAGTTCAGTGCCGCCAAGGCGAAGAAGGACCTGGATGCCGCGGGCTGGAAGGCCGGTCCGGACGGTGTGCGTGCCAAGGGCGGCAAGAAGCTGGAACTGACCTACCCCACCATCGGTGACAGGTCCACCACCAAGGCCAGCGCCACTGCCCTCGCCCAGATGATGAAGGGCATCGGTGTCAAGCTGGACGTCAGGGCGCACCCCTCCGCCGACTTCAACAAGGTGTTCACCCAGCGCGCCTTCGACATCTTCGGGATGGGCTTCATCTCGAGCGACCCGAACGGCATGCTGTACATCTGCCAGATGTACTGCTCCGACTCCACTCTCAACGTCTCCCGCTCGGTGCCGAAGAGCTTGGACAAGGAGACCAAGGCCGTCACCAACCTGCCGACCTTGGACCAGCAGCTCGACGCCGGAAACAAGGTCGAGCTGAAAGCCATGCAGACCTACGGCGTCATGCCGACCCACAACGGCCCCACCATCTGGGCCGTCAAGAAGGGGCCAACTACGGGGCGGCCCAGTTCTACGGCAACTACGGCGTCATCGGCCCGCCCGAGCTGATCGGCTGGCAGAAGAAGTAAGCCGGCCTGCCGGGGGCTCCGCCGCAGCGGTGATGCGGCGGAGCCCCCGGCCTGTACTACAGCCGTGCGTCGTGTCCGGTGGGGCTGTCGAGTCGCGCCGGATGGTGGCGATGGCCCTCCATCAACGCGTTGATCGCTCTGTGGCTCACCGCTGCCGCCCCGGCAGACCGAGCGTAGAGGTGGGCCGGGTACGGGTAACGGGCGACAGGTTTCCCAGTGCCTTCCCGGCACGGAAAAACCCCTGGCCCGACTCGGAAGAGTCGGGCCAGGAATGGCGGCCCCGGTCGTCATTCCTCGATCCCGGCGAGCAGCCCGCGCCCGGGCAGCCACGCGAACGAGCCGGCTGACGACCGGGGCCGCCTGCTGTCAGCGGTGCTGACGACCCCAGCTCACGGTGTCGACCACGTGCCCGCGCGCATCGCGCAGGGTGGCCCGGTCGCCGGCCTTGGTCCAGACGCTGGAGCGACGGTCCTGGTAGACGTTGCGTGCGTCGTCGCGTCCGAAGCCGGTGTGGACCTTCACCGACTTGTGCGCGCCCAGACGCAGCGCGTGGAACCGGTAGGTGTGGTGCTGAGCGTCACTCAGCGTCCAGTTCTTCAGATTGACCGTCCGATGGGTCTTGTTGGTGACGGAGATCCACTCGGTGCCCAGGTCGGCGCGCTGGCCCCGGTGGTGGGTTTCGAAGTGGACGCCGCTGAGATCGACCGCGGCCCGCTCCTGACGCGGGGCCGGGTGGTGGTGGTCACTGGCCGCCGCCGGGAAGGCCGCGGCAAGCAGGGCCCCCGATGCCAGTACTGCGGCGGCGAGACGGGAACCCGAGGACAGAGAAGGCAAGGACGACATGTGAACCCCCAGATCAGGGCGTGCGCACACCGGTTGGCAGATGCGCATCGTGCGGATGAACATCCGGCTCCGCGCCGGACATCCACACTCTGGACCGGCCCTGACGCTCAGGGCGGAGAAACTTCGCCGTGTTACAGAAAGCGGACAAAACACGCACCGTCAGGTCATCCGGCGCGCGCTCCCCGGCGCGCCGATCACCTCGAGCGCCCACCGTGATTGATCGATCACGGCACGTGATGCACCCTGGTGCGACCAGCTCTGATCGGCTCCGAGGGGATCCTGAGTGAACCGCATCCGCACCGCACTCGCCGCGCTCGGCATCACCGCGGCCACCGCGTTCGCGCCTGCCGCGACCACTGCCGCACCGCGGCATCCGGACCGGACCGCGGTCCCGGCCGCCGCCCGCCACGATCCGTGCTCCGGCGAGTTCCGCGGCGACGCCCGCCTCGGCCCGAAGTGGCTGCCCGCCACGTCGCAGGCGCCGGTGGGGCCGCTGCTGAACGGCTATCACCGGACCGGCAGGCTGTCACCGGGGGCCTTCCTGAAGAAGTACTGGGAGGGGCCCGCGGACTCCGGTGGCTGGAAGTACCCGCCCGACGACGGATTCGCCACGGTCAACGGCCGACTGGACAAGGTGCCCAGGGAGCTCCACACCGGCCGGCGCCTGGACCGCTTCGGCTCCGAGTACGGCTCGTACCTGGCACCCGCCGGTGACGCGTACGCCGCCCGCGCGCTGCCGCCGCAGAGCCTGAACACCCGGGACGTGGCGGTGCCCTGCGACTACAACGTCTACCGGGTCACCAAGCCCTTCCGGGTGTGGCAGGGTTCCATCGCGCCGTGGTTCGAGCAGCCGGGCGGCGGGCAGCAGATCAAGCTCGACGCGATGTTCCTGGACCCGGGTGAGGGTCAGTGGCTGAACGTCCACTGGCTGCTGGAGCACCACTATCTCGGCCGGCTCCTGCCCCCAGCCATCGACTAGGACCGCCCATGGACCGCCAGGAACTGCGCGCCGCGCTGCGCACGGCGGGTGTGCCGGACGGTTACTACCGCATCGAAGGCGTCCACGAACCGGCTCCCACCCCCGTCGACTTCCTGTTTCTCAGGAGGAGTCCCGACGGGGCATGGGAGACCGGTGCCTACGAACGCGGTGCCTGCCAGGTCATCACCCGCCACCCCGGCGAAGAGGCCGCCTGCGCGCAGCTGCTGCGGCTGCTGCTGTGAAGGGCCCATGCGGCGGTCGGGCGTCGCACACGGGAGGCGTCGCCCACGTCTATGCGTCGCCCACGTCGCGGCGGTTCGACAGGGCCGATTCCGCGAGGGGCGAGAGCCCCTCGACGTAGACCAGACCTCCCGGTACGGGCCGGACGACGAGCCAGCCGCGCCTGCCGAGGCTGCGCACCTGGGCGCGTACGTCGTCACCGAGCTCGGCCACCAGCTCGTCCTCCCGGGGCCGGTTGCCGGCCTGCAGGTGCTCACGGATACGCAGCAGAAGGGCCTCGTCCTCCGCGGTGATATTGAAGTCCATCCTTGGACGCTAAGGCGGCCGGGCCGCCGCCGCCTTCCGAATGGCCAGGTGGATCAGCCAAAGGCTGTCCGGTAACCCCTGGTGGATCAGCTCAGCTTTGACGCCAGGGCGCCGAACTGCTGCCAGGTCAGTGCCGGCTTCTCCGGATTCCACAGCTTCTGGGCCATCGCCCGCAGCGGCATCCGGATGCCGGAGGCGATCTGCGCGGGCGTCTGCGCGTCCGCGTGGTCGCACCAGACGGCGAACCGGGCGCCCTGGATGAGATGGGCGTACTTGGCCGGCACCGGCCGGGTGCCGCGCAGCACCCGGGGGGTCCACTGCTCGTAGATGCGGCGGCCCGTCGGGTAGGTGAAGTCGTTCGGCTCGCCGAGCACGTAGTAGAGGTACTCGTCGTTGAGGTTCACCACCCGCCGCCCCGCGCTCAGGTACTCCTCCGGCTGCCGGGCGCTGTACTCCTTGCCCGTCCAGTACTCGACCTCGATGGACGGGTCCGCCTCGACCGCGCCGTCGCGGAAGAACCCGTCGTTCCAGGCTTTGAGCTGCTTGGCGTACGGACGCACCACCGCGGCCCGGTCGTTCAGCCAACCGGTCGCCAGGTCCTGCACCCGGGCGTGGGGCCCGTACGTGTGGTGCGCCTCGTCGGCCAGTCGGGGGTAGGAGGTCTCGGGGTCCTTGACGGTCAGCGCGCGGTACTCGTCGCCGCCGAGGTGCCAGTACGCGGCGGGGCCGCCCCGGGGCGAGAAGAGCCCGGCGTACTCGCGCAGCAGATCGTCCACGATGCGGGCCGCCGCCGGGTTCGACACGTCGACAGCGCCGCGGGTCGCCGCCCCGGAGGCATCCTTCAGCTGGAGATCCGGGTGGGCCTTGATCACCGCGCCCAGATGTCCCGGTGAGTCGATCTCCGGGATCACGGCGATGTGCAGGCTGGTGGCGAGGGCGACGATGCGCCGGACCTCGGCCTTCGTGAGGTGCTGCGCCGATACCACCTCGGGGTGCGAGTCCGAGGCGATGCGGAAGCCCTGGTCGTCGGAGAAGTGCAGACCCAGCTCGTTGAGTTTGAGATCGGCCGCTTCGCGCAACCGGTCTTCGATCCAGCCGGCGGTGAAGGATTTGCGTGCGATGTCGACGTTGAGCCCGCGCTGCGGGCGGTCCGGCCGGTCGTGCACGACGCCCTCGGGCACCCTCCCGTCGGCGCGCACCGACTGTTTCACGGTGCGCGTCCCGTAGAAGACCCCGGCCTCGTCGGGCCCGGTGATGCGGACCCGGTGGTCGCGGGCGGACAGCGTGTACGACTCGGGGACGGCCTTGGCGTCCGGCCGCAGGGCGAGCTCGATGTCACCCGGACGCGGCGTGCGGCCGTACGCGTATCCCAGCTTCAGCTCGTGCGCGAGCATTCGGCCCTCGTCGGCCAGCCCCTTGCTGCCACGGTCCACCAGCACCCGGGAGCCGGGCCCCGGCTGCCAGCCGGGGCCCCGGGCGGGTCCGTGCTCGCGTACCGACGGGATGGTCCGTGGCGCCCCGGACAGCGGATACACCCGCGAGGTGGTGGAGGCCGACGAGGAGGAGCCGGCGGGTCCGGCGCTCGCGGGAGCGCTGCCGCCGGTCGTGTCATCGTCGGGCCAGACCACGGCGGCCAGGACGACGGCCGCGGCGACCAGCACCCCGGTGCCCAGGCCGGCCGATCGATTCAGCTTCCTGATCATTCAGAAACCTCCCATGTGCTGCGAAGGTAGGGCGAAAGGTCGACGCCCTCGTCCATCACACGCCGCGAAACTCTGCCTTCCGAGTGAAAATCGCGCATCCGTCGGACGCGTAACTCTCCGCCTCGATAACCTCGGTACCGATCACGTTGTCGTCGTGTCCGAGGAGTTCACGCTGTCCAGCGAGTCCCCTGCCGGTCCGCCGCTGCGCCCGCCGACACTCCACCACACGATGCGCGGCCCGGCGCGCGCCGCTGTGCCGACCCAACCGCACAGCCTGCCCCAGCGTGGCCCGCAGACCCACAGCTCTCAGCCGCATCCGGCCCAGGCCCGCCCCCGGTCCGGTGGACCGCTGGGACTCGCGGCGTTCAACACCGCGCCGCGTGACATCACCGAGGACGCGCTGTTCGCCTGCTGCGGCAGCCGCCGCTGGGCCGAGCGGGTCGCAGCACACCGTCCCTACCCGGATGTGCTCGCGCTGTTCGCCGCGTCCGACGAGGCGGGTTACGACCTGTCCCCCGCCGAGCTCACGCCGGCGCTGGCCGCGGAGTCCACCTCCGGGCCGGCCCACGAGTTCCACGACGGGCCTCCGGCCGCGTACACCGCCCTGCGTGCCGCGCACGCGGCGTACGAAAGCCGCTTCGGTCACGCTTTCGTGATCTGCCTCGACGACTTCCGTCCCGCCGAGCACCTCGACCAGGTACTCGCCGGGATCCGTACGCGGCTGGCAAACGAGCCGGACGAGGAGCGAGCGGTCGCCGCCGAGGAGCTGCGCCGCCTCGTACGGGGGCGAATCGCCCGCCTTGTCGCGGATGTCGACCATCCGGGTAGCCCGTCCGTGGCTGTTTGATTGCCTGTTTGATCACACCGGAGGACCCCGGGCGAGTGATCCGACAACTCGTCGCTACGATGGCCGGGGCCGGTGGACCGTACCCGGCCGGGCCAGACCGACACAGCACTGCTCTTGCCGAGCAGACGTTGGCGGCATGACCCCCATCCCCGCTCCCGGAGGGTTTTTCCGTGCCGGCTGGAACGCTGTACCGCGGCCGGGAAGGCATGTGGTCCTGGGTGGCTCATCGAGTCACCGGTGTCCTCATTTTCTTCTTCCTGTTCGTACACGTCCTGGACACTGCTCTCGTCCGTGTCTCCCCCGAGGCCTACGACAAGGTCATCGCCACTTACAAGACGCCGATCGTGGGTCTTCTCGAGTACGGCCTTGTCGCAGCGATCCTCTTCCACGCTCTGAACGGTTTGCGCATCATCGCCGTGGACTTCTGGTCCAAGGGCCCGCGCTACCAGAAGCAGATGCTGTGGTCTGTCGTGGGCATCTGGGTCGTGCTGCTGATCGGGGCGATCTACCCCGTGCTCGGGCACGCCGCACGTGAACTGTTCGGGAGCTGAGGACTGAATGTCTACTGAGACCTCCGCCGCCGTCGGCCCCGTCGAGGGCGTTCCGCTCTACGACGCCGACAACCCGGCCCCGCTCATCGAGGCCCCGCGCGCGCGCACCAAGAAGACGCCGAAGACCACTCGCGGCAACTTCGAGATGTACGCGTGGCTCTTCATGCGCCTCTCCGGCATCGTCCTGGTCGTCCTCGTCCTCGGCCACCTGCTCATCCAGCTGGTGCTCGACGGCGGCGTGACCAAGATCGGCTTCGCTTTCGTGGCAGGCCGCTGGGCCTCGCCCTTCTGGCAGGTCTGGGATCTGCTGATGCTGTGGCTGGCGATGCTGCACGGCGCCAACGGCCTGCGTACCGTCATCAACGACTACGCGGAGCGCGTCAACACGCGCCTGTGGCTCAAGGGCCTGCTGTACACCGCCACGGTGTTCACCATCCTGCTGGGCACGCTGGTGATCTTCACCTTCGACCCGAACATCCGATAGAAGCCCGGGACCGAGGCGCTTTCACATGAAGATCCACAAGTACGACACCGTCATCGTCGGCGCCGGCGGCGCCGGCATGCGCGCGGCCATCGAGTCGACGAAGCGCAGCCGCACCGCCGTGCTGACGAAGCTGTACCCGACCCGCTCCCACACCGGCGCCGCGCAGGGCGGCATGGCCGCCGCCCTCGCCAACGTCGAGGAGGACAACTGGGAGTGGCACACCTTCGACACGATCAAGGGCGGCGACTACCTGGTCGACCAGGACGCCGCCGAGATCCTCGCGAAGGAGGCCATCGACGCGGTCCTCGACCTGGAGAAGATGGGCCTGCCGTTCAACCGGACGCCCGCCGGCGAGATCGACCAGCGCCGTTTCGGCGGTCACTCCCGCAACCACGGTGAGGCCCCGGTCCGCCGCGCGTGCTACGCCGCCGACCGCACCGGCCACATGATCCTCCAGACGCTGTACCAGAACTGCGTCAAGGAGGGTGTGGAGTTCTTCAACGAGTTCTACGTCCTCGACCAGCTCCTCGTCGAGGTCGACGGCGTGAAGACCTCCGCCGGCGTCGTCGCCTACGAGCTGGCGACCGGCGAGATCCACGTCTTCCAGTCGAAGTCGGTGATCTACGCCTCCGGCGGCACCGGCAAGTTCTTCAAGGTCACCTCGAACGCGCACACCCTGACCGGTGACGGCCAGGCCGCCTGCTACCGCCGCGGCCTGCCCCTGGAGGACATGGAGTTCTTCCAGTTCCACCCGACGGGCATCTGGCGTATGGGCATCCTGCTGACGGAGGGCGCCCGCGGTGAGGGCGGCATCCTCCGCAACAAGGACGGCGAGCGCTTCATGGAGAAGTACGCGCCGGTGATGAAGGACCTCGCGTCCCGCGACGTCGTCTCGCGCTCCATCTACACGGAGATCCGCGAGGGGCGTGGCTGCGGCCCCGCAGGCGACCACGTCTACCTCGACCTCACGCACCTCCCGCCGGAGCAGCTGGACGCCAAGCTCCCGGACATCACGGAGTTCGCGCGCACCTACCTGGGCATCGAGCCGTACACCGACCCGATCCCGATCCAGCCCACCGCGCACTACGCCATGGGCGGCATCCCGACGAACGTCCAGGGTGAGGTCCTCGCGGACAACACCACGATCGTTCCCGGTCTGTACGCCGCCGGTGAGGTCGCCTGCGTGTCGGTGCACGGCGCCAACCGCCTGGGCACCAACTCGCTGCTGGACATCAACGTCTTCGGGCGCAGGTCGGGCATCGCGGCCGCCGAGTACTCCGCGAAGAACGACTTCGTCGCGCTTCCCGATGACCCGGCGTCGCTGGTCGAGGCCAAGGTCGAGCGGCTGCGGAACTCCACCGGCACCGAGCGGGTCTCGGTGCTGCGTACGGAGCTCCAGGAGTGCATGGACGCCAATGTGATGGTGTTCCGCACCGAGCAGACGATCAAGACCGCGGTCGAGAAGATCGCCGAGCTGCGCGAGCGCTACCTGAACGTGTCCGTCCAGGACAAGGGCAAGCGGTTCAACACCGACCTCCTCGAGGCGATCGAGCTGGGCAACCTGCTCGACCTCGCCGAGGTCATGGCGACCTCCGCCCTGGCGCGCAAGGAGTCCCGCGGCGGTCACTACCGCGAGGACTTCCCGAACCGCGACGACGTCAACTTCATGCGCCACACCATGGCGTACCGCGAGGTGGGCGACGACGGCTCCGAGTCGATCCGGCTCGACTACAAGCCGGTCGTCCAGACCCGCTACCAGCCGATGGAGCGTAAGTACTGATGGCTACCCCGACCATGGACAAGGCCACCCCGGCGGGCAAGCCGGAGGCGGGCTTCGCCGACGCCCCGTTCATCACGGCCGTCTTCCGGATCCGCCGCTTCAACCCGGAGATCTCCGCCGAGGCGCACTGGCAGGACTTCGAGGTCCTCATCGACCCGAAGGAGCGGGTGCTCGACGCCCTCCACAAGATCAAGTGGGAGCTCGACGGCACGCTGACCTTCCGCCGCTCGTGCGCACACGGGGTCTGCGGCTCCGACGCGATGCGGATCAACGGCAAGAACCGGCTCGCCTGCAAGACGCTGATCAAGGACATCACGGCGCCGGACAAGAACGGCGTGTCGAAGCCGATCACCATCGAGGCCATAAAGGGCCTCACGGTCCTCAAGGACCTGGTGGTCGACATGGACCCGTTCTTCCAGGCGTACCGCGACGTGATGCCCTTCCTGATCACCAAGGGCAACGAGCCGACGCGGGAGCGTCTGCAGTCCGCCGAGGATCGGGAGCGTTTCGACGACACCACGAAGTGCATCCTCTGCGCGGCCTGCACCTCTTCCTGCCCGGTGTTCTGGAACGACGGCCAGTACTTCGGTCCGGCCGCGATCGTGAACGCGCACCGTTTCATCTTCGACTCGCGTGACGAGGGCGGCGAGCAGCGTCTCGAGATCCTCAACGACAAGGACGGCGTGTGGCGTTGCCGCACCACGTTCAACTGCACGGACGCCTGCCCTCGCGGTATCGAGGTCACGAAGGCGATCCAGGAAGTGAAGCGGGCCCTCATCACCCGCCGCTTCTGACGTCTCCGCAGTCCCCTCAGGGCCCCGCACTCCCGGCTACCGGGAGTGCGGGGCCCTGGTGCGTCGTCCTGTGCCAGGATCTTGCCTGTAGTCGTGCGCAAGGGAACGTCGTACGCGGGTGAACGTCGTACGCAGGAGAACGGGGGAGCGGAATGAGCGAGCAGCATCCATACGCGTCGGGGGACTACCAGTGGGGCCCGCAGCAGCAGCCCGGTGCGCCCGGCTACGGTTACCCCAACGAGGCTGCGTCCTACGGCTACCCGCACCCGGGTCCCGGGTACGTCCCGCCGCTCCCGGCCGGCCTCCCCGTCCCCGCCGGGGGCGGCGCGCCGCTGGTGTCCATCGGCGACATCACCGTCGTCCAGGACGGCGTCATCACGCCGGCCGGCACCCTGCCGCTGCGCGGTTCGGTCTGGAACGCGACGGACATGTCCCGCACGGAGGAACGCATCCCGCCGGTCGCCATCGTGCTGGCGATCGTCTTCGCCCTGTTCTGTCTGCTGGGCCTGTTCTTCCTCCTCATGAAGGAGAAGAAGACGGTGGGCTTCATCCAGGTGACGGTGACCAGCGGTGGCCGCCACCACGCGACCATGGTCCCGGCCACCGGCCCGGACACCTTCCACCTGGTCATGGGGCAGCTGAATTACGCGCGTTCGCTGAGCGCCATGTGACCTCGCCCCGCACTTGAACATGTTCAAAAGTAGGTCTACAGTCCATGACATCAGCTTTTGAACGCGTTCAAGGGAGGGTGGGGCATGGACCTCACAGTGGTCGCGTACATCGTCTATCTCGTCCTGAGCATTTCGCTGACCGTCTGGGTCGCCCGGACGCTCAGCAAGAACGGGCGGGTGTTCCTGGCGGACGTGCTGCACGGGAACGAGAGGCTCGCAGACGCCGTCAACCACCTGCTGGTGGTGGGTTTCTACCTGGTCAATCTGGGATTCGTGGCGCTGTACCTCCAGGACGACACCACCCTCACCGACGCCCGGGGGGTCTTCGAGGCGCTGTCGAGGAAGCTGGGCGTGGTGCTGCTCGTCCTCGGCGTGATGCACCTCGGCAACGTCTACGCGCTGAACAAGTTCCGCCGGCGCGGGATCATGGACCGCGAGCAGACCCCGCCGGTGGCCCCGCAGGGCTGGGTCGCTCCGACCCCCGGGATCTGAGCGGCGATGGGCGGGATCCCGGTCACCGGACTGACCGTGCTTTACGACGCGCGGTGTCCGCTCTGTGTCCACCTGCGGCACTGGCTGTCACGGCAACCGCAGCTCGTGCCCCTGCAACTGGTCCCGGCGGCCTCCGCCGAGGCCATGGCACGCTTCCCGGGGATCGACCACCGGGCCACGCTGGAGGAGATCACCGTGATCGGTGACCGGGGCCAGATCTACCGGGGCCCCGCCGCCTGGATCGTGTGCCTCTGGGCGCTGGCCGGCCACCGGGCCAAGGCCAACTGGCTCGCCACCCCGGCCGGCGCACCGTTCATCCGGGTCGCCATGCTGTCCGCGGCGAAGTACCGGGACGTCACCGCACCGCCCTGCGGTGAACGGTGCGAGGTCCCCGGCTAGGCTCGGTCACCGTGACAGCAGCGAAGGCCCCCAAGAGCGAGCAGACCCGCACGCTCATCCTCGAAACCGCGCTCCGGCTCTTCCAGGAGCGCGGTTACGACAAGACGACCATGCGGGCCATCGCCCAGGAGGCCGGAGTCTCCGTCGGGAACGCGTACTACTACTTCTCCAGCAAGGAGCACCTGGTCCAGGGCTTCTACGACCGGATCGGCGCCGAGCACCGAGCCGCGGTACGCAAGGTGCTGGACCACGAGACGGATCTGGAGACGCGGCTCGCCGGGGTGCTGACCGCGTGGGTGGAAGTCGCCGCGCCGTACCACGAGTTCGCCGCGCAGTTCTTCAAGAACGCCGCCGATCCGGAGAGCCCGCTCAGCCCCTTCTCCTCCCAGTCGGAGCCCGCCCGGGAGGCGGCCATCTCCATCCACCGGGAAGTCCTCGCAGGCGCCAGGGCGAAGGTACCCGCGGATCTGGTCGATGTGCTCCCCGAGCTGATGTGGCTGTCCCAGATGGGCCTGGTCCTCTACTGGGTCTTCGACCGCTCCCCCGACCGTGAACGGACCCGCCGGCTCGCCGGCCGGGGGGCGCGGCTCACCACACGGGGCATCGCGCTCGCACGGTTCCGGGTGCTGCGGCCGTTGGTGCACGAGGTGCACGAACTGTTCACCGACTTCCTGCCCGGCATGGCGGAAACCGCCGCCGCCCGTAAGCGCTCCTGAGGCGCGTGGGCGGGCGCCCCGGACTCTCCACTCCCCCGGGCCCCGCCCGTGCGCAGCGCGCCACGGCCGGCCCTACAGCCAGCCCAGTTCCCAGATACGCCAGACCCCGGTCCCGTCCGAGAGGTACTGCGCCCCCGAAACGTCGTTGTTGGACAGCACATAATCCTTGCGCTGCCACAGCGGGATCAGCGGCACGTCGTCGGCCACCACGTCCTGCATCGACTTGAAGTCCTCGGCGGTACGGCCGCGGTCCGTGTACTGCTGGGTCTGGCTGATCAGCTTGTCGACCTGCTTGCTGCTGTAGCCGTTGTAGAGGCTGTTGCCGGTGCCGATGAGCGGCTGGGAGTAGTTGTCGGCGTCCGGGTAGTCCGCGATCCAGCCGACGGTGTACGCGTCGAACTTGCCGGCCTTGTAGCCGTCCTGGAACTTCGTCCAGTCGGTCATGCCGACCAGCTTGACCTTGAAGAGGCCCCCGGCGTCCAGCTGCTTCTTCAGCAGCGCGGCCTCGGCGTCGGTGACGCTGGTCCGTGAGTACGCCATGCTGAACTTCACCGGGGCCTGCACCCCGGCGTCCTGCAGCAGCTGCCTGGCCTTCGTGACGTCGACCTTCGGGTACGCGTCGAAGAAGGCGGTGCTGTGGCCGGTGAAGCCCTGCGGGATCAGCGAGTAGAGCGGCTCCACCGTGCCGCTGTACACCTGCTCGGCGATCTGCGCCCGGTCGACCAGCAGGGCCGCGGCCCTGCGCACCCGGGTGTCGGCCATCGCCGCACTCCTGCGCACATTGAAGACCAGGTTCCGGATCTCGCTGCCGGTGGCCTCGGTGACGTGGGCGTTCGGGTCCCCCGGAGAGAGCTGCGCCAGCATCGCGGGCGGCAGGTCCCGGTGGGCCACGTCGACTTGCTTGTTCTTCCAGGCGGCGTCGAGCTGGTCCGGCTGCTTGAAGTAGTGGATCTCGATCGGCACGCCGGTCTTCTTGACGGCGCCCTGGTACTTCGGGTTCGGCTCCAGCAGCGCGCTCACCCCGTCCTTGTAGGACTTGAGCACGTACGGCCCGGAACCGACCACCGTGTCGCCGGAGCGTTCCCTGGTGCGGGGGTATTCGGTGTGGTCCACGATCGCGCCACCACCGGTGGCGATCTTCGAAGCGAAGGTCGCGTCCCGGGACTTGAGGTGGAAGGTGACCTTGTCGCCCGCCGCTTCGACGTTCTTGAGGGTGGCGAACAGCGGCGCGGGCCCGTTCCCGTCCTTCATCTTCAGCACCCGGTCGAACGAGAACGCCGCGTCCTGCGCGGTCACTTTGTGACCGTTGGAGAATGTCAGATCGTCACGCATGGTGCAGGTGAATGTACGGAGCGCGCTATCAGTGAATTCACAGCTTTGCGCAGCGTCCGGAACCGGCTGGGCCGACCCGATGTCAAAAGTCATCAATGACTGGTAAAGGCTGCTGTACAAAGCCCATGAACCGGCGTCGTAAGCCTCGGCCGGATCCAGCGACGAGACGACGTCAGTGGTCCCGATGGTGATCGGGTCCTTCTTCCCACCGTCGTCGGGCAACAACTGCCAAGCGCCGATACCGACACACGCCAGAACGACGCAAATTGCCAGAATCCGCATTCGGATCGAACGCATGGTGCTGTACCCCTCAACCCACCCTGTGGACGCACGGATCGTCGCGCGTCAAACCAAAGTCGGCGCCAACCCAACCACACGAAATTCACAAGTGGAAGAGAAAATCTCCACGAGACGCCAACTCGTTAGACGCATCCCGGGTGGTAACGCATACGGCGTGTCCTGGGGGTCATGTCGCGGAGCGCCGGGGCGAAAGCGCGCGCAGTCCACGGAACCCGATCACGCCCACCGCCGTCCCCAGGAGGAAGGACGTGATGGCGAGCAGCAGATGCACCCAGAAGTAGGCGGTCGGGTCGCCCGCGTCGCTGAAGGCGAGCCCGCTGCCGTCCTTCCACAGGTTCTTGACGAAAGTGATCCAGATGAACCAGCTCCACACCCCGAACGCGAGCAGGAACCAGGAGACGGGTCGGCTGAGCTTCATACGTTCAGTATCGACGGCGTACTCCGACCGGCTGCTGCCGGGTGGTCCGGCGGGGGCCACCGTGCGGCGGGTCACACCCGCGGCGGGCGGCCGTCCGGTGGCGCCCTGTACGTTCACCACCGTGTCTGCTGTGAAAAAGACCGCCCTGACGGTCCTCGCCACGTCGTTCCTCTCCGCTCTCTGTGCGGTGCCCGCGTCGGCCGCGACGGCGGACGATCCGAAGCCGCCCGCCTCGATGTCGAGCGTCGGTGGTGACCGGCTCGGTCTGCCCGGTACGCAGGTGAACCTCGGCTCTGCCGGGGCGCTGCCGGAGAAACTGACCGGACGCTCGTGGATCGTCGCGGACGCCGAGTCCGGCGAGGTCCTGGCCTCGCACAACGCTCACTGGGAGTTGGCCCCGGCGTCCACCCTCAAGATGCTCTTCGCGGACACCTTGATGCCTCGTTTCCCGAGCACCGAGACGCACAAGGTGGCGCCGTCCGACCTGGCGGGCATGGGCGAGGGCAGCAGCCTGGTGGGCATCAAGGAAGGACTCACCTACACGGTCCACGACCTCTGGCTCGGCGTCTTCCTGCGGTCCGGCAACGACGCGGTGCACGTGCTGGCGGCGATGAACCACGGCGTGGCCAGGACGGTCAGCGACATGCAGCAGCACGCCCAGGACCTGCGGGCGCTGGACACCCATGTGGTCTCCCCCGACGGCTACGACGCCCCCCGGCAGGTCTCCAGCGCGTACGACCTGACGCTCTTCGCGCGCAGCGGGCTGCAGAAGAAGGACTTCCGCGAGTACTGCTCGACGTCCACCGCGCAGTTCCCGGGGCTGCAGAAGAAGGGCAAGAAGCGGGAGACCTTCGGCATCCAGAACACCAACCGGCTGCTGACCGGCGCCGACGGTGTCACCCAGTACCGGGGCATCGCCGGAGTGAAGAACGGCAACACCTCCAACGCCGGAGCGACCTACACGGCCGTCGCCGAACGCGGCGACCATGTGCTGCTGGTGACCGTGATGAACCCGAGCTCCACGGAGAATCAGGCGGTCTACAAGGAGGCCGCCCGGCTGCTCGACTGGGGCTTCGCCGCCGAGGGCAAGGTGACGCCGGTGGGCCAACTGGTCGCGCCGGTGTCGGCGACCCCGGTGAAGCAGCCGTCGAAGAGCCCGAGCCCGGTCAGCAAACAGCCCCCCGCTCAGGCCGCCGCCACCTCGCGGACGAACGGTTCGGGCCGGGGAGTGGGGATGGCCCTCTCCATCGCCGGCGGGGCGGTGGTGCTGCTGGCCGCGGGAGTGTTCCTGGTCAATCGTCGGTGGCCGCTGCCGGATCTGGCACGACGTTTTCCACGTCGCTGATCCGCTCGCCCTTCCCGTTCCCCGTCGCCGACCAGGCCGCGCAGTACAGCAGCAGCTTCACGGTGAAGCTGATCCACAGCAACAGGGCGACGGGGACGCCGAAGGCGCCGTACATGCTCTTCGATGCGACCCCCCGCAGATAGCCGCTGAGCAGCAGCTTCAGCAGCTCGAAGCCGAATGCGCCGATCAGTCCGGCGGTGATCAGCCGACGCCGCGGAGGCTCCACTCCGGGCAGCAGCGTCAGGACGTACAGCAGCACCAGGAAGTCGGCGAGCACGGCGAGTGCGAAGGCCGCGGACTGCAGCAGCGCACCGCCCCAGCCGCTGTCGTGCAGACCGATACGGTCGGCGATCCATCCGATGGCCGTGGAGCCGACGGCGGAAGCGCCGAACGAGACGACCACGGCGCCGCCCATCCCGATCAGGATGCCGCCGTCCTTGAGCTTGCGCAGCACCGGATTGCCCTCGTCGGCGTTGTCGAGCTCCCAGACGGCACGCAGGCAGTCCCGCGTCGATCCGACCCAGCCGATCCCGGTGAAGATCAGCAGCGCTCCGGCGACGACTCCGACCGTGCCCGCGTTGGCCACCAGCGCGTTCAGGTCGAGCTGGTTCGAGATGCCGGGGACCTGTTCGGCGATCCGGTGCTGCACGGTGTGCAGTTGGCCGGTGGACAGCAGGGCGGCGCCGATCGCCGCGCCGACGGTGATCAGCGGGAAGATCGCCAGGAAGCTGACAAAGGTGATCGCGGCGGCGAGCCGGGTCCAGTGCACCCGGTCGAGGGTCTCGTACGAACGCCAGGCGTGCGTACGCATCAGGCGAATCGCCCAGGGGCCGATAACGGGAAGCTTCGTCAGCCAGTCCATGGCATCCGCTTACCCACGCCGCTGCAGACCAGCGGTCGGACCGGGGGGCCCGCGATGTCCACCCCGACGAGGACGGCGTACTCGCGCCGGCCGGTCCTCACAGGTGCGCGACCGCCAGGGCGTACAGGCCGATCCAGGTCACGCCGATGAACGCCAGCGCCCGGTCGTGCAACACCACGTCCTCGGGTGCTCCGGCGATGCCGCGGTCGGCGAAGACCGCATAGCGCAGGACGGCCAGGATGAACGGGATCATCGACAGCTGACGCCACGGCAGCAGGCCGCCGTGGGACGTACCGCCGCCCTCCATGGCCCAGAGGCAGTACGCGAGGACGGCGACACCGGCCGCCAGCTGCCAGACGAAGCGCAGGTAGCCGGTGGTGTATTCGGAGAGCAGGGCGCGGGTCGCCGCCCCGCCGTCCATCTGGACCGACTCGGAGTAGCGCTTGGCGGAGACCATGAAGAGCGCGCCGAAACCGGCGGTGATCAGGAACCAGCGGGAGAGCGGAATGCCGAGGGCCACGCCGCCGATCATGGCCCGCATCAGGAAGCCCGCGGTCACCACCACGAGGTCGACCACGAGGACATGCTTCAGGCTGACGCAGTAGGCGAGTTGCATGGTGATGTACGCGACGAGCAGCACGGCCGTCATGGTGTTGCAGTACCGGAAGGCGGCGACGGTGGCGAGGGCGGCGAGCAGGGCGCCCGCGGCGTAGGCGACGGTGACCGGTACCTGTCCGGCGGCCACCGGGCGGTGGCACTTGACGGGGTGTGCGCGGTCGGCCTCGGCGTCCTTGGCGTCGTTCACCAGATAGACGGCGGAGGCCGCGGCCGTGAACAGTACGAAGACGAGCGTCAGTGGGGCGCCGGTGCCGTGGGAGAGCAGTCGGCCGGCCGCGGCGGGTGCGGCGACGACCAGCATGTTCTTGACCCACTGACGGGGGCGCGCCGTCCTGAGCAGGCCCAGCGTCAGCCCGAGCGTGCCACCCGGCCCCGTGCGGTCGGGCGCCCGGGGTGGCGGCGGTTCACCGAGGAGGACGGCGGTCTGCTCGGACACTTCAGACATGGGCGCCTCGCATCCATTGCGCACCGAGCCGGGCGGTCAGCCCGCCCAGCAGGGCGCCAGCGGCGACATCGGTCGGATAGTGCACGCCGGCGACGAGCCGTGAAACGCACATCGCGGCGGCGAGCGCCGGTACGACATGACGGCCCGCCGGCCGCAGCGCGCCGAACGCGACGGCGGCCGCGACCGCGGACGAGGCATGCGAGCTGGGGAAGGAGTGGCGGCCCACGGTGCGTACCAGCGGCGGCCGGGCCCGGTCGGGTGGGCGTGGGCGGCGTACCACCCGCTTGACGCCCATGCTCGTCAGGTGGGCGGCGGCGACCAGTGAGGTGGCCCGCAGCCAGGCGCCGCGACGGGCCCGGTCGGCAACGGCGCCACCGAGCCCGGCGGCGATCCACAGGGCGCCGTGTTCACCGCAGAAGGACAGGGCGCGGGCAGCGGCGGCCACCCGTGGGTCGGTACCGCAGTCGCGCATCACCGACAGCAGGCGGTGGTCGGCGTCGACGGACCACATCGCGTCACCCCTTCTCCGAACGAGCTTCCGGCCGGGCGGCCGTACATCGGGGAAAGACTCTTATATGACATATACCCAGAAACACGTCTATAGCTACTGACACTCCCTCAATCACCCGTTTCCGCCTATACACCAGCGATACGGTCAGCTCATGCCTGCCGAAACCACCGTGTCCCCCGCGGCGCCACCCGACGTGTCCCCCGCGGCGTCACCCGACGTGTCGCCCACCGTGTCCGCCGGTCCCGGAATGCTGAGTTCCGTGACGGGCTGGGGGCGCACCGCTCCCACCGCCGCACACCTGATCCGCCCGCGCACCCACGAGGAGGCGGCCGCCGCGGTGCGCGGCTGCGGGGCACGCGGTTCGATCGCCCGGGGGCTGGGCCGCGCCTACGGTGACGCGGCGCAGAACGCGGGCGGCGCGGTGCTCGACATGACGGGCCTCGACCGCATCCGCTCCATCGACGTGGACGCCGGTGTGGTGGTGTGCGACGCGGGGATCAGCCTGCACCGGCTGATGGAGGTGCTGCTGCCGCTGGGCTGGTTCGTACCGGTCACGCCGGGGACCCGGTACGTCACGGTGGGCGGTGCGATCGGCGCGGACATCCACGGCAAGAACCACCACGTCTCCGGATCGTTCTCGCGCCACGTCCGCTCGCTCGATCTGCTGACCTCGGACGGTTCGGTCCACACGACCACCCCGGGCACCGTGCTCTTCGACGCGACGGCGGGCGGGATGGGGCTGACCGGGGTCATTCTCTCGGCGACCGTCCAGCTGCTCCCGGTCGAGACCTCCTTGGTCTCGGTGGACACCGAACGGGCCACCGACCTGGACGATCTGATGGCCCGGCTGACCGCGAGCGACCACCACTACCGCTACTCGGTGGCCTGGATCGACCTGCTGGCGCGGGGCGCTGCCACCGGACGCTCGGTGCTCACCCGCGGCGACCACGCGCCGCTGGACGCGCTCCCGGCGCGAGCCCGGCGCACCCCGCTGTCCTTCCGGCCGGGGACACTCCCCGCGCCGCCGTCCTTCGTCCCGGAGGGCCTGCTGGGCCGCGGCTCGGTCTCGCTCTTCAACGAACTCTGGTACCGCAGGGCGCCGCGCAGGCGCACCGGCGAGCTGCAGCGCCTGACCACCTTCTTCCATCCGCTGGACGGAGTTCCGCAGTGGAACCGCGTCTACGGCCGCAGTGGCTTCGTCCAGTACCAGTTCGTCGTCGGCCACGGGCAGGAGGAGACGCTGCGCAGGATCGTCGGCCGTATCTCCCTGCGCGGCTGCCCCACCTTCCTGGCGGTCCTGAAACGCTTCGGTGACGGCGATCCCGGCTGGCTGTCCTTTCCGGTGCCGGGCTGGACCCTGGCGCTGGACATCCCGGCGCGTCTCAGCGGGCTCGGCGCCTTCCTCGACGAACTGGACGAGGAGGTGGCCGCCGCCGGGGGCCGCGTCTACCTGGCGAAGGACTCCCGGCTGCGGCCGGACCAGCTGGCGGCCATGTATCCGCGGCTGGCCGACTTCCGCGCGCTGCGCGCGGAACTGGACCCGACGGGGGTCTTCACGTCGGACCTGTCCCGTCGCCTCGGACTCTGAGCCGCTTCCCGGCCTGTGCAGCTTCCCGCGGCCTGTGCCGCATCCGCCTCTGCCGCATCCCCCGCGCCATCCCGCTCCTAAGGAACCCGCCCATGAAAGACGCCTTCGGTGCCCCGCAGTCGCTGCTGATCCTCGGTGGCACCTCCGAGATCGCTCTGGCCACCGCCCGCCGACTGGTGGTCCGTCGCACCAGGACGGTCTGGCTGGCCGGACGCCGGTCCGCCGCCCTCGACGAAGCCGCGGCCCAGCTGCGGAAGCTGGGCCCGGACGTCCGTACAGTCGATTTCGACGCCCTGGACCCGTCGTCCCACGAGGAGGAACTGGGGAAGGTGTTCGCCGAGGGCGACATCGACATGGTGCTGCTGGCCTTCGGCATCCTCGGCGACCAGGCCCGGGACGAAAGCGCCCCGCTCTCCGCGGTGAAGGTCGCGCAGACCAACTACACGGGGGCCGTTTCGGCGGGTCTGATCTGCGCGAAGGCCCTGCAGGGCCAGGGCCACGGCTCCCTGGTGGTGCTCTCGTCGGTGGCGGGCGAGCGGGCCCGCCGGGCGAACTTCATCTACGGCTCGAGCAAGGCAGGCCTGGACGCGTTCGCCCAGGGCCTGGGCGATGCCCTGCACGGCACCGGGGTGCATGTGATGGTGGTCCGCCCCGGCTTCGTGCGATCCCGGATGACGGCCGGCCTGGAGGAGGCCCCGCTGGCCACCACCCCGGAAGCGGTTGCGGCGGCGATCGAGATCGGCCTCCGCCGCCGTTCCGAAACGGTCTGGGTGCCCGGCACGCTGCGGGTCGTGATGTCGGCGGTACGACACGCTCCGAGGCCGCTGTTCCGCCGTCTGCCGATGTGAGGCAGCGCCCCTGCGGCGGAGCCGATGTGAGGCAGCGCCCTGCGGTGGAGCTCTTTCCGGCAGGCTACGGACGAGAGGCGGCGGTGGACGGGCGCGAGGCGGCGGGCGTATCGCGCGATACGTTCGGGCCGGGAACGACTCCGCCCCCGCCGCCGAACGCGTACTCCCGCAGCTTGCGCCACACCGAGTCCGTGCCCTGCTCGTACAGAGCGAACGACCCGCAGGTCCACATGGCCTCGAACGAGGAGAGTGCCTCGTACGCCCGGTCCATCGCCTCCTCGGAGATGCCGTGCGCCACTGTCACATGCGGGTGATACGGGAAGGACAGCTCGCGCACCAGCGGACCCGATGCGTCCCTGATCTGCTGCTGCAGCCAGGAACAGGCCGACCCGCCCGTCACCACCTGCACGAAGACGACCGGCGAGAGCGGCCGGAACGTGCCCGTCCCGTACAGCCGCATCGGAAACGCCCGGTTCGCCGCGGCGACCGACACCAGGTGAGCCTCGATCGCGGGCAGCGACCTCGGATCGGCCTCCGTGGGCGGCACCAGAGTGACGTGTGTGGGGATGCCGTGCGCGGCGGAATCCCCGAAGCCCGCGCGCTGCTCCTGGAGCAGGCTGCCGTACGGCTCCGGGACCGCGATCGAAACGCCGAGCGTTACGGTCCCCACATCGTTCTCCTCCGCTGTCTGATGCCTCTGTGTGCGGTTCGGCTGGGTGTGCTGCTGCTGGCTGCGGTGTTGCTGTCTGCAGTGTGGCGGGCGGGTCGGCCCTCTGACCAGAGTCCTAGGTCACGAGCCCGGTTCAGTGCTTGGCGGGCAGGAATCCGACCCGGTCGTACGCCTGCGCCAGGGTCTCGGCGGCCACCGCGCGGGCCTTCTCCGCGCCCTTGGCCAGGATCGAGTCCAGCGTCTCCGGGTCGTCCAGATATTCCTGGGTGCGGGTCCTGAAGGGCACCACGAAGTCGGCGACGATCTCCGCGAGGTCGCCCTTGAGCGCGCCGTACATCTTCCCTTCGTACTGCCGCTCGAGCTCGGCGATGCCGGTGCCGGTGAGCGTCGAGTGGATCGTCAGCAGATTCGACACGCCGGGCTTCGCCACCGTGTCGTAGCGGATCACCGTTTCGGTGTCGGTGACCGCGCTCCTGACCTTCTTCGCCGAGACCTTCGGCTCGTCGAGCAGGCTGATCAGGCCCTTGGGCGAGACGGCCGACTTGCTCATCTTGGCGGTCGGGTCCTGCAGGTCGTAGATCTTCGCCGTCTCCTTGAGGATGTACGGCTCGGGAACGGTGAAGGTCGCACCGAAGCGGCTGTTGAAACGGTCCGCCAGGTCGCGGGTCAGCTCGACGTGCTGCCGCTGGTCCTCACCCACCGGGACCTGGTTGGCCTGGTAGAGCAGGATGTCGGCGACCTGGAGGATCGGATAAGTGAACAGGCCGACGGTCGCGCGGTCGGCGCCCTGCCGGGCGGACTTGTCCTTGAACTGCGTCATGCGCGAGGCCTCGCCGAACCCGGCGATGCAGTTCATGATCCAGGCCAGCTGGGCGTGCTCGGGCACATGGCTCTGGACGAAGAGGGTGCAGCGCTCCGGGTCGAGCCCGGAGGCCAGCAGCTGGGCGACGGCGAGCCGGGTGTTGGCCCGCAGCTCGGCCGGGTCCTGCGGCACGGTGATCGCATGCAGGTCGACCACCATGTAGAACGCGTCGTGCGTCTCCTGCAGGGCCACCCACTGGCGCACCGCGCCGAGGTAGTTGCCGAGGTGGAACGAGCCTGACGTGGGCTGGATCCCGGAGAGCACGCGGGGACTTTCAGAGGCCATGTACAGCATTCTCTCAGGTGCGGAACCCATCTCCGTCGCGCGGTGTATCAAAGATGTGAGAACGCGGGAGGGGGGCCACGCCGTAGTCGCGGACGAGGCCGAAGTGATCGCACGCGTAAGAGCCGGGGACATCCAGGCGTACGCGTGGCTGGTGCGTGCGTACACCGGGACCGCCTTACGTACCGCGGCGGCCTTCGGAGCGGGCGCGGAGGCCGAGGATGTGGTGCAGGCGGCCTTCTTCAAGGCTTACCGGGCACTGAGCCGGTTCCGGGAGGGTGCGTCGTTCCGGTCATGGCTGCTGCGGATCGTGGTGAACGAGACCAGGAACACAGTGCGCTCCGCGGTCCGGTTGCGCTCCGCCACCGGACGCGAGGCCGCGCTGACGGAGGCGGAGCCGCTGATACCGGACTCGGCCGACCCGGCGGTGGCCGCCATCGACGACGAGCGCAGGAAGCAGTTGCTGGCCGCGCTGGACCGGCTGAGCGCGGAACAGCGCCTGGTCGTCACCTACCGCTACCTGTTGGACATGAATGAGGCGGAGACGGCCGAGGCACTGGGCTGGCCACGGGGCACCGTGAAGTCGCGACTGAACCGGGGGCTGAAGAAGCTCGGTCAGCTGTTGCCGCCACAGGAGGGCGGTCGGGAGTGCGGTCCGGACGGCGATCCGGAGGGCAGTGAGGAAGGGGCGTGGGGATGACGGACCGGGATGCACGGCTCCGCGAGGAGCTGGCTGCGCTGGGCCGCCGGCTCCGCGCGTCGACGGGATCCGACGGCACGGTGGCCGACGGGGAATCGATGGCCGAGCGGGTGCTGGCCCAGATCATCGCCGAATCGGTGCCTCCGGCGGACCCCGCCGCACCGCCTCCCGGGGTGCCCGCGACGGAGGCGCCCGGGCGGTTCACCCGCGCGCGAGCCTGGGCCGGAAGGCGGTGGCGGGCGGTGCTCGCGGTGCTCTGCGGACTGCTGGCCGCACTGATACTGAGCCCTCCGGTGCGCGGCGCGGTGGCGGACTGGTTCGGCTCCGGCGGCGTCCCGGTGCGCTACTCCCCGGCCGCGCGCGCACCCACCGGGCAGTCGGTGGACCCGGGTAGGCCTGCCGACCTGGCGCTGGTCATCGCGGCGGGCAGCGGACGATCCGAGACGCTGACCGTCGAGGACGCCGACTTCAGCCGGCTCTTCGGGCTGCTGAACCCGCAGTCGACCGACACCGAGCGGGCGCCCGAGGACCCGGCACCGCAGGTGCGGGCCAGCGTGGTCTGGGGGCTGAGCGGCGTGGGCGGCTGGCCGCAGACCGACCGAGCTCCGGGCGGAGACATCGCCATCGAGCGGGAGGACCAGGTGATGGTGGCGGACGACTCCACGGTCTGGGTGCGCTCCGACGCCGCGGTCGGCACAAAGGACGACGACATCCGCTGGCACCGGGTCCCGGCCGATGTGCTCGGTCTGCTGGCGAAGCACAGGCTGCTCGGCCCGCCCACGGCGGAAACCGCCGCGCAGGCATCCTGGGCGGGCTGGTGGTGGGCGTCGGCGGCCCTGGCGGCGGGAGCGGTCGCCGGGTACGGCTGGGCGGTGCTGCGTCGGCGCCGGGATCCGGGCCCTCCGGAGCCGCACCAGCAGTTGATCGATCTGGACGCCTGAGCCGCGACGCGAGGTTCGGTCGCGCGGGACGTGACCGACGGCAGTAAGCGGCGCATCCTGGCCTGTAGGCCGCAGGATTCGTACCCCCGGGCAGGAACGGAGAACCCGTGTCAGTTACGGAAACATCGATCGCCGCCGCCGAGGCGCACAGCGCGCACAACTACCATCCGCTTCCCGTGGTCGTGGCGTCGGCGGACGGTGCCTGGATGACCGACGTCGAGGGGCGCCGCTTCCTCGACATGCTCGCCGGGTACTCGGCGCTCAACTTCGGGCACGGCAATCGCCGGCTGATCGAGGCTGCCAAGGCACAGCTGGAGCAGCTCACCCTCACCTCGCGGGCCTTTCACCACGACCGGTTCGCCGCCTTCTGCACCCAGCTCGCCGAGCTGTGCGGGATGGAGATGGTGCTGCCGATGAACACCGGCGCCGAAGCGGTGGAGACCGCGGTGAAGACGGCGCGCAAATGGGGCTACCGGACGAAGGGCGTGCCGGACGGCCGAGCCAGGATCGTCGTCGCGGAGAACAACTTCCACGGCCGCACGACCACCATCGTCAGTTTCTCGACGGACCCCGAGGCTCGGGCGGACTACGGTCCGTACACGCCGGGCTTCGAGATCGTCCCGTACGGCGATCTGACCGCACTGGAGGCGGCGGTCGACGAGGACACCGTGGCCGTGCTCATCGAGCCCATCCAGGGTGAGGCCGGGGTGCTGGTGCCGCCGGCCGGTTATCTGCCGGGCGTACGGGAGCTGACCCGGGCCAGGAACGTGCTGTTCATCGCCGACGAGATCCAGTCCGGTCTCGGCAGGACCGGCCGGACCTTCGCCTGCGAGCACGAGCACGTCGTGCCGGACGTGTACATCCTGGGCAAGGCGCTCGGCGGTGGTGTCATCCCGGTGTCGGCAGTGGTGTCGTCGGCGGAGGTGCTGGGCGTCTTCGAACCGGGCGAGCACGGCTCCACCTTCGGCGGGAACCCGCTGGCCTGCGCGGTCGCCCTGGAGGTCATCGCGATGCTGCGCACCGGAGAGTTCCAGCAGCGGGCGGCCGAGCTGGGCGACCATCTGCACCGCGAACTGGGTCTGCTGGTGGGTGGCGGCGCGGTGGAGGCCGTCCGGGGGCGCGGCTTGTGGGCCGGTGTGGACATCGCACCGTCCCGCGGCACCGGCCGGGAGATCTCCGAGAAGCTGATGGACCGCGGTGTGCTGGTCAAGGACACCCACGGTTCCACCATCCGGCTCGCCCCGCCTCTGGTGATCAGCAAGGAGGATCTGGACTGGGGCCTGGACCAACTGCGGAACGTACTCAGCACCTGACCGGGCCCCGCGGACTCCCTACAGGATGACGTGGGGCAGGAAACGGGCGTACTCGTCCGTGACCGGCCCCGCCGACTCCCTGATGCCGAGCCCCGCCGCCTGGTCCTCGATCACCCACGCACCGAGCACCACCCGGTTGCCGTCGAAGTCCGGCAGCGGGGCCAGTTCCTGGTAGCAGCAGACCTCGTCGGTCCGCACCGCACACCCGGCGGTGCCGTCCGGCCCTGTCTCGTGCAGCAGGACGCCCGCGCCCTCGCGTCCGAGCAGCGGCTTGGAGACGTACCCCTTGGACGACGCAGACCCGGCAAGCTCACGGGGCCCGTCCAGATAGGCGGCCAGCAGATTGGGGTGGCCCGGATACATCTCCCACAACACGGCCAGCAGCGCCTTGTTGGAGAGCAGCATCTTCCAGGCCGGCTCGATCAAGTGGAGCCGGTGGAGCCGCCGTTGTCGAGGGTGTCGAGGACGTGCGGCCCGAAGCGGTCGGTCGTCAGCCACTCCCACGGGTAGAGCTTGAAGCAGCTGCGGATGAAACGCATCCGTTCGTCGACGAACCGACCGGACAGCGGGTCCCAGCCGATCCGCTCCACCGACAACGCCTCGGTGTCGAGGCCGGCCTGCTGGGCGGTCTCCCGGAGGTAGGCAACCGTCATGAGGTCCTCGCCGAGCTCGTCGGCTTCGGAGTGCACGAAGTGCAGCGGGCCCGGCGGCAGCAGCGGTGCCTGCCGCTTCCAGGCCGCGATGAGCCGTTCGTGCAGCGAGTTCCACTGGTCTGCGCCGGGGAAGCGGTCCTCCATCCAGAACCACTGGGGGCTTGCCGCCTCCACCAGCGAGGTGGGGGTGTCGGCGTTGTACTCCAGCATCTTGGCCGGGCCTTCGCCGTCGTAACGCAGATCGAACCGTGCGTAGACGGAGGGCAGCTCGGCCCGCCGGTGCCACGCCTCGCCGACCAGCCGGGCAAGCCGCGGGTCGTTGATCCCCAGCTCCGCGAAGCGGTCGTGCTCGACGATGTGCGCTGCCGCCGCGAGACACATGGCGTGCAGTTCCTCGACGACCTCCTCCAGCGCCTCGACCTCCGGGAGGGAGAACGAGTAGTAGGCGCTCTCATCCCAGTAGGGGCGCAATGAATCGTCGGGGTAGCGGGTCAGCGGATAGATCAGTCCCTGTTCCTCGACGATCTGCTGCCAGCCGGGGCGCGGGTCTATGGTGTGGCGCTGCATGATCTCGCGTACGCCTCGGCTCAGCCGCCGCTGGAGTGGAAGCCGCCGCCGAAACCGCCGCGGTGCACCGATGACTTGTTGAAACTGCCGCCGGATATCTTGCCGTTCCGCGACGAGCCGCCGTAGTAGTACGTGCCGTGTCCGTTGCTGTCGCTGCACTCGTACTTCGGCAGTTGCTTGTGGGTGTCCGGGTCCACGCAGCGCTTGTCCACGTCGGAACCGCAGGCGGTGAGCGTGGCCGCCAGCATGCCCATACCGCCGAGCACCACGGCGCTCGACCTCATCTTGCGCATGCGTTGTCTCCCCCGTCGTAGCCGACACCGTCCGGGTGTGGGCATGTTCGAACTGTCGGTGTACAGACTAGAGGCCGCCTTCGGCAGCCGCAGGCCGGGCAGGCGCCGGCCGACCGGTGCAGGATCGGCAGAGGCGCTACGGGAGCACCCGGCACAGCGCATCCAGCGCGGCGGGGTAGGCGCTGTCGGTCGGTGTGCCGTACCCCACGACCAGGGCGTCGCGCCCCGGGGCCGCGTCCGGGTGCCGGAACTGGGTCAGCCCTTCCAGGGCCAGCCCCTGCCAGGCGGCAGCCTGCACGACGGAACGCTCGGTGCCCGGCGGGAGTTCGAGTACGGCGTGCAGCCCGGCCGCGATGCCGTGCACGCGGATGTCCGGTGCCCGTTCGGCGAGCGCGGCCATCAGCTGGTCCCGGCGCCGGCGGTAGCGCAGCCGTTTCCCGCGCACGTGCCGGTCGTAGGCGCCGGACGTGATGAACTCGGCGAGCGTCAGCTGGTCCAGCGCACTCGACAGGTCGTGGATCCCCTTCGCCGCCAGCAGTTCCCCCACCAGGTCCTCCGGGGCCACCATCCAGGCCAGCCGCAGCCCCGGCGCCACGGACTTGCTCGCCGTGCCGAAGTAGACGACGCGTTCCGGGTCAAGTCCCTGCAGGGCGCCGACCGGTTGGCGGTCATAGCGGAACTCGCCGTCGTAGTCGTCCTCCAGGATCAGGCCGCCCGAAGTACGGGCCCAGTCGACCACTGCCGCGCGCCGGGGCGGACTGAGCGCGATGCCCACCGGAAACTGGTGCGCCGGGGTCATCAGTACCGCGCCCTCCCGGGTCAGGGCCTCCGTCCGTGAGCCCTGCGCGTCGAAGGGCATCGCCGAGGTGTGCATCCCGGCCTCGGCCAGCAGGTCCCAGTGCACGTCGAGGCCGTACGCCTCGACAGCCACCTCCCGTACCCGGTGGTTTCGCAGCACCTTCCCCATCAGCGTCAGCCCGTGGACGAACCCCGAGCAGATGATGATGCGTTGCGGATTGGCGTAGACACCCCGGGCTCGCGCCAGGTAGTCCGCGAGCGCGGTCCGCAACTCGATGCGGCCGCGCGGATCGCCGTAGCCGAACGCCTCATTGGGTGCGGCGACCAGTGACTTTCTGGCGGCCTTGAGCCACTCCGTGCGGGGGAAGGACGCCAGGTCGGGCGAGCCCGGCTTGAGGTTGTGGACGGGTCCGCGGCGCACCGGACGCCGGACCGCGACCGCCTTCTTCACCGGCCGCGGCGCCGACCGCCGGGCGACCTGTGTACCGGAACCCTGCCGGGCGGTCAGCCAGCCCTCGGCCACCAGTTCGGCATAGGCGTCGGCGACCGTGTTCCGGGCGATGCCCAGGTCGGCTGCCAGCGTCCTGGAGGACGGCAGCCGGCTTCCCGGCGCCAGGCGTCCGGTGCGCACGGCCTGGCGCAACGCGTCCGTGAGGCCCAGCCGCAGCCCCGGTCCGGTCACTTCCAGATGTAGGTCGACGCCGAAAGTGGCCCAGGAATCTGTCATGAAAGTGGACCATACGCCTGCGCCACACTGCCCGTAGTGTCCTCGTCATGACGACAGAATCGAAGCAGGGCACGGACCAGCAGGTCACCGACAAGCAGGACGTGCGGTACGCCCCCGAGCACACACCCCGCCTGCAGATGGCGGAGCTGGCCCCCGAGGTCTACAAGGCGATGGTGAGGCTGGACGCCGCTGCGCGTCAGGGTGTCGATCCGACCACGCTGGAGCTGGTCAAGATCCGCGCCTCGCAGCTCAACCACTGCGCCTTCTGCCTGGATATGCACACCAAGGACGCGCTCGCCGCGGGTGAGTCGTTCGAGCGGATCGTCCAGCTCAGCGGCTGGGAGGAGTCGAAGCACTTCTACACCGAGAAGGAGCTCGCGGCGATCGAGCTGACCGAAGCCGTCACGGTGCTCACCGACGGATTCGTCCCGGACGAGGTCTACGCACACGCCGCCCGTCATTTCGACGACACCGAGCTCGCGCACCTGATCTCCGCGATCACCGTGATCAACGCCTGGAACCGCTTCGCCGTCACCACCCGGATGGTTCCCGGCCACTACACGCCGGGCGCCCACCGCTGAGCAGCGGACACCGACACAGATGCCCCCGGCAACCGGATGGTTGCCGGGGGCATCGTGCGCACATACGGGCCGGGCGGGCCCGGATGCTCAGATCAGGCCGAGCTCGCGCACCGCGTCGCGCTCCTCGGAGAGCTCCTTCACCGAGGCGTCGATGCGGGCACGCGAGAAGTCGTTGATCTCCAGGCCCTGGACGATCTCGTACTTCCCGTCCTTCGTGGTGACCGGGAAAGAGGAGATGAGGCCCTCGGGGACGCCGTACGAGCCGTCCGACGGAATACCCATCGAGGTCCAGTCGCCGTCCGCGGTGCCGTTGACCCAGGTGTGCACGTGGTCGATGGCGGCGTTGGCGGCCGAGGCGGCCGACGAGGCGCCGCGCGCCTCGATGATCGCCGCGCCGCGCTTGGCCACGGTCGGGATGAAGGTGTCGGCCAGCCACTTCTCGTCATTGACGGTCTCGGCGGCGTTCTTGCCCGCGACCTCGGCGTGGAAGATGTCCGGGTACTGCGTGGCGGAGTGGTTGCCCCAGATGGTGAGGCGGCGGATCTGCGAGACCGTGGAGCCGGTCTTCTGCGCGAGCTGCGAGACCGCGCGGTTGTGGTCGAGACGGGTCATCGCAGTGAACCGCTCGGCCGGTACGTCCGGGGCCGAGGCCTGCGCGATGAGCGCGTTGGTGTTGGCCGGGTTGCCGACGACGAGGACCTTGATGTCGTCAGCGGCGTTGTCGTTGATGGCCTTGCCCTGCGGGCCGAAGATGCCACCGTTGGCGGCGAGCAGGTCACCGCGCTCCATGCCCTTGGTACGCGGACGGGCCCCCACCAGCAGCGCGACGTTGGCCCCGGCGAAGGCGACATTCGGGTCGTCGGTGATGTCGATGCCCTGCAGCAGCGGGAAGGCGCAGTCGTCGAGCTCCATCGCGGTGCCCTCGGCCGCCTTCAGGCCCTGCGGGATCTCGAGGAGACGCAGCCTGACCGGCACATCGGAGCCGAGCAGATGGCCGGAGGCGATGCGGAAGAGCAGCGCGTAACCGATCTGGCCGGCCGCGCCGGTGACGGTGACATTCACAGGAGTGCGGGTCATGGCGTTCTCCGTAAGACAGCTGGCGGTAGGGGCCCTGCCCCTGGTGCGGGAAGTCCCGGCGTCTCACATCCGGAACGAATCTTGATGTGAAGAGACTTCCGACGTCAGGCTATCCGACCCGGTGGGTGACCGACTCCCGCCCCCGTGTGGCACGCCGCACACGGCTCCCCCGACGCCCCGCGCCTCCCGCATACGACGGTGGCCGCCGGCGCCACCCCGGGGGGTGAGGCGGCGCCGGCGGCCACCATCGGGTGCAAGCACCCGTGGGGGGATGCCACTCGCCTGCCCAGTCCATCGCGGACCACTCCTCCGGCTTTCCACTACTTTCCGGCCCACCGTTGCGGCCAACCGACCACGGCAGCACACGCGTTCCGGCGATCACCGCACGGTGAAGTGGACCAGGTCCTCCAGGAACGGGATCTCCAGCCAGGGTTTCGGCTGCACCATCAGCGCAAGCAGCGTGATGGCCACACCGAGTACCCCATAGGTCACCATGTCGGTGAACCGCGAGCGCACGGCCAGCATCCCCACCGACCGCACCCACCAGCGCATCACCGCGCCGGCGATCAGCGCGGCCCCGATGACGAGCAGGCCCACCCGGGTGACGTCCAGGGCGACCAGCAACAGCCCCACACCCGCCGCGACGAGCACCGTCAGCAGCGGCCACTGGCGGGCGGGCGCCGGGGCGTCGCTCCCGGCGGCGCGGCCGCCGCCCTCCGGCCGGGCGGTGTCCCGGGTCACCCGGGGGAAGCGCCGGGTGGTGCGTACCGGTTCACCCTCGGGGCCGGGCGCGCTGACGACGCCCTTCGCCTCGGGCTCTTCGGGCTGTTCGCCAGGCTCGTCGGGCCCGTCAGGCTCGTCGGGCCCGTCAGGCCTTTCGGGCTCGTCGGGACCGGTCCTGGCGGCGGCGTCAGCCGACACTGCGCTCCGCCGCCTCCACGACGTTCACCAGCAGCTGGGCGCGGGTCATCGGGCCCACACCGCCGGGGTTCGGCGAGATCCAGGCGGCCACATCGGCGACGCCGGGGTGCACATCGCCGACGATCTTGCCGTTCTCGTCGCGGCTGACGCCGACATCGAGGACCGCGGCACCCGGCTTCACGTCCTCGGGCTTGATGATGTGCGGCACTCCGGCGGCGGCGACGATGATGTCGGCCTGCCTGAGCTGAGCGGAGAGATCGCGGGTGCCGGTGTGACACTGCGTCACCGTCGCGTTCTCGGACTTGCGGGTCAGCAGCAGCGGGATCGACCGGCCGACGGTGATGCCGCGGCCGACCACCACGACGTGTGCCCCGTTGATCTCCACACCGTGGTGGCGGAGCAGCTGGATGATGCCGTACGGGGTGCAGGGCAGCGGGCCGGTCTCGTTCAGCACGAGCTTGCCGAGGCTGGTCGGGTGCAGGCCGTCGGCGTCCTTCGCCGGGTCCATCAACTCCAGGACCCGGTTGGTGTCGATGCCCTTGGGCAGCGGCAACTGCACGATGTATCCGGTGCACTCCGGGTTCTCGTTCAGCTCCCGGACGACTGCCTCGATCTCTTCCTGGGTGGCGGTGTCGGGGAGCTCACGCTGGATGGACCCCATGCCGACCTCGGTACAGTCGCGGTGCTTGCCGTTGACGTACCACCGGCTGCCGGGGTCGTCACCGACCAGCAGGGTGCCGAGACCGGGAGTGAATCCCTTCTCCTTGAGGGCCGCCACGCGGGCGGTCAGGTCGGACTTGATCGCGGCCGCGGTGGCCTTGCCATCGAGAATCTGGGCTGTCATAACGGCCATTCTTTCAGGGCTTGCCCCGATCCCCCAAGTTGCACTTGCACAACTCCTGGCCAATGCGACTGGACAAACTTATGCGTTGTTTAGAACGATGATCCTGCAGTGCCGCGGCAGTGCCGGGGGGGGCAGGACCGCTTTATTCGCTTTTCTCACCAATCCTCCGCTCGAACCGCGTCGTCCCCGCAGTACCTACGGAGGAAACACCGCATGAGCTTCGGCGATCCGAACCCGAACAACCCTTACGGCCAGCCCCAGGGCCAGCCCGAGCAGCCGCCGCAGCCCGGCTATGGCTACCCGCAGCATCCGCAGCAGGCTCCGCAGGGCGTGCCGCCGCAGCAGGGCATGCCGCCGCAGCCGGGCTACGGCTACCCTCAGGCACCGCCGGTCCAGCCCTATGGCGCGGGCGGGTACCAGCAGCCGGGTTATGGCATCCAGCCGCAGTACGCCGGCTGGTGGAGGCGGTTCGGCGCCCTCCTGCTCGACATGCTGGTCATCGGCGTCCCTTACGGCGTCATCGTCGGCATCGGTGGCGCCATCGGTGGTGGCGCGGGATCGGCCGTCGTCGTGATCGGCCTCCTCGTCGGCCTCGGGCTGGGCCTCTTCAAGCTCTACAAGGAGGGCACCACCGGCCAGTTCATCGGCAAGAAGGCCCTCGGCATCAGCCTGTTGCGCGAGGCCGACGGGCGGCCCATGGGCTTCGGCATGGCGTTCGTCCGCAACCTCGCCCACTTCCTGGACAGCCTCGCCTGCTACATCGGGTGGTTGTGGCCGGCGTGGGACGCCAAGAAGCAGACGTTCGCGGACAAGGTCTGCTCCAGCGTGGTCGTCAAGGCCGGCTGAGCCGCACACTGCAGGACCGAGGGCCGTAATCCGGCGCGATGCGCGCCGGATTACGGCCCTCGGTCGTACCCGCACTCAGTGCGGCCCGGCTACCGTGCGGTCAGTGGAAGAAGTGCCGCGTACCGGTGAAGTACATCGTCACGCCCGCCTTCTCGGCGGCCTCCACGACCTGCTCGTCGCGGATCGAACCGCCCGGCTGGACCACCGCCTTGACTCCGGCGTTGGCGAGGATCTCGAAGCCGTCCGGGAAGGGGAAGAACGCGTCGGACGCGGCGTACGCACCCCGGGCGCGCTCCTCGCCCGCGCGCTCCACCGCGAGCTTCGCCGAGTCGACCCGGTTGACCTGGCCCATGCCGACGCCGACCGAAGCGCCGTCCTTGGCCAGCAGGATCGCGTTGGACTTCACCGCGCGGCAGGCCTTCCAGGCGAACGACAGCTCGGCGAGCTCGTCGTCCGAGAGAGCCTCACCCGAGGCGAGCGTCCAGTTCGCGGAGTCGTCGCCGTCGGCCTGCAGCCGGTCGGCCGCCTGCAGCAGCGCGCCGCCGTCGATCTGCTTGACCTCGAAGGCCGCTGACGGAGCGTCCGGACAGCGCAGCACCCGGAGGTTCTTCTTGCGGGTCAGCGCTTCGAGGGCGCCGTCCTCGTAGTCCGGGGCGACGATGACCTCGGTGAAGATCTCCGCGACCTGCTCCGCGAGGGCGACCGTGACCGGCCGGTTGACGGCGATCACGCCCCCGTAGGCGGAAACCGGGTCACAGGCGTGCGCCTTGCGGTGCGCCTCGGCCAGATCACCCGCGATGGCGATACCGCACGGATTGGCGTGCTTGGTGATCGCCACACACGGCTCGGCGTGGTCGTACGCGGCCCGGCGCGCGGCGTCGGTGTCCGTGTAGTTGTTGTACGACATCTCCTTGCCGTGCAGCTGCTCGGCCTGAGCCAGGCCACCCGTGCCCGACAGGTACAGCGCGGCGCCCTGGTGCGGGTTCTCGCCGTACCGCAGCACGTTGCCGCGTTCGTAGGTCGCACCCAGGAACTCGGGGAAGCCGCTGTCGGACGCCGCCTCGTCAGCCGCGTAGTCGACCGCGAACCAACTGGCCACCGCGACGTCGTAGGCAGCGGTGTGCCGGAAGGCCTCGGCCGCCAGCCGCTTGCGCGCGGTCAGGTCGAATCCACCGCTCCGGACCGCGGCGAGCACGTCCGCGTACCGCTGGGGATGGGTGACGACGGCAACGGACGGGTGATTCTTGGCGGCGGCCCGGACCATCGAAGGTCCGCCGATGTCGATCTGCTCGACACACTCGTCGTCGGTGGCGCCCGACGCGACGGTCTGGGTGAACGGGTAGAGGTTGACCACGACCAGGTCGAAGGGCTCCACGCCCAGCTCGTCGAGCTGGTGCCGGTGGTCGTCGAGCCGCAGATCGGCGAGGATTCCGGCGTGCACCCGGGGGTGCAGCGTCTTGACCCGGCCGTCCAGGCACTCCGGGAAGCCCGTGAGCTCTTCGACCTTGGTGACCGGCACGCCGGCAGCCGCGATCTTCGCGGCGGTGGAACCGGTGGAGACGAGCGTGACACCCGCCTCGTGCAGTCCGAGGGCCAGCTCCTCCAGACCGGACTTGTCGTAGACGCTGACGAGCGCGCGGCGGATGGGCTTAACGGTGTCCGTAATCTCGGTGTGCACCGACCTGAACCTTTCGTCCCTCAATGCGATAGCCGTCACGGGACAGACGCCCCACGACATCGACGAGCAGCTGTCGCTCGACTTCCTTGATGCGCTCGTGGAGAGCGCTTTCGTCGTCCTGCTCCCGGATCTCGACCACGCCCTGCGCGATGATCGGGCCGGTGTCGACGCCGTCGTCGACGAAGTGGACGGTGCAGCCGGTGACCCGCACGCCGTACGCGAGCGCGTCGCGTACGCCGTGCGCTCCCGGAAAGGCGGGCAGCAGGGCCGGATGGGTATTGACGAACCGGCCGCCGAAGACCCCGAGGAATTCCTTCCCCACGATCTTCATGAAACCGGCCGAGACGACCAGGTCCGGCCGGTGCGCGGCGGTGGCCTCGGTCAGTGCGGCGTCCCAGTTCTCGCGGCCCGGGTAGTCCTTCACCTTGCATACGAAGGTCGGAATCCCGGCGCGGCGGGCCCGCTCGAGCCCGGCGATGTCGTCGCGGTCCGCGCCGACCGCGACGACCTCGGCGCCGTAGGCGGCCGGGTCGTCACCGATGGCGTCGAGCAGTGCCTGGAGATTGGTTCCGGAACCGGAGACCAGCACGACCAGGCGGGCGGGAGTGTGCGGGGAGGCCACGGCGGGGCCCTTTCTGGATACGACTTGTGCGGTCATACGAATTGATCTCATCCCCCGATACGGGGAACTCTACGAACGCGCCGACCGTCGGCAACGATACCGGCACACCGAGCGGCCCCCACGGGACGGGGCCACAGCCGGGAGGTAGCGTCTGGGGACAGGACCGTCTTCCGGACGGGAACCGAATGAGGGGAAGACGTTCACCAGATGCAGGACCGACGCCACCGCGCGACTCTCCGCACCCCACTGCAGGAGCAGGTTTCGATGCTGCTGCGGGAACGCCGGCCCTCTTCCACGGAGCCCGACGACAACCCCTTCGCGCCACCGCCCGAGGACCGGCCGGAGCAGCCGTGGCAGCCCCGGCACCCGGCCAACGGTGACGAGGAGTCCTCGTCGTCCGAACCCTCTTCGCCCGGCCGTGGCAGCCAGTGGAGCCCGGTGCAGCCGGGTCGCCAGGACGGTGGTTTCGGCAGCGGACCGCAGCGGCCCAAGAGCGGCCCGAACGAGCCGGACGGCGGCCAGGGCGGTAAGGGCGGCCCGGGGCCCGGGCTGCGCTGGGACCCGACGGACCCTGTTCAGCGCCGGGCGCGCTATGCCCTGCTCGCCGGGATGTGGGCGTTCTTCTTCGCCCTCTTCAATCTGCCGCAGGTCGGACTGCTGCTCGGCGCCCTCGCGGTGTACTGGGGCGTCAGCTCGCTGCGGGCGGAGCCGCGGCAGCGAGCCGGCGGGCACCCGGCTCTGCACCCGCGGACCGACGCGACGGCGCGGCCGACGGGCCCGCCTGCCGCGCCGGCGGCTCCCGGTCCGTATCCCGGCTCGTCGAAGCCGCAGATCACAGCGGCGGTGAGCGGTCTGGTGACGGCGGGCCTCGCGCTCCTGATCGTGGCGCTCACGTTCACGTCCCAGCTGGTGTACCGGGACTACTACACGTGTGTGCACGACTCGCTGACCAAGCAGGGTCAGCTCGCATGCAACTCCCATCTCCCGGACTCACTGGTGCCGATCCTCGGAACGAAGAAGTAGGAAGAGTCGCGGACGCAGGGGCCGCCGGGGCCGGCCGCCCCCGGTCAGTCCCTGTCGGAGGGCTGCTGCGCGGTGGCGTCCGGGGGGTCCGAATCCGGGGGCTCCGAGTCGGGGCGCTCCGAGTCGGGGCGCTCGGCGGCCTGGGACTCGGCGGCCGGGGGCTCGGCGTCGGTGGTACCGGTGTCCGTCACGTTTGTCTCTGCTGGTGGCCGGTCACCGCCCTCTTCGGCGGAACCGTCACCCGAGGCGACGCCGGCGCCGCTGCCCCGGGACGTGCTGCCCGTCTCCTTGGACGCCGTGGACGCCTTGGCGCCGGTGGACTCCTGCGCTGCGGGCTCCGATGTCAGGGCCTGCTCCGGGGGCTCTGTGTGCGGTGCGAGGACGGGTGACGCCGGCGCCGCCGGAAGGGCGTCCTCGAGCGCCTGAACCGCGCTCAGCACCTCGGCGACCGCCTCGGCGGCCCGGGCATGCGCGTCCTCGGGCCTGCTCCCGGCGCCGCCGGGCGCCCCGCCGGTCGGGACCTTCGTATCCGGGCCGGCGGGTGCCGTGCGCCGCCACCAGCCCCGCCGCTCCGGCCGCGCCGCCCGCTCCCGCTCCGCCGTCTTCGCGGCGTGAACGGCCTGCGCGGCCTGCGCGGCCTTCGCCGCTCGCGCCGCCTCGGCGTTCTTCGCGGCCGTTGCCGCCGCCTTGCGTGCGGCCCTCTCGGGGTGCCCTGCCCACCAATGTCTGACAAGCGCCACCGGCATGCCCGCGGTCAGGGTCCAGGCCAGGGCCGCCGCTCCGGTACGCCACCACACCGGCCCGAAGGACCTCAGAGCGCCCGTCCCCAGCGGACCGCCCGCCAGCCCCGCCAGTACCGCCATCGCGATCGCACACCCCAGCGCTGCCACGGCGGCCGTACGCACGGTGTCGCGCAGCGCCCGGCGCCGGCCCCTGGGCCCTACCCGGGTCGCGAACCAGCCGAGCACCACCCCTGCGGCCACCGGAACTGCGGCGACCGCCCAGGTCAGCGGGGTGCCGCGGCCCTCGGTCGGTAGCGCGGCCAGCAGTGGGAAGTACGGCAGGGCGGGATTTCCGACCGTCGCGAGTGGCGTGGCCGTCGCCCCGACGCCGAGCGCGAAGCCCGGGCCGAGCGCGTATGACGCCGCCCACACCGCCGCGTTCGGCACCAGCGCGACCGCCAGCAGCAGGACCGCGAACCGGCCCGACCACACCCCGGTGAGCTGCATCAGAGACGCCCGGGCCGCCCCTTCGTGCCACACGAGCGAGCCGCCGACCAACAGGGCGCCGCCACCCACCAGCACGGCGGTCGCCGCGCCGGCCGACCTGAGCGCGGCGGCCGCCCAGGGGCGCCCGAGCGAGTTCCGTACGCCTGCGGGCACCACGACGCACAGCCATCGGGGAAACGGGCCGCCGGGGCACCCGTTCGCCTTCCAGACACCGATGCCGGCCGCGCCCCCGATGGCGGCCGGCAGATGGAGCAGTGCGCTCACCGGCGCGGCGGGCATCGGGCCGCCCGCCGCGTACGCCAGTACGGCGGCGGTGACCAGCAGATAGCCGCCCGTCACCGCTGTGAAGGCGCCGCGGTCGGTGGCGACGGGACGGCGTTCCTCGGGGTCGAGCGCGTCGCGCGCGGCCCGGTAGATCAGCCACATCGGCAGGAGCATCAGCAGCATCGGCGCCACCCCGAGCGGGGCCGGTGCACCGGAGAGGGTGCTCTGCCTGGTCAGTGCGGTGCCATGGGCGAGCAGCCACAGTCCGGCCGTGACATGCAGGGCGCCGCGGGGGCCGCTGTCCGGGTACGGAGAGCTGATCCACAGGAGCATCACCAGTACCGCCAGCGAGCTGAACCCGAGACCCGCCGCGACGGCCCCGCGCAGCACGCAGTGGGCCAGCGCGGTGGGTCGGCTCCGCAGGGGCGGGAGGAGCGGGCGGTATTCGGTCGTCTGGGTCACCCGGCCATGCTGCCAACGACACGCGCTTTCCCGGCGTAACGGCGAAAGGCCGGTCGTGTCACTCAATATACGTTTATGTACTTTTCAGACTGGTGCATGGCCAGGGGCAGCGCAGCGGGCACCTCATGAACGCCACGCCGGCCGAGGCCTTCGACCTGCTCTATGCGGAAGCCGCCCCCGCCCTGGCCCACCAGACGTATCTGCTCACCGGCCGCCGCCGGCCGGCCGAGGAGTCCGTCGAACGTGCCTTCCAGCTGGCCTGGGAGCGATGGCCCGAGGTCGCGACCGACCCGGATCCGGCGGGGTGGGTGCGCGCTGCGGCATACGAGTACGCGGTATCGCCCTGGTACCTGCTGCGCCGGGGTTACGAGCAGCCCGACCACCCCGCCACCGATCCCGCGGGCTCGCCGCTGCGTGCGGCGCTGCTCGCGCTGCCGCCCGCCCACCGGCGCGCGCTGCTGCTCTACGACGGCCTGGGGCTCGACCTGCCGGAGACCGCCGCCGAGACCGAGGCGAGCACCCCGGCCACCGCCGGCCGGCTGCTGCATGCCAGGGCCGCCGTCGTCCGGCAGGTACCGGAACTGCGAACGCCGGGACTGCTGCAGGAACGTTTGAGCGCGCTCACCCTCAACGGCCCGGCCCCCGGGTTGCCCACCGCCCGGGCGGTGCGAACCGGCAGCGAGCGCAAGGCCCGGTTCTGGACGCGGCTCACCATCAGCTGCGTCGTGCTGCTCGCCGCGGTCACCGCCTTCGCCCTGGTCACCGCCCCCAACCACTACGCACGCCCGACCGGCCCGCCGCACCGCGTCGAGGGTGTCCCGCCGCGCGGCGGCCCGCAGCAGCTGACCACCGCCGACAAGAAACTCTGGAAGAAGCTCAGCACCGCCCGGCCGAACGGCCCGGGCCGTCTGGTCCCGCGACCCGAGTAGCAGCGGACATGCGACCGGGCCGGCACCCCCACGGGGGTACCGGCCCGGATCAGACAAACGATGACTACGCGCCGGCCAGGATCGCCCGGGCCAGCTTGGCGGTCTCGGTCGGCGTCTTGCCGACCTTCACGCCTGCGGCCTCGAGCGCTTCCTTCTTGGCCTGCGCCGTGCCGGAGGAGCCGGAGACGATGGCGCCGGCGTGGCCCATCGTCTTGCCCTCGGGCGCGGTGAAGCCCGCGACGTAGCCGACGACCGGCTTCGTCACGTTCTTCGCGATGTAGTCGGCCGCACGCTCCTCGGCGTCGCCGCCGATCTCGCCGATCATCACGATCAGGTCGGTCTCGGGGTCGGCCTCGAACGCCGCGAGGGCGTCGATGTGCGTCGTACCGATGACCGGGTCGCCACCGATGCCGACGGCGGAGGAGAAACCGATGTCCCGGAGCTCGTACATCATCTGGTAGGTCAGCGTGCCGGACTTCGACACCAGACCGATGCGGCCGGGCTTGGTGATGTCACCCGGGATGATGCCGGCATTCGACTGGCCGGGGGTGATCAGGCCGGGGCAGTTCGGACCGATGATCCGGGTCTTGTTGCCCTTCGAGCCCGCGTACGCCCAGAAGGCAGCCGAGTCGTGCACGGCGATGCCCTCGGTGATGACGACCGCGAGGCCGATCTCCGCGTCGATCGCCTCGACGACCGCGGCCTTGGCGAAGGCCGGCGGCACGAAGACGACGGAGACGTCGGCGCCGGTCTTCTCCATCGCCTCGGCGACGGAGCCGAAGACGGGGACGGACGTACCGTCGAAGTCGACGGACGTACCGGCCTTGCGCGGGTTCACGCCGCCGACGATGTTGGTGCCGTCAGCGAGCATGAGCTTGGTGTGCTTCATGCCGGTGGCGCCGGTCATCCCCTGGACGATGACCTTGCTTTCCTTGGTCAGGAAAATAGCCATGGTGTTAGTGCCCTTGTTCCCTTGTCGTGTCGAAGACGCGCGATGTCAGCGTGCAGCCGCGAGCTCGGCGGCCTTGTCGGCGGCGCCGTCCATGGTGTCCACGCGCTGCACCAGCGGGTGGTTGGCGTCCGACAGGATCTTGCGACCCAGCTCCGCGTTGTTGCCGTCGAGGCGCACGACCAGCGGCTTGGTGACCTCTTCGCCCTTGGACTTGAGGAGCTCGAGCGCCTGGACGATGCCGTTGGCGACCTCGTCGCACGCGGTGATGCCGCCGAAGACGTTGACGAACACGGACTTGACGTCCGGGTCGCCGAGGATGATCTCCAGGCCGTTCGCCATGACCTCTGCGGAGGCGCCGCCACCGATGTCGAGGAAGTTGGCGGGCTTTACGTTGTTGTGCTTCTCACCGGCGTAGGCGACGACGTCGAGGGT
This sequence comes from Streptomyces sp. NPDC051320, assembly GCF_040682175.1. Taxonomy (NCBI): domain Bacteria; kingdom Bacillati; phylum Actinomycetota; class Actinomycetes; order Kitasatosporales; family Streptomycetaceae; genus Streptomyces; species Streptomyces sp. NPDC051320. Next base: position 187,848 of record NZ_JBFBAL010000004.1, read on the forward strand.
GCTCATCACGAGCCCCGCACCGTTGCCGATGATGCCGACCTCACCGTCGAGCTTGACGTAGTTGAGGTTCTTGGCCTTGGCGGCGGCCTCGAGCGGGTTGGCCGCCGCCTTGTCCTCGAGAGCCTCGTGCTCGGGCTGGCGGAAGTCGGCGTTCTCGTCGAGCGAGACCTTGCCGTCAAGGGCGATGATCTTGCCGTCACCGGACTTGATCAGCGGGTTGACCTCGACGAGGAGGGCGTCCTCCTTGATGAAGACGGTCCACAGCTTCTGCAGGACGTCGGCGACCTGTCCGGCGATCTCGGCCGGGAACTTCGCCGCGGCGACGATCTCGGCGGCCTTCTCCGGCGTGCAGCCGTCGTTGGCGTCGACCGGGATCTTCGCCAGCGCGTCGGGGTTCTCCTCCGCGACGATCTCGATCTCCACGCCGCCCTCGACGGAGGCCATGGCGAGGAAGGTGCGGTTGGTGCGGTCCAGCAGGAAGGAGACGTAGTACTCCTCCGCGATGTCCGCGGTCTGGGCGAGCATGACCTTCTGGACCGTGTGGCCCTTGATGTCCATGCCCAGAATGGCGTCGGCCTTCGCTACGGCGTCAGCCGGGTCGGAGGCGAGCTTCACGCCGCCGGCCTTGCCACGGCCCCCGACCTTGACCTGCGCCTTGACGACGGCCTTGCCGCCCAGACGCTCGGCCACCTCGCGCGCCGCCTCAGGCGTGTCGATGACTTCACCGGCCAGCACCGGTACACCGTGCTTGGCGAAGAGGTCCCTCGCCTGGTACTCGAACAGGTCCACGCGCGTCCGTCTCCCTTTGCTTTGAATCGTCGTCGCAGTAGTGATCGCGGTTCGTTCTCTGCGTGGGCGTGCCGCGAAGGGCAACGTGACCGCTGTCACAAGGGAGGCGTACACGGTGTCCGGGTACGCGGCATGTCCGTCTCGCAGGTTATCCCCGTGGGAGCTTGGTCCCTAAATCGCAGATCACACCTGCGCGGTGATTACGGTCACAGCACTCCCGCCCGGCACCAGCGTATCGCTTGCACTCGGCAACTGCCCCGTGAGCTGCGGTGATGCGGCTCCCGAGCCGACCGGGGGGCGGGTTACGGGTGCGGTCCGAGCGTGTCCGGGACATCGCCGGGGGTGACCGACGACACAAGCGGTCGCTTCTCTATCGCCGCCGCCATGACCTCCGGGAACCGGTCCGGAGTGCAGGCGAAGGCCGGCGCCCCCAGCGCGCCGAGGGCAGCCGCGTGCTCGTGGTCGTAGGCGGGTGCGCCCTCGTCGGACAGCGCGAGCAGCGCCACGAACTGCACCCCCGATGCCTTCATCGCCGCGACCCGCTTGAGCATCTCGTCCCGTATCCCGCCTTCGTAGAGGTCGCTGATCAGCACGACCACGGTGTCTGCGGGACGGCTGATCCGCGACTGGCAGTACGCGAGGGCCCGGTTGATGTCGGTCCCGCCGCCCAGTTGGGTGCCGAACAGGACGTCGACCGGGTCGTCGAGCTGGTCGGTCAGATCGACGACTGCCGTGTCGAAGACGACGAGCCGGGTGGCGAGGGAACGCATCGATGCGAGCACCGCGCCGAACACCGAGGCGTAGACGACCGAGGCCGCCATCGACCCGGACTGGTCGATGCAGAGGATCACGTCCTTCTTCACCGACTGCGAGGCGTGTCCGAATCCGACGAGCCGCTCCGGAACGATGGTGCGGTGCTCGGGCAGGTAGTTCTTCAGGTTGGCGCGGATGGTGCGGTCCCAGTCGATGTCCCGGTGGCGCGGACGGCTGATCCGCGCCGAGCGGTCCAGTGCCCCGGTGAGGGTGGCCCTGGTGCGCGTCGCCAGTCGCTTCTCCAGGTCTTCGACCACCTTGCGGACCACCGCCCGGGCGGTCTCCCTGGTGGTCTCCGGCATCGCCTTGTTGAGCGAGAGCAGAGTCCCGACGAGGTGCACGTCCGCCTCGACCGCCTCCAGCATCTCCGGTTCGAGCAACAGGGCCGACAGCCCGAGCCGTTCGATGGCGTCGCGCTGCATCACCTGGACGACCGAACCGGGGAAGTACCTGCGGATGTCCCCGAGCCAGCGCGCCACGGACGGCGCGGACGCGCCCAGCCCCGCAGATCGCTCGCCGCCGCCTCCGGAAGGCGTGCGCCAGGTCTCGGGGCGCCCGCTGCCGTAGAGCGCGCCCAGTGCGCCGTCCATCGCTGCGTCCTTGCCGCCGAGTGAGACCCCGGTGCCGTCCGCCGCCTCACTGCCGAGTACCAGCCGCCAGCGCCGTAGCCGGTCGTCCGCCGCGTGCATCAGCCCACCCCCACCAGGTCGTTGTTCCCGTCGATGTCATGGCCGTCAGCGCCATGGCCGTCGGCGCCTTGACCGTCGGCGCCATGACCGTCAGCGCCATGGCCGTCGGTGTGTTGACCGTTGGTGTGTTGACCGTTGGTGTGTTGACCGCCGCCGAGGATAAGCCGCAGGACCGGAAGCACCGCATCCGCACGCTCCGTGTCGAGCCCGGCGCCGAAGCCGGGCGCCGAGGTCTCCGGCGCACCGGCCCGGCTCCGGCCACCATCGGCCGGACCGCGCCCGACCAGCTCACCAAGGGTGCGGCGGACGCCTGGCTGGTACGCCGAGAAGGTGCGGCGCAGCAGGGGCAGCACGTCGGTGAACGCGTCCGTCGGTACACCCGTCAGCCAGCTGTCGATCAGCCCGAGCAGCCGCTCGTCGTGGACCAGCAGCATGCCTCCGCCGGAGGCCCCGCCGACGAAGCCCTCGATCCAAGCGGCGGCATCGGCGGGCGGCGCACCTGGTGACAGAGCGAGTCCCATCAGCAGCGCCGCCGCTTCCTGCGCCAGGAGGCCATCGTCGAGCAGCAGGCGGGCCGCCCGCCCGCGTATCACCCCGGCGACCGAGTCACGCCGGGCCAGTCTGCCCAGCACATCGGCCCAGCGGTCGCGGAGTTCTCCGGTGTCCGGCAACAACCCCATGGCGGTGTGCACCGCGTCCAGGTGGGTGCGCATCTGCTGCGCGCCATCGGCGTCCAGGCCGGCGCAGGCCGGTGGCAATCCGACGCAGATGCGCTCGGCCAGGCCGACCGCCACCTCGCCCAGCGCGGCGGTATCCGTGGAGCGCACGTCCCCGTATCGCAGCGAGCGGGCCAGCGCGGGCAGCGCCTGGGCGAGGTGCCCGACGTCGGTGTCCAGCGCGGCACGGTCGGCGAGCGCTCGCATCACCACCGGGAGGGCGTCCGGCAGTTCGGCGAGCAGACACTCCTCGGCCAGCGCGGTGACCGCCGAGAGCGCGGTCGCCGATATGGCCTGCGCCTCGGCCTTGGCGGTGGCTGCGGACAGCACGGTCGTTCCCCACACTCCGGCCTCCGCGACCCGCACCGCGAGCTCCGGCTCCCAGCGCAACCGCCAACTCTCCCGGAAGGTGCCGGCGCTCCCGCGGCCTGCGGCAGGCTCGCCCCAGCGCACTCCGAGCAGCCGCAACCGGTGCAGCATCCGGGAACGTGCGGCGTCGGTCTCCTTCCGCAGATCGAGATCCAGCTCCCGGTCCACCGCTTCCGGTCTGAGCCGCAGGGATCGCTGAGCGCGCGTCAGGTCACGTTGGAGCGGTACGGCCGGTGAGGTGTCCGGGACCTCGCCGAGCACATCGCCGACGACGAGCCGGTCCTGTATCAGAGCGAGTGGTATGTCGGAGCCTTCGCACATCACCGCCCGGATCGCGTCGGTCGTCTCGGTCAGTCCGGGCAGTGGACGCCCCCGCATGGCGGCGAGCGCCCCGGCCAGCCGCACCGCCTCGATGACGTGTGCCGACGAGATCGGCCGGTCCTCGCTCCGCAGCAGCCGGGCGACCTTGGTCATCCAGCGCTCCACGGGGCGGTCGGTGGCGCTGAACAGATGCCCGTACCAACCGGGCGACTCGATGCCCGCGCCGTAACCACTGCGCCGGGCGAGTCTGCGATGGGTCCAGGGCACCCAGGTCATCTCGGTTCTGACCCTGGGCAGCCCCTTGAGCAGGGCCCGGTCGGCGGCGAGAGTGGTCTTCGCGGCAAGCGCGGGCACATGCCAAGCGCCGCAGACCACGGCCACCGCCGACCCGAATTCCTTCCGGGCGGCGCGCAATTGGATGCGCATGCAGGCCTCGCGCGCCGCATCGTGCGGAAAACCGCCGTCGCCGAATGTGTCCCGCAGCGCGCCCATGGCTTCGGCGAGCGCGGTGAACGGCGCCAAGGCGTCCGCGGATCCGGAGGTTCGGTGTTCGACGACGTCCTCCCACCAGCGCTCGGCGTCGTCGTACCCGGCGGCCTCGGCGAGCACCCCGATGGGATCGATCCTTACCGCACCGGGTCCCGGACGGGTCTCCGGATCGGCCCGTGGGTCTGCTCCCCAGTCTGCTTCCGGGCTGTCCTCCCTCTCTTCCCACGCAGCCGTCCCGTCCTCCGCCACCGCCAGCGAGTGAGCCGCCGGCAGGTCGATGAAGCGAACCGGCACCTGGTGCTGCTGGGCCCAGCGGATCGCCACCCATTCCGGTGAGAAGTCGGCGAGCGGCCAGAACGCGGCTCTGCATGGGTCGTCCACGACGTGGGCCAGCAGCGCGACCGGCGGACGCATCTCGGGATCGGCGGCGAGCGACAGCAACGCGTCGCCCTCGGGCGGCCCTTCGATCAGTACGGCGCTGGGTGCCGCAGCCTCCAGTGCGGCCCGCACCGCGCGGGCCGAGCCCGGTCCGTGATGGCGCACCCCGAGGAGCAACGGGGTGGCGAACTCGTGAGGCGTCGAGGATGCCGTCATACCGAGACCTCCCGGCAGGCGCGATAGAAGTCCTTCCAGCCCTCCCGCTCGCGGACCACCGTCTCCAGATACTCCTGCCAGATCACCCGGTCGGCCGCCGGTTCGCGGACGACCGCGCCGAGCAGCCCCGCGGCGACGTCGGCCGGCCGCAGCACGCCGTCCCCGAAGTGCGCGGCGAGCGCCAGGCCGTTGGTGACGACGGAGATCGCCTCAGCCGTGGACAGTGTCCCCGACGGGGACTTGACCTTGGTGCGCCCGTCGGCTGTCACCCCGCCCCGCAGTTCGCGGAAGACGGTGACCACCCGCCGGATCTCGTCCATGCCCTCGGGTGCGGCGGGCAGTTCGAGGGAGCGCCCTATCTGGTCGACCCGCCGGGAGACGATGTCGACCTCTGCGTCGGCCGATGCGGGCAGCGGCAGGACCACCGTGTTGAAGCGGCGGCGCAGGGCGCTGGAGAGTTCGTTGACCCCGCGATCGCGGTCGTTGGCCGTGGCGATCAGATTGAATCCGCGGACCGCCTGTGTCTCCTGGCCCAGCTCCGGAATGGGCAGTGTCTTCTCCGACAGGATCGTGATCAGCGTGTCCTGCACATCGGCGGGGATCCGGGTCAACTCCTCGACCCGGGCGGTCATGCCCTCCGCCATCGCCCGCATCACCGGGCTGGGCACCAGGGCGTCCCGGCTCGGGCCGTGGGCCAGCAGCGCGGCGTAGTTCCAGCCGTATCTGATCGCTTCCTCCGGCGTGCCCGCGGTGCCCTGGACGAGCAGGGTGGAGTCACCGCTGACGGCCGCCGCCAGGTGTTCGGAGACCCAGGTCTTGGCGGTGCCCGGGACACCGAGCAGGAGCAGCGCGCGATCGGTGGCGAGCGTGGTGACAGCGACCTCGATGATGCGGCGCGGGCCGACGTACTTGGGAGTGATCACGGTGCCGTCGGGCAGCGAACCGCCCTGCAGATAGGTGGCCACGGCCCAGGGCGAGAGCCGCCAGCGCTCGGGACGCGGCCGGTCGTCGGCGGCGGCGAGTGCCGACAGTTCGTGGGCGAACGCGTCTTCGGCGTGCGGCCGCAGAACCTCTGCCGGGGTGGTTTCGGACGCGGTCATGGATCCCCCTCCAGATCATTCGACCCGATGTGCTTCCCACCGTGCACCATGGCACTGACAATCGACTGTTTCCGCAGGTCAGGATGGATTGTCAGTGGTGGCGCCTAGCTTGAGGAACATGCTGCGAAACAACGGGGAACAACACCCGGCGCCCCGGGAGCAGGGGGTGCGCTGGACGGTGGATCAGGTGCTCGCACTGGCTCCTGACGCGGCCTCACGTAAGGCGGGAAGCAGGCTCGGGTCACCAGGGCCTTGGTCGGAAACGGGGTGCGGAGGCGGTTCGGGTGCCGTTTGGGGACTGTGTGGGGGAAGCGGCAGCAAGCCGTACCGGACCGTCGTGGACACGGCGGGCGTGGCGTACCGGTGCAGCTGTCCCAGCCGGAAGTTCCCCTGCAAGCACGCACTGGGGCTTTTGTTGCTCTGGGCGGCGGAAGCGCATGAGGTGCGGGAGACGGAGACACCGCCGGAGTGGGCCGGCGAGTGGCTCCGCACACGGCAGCAGCAGGGTGCTCGGCAGCAGCAGACGCGGGAGCCGAGCGGTGGGCCCGGTCCCGTGGCGGCGAGCGCGGTTGATCCGGAAGGGGCCAGGCGCAGGGCGGAGCGCAGGGCAGAGCGGGTCACCGCGGGGGCGACGGAGCTGGAGCAGCGGCTGGCGGATCTGCTGCGCGGCGGGCTCTCGACGGCCGAGCAGGCGGGGTACGACCTGTGGGAGGAGACGGCCGCCCGGATGATCGACGCGCAGGCGCCCGGACTGGCCGGCCGGGTGCGGGAGTTGGGGGCGATACCGGCCTCGGGGCCCGGCTGGCCGGTGCGGCTGCTCGAGGAATGCGCCCTGCTGCATCTGCTCGACCGGGCCTGGCTGGACCGCGAACTGCTGCCGGAGCCGCTGGCGGCGACGGTCCGGTCACGCATCGGGCTTCCCACCGCGCCCGCCGGCCCGGCCCTCCGCGACCACTGGCTGGTGCTGTCGCAGTACGACACCTTCGACGGCAAGCTCACCACGCGACGGATCTGGCTGTACGGCCGTCGGACCGGCAGGACGGCCCAACTGCTGGACTTCGGGGCAGCGGGGCGGCCACCGGGAACCGCCCTGCCGACGGGTCTGACACTGGACGCCGAGCTCACCGCGTACCCGGGCGCGGGTCAACTGCGGGCCGCGCTCGGCGAGCGCTTCGGCATCCCCGCGCAGTCGGGAGGCCCACCGCCGGGAACGACGGTCGGCGGCGCACTCGCCGCCTACGGTCGAGCACTGAGCGACGATCCCTGGCTCACCGGGCGACCAGTGACCCTTGGCTCCGTCATACCGGTTCCCGACGCGGGCGACGGCGTCGGCTGGCAACTGGTCGACACCGATGGGCAGTCCGCCCTGCCCGTAGCGCCGGACGCACCGTCCCGGTCCGGGCTGTGGAGGCTCACCGCCCTCTCCGGCGGAGAGCCGGTCACCGTCTTCGGCGAGTGCGGTCACCGCGGCTTCACCCCGCTCACGGCCTGGCAGCCGGGCAGCTCCGACGCCGTACCCCTGCACCGTTGAGCGGAGCCACGCCGATCCGACCACTCCCTGATCCGACCACTCCCCGATCCGACCTTCCCCCACCCGAACCACTCGCCGGTCGAACCATCCGCCGATCCGAACCATCCACGGAGGGAACCGATGACCGGCACCGCCACCTGGGAAGACCTCGTCACCGCGGCTCTGCTCGGCACCGATCGCCGCCCATCGCCGGCCGGTGCCCCCGCACTGCTGGACATCGCCGCGGTGCACACCGTACGGCGAAGAGCCGGTCTGCGCCCGGCACCCGCCGCGGCTCGGCCGGTCCCGGCGCCGCCCGATCCACGGCCGGAGCCGCCGGCGGCCGCCCGGCGCAGACTTGCCCAGCTGCTCGCCGACCGGGCCGGAGCCTCGAACTCCGGCGGCCGACGTGGCGCTTCTCCCGATCTGACCGAGCTGCTGCCCCCATGGCTGACCGCGGCAGCCCACTTCGGCTACCGGGCACCGGCCTCGCTCATCGACGCGCTGCTGGACGCGGCGCGGGCGCGGTCGGATCTGCGGCCTCAGGCACTGGCCTTCGTCGGACCGCGCGGACTGTGGCTGGCCCGGCTCAACCCGGAGTGGAAGTACGCGCTGCGCGGCACGTCCGGCGCAGCCGTGCTGCCGTCACCGGACGATGCCGGAGCCGTCCGGCGTCTGTGGGAGGAGGGCCTGTTCGCCGAGCGGGTCGCCCTGCTCTCCGCGGTACGGGCCGATGCCCCCGCGGCCGGGCTCGACCTGCTCGCCACCACTTGGACGACGGAGCGGGCCGAGGACCGGCTGATGTTCCTGGACTCCCTGCGCACCAGGCTCACCGCAGCGGACGAACCCTTCCTGGAACAGGCCCTGTCCGACCGCAGCCGGAACGTCCGCAGTACGGCGGCCGAACTGCTCTCCGCGCTCCCCCGGTCCGCCCTGGCCGGCCGGATGGCGAGCCGTGCGGTGACCTGCGTCAGCCTGGACCGGACCGACGCCCACGCCCGTATCGCGGTCGAGGCGCCGCACGAATGCGACGCGGCGATGCAGCGCGACGGTGTGGTCCCGGTCCCTCCGGCAGGCCGCGGCGAGCGGTCCTGGTGGCTGGGCCAGCTGGTGGAGGCGGCGCCCCTCGCTGTCTGGCCCGGGGTGCTCGGTGGCCGTACGCCGCAGCAGATCGTCACGCTGGCAGTGACCGACGGCTGGGACGAGGAGCTGCACGCCGCTTGGTGCCGGGCCGCGGTACGGCAGGGCGACGCCGATTGGTCCCGTGCGCTGTTGGACGGCCCCGGTACGGCGTCCCTGGCCGAACGCGCCAAGCTGCTGGCCACCCTGCCGGACGGTGAGCGAGCCGACCGGGTCGCCCGCTTCATCGCGGGCCACGGCCTGTCCGAGGCGTTCCAGCTGCTGTCCGTCTGCGCGGTCCCCTGGGCCGAGCCACTGGGCCGGGCGGTGGTCGAGGCCCTGGAGATCGCCCGGGACGCGGGCAGCTACCCGTGGAGTTTCAGCGGTGTGATGGGCCTGGCCGAGCGCTGCCTGGACCCGGTGGAGGCGCGTCGGCTGGAGGCCCTCACCGCGATACCCGCCGAGGCGGAGGGAGCTTCGCCAGGGGCCGGGGGCTACTGGTCGGAGGCCTTTCAGCGGCTGGTGGCCACGCTGCAGCTGCGGGCCGCGATGTGGGAGGAGCTGGCGGGTACGTAACCCGCCGGGCGGGGATCTACGCCGCGCAGGGGTCTACGCCGCGCGGGGTTCTACGCCGCGCAGGGGTCTACGCCGCGCGGAGGTCTACGCCGCGCAGGGGTCTACGCCGCGCGGAGGTCTACGCCGCGCGGAGGTCTACGCCGCGCGGAGGTCTACGCCGCGCGGGGAGCCGCCACGCGGCGGCTCCTCCGTTGAGGTCCGGCAGCCCGGTTTCCCTACGCCTCGGCCGGCTGGCGGACATTCGCGTGGACCCAGTCCACGATGGAGGCCGTCGTCGCGCCGGGCGTGAAGATCTCCGCCACGCCCTGCTCCTTCAGCGGCGCGATGTCCGCCTCCGGGATGATCCCGCCGCCGAAGACCTTGATGTCCTCCGCCTCGCGTTCCCGGAGCAGATCGAGGACCTTCGCGAACAGCGTGTTGTGGGCCCCGGAGAGGATGGAGAGCCCGATGGCGTCCGCATCCTCCTGGATCGCGGTGTCCACGATCTGCTCGGGGGTCTGGTGAAGGCCGGTGTAGATGACCTCCATACCGGCATCCCGCAGCGCACGGGCGATCACCTTCGCGCCGCGATCGTGCCCGTCGAGTCCCGGCTTGGCGACCACTACGCGGATCGGACCGACGACACCCATCACTGCCTCCATGCACGATGTGAACGAACGTTATCCACAGCATCCCGCAACCAGCGGTTTCGCGGTGGCCGGAGAGGGGGAAATCACACATGGGACGTATTCGTTACGCGCCGTACCCCCCTTTCGGCAGACAAATGGGCCGCATCCGGGGCCGGTGCATCGGGAGTCGCAGTCGAGAGGCGGTCTCAGGTCCATCGGCCGGTCTCTCCCCGGTGACCCCATGAGTGCATACGGATGCCACCGCGTCACCCTCCGTATGCCGTTCAGGAGGTCGGCCAATGAAGGTCCTGCCCTTCGTCCTCAGCCCGCGGTGCTTGCTCAGCCCGCAGCTCCTGCGCAGCCCGGGAGCCCTGCTCAGCCCGGCGGGAGCCCTGCTCAGCCCGGGAGGCTTGATCCGGCACCTGCGCCTCTCCTCGGTGCTGCTGCGAGCCACCGCGCTCGATCTGGCGATTCTCGCCGGTCATCTGTTGCTCTATCCGTCCGGCATCTCGGCCGAGCGCAGGACCCTTCCACCCGTGAACGAGACCCCCGATTCCGCTTCCCTGACCACTGCGCAGGGCGTGGGAGCGGCCACGGTGAGTGATCAGCCGCCCGTCGTCCTGCTGCACGGCTTCATCGACAACCGCTCGGTGTTCCTCCTGTTGCGCCGCTCCCTGTCCCGGCACGGTCGCCACCATGCGGAGTCGCTCAATTACTCCTTGCTGACCTGCGATGTCCGCGCCGCTGCCGAGTTGCTGGGACGCCACATCGAGGAAATCTGTGCCCGCACCGGACACCACGAGGTGGACATCGTCGGCCACAGTCTGGGCGGACTGATCGCCCGCTACTACGTGCAGCGCCTCGGCGGCGACGTCCGCGTGCGGACACTGGTCACCCTCGGCACCCCGCATGCCGGCACTCAAATGGCCCAATTGCTGAGTGCTCATCCCCTGATGCGCCAGATGCTCCCGCACTCCGACCTGATCGAGGAGCTGCGCAGTCCGGCGGTGGGGTGCCGCACCCGGTTCGTGAGCTTCTGGAGCGATCTCGACCATCTGATGGCGCCGGTCGAGGCGGCCTGCATCGACCATCCGGATCTGATCGCGACCAACGTCCGGGTCACCGGCATCGGCCACCTCGCCCTGCCGGTTCACCCCGCTGTCGCAGCCGGTATCCGGCAGGCCCTGGACGCCCAGGAATCCACCGGCCTCGAGGGCACGGCGTCGGTGGCCTGAGGAAGGCCGCCTCGCCCCGGTGGCTCGAAAGGAGCCCCGGAAGCGGGTCGGCAGCTCGAACGCTCTCCGAACGCCGTGCCAAAGGTGGGCCCATAGTCCCCGAAAGACGGCCGAATGACCGTTTCGCGGGCCACTGATGGCCGCCGAAGATTGTCGCCGCGACGTACTGCCGGGTACAGTCGCGCCACTGCTCTGGACCGGGGGGTGCCCCAGGGCAGGGCCCTGCTGCCGAGGCGAGAGAGACGTTGGTGAACGACCAGCAAACCCACGCCGGGTATGTGGAAAGCGACTCCCCCCACACTCACGGTTACCCCACCGACGGCTACCCCGGCAGCAGTTACTCCACCGGCACGTACGCCGCCGATCCGCTCTTCGGCGATCTCCCCGGCCCTTACGCGGCAGGGCACTCGGCACATCACAGCGGGCAGTACGACACCACTCAGTGGGACACCGGGGCTCAACAGACGGCCGGTTACGACGCGGCCTATGCCGCCCAGCAGGTCCCGCAGGGTGGCGGGGACACCTACAACACCACCGGCCAGTGGTCCTTCCCGATGCCGGACCACGAGTCGCCGGCCCACGAAACGGGGGCCGCCGACTACGACGCGACCGGCCAGTGGGACGCCAACGCCTGGAACGGGACGGGCCAGTTCGAGACGGCCGCCCACGCCACCACGCAGTGGCCGGCCCAGGACTACGGCACGCAGATCACGTACGGCACCGGCACATACGGAAGCACCGGCGCCTACGCAGCGGACGGTTACGACGCCGGCAGCCACGACACGGGCGCCTACGACACGGGCGCCTACCTCGACGACCCGACCGCATACGGCACAAGCCAGTTCAGCGCCATCGACGTCGCAGACATCACCGACGTCCCCGACCTGGCGGCCACCGCGGAAACCGCGAACCCCACGGACACCCCGGAGACAGCGGGAACCGGCGACAGCCCGGACCACACGGAGCAGTCGGAGAGCCCCGACCCCCCGCCGTACGAGCTGAGCCACGCGCCCGCCGCCCGTCGCGCCTCCGGCGGGCGCGGCCGCCGCCGTACCCCCGCGAAGCGCTCCGCGCTGCTCACCGTCGCGGTCCCCTCGGTCTGTGTGATGGGCGTGGCCGGTGTCGCCGCCGCGACCGTCGGTGGGTTCAGCGGGGACGACAGCGGCGCCACGACCCGGGCCGCAGCCGACCCCTCCTCCGTCAAGCCGGTCGCCGTCAACAACAAGTTGGACACCCAGCTCGCCAACCTCAGTCATGAGGCCGACGACTTCGCCGACCGCGCCAGCCGCACGCAGGAGCGCATCGACCTCAAACAGCGGCAGGCCGACGCCAAGAAGAAGGCCGCGGAGGAGGCCGCACGCAAGGAAGCCGCGCGACCGAAGTTCCTGCTGCCGGTGAAACAGAAGGGCCTCAGCGCCTACTTCGGCCAGGCGGGGGTCAACTGGATGTCGGTGCACACCGGCATCGACTTCCCCGTCTCGTACGGGACACCGGTCATGGCGGCGACCGACGGCACGGTCCAGACCAAGTGGAACAGCGCTTACGGCAACATGGCCATGGTGACCGCGCCCGACGGCACCGTGACCTGGTACTGCCACCTCAGCAGCACCAAGATCCGTTCCGGCATCGTCAAGGCCGGTGACGTGATCGCCTACTCGGGGAACTCCGGCAACTCCACCGGACCGCATATGCACTTCGAGGTGCATCCGCACGGCGGAGCAGCCGTCGACCCGCTGCCGTGGCTGCGCAGCCACGGCCTCGACCCGACCTGAACGAAACCCCGCTACAGCTTCTCGACCGGTGCGTACCGCAACAGCAGTTTCTTCGGCCGCTCGTCGCCGAAGTCCACCGCCACCTGGGCGTCCGCACCTGACCCGGTCACCTGCATCACGGTGCCCAGACCGAACTGGTCGTGCGTGACCCGGTCCCCCACCTGCAGCGTGATCACCGGCTTGTCGCCGGCCCGCCGCGTCGCGAACCCCGTGGCACCGCCCGAACCGGAGCGCGACCGCGAGGACGACAGCGACGAGGTCAGCGAGGAAGTGACCCCGGACGTCGGGCCCGCCGGCGCCGCCATCGCTCCGGTGCGCTTCCACTCCAGGTGCTGCGCGGGGATCTCCTCCAGGAACCGCGAGGCCGGGTTGTAGGAGGGCTGTCCCCAGGCGCTGCGCAGTGTCGAGCGCGTCAGATACAGGCGTTCCCGGGCTCGGGTGATCCCCACGTACGCAAGCCGCCGCTCCTCCTCGAGCTCCTTCACCTGCCCCAGCGCGCGCATGTGCGGGAAGACGCCGTCCTCCATGCCGGTCAGGAACACCACCGGGAACTCCAGGCCCTTCGCGGTGTGGAGCGTCATCAGCGTTATGACGCCGGAGCCGTCCTCGTCCTCGTCGGGGATCTGGTCCGAGTCGGCGACCAGGGCGACCTTCTCCAGGAATTCCGCCAGCGTGCCCGCGCCCTCTTCCTCGCCGCGCTCCTGCTCGAACTCCAGCGCCACTGCGGCGAGTTCCTGGAGGTTCTCGATCCGGGTCTCGTCCTGCGGGTCGGTGGACGCCTGCAACTCGGCGAGGTAACCGGTCCGTTCGAGGACCGCCTCCAGCACCACCGCGGGTCCGGCCCCCGACTCGACGACGGTACGCAACTCCTCCATCAGCACGTTGAAGCGTTTGACGGCGTTCGATGAGCGGGCCGCCATGCCGTACGCCTCGTCGACCCGCCGCAGCGCCTGTGGGAAGCTGATCCGCTCGCGCTGCGAGAGCGCGTCGATCATCGCTTCGGCCCGGTCGCCGATGCCGCGCTTGGGCACGTTCAGAATGCGGCGCAGCGGAACGGTGTCTTCCGGGTTGGCCAGCACCCGTAGGTAGGCCAGCACATCGCGGACCTCCTTGCGCTCGTAGAACCGGACGCCGCCGACGACCTTGTACGGCAGCCCGACCCTGATGAAGATCTCCTCGAAGACACGGGACTGGGCGTTCGTACGGTAGAAGACGGCCACGTCACCCGCCTTCGCGTCGCCCGCGTCGGTCAGCCGGTCGATCTCGTCGGCGACGAACTGCGCCTCGTCGTGTTCGGTGTCCGCGACATAGCCGATGATCTTCGCGCCCTCGCCCGCCTCCGTCCAGAGGTTCTTGGCGCGGCGGTTCTCGTTGCGCTCGATCACGGCGTTGGCGGCGGAGAGGATCGTCTGGGAGGAACGGTAGTTCTGCTCCAGCAGGATGGTCGTGGCGTCCGGGTAGTCCTCTTCGAACTGGAGGATGTTACGGATGGTGGCGCCGCGGAACGCGTAGATCGACTGGTCCGCGTCACCGACCACACAGAGCTCTCCGGGGGCCTTGTCCTCCCCGGAGGGGCCCACCAGTTCCCGGACGAGCGTGTACTGGGCGTGGTTGGTGTCCTGGTACTCGTCCACCAGGACGTGCCGGAAGCGCATCCGGTAGTGCTCGGCGACGTCCGGGAACGCCTGGAGCAGGTGCACCGTGGTCATGATGATGTCGTCGAAGTCCAGGGCGTTGGCCTCGCGCAGCCGCGCCTGGTACAGCGCGTACGCCTCGGCGAGGGTCTTCTCAAAACCATCCGTGGCCTGCCCGGCGAAGGTCTCCTCGTCGATCAGCTCGTTCTTCAGGTTCGAGATCTTGGCGCTGAAGGACTTCGGCGGGTAACGCTTCGGGTCGAGGTCCAGGTCACGGCAGACCAGGGCCATCAGCCGCTTCGAGTCGGCCGCGTCGTAGATCGAGAACGACGACGTGAAGCCGAGCTTCTTGGACTCGCGGCGCAGGATGCGGACGCAGGCGCTGTGGAAGGTCATGACCCACATGGCCTGAGCGCGCGGGCCGACGAGCTCGGCCACCCGCTCCTTCATCTCGCCCGCGGCCTTGTTGGTGAAGGTGATCGCCAGGATCTGCCCGGGCTGCACCCCACGCGAGCCCAGCAGATGCCCGATCCGGTGGGTCAGCACCCTGGTCTTGCCGGAACCCGCCCCGGCCACGATGAGCAGCGGGGAACCCGCGTGCACGACGGCGGCGCGCTGCTCGGCGTTCAGCCCATCGAGCAGCGCGGCGGGGTCCACGGCCGGGCGCGGGGCGCCGTCCCGGTAGTACGCGTCCCGCGGGGGCGGGGGCCCGTCGAACGCGCCGCCGAAAAGGTCGTGCGGGACCTCTTCCCGGTCCCCCGGCCCGCCGGCGGGGTCCTCGGCGGGCGGCGGGGGCTCTTCCTCCGAAGGCTGGAGGCTCGCCAGGAAACTGTCGTCAAAGAGGCTGCTCATCGTCTACCGAGTCTAGGCCGACCCACCGACAGCCCGGAGCCGTATGCCCGAGCCGCATGTATCGAAGGGCGGCCCCAGGTCACGAAAATGTATCGGGCATATCGAACATCAGCCTTCCCAGCGGTCACAGGAGTTGGCTATCTTGCTCGCTCAGGACCGCCCGTACCCCATCGGCGAACCACGCCGAAGCGAGCGGCCCGCGCCGAGTCCGCTCTGCTGTAGGCCGCGTCACGTACCGGATATGTCACGACCGGATATGACGTATGTCGCACGGCAGAAGGAGCCGGGGACCCACCAAGCACCACCGGGGTGAATCGGTCCGCACCACCCAGGCACCACCGCACCATGGACCGTAGGGCGACCTTCCGAACGTGCCCGAACCCTCCCCAGAGCCTGAACGGCCTGGGCGGGTCCCCCACCGCTAACCCGGTAGGCGGTCCACGGAAGGAAATGCCTCACTTGGCATCGCACCGAAAGCCGCGCACCCGCTCGCACAGTACGGCCCCCGCCCTCGGCATCACCACGGCCGCGCTCGCCTCGGTCTCGCTGCTCGCCCAGAGCGCCGGTGCCGCTCCGGCTGCCGCCGCCAAGCCGAAGCCGAGCATCGAAGAGGTGCAGAAGAAGGTCGACGACCTGTACCGGGAGGCCGGGTCGGCCACCGAGAGGTACAACAAGGCGAAAGAGGACACGTCGACCCAGCGCAAGAAGGTCGACGGTCTGCTCGACCAGGTGGCCACGCGCACCGAAAAGCTGAACGAGTCCCGCCGGACGCTCGGCAACTACGCCGCCGCCCAGTACCGCGAAGGCACCCTCTCCTCCACGGCCACGCTGCTGCTGGCCGACGACCCGCAGTCGTACTTCGACCAGAACCACCTGATGGCCACGCTGACCGGCCGGGAGGGCAAGGCGGTCGCGGACTACCGGGTGCAGCAGAAGGCGGCGGCGGAGAAGCGCGGCGAGGCCGCGCGCAGTCTGGCGACGCTGACCGGAAAGCAGGCCTCGCTCAGGTCGAGCAAGGAGACCGTGCAGTCGAAGCTCGCCGAGGCGCGTCAGCTGCTGTCCAGGATGACCGCCGAGGAGAAGGCGCGGCTGGCGGCGCTGGAGAAGAAGAAGCAGGCCGAGGCCAAGCGCAAGGCGGCGAAGCTGGCGCAGGAGCAGGCCGCGGCGGAGCAGAAGCGCAAGGCCGCCGAGAAGGCGGCGGCGAACAGCGACAGCAGTACCGGATCAAGCACCGGTACCGGCGCCGGCAGCAGCACATCCTCCGGCAAGGCCGCCCAGGCCCTCGCCTTCGCCCGCGCCCAGATCGGCAAGCCGTACGTCTGGGGCGCCACCGGGCCCAGTTCCTACGACTGCTCGGGGCTCACCCAGGCGGCGTGGAAGGCAGCCGGCGTCGATCTGCCGCGGACCACGTGGGACCAGGTGAAGGTCGGCACCCGCATCGCCACGAAGGATCTGCGCCCCGGTGACCTGGTCTTCTTCTACGACGACATCAGCCACGTCGGGATGTACATCGGCAACGGCATGATGATCCACGCCCCGAAGCCGGGTGCGTATGTGCGTGAGGAGTCGATCTTCTACATGCCGGTCTACGGCAGCGTGCGACCGGGGTAGTGCCCGCTCAGGTCCAGAGCAGTGCGATGAAGATGTTGACGACGGTCAGACCGCCGACCGCCCCGAAGACGCGCTTGTCGATCCGGTCGTCGTCACGCTTCACGTAGACGAGCCCCAGGATGACCACCAGTACCGCGAGCTTGATCCCGTACTTGACGGTGTTGATGGTGTATCCGTCGGCCTGGCTCAGGCCGATCAGTGCCACCCCGGTGACCAGCATCGTCAGGGCGCCGTACAGCATCGGCTGCCCGAAGCGGGCGGTGCCCGAGCGCATCGGGCCGAGCTGGGTCAGAAAGCCGCCGAGCAGTGCCCCGATGCCGATGATGTGCAGGCCGACAACGGCATGGATCAGTTCGTTCATGAAATTCGACCTTAGCCACCCCGGCACCGGCTTCGGTCAGAGGGTCACGCAATCAACAAGTGCACCGAAGATTCAATGCTCCTGGACGGTCACGGTCGGCCAGATCCGACCAGTACCTTTCATGACGTCTCGTTCCCATAACCCCGGGTTTAACGTTCTTGATCAGGTGACCGGCTCCCCACCGCCGTCCGGAACCGGACGGCCGTCGGTCACCACCGCCGAGAGATCCGGCGGCGGCCCGCTCCCCCTGTGCGGACCGCCGCCGGACACGTATCCGTCCGTCGGCTCACCGGCTCGCCCGGGGTGAACACGGGCGAATGCGGCAAGGACGTACGGAAGGACGTGAACGCCCTCGTGGCCGCTC
Organism: Streptomyces sp. NPDC051320; assembly: GCF_040682175.1. NCBI lineage: Bacteria > Bacillati > Actinomycetota > Actinomycetes > Kitasatosporales > Streptomycetaceae > Streptomyces > Streptomyces sp. NPDC051320. Next base: position 205,370 of record NZ_JBFBAL010000004.1, read on the forward strand.
ACCGAAAGCCCAGACAACGCCCGCTCACCGGCCCCGCGGCCCGGACCGCCGCCACCCTCGCACTCGCCGGAGCCGCATCGGCAACCGCCTTCGAAGGCGTCGGCCATGCCGAACCCCAGCTCTCCCCGGCACAGGTCAAGGCCAAGGTCGACCAGCTGTACCAGCAGGCGGAGGTCGCCACCGACAAGTACAACGGGGCGAAGGCCGAGACGCAGGCCACCGAGAAGTCGCTGCGGACGCTGCACGACGGGGTCGCCCGCAGGACCCAGGAACTCAACACCGCCCGCGACGCGCTCGGCGCGGCCGCCGAGGCCCAGTACCGCAACGGTGCCATCGACCCGTCGCTCCAGGTCCTCCTCTCGTCCGATCCCACGCAGTACCTGGACCGGGCCGGCTACGTGGAGCGTGCGGACGACCTGCAGGCCGCCAAGGTGACCGGGGTGAGCAAGCAGCTCGGTGACCTCGCCCAGCTCCGCTCGGAGGCGGACCGCAAGATCAGCGACCTCCGCGCGCAGCGGGCCGACCTCAAGAAGCAGAAGACCACCGTGCAGAGCAAGATCCGCACGGCGCAGGCACTGCTCGCCCGGCTGACCGCCCCGGAACGCGCGCAGTACGCCGCCCAGGACGCCGGAGCCGCCGTGCCGCGCGCCGACCGTTCCGCCGTCCGCGGCTCGTTGGTGGCCCCCAACTCACGAGCCGCGCAAGCCGTCGCCTTCGCCTACGGCGCCCTCGGCAAGCCGTACGTATGGGGGGCGACCGGTCCTTCGTCCTTCGACTGCTCGGGGCTGACCCAGGCGGCGTACCGCTCGGCCGGTGTATCGCTGCCGCGCACCACGTACACCCAGATCGACTCGGGCCCGCGGGTGAGCCGCTCGGAGCTGGCGCCGGGGGATCTGATCTTCTTCTTCTCGGGCATCAGCCACGTGGGCATCTACATCGGCAACGGCGAGATGATCCACGCCCCGCATCCCGGCGCGCCGGTCCGGATCGCCCCCATCGATCAGATGCCCTTCGCCGGAGCGACCCGCCCCGTGTAGGGCGCCGACCCCGCGAACTGTTCCGAAAGCCAGAGGAACACGTCCGGTACCTGCTTCCGCCACACGGCCCGGCTGTGCCCGCCGGTCACCGGTACGACGTGCACCCGCGTCGGTCTCCTGGCCGCCGCCCGCAGCGCGAGGCCGTCCCGGTAGCCGTCCTGCGGTGCACCCGAGAGGTACAGCGCCGCACGGGGCGGGGTCTTGGCGTGGCGCAGAATCCACAGCGGGTTGTTGTCGCGGCGCAGCGTCGGGTTCTTCGCCGTGATGGACGCACGTTCGGCGGCGGGATCGTTGTATCCGGAGAGCCCGACGGCCGCCCGGTACCGGTTGGGGTGGGCGAGTGCGAGCTTGACCGCGCAGTGCGCCCCCGCGGAATATCCCGCGACCGCCCAGCCCCGCGGCCCCCGCTGGGCCCGGAACGTGTCGGTCACCATCCTCGGCACGTCCACGCTCAGCCAGGTGTCCGCGTCGACCACCCCCGCCACGTTGGCGCACCCGGTGTCACGGCTGCCCAGCAGCGACGTCCTCGGCGACACCAGAATGAACGGCGCCACCTCACCGCTCGCCATCATCGGCGCCAGCTGGGTCTGCGCGTCCAGGCTGCCGAACCAGGCCTTCGCCGTCCCGGGGAAGCCGGCCAGCAGCTCCACCACCGGGAACTTCCTGCCCCGGTACGCCGGCTGGTCGTACTGCGGCGGCAGCCACACGTACACCTCACCGCGCACCCCGGACACCCGCCCGGTCAGTGTCGTGCCGATCACCCCGCGCCCCATCCGCCGGTCGTGCGACGGCGCGAAGTCGGCCGGCTGCCGGGGCCCGGCGTCCGGTTGCAGGCCGCCCAGGCCGTCGGGTCCGAGGTCGGGCGCTGCGACGACGTGGTGGCCTCTGCCGAGCAGGTCGGACCAGTTGTCGTACAGCCCGTTGCTGTTGTTCACCGCGACGAACACCGTCAGCACCGCGGTCGCCTGCGCCACCAGCACCATGCCCAGCCGTACCGCACCCCGCACCGCCACGGGACCGGCGACCCGCCCCCACAGCAGCAGCGGCAGCAGCACTGCGATGACCGTCGCGGCGATCGCGGTCAGGAAGAAGGGGGTCCCCGTCAGGCTCATCACGCGTGAAGAGATGCCCAACCGACGACCTGGGTTACCTGTTTTGCCCCCTTTTTACATCGGCGCCCCCGACGGGTACGCCCGTCCGGTTCAGGACGTTGCGGGCCCCTGCACGAGCTGGAGGTAGTTGCCGACCGGATCCAGCACGGTGCAGATGATCCAGCCGCCACCCATCTCCTCGACGGGCCGAACCCACTTCACCCCGACGCTGTTGAGGTGCTGCTCGGCGGCGCGGATGTCCCGGACCGTGATGTTGACCATGTGCCGCCCCGGCTCCGCCGCCGTGTCCGCAACATCGTCGCGCCGGTCGAATCCGATGATCGACTGCTGTCCGATGACGAGCATGTGCCCTTCCCAACGGGCGCCCAACGGCTCCAGCGCGGCCCGGTACCACTCGACGAGCCGGTCGGGCTCCGTACTGCCGAGAATCACACCGAGTCCGGTGAGGTTGTCCTGCGATGCCATGAAGGCACCTCCCTGTGCATAGGTGGTTGCAGAGGTCATGACGCCGCCCGGAGGCGAAACTCATCGGTCGGCGGCTCATCGGCCGCCGGTTCATCAGCCGTCGGCTCATCGGCCGCCGGAAGCTGCCGTACTGTGCTAAATTAGATATCACTTTGATTCTTCCCAGCAAGCAATTATGCGACTCCGGTCCGGCCGGAGTCCGGAGACGGAGCTCTTCATGACCGGATCACCCGGCCAAGGCCCTGCGGAGCGCCCCGCGCACCCCGCCACGACCACTGCGGCGGGTCTCGACGCGGACACCCCGGAGATGCCCGCGCCACAGGTTCGGGAAAGGACCGCGCACGGCATCGCGGGCGGGCTGGCGCTGCTGCTGACCGTGCTCGGTGTCGCGGTGGGCCTCGGCCTGCTCATCGGCGGCGGGGTCTCGACCGGCGGCGGCAGCAAGGCCGCCCTGATCATCATCGGCATCCTGGTACTGGTCGTCTCGCTGTTCTGCATGACCGGCGTGAAGATGGTCGCGCCCGGCGAGGCCCGCGTGATCCAGCTGTTCGGCCGTTACGTCGGCACCATCCGGCAGGACGGCCTCCGCTGGGTCAACCCGCTGACCAGTTCGCGGAAGATCTCCACCCGGGTCCGGAACAACGAGACCTCCGTCCTGAAGGTCAACGACGCGTACGGCAACCCGATCGAGCTGGCGGCCGTCGTGGTGTGGAAGGTCGAGGACACGGCGCAGGCGCTGTTCGAGGTGGACGACTACCCGGAGTTCGTGGCCACCCAGACCGAGTCCGCCGTCCGGCACATCGCCATCGAGTACCCCTACGACGCCCACGACGAGAACGCACTGTCGCTGCGGGGCAACGCCGAGGAGATCACCGAGAAGCTCTCTCTCGAGCTGACCGCCCGGGTGCAGGCCGCGGGCGTACGGATCATCGAGTCCCGTTTCAGCCACCTCGCCTACGCACCGGAGATCGCCTCCGCGATGCTCCAGCGCCAGCAGGCCGGCGCCGTCGTCGCGGCCCGTCAGCAGATCGTCGAGGGCGCGGTCGGTATGGTCGAGCAGGCGCTGATCCGGATCAGCGAGCAGGGCATCGTCGAACTGGACGAGGAGCGGAAGGCCGCGATGGTGAGCAACCTGATGGTCGTGCTGTGCGGGGACCGGGCGGTACAGCCGGTCCTGAACACCGGCTCGCTCTACCAGTGAACGAGGACGAATCCGGCGCACCGCCGCCACCACCACCGCGCGCGGCCCGGCAGCGCAAGCAGGTCCTGCTGCGGCTGGACCCCGCCGTGCACGACGCGCTGGCCCGCTGGGCCGGCGACGAACTGCGGAGCACGAACGCCCAGATCGAATTCCTGCTCCGCCGGGCCCTGGCCGACGCGGGCCGCCTGCCGCGCGATACCGGCGCCCTCCCCCGCCGGGGCCGGCCGCCGGGGTCGGGGCGCGGTCCGGCGAAGGCATAGACAACGCAGCGCCTCGAGGCCATCCGTTCGGGTGAGCCGTCGGCCCGGTCGGCTCCATGGAACACCGCGCCCTGCCGTCCGCTCCGGAACACTCGACCCAACAGCCGTACCGTTGCGCCTGCTTGCCCCCGATCGTCCGAGACCACCGGAGAGACGATGCCCTTCCTCACCCGCAAATCGTGCGCCGTCGCGGCCGTGGCCGCACTGTGCATGCTCACCACCGTGACCGGTTGTTCGAGCGGTGGTGGCTCGAAGACCTCTTCCGCTACGGCGTCGGCGTCCGGAAGCGGCAAGTCGGCGCACATCACGATCAAGGACTTCGCGTTCAAGCCCGCAGACCTCACGGTCGCCCCCGGGACGAAGATCACCGTCACCAACAACGACTCGGCGGCGCACACCGTGACGGCCAAGGACAAGAAGTCCTTCGACACCGACACGATCGCGCCAGGCCAGACGGTCACCTTCAACGCGCCCGCCAAGGCGGGCACGTACCCCTACTACTGCTCGATCCACCCGTACATGAAGGGCACCCTCACGCTCCGCTGACCGCGTACACGAGAAAGGCCGCCCAGGCCGGGGCGGGCACGGCCAGTTGGGGACTCTCGGCCAGCTTCGAGTCCCGGACGTGGACGGTGGCGGGACAGGCGGCGACCTCTACGCAGTCGCCACCTTCGGTGTTGCTGTAGCTGGACTTGATCCACATCAACTCGTCGCTCACAATTCCTCCGCCAACTTGCCAATGAATTGGGCCGACTGCTCGACCCCGAGGGCCTGCATCCGGATCATGCCATGGCGTTGGATGAGCAAGCCGACCTTGTCCGAGGCCGAATGCAGGATGCCGGTCGACTGACCTTCTTCGTAGGCGAAGTGTTCATGCTCGTCAGTCTCGATCAGTACCAGTGGACCATTGAGCCCAGTGTGGGCACCTTGCCCCACCGGAAGCACCTGGATTGACACGTTGCGCAGGTGCCGCAGCTCCAGCAGGTGCTGCAGTTGCGCTCTCATCTCGTCACGACCGCCCACAGGTTCACGCAGCGCCGCCTCATAGACGACAAATCCGAATAACACGGTCTGCTTACGATGCAACCGCTCTTGCCGCTGCAAGCGCGCTGCGACCCTGGCTTCGACCGTCTCGTCATCGAGAGGGGGACAGTTGGCGTTCAGCAAGGCGCGGGCATAGGCCTCAGTCTGCAATTGCCCCGGCACGAACAAGGGCTGATAAGAGTGCAAGGCAACTGCCTTGGCCTCCGCCTCGGCGTACTCCTGCGAGTACGAGGGGAACTTCTCCGGTCGAAGAAACTCCTGCGCCGCGACCAATCCCGCCAGCACTGCACAGTTGATCAGCGGCCTCCAAGAACCGCAGCGTGGGCCGACGTCGCCCGACCTCCATCGACCGTACGTAGTCGTAGCCGTACCCGGCCTCGGCCCCCAACTGCTCCCGGGAGACACCCGCCTTCGTACGCCACAGCTTGATCTGGTTACCGCAGTACCGCCACGCCTCCGACATCCGCACGCCTCCCCAGGGCACCACGTGTACAGCTACGGTACGTACACGCTCCGTTACTCCCTACGCTATTCCCTCGGCGCCAGGCTGTGGGTCATGACCAGCACAATGCCCAAGGACATCGAGTGGCGATTCCCCCGCCGCCCCCGCAGCGTGAGCCGGGCCCGCGCGTTGCTCGCCGAGCAGGCACACGCCTGGAAGGTGCCGGACGAGGTGACCGACACAGCCGTGCTGCTGCTCAGCGAGCTGATGACCAACGCGGTACGCCACGCATCCGTCCCCCCGGGCCGCGAAGTATCGGCACGCTGCATCCTCAGCGACGACACCACCCTGCGCGTCGAAGTGGCAGACGCGTCCAGCGCCCTCCCCGAGGTGCAACACCCGAGCCTCGAAGCCGAGTCGGGACGGGGCCTCGCCCTGGTCACCGCACTCGCCACCACGTGGGGCACCCGGCCGCGCCCGTACGGCATCGGCAAGACGGTGTGGTTCGAGCTGACCACCACCCGCACGCAGCTCGATGCGTCAGCAGCCGACTAGCGTTCTGCGACAGTGGTCAGGAGAGTTCGTGCCGAGTGCCGTCGGCGACCGCGTGGAGTTTGTCGGGGTTGGCCACGTTGTGGATGGTCGAGATACTGCCCTCCGGATCGAAGTCGAAGGTCAGCGTGGCGACCACGCGGTCCGGGCCGTGGAAGACCACGCCCGGGCCACCGTTGATCCAGGTGAGCTCGGCCCGCATCTGCCCGGGCTCGATGCCCTGGTAGGTCGCGGTGCCGAGGGCGGCGAACCAACGGGCCACGGCCTTCAGGCCGACGACCGGTTTGAGGGCCTGGCGGACCTTGCCGCCGCCATCGGTCCACAGCGTGACGTCCGGGGAGAGCAGTTCCATGAGGGTGTTGATGTCGCCGCCCGACGCCGCCGCGAAGAAGCGTTCGGCGACGTCGCGTTGGCGGGCGCGGTCCGCGGTGAAGCGGGGCCGGCGGGCCTGGACGTGCTCGCGGGCGCGGTGCGCGGCCTGCCGGACCGCCGCCTCCGTGCGTTCCACCGCCTCCGCGATCTCCCCATAGCTGAAGGCGAAGACCTCCTTCAGTACGAAGACCGCGCGCTCCAGGGGGCTCAGTGTCTCCAGCACCACCAGCAGGGCCATGGAGACCGAGTCCGCCGCGGCAACGCCGTCAGCGGTATCCGGGCCGGTGAGGATCGGCTCGGGGAGCCATGGCCCGACGTAGGTCTCGCGCTGGTGGCGGGTCGAACGAAGCCGCTCCATCGACAGGTTGGAGACGATCCGGGTCAGGTAGGCCTTGGGGTCGGCGACCTGGGCACGGTCGGCCGCCGACCACTTGAGCCAGGCGTCCTGAACCACGTCCTCGGCGTCGGCGGCGGTGCCGAGGATGCGGTAGCCGACGGAAAAGAGCAGGGTGCGGTACTTCTGGAAGGCAAGCTGGTCAGGTCCGGCCTGCTGCGGCTGGTTCACTTGGCGCTCCGAATCCGGGTGTAGCGGCCGCCGTGCGGCCAGAACGCGCCCGAGGCCGGCATCTTCTTCATGCGGGTGAAAGTCGACCACGGCGCGGCGGTGACCGTCTCCTTGTACTTCGCGGCTCGCTTGCCGGTCAGCACGATCCGGCGCGGGCTGTCGTCGGGGTGGGTGAACTGCACGACGGCGTCGTTCCGGCCCAGGCTGACAGGTGTGTGGTAGTAGCCGAATCGGAAGGGCTTGGGCTCCTTGCCGGCCAGCACCCGCAGGATCGAAAGGGCCGCGTGCACGCCGGTGGGCATACCGCCCTGACAGGTCCCGTGCATCACGCCGTAGCCCTGACGGATCGCCGCCGCGTCGCCCACGGCGTAGACATCCGGGTGGGAGACCGAGCGCAGCGCGCTGTCGGTGACCACACGGCCGCGCTCGTCGACGGTCAGGCCCGCGGCGGCGGCCAGCGGCGAGACACGGGTGCCGCTGGTCCACAGCACCGCGCCCGCCGGAATGCTGGAGCCGTCCGCGAGCTCGACACTGTCCGGCAGCACCTTGACCACCTCAACGCCGCTGCGCACCTGCACACCGAGCCGGGCGAGCGCCGCGTCCAAGTAGGCCTTGGCCTTCGGGTGCATGCTCTCCCCCGGCTCCTGCCGGCCGAGCAGCACGACCTGTAGCTCCGGGTGCCGCTCGGCGATCTCCGCGGCGGCCTCGACGCCGGTGAGGCCGCTGCCGCCGACCACGACGGTCCCGCCGTCGAGCCGGGTCAGCCGGCCGGCGAGAATGGCGGCGTCCTCCGGGCTGTTGAGGGTGTGGGCGTGGTCATCCACACCGGGGACGGCGGCGGTGTCCGCGACGCCGCCCAGGCCGTAGACCAGGGTGTCGTAGCGCAGGACCCGGTCGTCATCGATCCGGACGGTCTTCGCCTCGGCGTCCAGGGCGGTGACCCAGCCGCGGACGAAGCCGGCGCCGGTGCCGTCCAGCAGCTCCGGGATGTTCATCTCGGCCGTCTCCTGGCCGGTGGCCGTCATGTGCAGTCGGAGCCGCTCGGTGAAGGTGTCGTAGGGATTGACCAGCGTCACTCGCAGGTTCCCCTGCTTTCTGGTGCGGGCCGCGAGCTGGATCGCGGCGGAGAGTCCGGCGTAACCGGCGCCCAGGACCAGGACCTCATGCTGCTGCGCTGCTGTCGCGTTCATCGCTCTGCCGTCTCTTTCCTGTCGGTCGTTCCCGCTGTGCGGACGACCACCAGACGCGAACTGCCCTTCCGTTCGTGACGCGAGGCCCGCGTGACCCGCGTCACAAGGCGGGGAGAGAGAGTGGGGCACGCGGCATCAGCCTGCCGAGCATCGCGATGTGCTACCCATCGTCGACCGCCGGCCGCTTGGATAGGCTGCGCGGGGAACCCAGGAGGTGTCATGGCGAAGGTCACCATCAGCCTGGACAGCGATCTGGCCATCGAGGTCATGCTGCTGGCCGGTACCAGGAGTCCGCAGGACGCTGTCGAGTTGATCGTCCGAGACTATCTGGCACGGGGTCGCCGCACCGAGGCTCGTGCCGGTGACGCCGGCGACCAGGATCGCCTCGCCGACCGGCGGTCAGCGCCGGAAGAGGGCCGATGAGCACTTCAGGGAGCTGGTCGCCGCCCTGCGCAACCGAACAGTGCATCACCCGGCTGCCGTTGGCTACAACGGTTCACCGGGCGTGACCTCGTCGCCCGCCTCGCTCATCGGGCGTCCAGCGAGAACGGCCCGGGATCAGCAGCCGTTCGTCCAGGGGAGCCGGTACTCCGAGCTCAATCGGTACGTCCCGGCAGCCGGAGCCGTCAGCTGCACCCAGTCTCCCGCCCGCTTCAGGCAGGCGCCGCCGTCGGCGTGCAGCCAGGACGAGAAGACGATGCGTACGGTGATCGGCCCTTCGCGGCGGGCTCTGATGACGACCTCGGAACCGTCGGACGTGACGACCTGTGCCGGGCCGGTGACGAGTGCCGGTGCGTTGCGCACGCGGTAGATGCTCCAGTGGCTGTCGTGCCAGACGGGGTCGAGCCAGCCGGGCCCGGACCGTACGAGAGCGGCCTCCTGCTCTGCCGGGCCGTCCGGTCTGCCGTCGTGCAGGACGACGTAGCCCACCGCCCAGTGGTTCAGCCAATCGCGGTACGAGGCCTCGGACAGCGTGCCGTCGTAGAAGAGCCGTCCGCGTTCCACGTCCAGTTGCCGGTTCCAGCCCCGGGCCGTGTTGACGTGGGACGACAGAACGGCGGCCTCACGGTGGTTGCGGGCGGGGACGACTTCCACCCGGGTCCGATCGGCACGGAGGGCCGCCAGTTCCCGTACGACGCCGTCGGTGTGCGACGCCCAGGCCGGCACCTCCGTGGAGATGGTGATGTCATCCGCCGTCTTCTTGATCACCCAGCCCGACGATATGGCGAACGAGACGGCCGCTCCGATACTCACCAGGGACCGGAGCCGGCGGGGGGCCGGCTGGAGGGCGCAGGCGAGCAGGGCCGCCGGTGCCGCGAGTTCCGCCAGTCGCTCGACGTTCGTGCCGATGGGAGACGGGATGAGATAGGTGAGGACGATGCCCACTGCGTAGACCGCTGCCGCGTTCCGCAGCACCCGCCAGGCCCGGGGGGCGAACAGCACAACGGCGAGAGCGAGGCAGGACGGCTGCCAGACCCGGCCCAGGGACATGGGTTGCTCACCCTGAAAGGGAAACAACAGCGTCGTCGTGGCGACCATGACCACGGGCGGAAGCAGCAGGACCGACGCCCTGTGCCAGTCCCTCGCGAGGAACCAGCCGGCGCCCGCCACGACGAGGAACAGACCCGCGACCGGGCTCGCCAGGGTGGCCAGTGCGGCCAGAACCGCCGCGGCGACGAGCTTGCGCGCGCCACCGGCCAACACGAGACACGACGCGAGGGCGAACGCCGTGCCGAGCGCGAAGGTCGTCCGGCCGGACACCACGTCGCACCACAACGCCAGCGCCGCGAACAGCGCGGGCCACAGCGGTCTGCGGACACCGGCGCGTACCATCAACACGCCCACCAACCACGAAGACGCAAGTCCCGCAAGGACACCGACCGTCCGGACTCCGAAGAGCGCCATCAGCTGCGGCGAGATCACGCTGTAGTTGACGGTGTGCATACCGCCGTACCAGAAGAGGTTGTACGCGGAGGACGGAGACCGCGAAACGAACCCGGCCCACGCGAGCTGCGCCGCCAGGTCTCCCCCACCGGTGGCCAGGAACGCGGCCCATATCGCGTAAAGGGGCACGGTGACGGCCACAGCGCACAGCGGAACGCCGTATCGATCCCGGGAGAGCTGAGATCGAAGGGTTCCTCGCTTCTCCGCCGGACCCGCGCCGGACCGTTGTGCCGGCAGCTCATCAGTGGACACGGAACATCGTTTCTGTTCGGACGGCAGACGACGGGCCGGGGCGTGGCTGACCGGTCCCGCACGGGCGCGGACACGTGAACAGATGGCACGGACCGGGCTCGCGCATGCAGGCCCAGGCTCCCACACCGGGCTGCAGGAGCCGGTCGCCCCTCGGCCGGCTGACCTCAGTGCACGGAGAACCCGCCGTCGACGAAGATCGATTGCCCGGTGACGTAGGCGGAGGCGCGGCCGGCCAGGAAGACCGCCGCGCCCGCGAAGTCCTCGGCCAGGCCGTTCCTGCCGACCATCGTGCGCGCGGCCAGCGCCGCCACCTTCTCGGTGTCCGACGACAACCGCGCGTTGAGCGGCGTCATCACGAAGCCGGGCACGAGCGTGTTGCAGGTAACGCCGTACGGCGACCAGGCCTCGGCCTGCGAACGAGCCAGTGACTCCAACGCCCCCTTGGAGACACCGTAGGCACCGCTCTGGACGAACGCCCGGTGCGCCTGCTGCGAGGTGACGTGGATGATCCGGCCGAAGCCGCGGTCGGCCATGCCGGGGCCGAACCGCTGTCCCAGCAAGTAGGGCGCCTCCAGGTTCACCGCCATCGTGGTGTCCCAGACGTCGTCGCCCAACTCGCTCATCGGCGGGCGCAGGTTGACGCCTGCGCAGTTGACGAGGATGTCGGGCTCCCCGAACGGCTCTGCCGCCCGGTCGGCCGCCGCACGCACCCGGTCGCGGATGCCGAGGTCGGCGCTCACCCACGCCGCCCGGCAGCCTTCGGCCTTCAGCTCGTCCACCGTGGCGGCCAGCTCCGCCTCCTTGCGCGCCACGATGACGACGCTCGCCCCGGCCCGCGCGAGTGCCCCGGCGATGGCCCGGCCGATGCCGGAGCTGCCGCCGGTCACCAGGGCGACCCGGTCGTCCAGCGAGAAGAGTTCGGAGAGGTATGCCTGCGCTGCCATGATCGAACACTAGACCCCGTGCGGTAGGAGAGGCAGGTCGGACCAGGCTTCGCGCCGTCGCCCAGCGGGTCGGTTCGTTTCACGGAAGCTGCGGAATCAGTGACACCCACCGCGCAACATACGCCCGCAACGAATCATTGTGATTCAGGTACTGATCAATCCCCTTCAGAGGGATCAGCATATTTTTGATACGCCTCAGACCGAGCATACGAGCCGCAGAACAGCAACGCCATGTGGCAGCCAGCACTTCCGCTTCCGCGCACGGCAGATCGATCCTCTCCATAACATATCTGCAGAGGTCCGATGGATCCCTTTCGCTACCAGCGGGGCCAACTCCGAACTCGTGGATCATAAAAACCCGAAGATGGGCAACCTCTGCAGCAAGTTTCTTTACATCACTGTCGACTGGTTCAAATTCCCGAGAGATGGCCACCAAAGCGAGACGGGCCCAGCGGAGCCTCACATCTGCAGGCAGATCTTCCTCTCGCATCGTACCCGTACAGAGGGCACGGAGAGTCAGCCAATCGTGCAGAGGGACAGAGCCCCGGGGAGCTGATAGAGCTTTCTCTTCCAGCCATCGCAGCGAGCGGCCTGACATATCTCCAGCTGCGAAGTGAGACGCGGTGCAACTCATGCGAAATGCTTCTGAATCTCGCCGGGCGGGGTGCCCGATTTCTTGAACTGGTGCGAAAGGTGAGCAGCCATGGTGGTGAAGTCTGCAAGTCGGCGACCTTCCTTGAGGTCCCCGGTCACACTCCCTGTAACTACGTCCATGGTGATTTCGGGCCGTCAATTCGCGTACTGAACGGGGTCGTCGTGCAGAAGCCGGCGTGCGACGCTCCGGCGCTGTTCGTGGTCAAGATCGCACATCCGCGCGACCACGGTCCGTCCGGCGGCCGCACCGAGAACGTCTCGGCCAGGGCCGGGACGGCCCCCTGGTCGAAGAACAAACACCAAGCCCGCCCGCGTTGAAAGCCGAGTTCAGCCGTGAGCTGGAAAGTGTTCACGCTCCGGTGAAGGACCCCTGCCCCGGGCCGGTCAGACCAGGCGTCGTGCCGTCGCCCAGCGGGTCAGTTCGTGGCGGTTGGAGAGCTGGAGCTTCCTGAGCACGGCGGAGACGTGGGACTCGACGGTCTTCACCGAGATGAAGAGCTGCTTGGCGATCTCCTTGTAGGCGTAGCCGCGGGCGATCAGGCGCAGCACCTCGCGTTCTCGCTGGGTCAGCCGGTCCATGTCCTCGTCGACCGGCGGTGCGTCCGTGGAGGCGAAGGCGTCGAGCACGAAGCCGGCCAGGCGCGGGGAGAAGACCGCGTCGCCGTCCTGGACGCGGAAGATGGAGTCGACCAGGTCGGTGCCGGTGATCGTCTTGGTGACGTAGCCGCGGGCGCCACCCCGGATGACGCCGATGACGTCCTCCGCCGCGTCCGAGACGGACAGGGCGAGGAAGCGCACCGGATTCTCCGCGTCGGACATCAGCGCGGCCGAGCGGCGCAGCACCTCGACACCGCCGCCGCCCGGGAGGTGCACGTCGAGCAGGACGACCTCGGGGCGGGTGGCCTTGATGACGGTGACCGCCTGGTCGACGTCGGCCGCCTCGCCGACCACCTCGACTCCGGTGGTCTCCGTCCGGCCGATCTCGGCCTGTACGCCGGTGCGGAACATCCGGTGGTCGTCGACGAGCACGACCCGGACCCGGCGGCTCTCGGTGGTCTGCTCAGTCTCGGTCTCGGTCATGCTCGCTCCATCTCCAGTTCCACTACGGTGCCGCCCTCCGGCGCGGAACGCAGGTGCGCCGTACCGCCGTTGCGCTGCATCCGGCCGATGATCGATTCCCGGACGCCCATCCGGTCGTCGGGGACCGCGTCCAGATCGAAGCCGGGGCCCCGGTCCCGTACGGATACGAAGACGGTACGGCCTTCGACCTCCGCGTAGACCTGCACCGCCCCACCCCCGCCACCGTACTTGGCCGCGTTCACCATTGCCTCGCGTGCGGCCTGCATCTGTGCGGACAGCTTCTCGTCGAGCGGGCAGTCGCCGACGACCACCACCTCCAGCGGGACACCGTGCTTGTCCTCGACCTCGGCAGCGGCGCTCTTGACCGCTTCGCCGAGGGTCTCGGGTTCGTCGTCCTGGTCCTTGCCGGTGCCCTCGGGTTTGTACAGCCAGGCGCGCAGTTCGCGTTCCTGGGCGCGGGCGAGCCTGCGCACCTCGCCGCCGTCGTCGGCGTTGCGCTGGATCAGGGTGAGGGTGTGCAGCACCGAGTCGTGCACATGGGCGGCGACCTCGGCGCGTTCCTGGGCGCGGATGCGCATCAGGCGTTCCTGCGAGAGGTCCTGGGTCATCCGCACCAGCCAGGGGCCGGCGAGCAGGGCGATGCCGGCGACCACAGCGAGCGTCGCGGTCAGTACGTTGCCCAGTTGGGCGGCCGAACCGCGGATCACGATGAACGCCGCCAGGCCGGTGCCGACCAGGACGACGCCCGCCAGCGCCCGCCCCAGCGGGAGCAGCCGGCTGCGGCGGCCGACCTCGGACCAGTGGGCGCGGCGGGAGTTGTCGGCCTGGCGCCAGACCAGCACGACACCGGCGCCGATCAGCAGGACGGGCCAGATGTACGGGCTGGCGGCACCGCCGATGTCGACGTTCGTCGCGAAGATCCCCACCCCGATGACCAGCGCGATCAGTGCGACGATCTGGCCCCGGTCCGGTTTGCGCAGCAGCCGGGCGCGGCCGTCCGGGGACTCCTCGAAGGCGGAGCGGTTGGCATCCACCCCGCCCGCGCCCAGCGGGACGACGAACCAGAACGCCACATACACCAGGGCGCCGAGCCCCTCCAGTGTGAACAGCACGATAAAGGCGGCCCGCACCCAGGAGACCGGCACCCCGAGGTGGCCGGCGAGCCCGCGCGCGACACCGCCCAGCATGCGCCCCTCGGCGCTGCGGTACAGCTTGCGCAGCGGCGGCTCTTCCGGCGCTTCGGCGGCGCCGGGGCCTGCGGCGCGGGGTGGGGCGACTGGCATGGTTCGATCGTCACATGCACAGGCACACCGAGGCATCAGGGAAAACCCCCTGGTTCGCCGCGCCGAAATCAGGGACCGGCCAGGGTTGTGACGGCTCCCTTCCGTGCGCGGTGCCCGTCACCATGGACGCATGACATCCCCGCCGCCGCAGTACGAGCCAGTGCCGCAGTTGCGGCGCCACCGGAGGAACAAGGTGGTCGCCGGGGTGTGCGGCGGTCTCGGCAGGCATTTCGACCTGGACCCGGTGATCTTCCGGGTGGTGCTCGGGGTGCTGACGGTGACCGGCGGCCTCGGGCTGATCTTCTACGGTTTCGCCTGGCTGCTGCTGCCGCTGGATGGGGAGGACGAGAGTGAGGGGCACCGGCTGCTGACCGGGCGGGTCGAGGGCGCGTCGATGGCGGCGGTGCTCGCCGCGCTGGTCGGCTGCGGTCTGTTCCTGTCGATGCTGCACTACGTGTCGGTGCTCGTCTTCTCGGCGCTGCTCGCGCTGGCCGCGGGCGGCTCGGCGGTGTGGTCGCAGCGGCGGCGGCTGGTGCCACCGGCGGAGACCGCACCGGACGGCGGCCAACCGGCCGGCGCGTCGCGGGCGTTCGCGCAGAAGGTGGCGGCGCAGCGGGTGGCCGCGCAGAAGGTGGCCGACGCGCCGCCGGAGACCCAGGCACCGCCGTCCCCGGGAAGCCCGTCCTGGTGGCGGGATCCGATCATCAAGGACGGCACCACGGGGCCGGTGGGCTCGGGTTATCTGTGGGGGCCCGCGGATGCCGCGGTGGACCGTCCGGCGCCGTCCCGAGGACCGGCCTGGCCCCCCGCCGCGATCCGCGGTCCCCGGGGCATCGGCGGACGGGTGTTCCTGCTGGCGCTGTGCGCGGCCGGTCTCGGCGCCGGGCTCTCCTGGCACGCCCAGCCGGTCGGCACCAGCCTGCAGATCGGGCTGGCCTGCGCACTCGCCGTCTTCGGCCTGGGCATGCTGGTCAGCGCGTTCGTCGGGCGTACCGGCGTCGGCACGATCATCCTGGCGGTGCTCACCACGGCGCTGCTCGGGGCGTCCGCGTCCTTGCCGAAGAACATCACATCCGACTGGGTCCGTACGGACTGGCGGCCCGCGTCGGTCTCCGCTCTGCAGCCGAAGTACGAGGTCGGCTCCGGGGTCGGCACCCTGAACCTCCGCGATCTGGCCCTGCCGGCGGGCACCTCGGCCGGCACCCGCGCGGAGGTCGGTGCGGGGCGGCTGGTCGTGGTCGTACCGAAGAATGTGACGGTACGGCTCCGGGTCGACGTCGGCATCGGCGACATCCGGTTGCCTGGCGAGGACGGCAATGACGTCGACATCCAGCCCGACCAGAAGAAGACGGTGACGCTCGACCCGCCGCCCGGCGGGAAGGTGGCGGGCACCCTCGACCTCCGCCTGGAGGTCGGCGTGGGACAGGCGGAGGTGACCCGTGCACGGTGACGACTCGGGGCGTGAGCGCGGGGACGAACGGCTGCGCACGCCCAGGCGTGAGTACCGGCATGAGGTCCGGCCGGGGAAGGTGGTCGCGGGGCTGGTGCTGCTGGGCATCGCCGCCCTCTACCTCGGTGACGCGGGCGGCGTCTGGGTGACACCGGCCGGAGTCGCCGCGCCGGTACTCGTCGCCGGTCTGGTGGCGGCGGGGGCGACGAGCCGGATCAGTTACGGCGTGCGCCGGCGCCGGGCGGCCCGCAGGGCATCGGCGGACAGCACCGACGACCCGGCGAGCACCAGTGGCGACCAGGCCATGAGGTAGACGTTCGGTCCCCGGATCCGGTCGGCTCCGGGGACGAGATCGACGATGATCGCCCGGCAGAACGCCTCAGACGACCATGACCCGGCGCCCGCGCGCGTGACCGGCCTGGCTGTCGATGTGCGCCTGCGCGGCCTCGGCGAGCGTGTACGACTTCTCGACCGGGATGTGCAGCTTTCCCCGCGAGATGAGGCCGGCGGCCTCGGTGAGCGCTTCCGGCATGCTCCCGGCCACGCCGGAGAACCGGACACCGAACTCCGGCGCAGCGAGATCGGCGATGGAGATCACCTTCTGCGGATCCCCGGTCAGTTCGACGAGCTCGCGGATCACACCCGAGCCGGCCAGATCGAGAGCTGCGTCGACCTGGCCGAGCTGTCGCACCCGCTCCACCCAGCCCTCGCCGTACGTCGTGGCGACGGCACCCAGGTTCCGCAGATAGTCCTGGTTCGCGGCCCCAGCCGTGCCGATCACCGTGATGCCGCGGTCGCGGGCGATCTGCAGCACCGCCGATCCGACTCCCCCGGACGCTCCGCTGGCCAGCAGCGTCTGCCCGGGCCGCACACCGACCTCGCGGATGATGCGCAGCGCGGTCTCCACCACGGAGGGGTACCCGGCCGCCTCTTCGAACGTCAGGCCCTCGGGCATACGGGCCCAGGCCCACAGCACGGCGAACTCGGCATAGGTGCCCGAGCCTTCGCCGAACACGTGGTCGCCGACCTCGACCCCTTCGACGCCCTCGCCGACCTCGTCCACCACCCCGGAGGCGTCCAGCCCGACTCCGGCGGGCAGCTCGATCGGATGGGCCCCCAAAACCTGGCCTTCGCGGACCCTCCAGTCGACGGGGTTCACGCCCGCCGCCCGCACGGCGATGCGTATGCGGCCGGGGCCCGCGTGGGGCTCCTCGGCGTCTATGAGTTGCAGGACGTCCGGACCGCCGAATTCGGCGAAGCTCACTCTCTTCATGCGGAAGAACGTAGCACTAACGGTTAGCTTTTAAAAACAGCTTCGGGTTTGTATTTGATAGCGTCATGGCATGACCGTGCCGTCCGGACGCCGTGAGCGCAAGAAGGCCGCGACCCGCCAGAAGATCGCTGACACCGCCCTGCGCCTCTTCCTGGAACGCGGGTATGACGCGGTGGGCATCCGTGACGTGGCCGCCGAGGCCGACGTGGCCGTCACCACGCTCTTCTCCCACTTCGCCTCGAAAGAGGCCCTGGTGTTCGAGCAGGGCGACGACTTCGAACAACGCCTCACGCAGGCGGTCACCGGCCGGGCGCCGCACGAGCCGCTCATCCCTGCGCTGCGCCGCGAGATCCATGGCCTGGTGCGACACTGCACGGCGGACAGCGCCGCCCCGATCTGGTCCATGATCGAGGAATCGCCCGCCCTGCGGGAGTACGAGGAGTCGATGAGGCTGCGCCACGCGGAGACGCTGGCCACGGCCATCGCGGCCGATCCCGGCCTGTCACCGACCACAACGGCCTGCCGGACGATCGCGAGGTTCGCGATCGACGCCTATTCGCTGGCCCGCGGGGCGGACGATCCGGAGGCCGCGGTGGACGAGATCTTCCGGATGATCGAGGCGGCCTGGGAGGTCAGCTGCCCTTCTGTTCGTGGCGCCGACGCCTGATCAGGGCATCCAGCGACCAGAGGGGCGCACCGGTCAGCATGAGGGGCACCCAGCAGAACATGTACGGGAGGTCGTTGCCGTAGTAGTACGGCGTGGTCTGCCAGCTCACGGTCAGCCAGAGACTGAGCGAGATCGCCGCCCCGCCGAGTGCGGCGAGCCGGCCGAAGAGGCCGAGCAGGGTGCCGATGCCCACCGCGAGTTCGCCCAGGGCGATGGCGTACCCGAAGCCTGACGGGTTCTTCAGGGCCAGGTCCACCAGGGCCGGGAGGGCGGCCGAGTCGCGGACCGAGCGCATGAGTTCGCCGATGGAGCCGGTGCCGGACGCGTGCAGGAAGGCGGAATCGGCGAGCTTGTCGAGACCTGCGTAGGTGAAGGTGACGCCCAGGAAAAGGCGGAGGGGGACCAGGGCGTAGGTGCGGGCGGTCTCTCTCCAGTCGGGGCGCCGGCCGGGGCGTTGGGCGGCGCGTTGGGCGTGGCCGCCCGTCGCGGGTGGCGTCGTCTCTGTCCGGTATCCGTGAACCATGGCCGGTTCCTGCCTCTCCGGGGTGCCCCCCGTTTGTGCGGATCCCTTTTGGGCCTTGGTGGGGAATACGGGTGGGGCGGGCGGTGGGCTCAATCTTGCACCGAGCAATGTGGGGCGGGCGGTGGGGGCGGCGGGCCTTTTCCCCGCCCCCACCGCCAGCCTCCGGCCGGGGGCCCCACCTTCCCGAACTGGGGCTCCGGGGGCGGAGCCCCCGGGGACGGTGCTAGTCGGTTACGTCGACCTCGTGCGGCGCTGTCTCCAGACCCGCAGCGGTGATCACCCGGACCTCGACCCGCCCGGGCTCCACCTCCACCGGTACGGGCACCACAAGCACCGTGTCGGTCGGGTTGGCGAAGCCTCCGAGGACCGGGACCAGGGGGACATGGACGTGCACGGTTCCGATGCGGACCATCATGCGGGCCAGCAGGTCGGGGGTGCCGGCGCCCGGGGGGATGAAGCCGGTGCCGCGGATTTCGATGTCGTCGCCGGTGCGGATCGGGGCGTCCAGGTCACCGGCCTCTCGGGCACGGACCACCGAGAGGATCACCGGGCGGCCGCCCTCCGCGTACTTGCCGGCGAAATAGGTCGCCGCCGAGACGGCGACCAGCAGGGCCACCCCCCACGGCAGGTCGGGGAGCTGGTCGGGGCGGCGGGCCAGGCGGACCATGGCGAAGACCGCCGCGACCGCGTTCAGCAGGACGTACTGCGTGTCCGCGAAACTGCCGCGGCCGGCGTCGTCGGTGAGGAGGTCGGCGGCGCGGGGGCGGTCGGCCGGCAGCTTCTGGAGTTTCTGGGCCGGCACCCGGATGGCCACCACCCGGAGCACCACCACGGCGATCAGACAGACCAGGGCGAGCACGGTCACCAGGCCGGCACCCCGGGCCAGTTCGAGGCCGTCGATGAGGGCGTCGCGCCGGTCATGGCCGGACGCGCCCGCCAGTTGGAGAGAAAGGATCAGGACGGAGAGGACCGCCACGAGCACCCACACTCCGGCGACCGCGCGCGAGGTGGAGAGGCGGTTGTCCTCGCCGATCAGCGGGGCCAGCAGCCCGCCGCGCGCCCGGTGGAAGCGGGCCGCGCCGGTCAGCAGCCCGGCGGTCATCAGCGCTGCCAGGAGGCCTGCCGTGCGCGCCGCGCTCCAGCCCGCGCCGATCGCGGTCGCCGATTCGGCCAGGGCCAGTACCACCGCGCCGCCCCAGACCATCAACAGCGTGCGCTGCCACACCTGGTGGAACCAGGCTTCACCGGCCTCCCGGTCGCGGTCGGCCACCGTACGGGCCGACTGGGTCAGCTCGTCGGAGACCCACTGCCGTGACGCGCCTGCCGAGTGCGCGACGGCCGCGGGCAGCCCCTGCCCGGCCGCCAGTTCGTCCCGCTTGGCGAGGAACGCGGCAACGGCACGCCGATGCCCCTCGCGTGCGCCGTGCGGACATGCGGGACATGTACAGCCGCTGCCGTGCGCACCGGCGTGCGTCCCGGCGTATGCGCCGTCGTCCTGCCTTGTCTCCTGCAACGCCACGAAGAACGCCGCCCTTTCCGCACCGTGAACTTCCTTGGGATTCAAGGGGATTGTGCCGTACGGAAAGCACGCTGCCCGCAGCAGGTCAGGTCAGCGGGGGTGATGTGCGAGCCGTTGCGTTGACGGGCGGTGGGCAACAGGCCGTCAGGACGGTGTGTCCGGCAGCGTTCGGCTGATGCGGCGCCACAGCGGCTGGTAATTGATCCAGGCGACCAGATCGCTGCCGAGCTGCTCGCGGGTGGCGACCGCGTCACCGTGCTCGATCAGTACAGGCTTTCCGGCGGCCCGGGCGGCGAGCTGCACCTGGCAGCAGCGCTCCATCGTGTGGAACCACCAGGCCGCCGCGTCCACCGAGTCGCCGACGGTGAGCAGCCCGTGGTTGCGCAGGATGACCCCCTTGCCGTCGCCGAGGGTGGCGGCGATCCGGCGGCCCTCCTCCTCGTCCACCACGACACCGCTGTAGGCGTCGTACAGCGTGTGGTCCTGGTAGAAGGCGCAGGACTCCTGAGTGATCGGGTCGAGCAGCTCGCCCAGGGCGGACAGTGCCCGCCCGTGCACCGAGTGGCTGTGCGCGACGGCGACGACCCCGGGCCTGGCCCGGTGCACCTGGGCGTGCACGGCGAACGCGGCCTGATTCACATGGTGGCGGCCCTCCACGACCTGCCCGTCGCCGTTGGCCAGGATCAGGTCCTGCGCGGTGATGTCCGCGAGGGGCGCGCCGAAGGGGTTCACCCAGTAGCAGTCGGCGTATCCGGGGTCGCGTGCGGTGATGTGGTCGGAGACGCCGTCCTCGTAGCCGTAGTGGGCGAACAACCGCAGCGCCCCGGCCAGCCGTGTCTTGCGGTAGTGCCGCTCCTCGGCGAGGGATTCGTGGACGGGTGGCATGGCGAACTGGAGCTGTTCCACCGGTATGGGAGCTGGCGCATCGGTCATGGCGGGAAGCTACCTCGCGGTAACCACAGGTGGGAAGGGGTAGGCGGCAGAGAGCGGCGGACAGGGCGGAGAAAACGACCGCGCCGCCGTCCGGTGGTCCGGGGCGGCGGCGCGGTGCGGGTCTGCTGGGGAGATCACTCCCACTCGATGGTCCCCGGCGGCTTGCTGGTGACGTCGAGCACGACCCGGTTGACGTCGGCGACCTCGTTGGTGATGCGCGTCGAGATCTTCGCGAGCACGTCGTACGGCATCCGGGTCCAGTCCGCCGTCATGGCGTCCTCGGACGAGACGGGACGCAGCACGATCGGGTGGCCGTAGGTCCGCCCGTCGCCCTGCACGCCGACCGAGTGGACATCTGCGAGCAGCACCACGGGGCACTGCCAGATCTCGCGGTCCAGGCCCGCCGCCGTGAGCTCCTCGCGGGCGATGGCGTCGGCCTCGCGCAGCAGGTCGAGGCGGTCCTTGGTGACCTCTCCGACGATACGGATCCCGAGGCCCGGGCCGGGGAAGGGCTGGCGGTGCACGATCTCGTCGGGGAGGCCGAGTTCCTGGCCGACCATCCGGACCTCGTCCTTGAACAGCTGGCGCAGCGGCTCGACGAGCTGGAACTCGATGTCGTCGGGGAGTCCGCCCACATTGTGGTGGGACTTGATGTTGGCGGTGCCGGTGCCGCCGCCGGACTCGACGATGTCCGGGTAGAGAGTGCCCTGCACGAGGAAGGCGACGTCCTCGCCCGCGTCGGCGATGATCTCGGCCTGGGCCTGCTCGAAGACCCGGATGAACTCGCGGCCGATGATCTTCCGCTTCTCCTCGGGGTCGGAGACGCCCTTGAGCGCGGTCAGGAAGCGGTCCTCGGCGTCGACGACCTTGAGCTGCACGCCGGTGGCCGCGACGAAGTCCTTCTCGACCTGCTCGGTCTCGCCCTTGCGCATCAGCCCGTGGTCGACGTACACGCAGGTCAGCTGAGATCCGATGGCCTTCTGGACGAGCGCGGCGGCGACCGCCGAGTCCACGCCGCCGGAGAGCCCGCAGATGGCGCGCTTGGCGCCGACCTGCTCGCGGACCAGCGCGACCTGCTCCTCGACGACGCTGGTCGTGGTCCAGTTCGGCTCGATGCCGGCGCCCCGGTAGAGGAAGTGCTCGAGGAGCTGCTGGCCGTGCGTGGTGTGCAGCACCTCGGGGTGGAACTGCACGCCGTACAGCTTCTTGTCGTCGTTCTCGAAGGCCGCCACCGGTACGACGTCGGTGGAGGCGGTGACCGTGAAGCCCTCGGGGGCCGCGGAGCAGGCGTCGCCGTGCGACATCCACACCGACTGGTCGAGGGGCGTGCCCTCGAAGAGGGTCGAGCCGGGCTGGGAGACGGTCAGCGAGGTGCGGCCGTACTCGCGGGCGCCGTTGTCGTCGACCGTGCCGCCGAGCGAGGTCGCCATCAGCTGGAAGCCGTAGCACATCCCGAAGACCGGAACCCCGGTCTCGAAGAGCTCGGGTGCGGTGGTCGGGGCGCCCTCCGCGTACACCGACGACGGACCGCCGGAGAGGATGATCGCCTTCGGGTTCTTGGCCAGCATCTCGGCCACCGGCATGGTGGAGGGAACGATCTCGCTGTAGACCCGCGCCTCACGGACACGACGGGCGATGAGCTGGGCGTACTGGGCGCCGAAGTCGACGACGAGTACGACGTCGGGGGCGGCGGGGGGCGCTGCTGGCACGGGGCGGCCTTCCGGCGGGGCATGAACGGGGACATCAAGAGGTCTGGTATGTCGATTCTACCGGGGTCGGCGGGGGGCACTTGTCCCCTCCCTCCGGACCCCGCATAATGGCGCTCATGCATCAGCAGCTGACCTTCGTCTTTACCTATGGCACCGGCCCGTCCGGCTGCCATGGTCGTGCTGCTTGATCCACTGACAAGCACTTCCCCAGGCGCCCCGGGCCGACAAGGTCCGGGGCGCCTGTGCATTCCGGACCGTGTCGGCGCCGGGGGCCTCGCCCCTCGAGGAGTTACCGACATGAGCACCTCCACCACCCGGTCCGTCACCACCGCGAACACCCCGCCGAACGCCCCGGAGAAGACCGGCGCGCACAGTGCGGAGGCGGCCGCGCTGATCACCGGCGCACGCGAACGCATCGACGGCCTGGACGACCGGATCATCGGCCTGATCCAGGAACGGATCGCGGTGTCGGAGGTCATCCAGGACGCCCGGATGATCTCCGGCGGCCGCCGGGTGAACCTCTCGCGCGAGATGGAGGTGCTGAGCCACTACAGCGAAGCGCTGGGCAAACCGGGCACCGGTCTGGCGATGACGATGCTGGAGCTGTGCCGGGGACGGATCTGATCACCGGGCGGGCGAGGCGGCGGGTTCCCTATCTGAGTTCGGGCCCGCTCTCACCCGTACGGCGCGTGACCGGGCTCGACGGCGGTTCGTTGGTCCCTACGTCCGCACCAGCCAGGGGCGGCCCGTCAGAAAAGCAGAATCCACGCGTGGCTCCGCCGCGGTGTGTGACGTACTGCAGGTGCGTCGTGGGACCACACTTCGGCGTGCGTGACCGGACGGCAGGGGACAGCGGCCCGGTCACCCCAAGGCGGTCGGTTCCGGGGACGCCCGGGGCCGACGGCCCGGTCCCCCGGGTTCCCAGCCCACAGTTCCCCGCCATCGGACGCGCGTCCTCAGCAGTTCTTCAGGGCCCCGTGGAATTCCTCCACGGGGCCTCTGCCGTTGCCCGGCCGGCCCTGGCGGCGCCGATCCGGTGACGCACGTCACATAAAGGATTCGTGAATCCGGAAGCAACCATTCACCGGGTTCACAGGTCATCCATGCGGAACCACCAAAGGCCCCAGCTGTGCGCACACGTACCGCGGCGCGGGCCTCGGCCGGACTCGGGAGGGCTGCACTCGGAGGGGGGTGCAGCCCTCCCGCATGCCGGGACGGACCGTGGGCGGGCGTGCCGGGTGGGCGATTGTGCCGGGTGGGCGGGGCGTGCCGTGCCGGGTTACTTCTTCGATGGCATCGCCGGCATCCCGAGGAACGGCAGCTTCAGCGCACCGAAGGCTTCCGCCGGCACCGCCGGTGACTTGGGTTCGACCGCGGCGAGGCGCCGGTATGCCTGGTCCTGCCCGGGACGCGGGTCCTCCTCGCCCTTGTTGGGCCAGTACGACATCGCGCGCTCCGCCTGCGCGGTGATGGTCAGCGAAGGGTTGACGCCGAGGTTCGCCGAGACCGCCGAGCCGTCGACCACGGAGATGCCGGGGTGACCGTACAGCCGGTGGTACGGGTCGATCACCCCCTCGTCCGCGGAGGCGCCGATCGGGCAGCCACCGAGGAAGTGCGCGGTCAGCGGTGTGCCCATCAGCTCGCCCACGTTCGAACCGGCGAAGCCGTTGATCTCCTCGGCGATCAGCGTCGCGGCGCGGGTGCCCGCCGCGATCTGCTTCGGGTTGGGCGCACCGTGGCCCTGCCTCGCGGTGAGCAGGCCCTTGCCGATGCCGCCGGGCTTGCGGTAAGTCGTCAGGGAGTTGTCCAGGGACTGCATCACCAGACCGATGATGGTCCGCTCCGACCAGCGTCGGTTGGACAGCGAACGGGCGGCGGCGGAGGGGTGTTTGACGACGTTGCCGAGCCAGCCCAGGACACGCCGTGAACCGTAGGGAACCTGGATGATGGACATGGCGCCCATCGCGTTGGACCCCTTGCCGTACCGCACCGGCTCGATGTGGGTGTCGCCGTCCGGGTGGATCGACGAGGTGATCGCGACGCCCCGGGTGAAGTCGGCCTTCGGTGCACCGTGCTTCTTGCGGTAGCGGCGGTTGGTGGTCTGCGCGCCCACCAGCGCTTCGGAGTTGGTGCGGGTCAGCTCGCCGAGCTTCGGGGAGATCCGGGGCAGCAGCCCCTGGTCGCGCATGGTGTGCAGCAGCGTCTGGGTGCCGTAGGTCCCGGCGGCGACCACCACCTGGCGTGCGCGCAGCACCTTCGGCGCGGGCTTGCGGACGTTCGTGGGGACGGTGGTGACCTGGTAGCCGCCCTCGCCGTGCTCGGCGATCGCGGTCACCGAGGTCAGTGGGTGGATGACCGCACCGGCCTTCTCGGCGAGGTAGAGGTAGTTCTCGGTGAGGGTGTTCTTCGCACCGTGCCGGCAGCCGGTCATGCACTCGCCGCACTCGGTGCACGCCTTGCGCGAGGGGCCCGCCCCGCCGAAGTACGGGTCGTCGACCGCCGCTCCGGGCTTCACCCGTGCCGTGCCTTCGGCGTCCTGGCCGTCGCCGAAGAAGACCCCGACGGGCGCCAGGTGGAAGGAGTCACCGACGCCCATCGCTTCGGCGGACGCCTTCAGGTGGACGTCCGCCGGTGTCATGGTCGGATTCAGCCGCACCCCGAGCATCCGCTTGGCCTGGTCGTAGTACGGCGCCAGCTCGGACTGCCAGTCGGTGATGTCCGCCCACTGGGGGTCCGCGAAGAACGGCGCCGGCGGGACGTACAGCGTGTTGGCGTAGTTGAGGGAGCCACCGCCGACGCCCGCACCGGCGAGCACCATCACGTTGCCGAGCAGATGGACGCGCTGGATGCCGTAGAGCCCGAGCGCCGGGGCCCAGAGGTAGTTCTTGACGTCCCAGGAGTTCTTGGGCAGCGTCCCGGCGGTGAAGCGGCGGCCCGCTTCGAGTACGCCGACCCGGTACCCCTTCTCGGTCAGTCGCAGCGCGGTGACCGAACCGCCGAAGCCGGAGCCGACGACGAGCACGTCATAGTCGTAAGCAGTGTCGTCGTAAGCGGCGTCGTCGTGAGCGGTGTCGTGGTGAGCGGTGTCGTCGTGAGCGGCGTCGTCGTGAGCGGCGTCGTCGTGAGCGGTGTCGTGGTGAGCGGTGTCGTCGCCCTGTTCCCCGTCCTCGCTGCGGACGGAGTTCTCCTGTGTCATCGACTCTCCTCGGGAGGAACTAGCGGAGGCGGAAGGCCTTCATCGCCTTGAGACTGCGGCTCATGAACGCCGCGTACTTCTCGTCGTTCATGCCGAAGGACGGGGCCATCGGCATGATCCGCTGATGCGCGACGGTCTGTGCCTCGGTGTATTTCAGGATGCCTTCGGAGCCGTGCCGGCGGCCGAGGCCGGACTCCTTCATGCCGCCCATCGGGGACTGCACGCTGCCGTACGCGGGGGCGTACCCCTCGTTGATGTTGACCGTGCCGGTCCGCAGCCGGGCCGCGACGGCGTGACCGCGCTTGCCGTCCTTGGTCCAGACGCTCGAATTGAGGCCGTAGGGCGTGGCGTTGGCGATGGCGATCACCTCGTCCTCGTCCTTGAAGCGGTAGATGGAGACGACCGGGCCGAAGGTCTCCTCGGAGCAGACGGACATCGGCGCCTCGACACCGTCGAGAATCGTCGGCTCGTAGAACAGCGGGCCGATGTCCGGGCGGTGCACGCCACCGGCGACGAGCTTGGCGCCCTTGGACACCGCCTCGTCGACGTGCCGTTGCACGGTCTCCAGCTGGCGCTCGCCGACCAGGGAGCCCATGTCGGCGCCGTAGGCGAGGGAGTTGCCGAGACGCATCGCCCGGGTGCGGGCCGCGAAGCGCTCGACGAAGTCGTCGGCGATCGACTCGTGGACGTAGAGCCGCTCGATGGAGATGCAGAGCTGACCCGCCGACGAGAAGCAGGCGCGTACGGCTCCGGCGGCAGCCTTCTCCACGTCGGCGTCGCGCAGCACCAGCATGGCGTTCTTGCCGCCGAGTTCGAGGGAGACGCCGACGAGCCGGGCCGCCGCACCCTGGGCGACCTCGCGGCCGGTGCGGGTGGAGCCGGTGAAGGAGACGTAGTCGGCGTGCTTGACCAGCTCGGGGCCGACGACCGGGCCGTCGCCGATGACCACCTGGAAGACCTCGCGCGGAAGACCGGCCTCGATCAGCAGATCGCGGGCCCACAGGGCGGTCAGCACCGTCTCGGTGTCGGGCTTCATCACCACGGCGTTGCCCGCGGCGAAAGCCGGCAGGGCGTCGCCGACGGACAGCTCGAAGGGGTAGTTCCAGGGGGCGATCTGGCCGACCACGCCACGCGGCTGACGCAGCTCGGTCACCTTGGTCAGGGTCGGCACCGCGCCGGTGTGACCCTTGGGCTTGAGGTACCAGGGGGCCCTGCGGCCGTAGTGGCGCGCGGCCACCGCGACCGCCTGCACCTCCTCATGGGCGTGCAGCCTGGCCTTGCCGGTCTCCAGCTGGATGAGGTCGAGCACCTCGGCCTGCCGGGAAAGGACCAAGTCATGGAAGCGCAGCAGGACGGCGGCCCGGCTGCGGACGGGCATCGCGGCCCAGGCGGGCTGCGCCGCGCGGGCCCGCTCGAAGGCGGTCGCCACGTCCTCGGGGGTGGACTCGGGCAGATCGGCCAGCTTCTCACCGGTGAACGGCGTGTGGTTGGCGGTGCGCCCGGAACCGACCACGTCACGGGTCAGCTGGGCGACCACCTCGGGGGTGACCACATCGGCAGCGGTACGCACACCGGCGGGCGCGGGGGCGATCGGGTTCGTGCCGTGGAGGGCAGCGGCGGTGGGAGCCTGCGAGTCCGTCATGAGGGGAGGCTATGCCTCGGTGGACACTTTCGGTACCCATGGGTAACACCTTTTCACCATCCCCCCTTATACCGCCAGCGATCACTGGCGGCATAAGCCCTGATCAGGTGGCTCATGCCGCTCGATCATGCGGGATGCGGCTCAGAGCCCGTCGATCCGAAGATGTGCCGCAGTGTCGGAGAACAACTGGTCGCCGACCTTCGCGGCCCAGCCGTGCGCGGGGCCGGTGACCCGCAGCCGCCAGTAGACCGTGACCTTGTGCTTGCCGTTCGCCCTGCCCGGGACGAGCAGTTCGTGGTAGCGGTGAATGACCGGGGTGTCGCTGCTGTCCGACGGAGCCACGAAGTCGGTGATGATCTCCGAGGCGTGCTGCCCCTGATGGTCCAGGGGCTTGACGGTGACGTGGGGCTTCGAGAGCTCCGTTCCGTTGTCGCCGCCGGATTCGTAGTGCTTCTTCCAGGCGTCGGGGTCCGGGCCGATCACCGTGTCGTCATCGGTGGCGGCGGCGTCGGCGGTCGCGGTGTCCACCCGGTCGACGAAGACCGAGAAGACCCCGCTGGGATCCCAGTAGGTGACGGTGTTGTCGTCGGAGTCACCCTCGACACGCTGGTAGTCCTTGGGTACGGCGACGTCCGCCTTGAGCACCTCGGTCTCCGGGCGCACCAGCCAGCCGGACGGCAGACCCCCGCCACCGAACGGGTCGGCGAAGATCAGCACGAGCACGACCGCCACGGCGAGCAGTGCGGCGCCGAAGCCGTACTGGGCCTTGCGGTTGCGGTGCAGGACCGGCGGAACCCAGATGTTGGTCGCCGACGGATCCGACAGCGCCCCGGCCGGACCGAAACCGCGCGGCTGCACGGCGGTCGGCTGGGGCGGGCGGGCCACCGAATCCAGCGTCTGCCGGATCTCGGCCGCGTCCGGCCGGTCCACCGGATTCTTCCGCAGCAGCTGCATCACCAGCGTGCCGAAGGCGCCCGAGCCACGGGCCGGCACCTGTGGCTCGGCGCTCAATACGGCCTGCAACGTGGCAGGAGTGTTCGAGCGGCGGAACGGGGACACCCCTTCCACCGCCGCGTAGAGCACCACGCCCAGTGACCAGAAATCGGACTCGGGACCGGGGCGCTGTCCCAACACCCGTTCGGGGGCGATGTATTCGGGTGAGCCGACGAACGCGCCGGTCTCGGTGAGACCCTGCTCGCCCTCCACCTGGGCGATGCCGAAATCGGTGAGCACCACGCGCTCACCACGGCCGAGCAGCACGTTGTCCGGCTTGACGTCGCGGTGCAGCACGCCCGCCGCGTGCGCCGCGCCCAAGGCGCCGAGTACCGCGAGGCCGATACGCGCGGCCTCCCTGACGTCCAGGGTGCCTTCGCTGAGCCGGTCGCGCAGCGAGGGGCCGTGCACCAGCTCCATCACGATCCACGGCTTGCCGTCCTCGACGACCACGTCATGCATGGTGACGACGGAGGGGTGATCGATCCGGGCCGCCGCACGCGCCTCGCGCTGCATCCGCAGATAGACGTTCTCGCGCTCGCGGGCCGGCAGATGGTCCGGGACCCGCGGTTCCTTGATCGCCACATCGCGGTCGACGACCTCGTCGTGCGCGCGCCAGACCGTACCCATCCCGCCGTGACCCAGTCGGCTGACGAGACGGTAACGGCCACCCAGCACCCGCCCCACGTCGGCGTCCTCGGGGGGCCGGACCGCGGACACCTGCGTCGGTTCGTACCGCCGCGCTTCGGGCTGCGGCGTTTCGGGCTGCGGCGTTTCGGGCTGCCGCGGTGCCGGTGGCCGCAGACCATAGCTCGTGGGCTCGTCGGCCCGCCCCCCGTTGTCGCTCATGATCTCCATCCTGGCGCGCCATAGATCGCTCGTCCATGCCTACTGACCCGTGCCCACCTCAGCCGGCGGCCGTGAACGAGTCCACGGCCGTGTCGAAGTGCCGTTTCGCCGTGTCGATGCTGCCGACGGGGGCCGAGACCCAGACGTCGTAGAGGTGGCCGTCCTGTTCCCAGCAGAGGTCATAAGTGTGGCGCTGCCCCTCGGCCTTCGAGAAGCCGTTCCAGCTGAACTCCCAGAGCGCGGCGTCGTGTCCGTCGTGGGTGGTGGCGGTGACCCGGCCGTCGTGATAGCCCGGGTTGGTGGAGGGGCCCGCGGTGTCCGACGCCTGCTGGGCGGCGACCGGGCCGTCACCGGGGGTTCCGTGGATCCGGATGCCGATACGGAAGACCTTGTCCGGCGTCATGTAGTAGATCCGCTCGCCATCGGTCCAACGGGTGGCGTCGCTGGGCACGGCGAGCGAAAAGCCACCCGGATCGCCTGCGGTGCGGTATCCGGCCGGGGCGTCGGAACCGCCGGACGCGGAACTGACCGGACGGGCGTCGCGGCCACCGGACCCGCTTCCGCCGGCCGTGGCAGCGGGCTGCCGGGTCACCGTGACGGTCGGGGCCGGTCTCGGGGACGCCTTGGACGGCTCGTATGCCGGTGCGCTGTGGCGTGCGGTGGCCTTACCCGTCGACGAGCCGTCCTCCCGGACGGCAAGCGCGACGGCCGAACCGGCAACCGCCACCGCCAGCACCGCGACGACCAGGGCGGTACGGCCGGTGAACCGCCGACGCGGTGGTGGGGCCGGCGGTGGAGCGACCCCGGCCGGTTGCGGGAGCGGGGCCGACTCGCCGGCGGCCGCGGCCGGAGCGGGGACCGGGGCCTGCGTGGGGACGGTGGCCGGCTCCTGGTCGGCGGCCGGGTCCGTGGAGACGTAACCGGCGAGCAGCCGCTCGGCCTCGTCGGCGGTCAACCGCTGTGCCGGGTCCCGCGCCAGCAGCCCCCGTACGACGGGGAGCAGCGGGCCCACCGCTGCCGGCGGGCGGATCTCTTCGGTGACGACGGCGTGCAGCACCCCGCCCAGCGAGTCGCGGTGGAAGGGCGATTCACCGCTCAGCGCGGCACACAGCAGTGCGCCCAGCGACCACAGATCGGCTTCCGGACCGGCGGTCCCGCCCTGCATCCGCTCGGGGGAGGTGTACTCGGGAGAGCCGATGAAGGCCCCGGTCTCGCTGATCGTCGTGGCTCCCGCGACCCGGGCGATCCCGAAGTCGGTCACCACCACCCGGCCGCCGTCCTCCAGAAGGACGTTGGCGGGCTTGATGTCCCGGTGCAACACCCCCCGGGCGTGTGCCGCCCGGAGCGCGCCGAGCAACGCGATCCCGATTCCGGCGGCCTCCCGGGTGTCGACCGGTCCGTGGTCCTTGAGCCGGTCGGCCAGCGAGCCGCCGACCACCAGTTCCATGACGATGTACGGGCGTTCGTCCTCGACGACCACATCGTGCACGACGATCACATGCGGGTGCTTGATCTGCGCCACCGCACGCGCCTCGCGGAGCGCCGACGCGGGGGCCGCTCCGGTCTCCGGATGCAGCTCCTTGACGGCGACCTCGCGGCCGAGCAGCTGGTCGGTCGCCCGCCAGACGGTGCCCATACCGCCTCTGCCGATCCGGTCACCGAGCAGGTAACGTCCGGCGATCAGCCGGCTGTTCCGCGATGGTGCGTCGTGTGGCACTCGTGCTCCCCCTACGTTCCCCGCGCCGGGTGGTCAGCTCGGCGGCTGCCAATAGCGAAGGACCGTGTCGAACCGCTGGCGGTTCCAGTCACCGGCCGGACCACCCATGTAGATCGCGTACTCTGCCCGGCCGTGGTCCACGTTGTACATCTGGTCGATGGCGCGGCGCAGGCCCGGGTGGTCCTTGGTCTCGGTCCAGGTGAACTCCCAGAGCGAGGCATCCTGGTCCCGGAAGTTGTTGACGTGCAGGGTCAGGCGCTTGTAGTCCGGCAGCCGATCGAGCTGAGGTTCCAGAGCCAGCTCGTGCAGATACGGGGTCTCGTAGTCCGGGCTGTTGTCGACGCTGATCCGGATGAAGTGGTTGCCGTCGTCGGGCGTGTAGTCGATCTCCCCCGTTCCGTCCGTCTGCCGCTCCCAGCCGTCCGGTACGGCGAGGCTGAACCCTTCAGGGTCCTGCACCCGCTTCCAGCCGTCGGGCAGACCCTGCTGCGACTTGGGCCTTCCGCTACGCGGGGTGGGCCCGGGCGTCCGCACCTCACCTGCGGTGGAACTGCCGGGCCGGTTCTTGTACTTCATGGCGCCGAAGCCGACCACTCCACCGGCCAGCACCGCCAGGACCATCACCAGTACGAGCGTACGCAGCCGCCGGCGCCGGGGTCCGGCTGCGCGGAGCGGGGCGGATTCGGCCACCGGGTCCGGGATCGCCTGTCTGTTGGTCGTGGCTTCCTGCAGCACCCCCTTCGCGAGCAGTTGCGTCGGGACGTACGCCTGGGCCTCCTTCGGCCGGCGTCCCTCCATCGCGTCGAGCAGCATCCGCTCGGCCTCGACGGGATCGGGCCGGTCGGCGGGGTCCTTGCGCAGCAGCGCGGTGATGACGGGCTCCAGTGGCCCCGCCCGTTCGAGCGGCGGCAGTTCGTCATTGACCACCGCCTGCAGGGTGGAGATCGGCGAGGTGCGGCGGAAGGGGGAGCGCTCCTCGACGGCGGTGTAGAGCGTGGCGCCCAGTGACCACAGGTCCGAGGCCGGGCCCGGAGCCTCACCGTAGACCCGCTCGGGAGCCAGGTAATCGATGGAACCGACGATCTCGCCGGTCCGGGTTATCTCGGAATCACCCTCGATCGCGGCGATCCCGAAGTCGGTGAGGAGCACCCGGCCGTCCCGGGCGAGCAGCACATTGCCCGGCTTCACGTCCCGGTGCAGCACCCCCGCCGTGTGCGCGGCCCGCAGCGCGCCCAGCACGTGGAGCCCGACCCTGGCGGCCTCGGCGGGTGACAGTGGGCCCGACTCCTTGACCTCGTCGGCGAGCGAGGGGCCGTCGACGTACTCCATGACGATCCACGGACGGTCGTCGTACTCGATCACGTCGTGGACCGTGACCACGCCCGGGTGGTTGATCCGGGCGGCGGCGCGCGCCTCCTTCTGGGTCCGGGCATGCAGGACGACCCGGTCGGCCTCGGCCACGTACAGACCGGCCGTCAGTTCCTTCACCGCCACGGTCCGGTGCAGTACTTCGTCGTGGGCGCGCCAGACCTTGCCCATACCGCCACGGCCGATGAGCTCGCCCAGCCGGTATCGGTCCGCGAGCACCAAGTCCGCGCTGTGAGTGTGTTCCACGTGCCCCTGTCCCCGTTCCCTCGACTGCCAGGTTACGGACGGAGGTTCGGTCGTGGAACCTCGGGGCGGACCGTGATACCGCACTGTGACGGGAGCCCACCACCCTCTGCCTGCGGGGTGGTTACGTGTCGGCGTGGTAGCTGGATACGGCCTGGTCATAGATTTCGGTGACCTTGTCGCGCTGCGACTCGGGCCCGATGACCTGCACGATGTGGTACCGACCGCTGATGATCATCGCTACGTTGCGGACGAAAACCTCGCGGCCACTGCTGTCCTGCCAGGTGAACTGCCCCTCCGCCATGGCCTGCGTCCCGACGTCGATCCGGCGCAGCCCGGCAGCGGACGACCACGTGGAGTCACGGAACGGCTTGAGCTCCCGCTCCTTGTTGCGCTGATACGCCATCGGGTCGGCGCCGTCGTCCTTCACGCTGTCGCGGCCCGGCACGACGATCAGCTCGAAATCGCCGCCGAGATAACGGATTTGTCCGGCGTCGTTGACCGGGCGGCGCTCCCAGTCCTTGTCCACCGCGACGCTGAATCCCTCGGGGTCCTTGCGAACGGCGTATCCGGCGGCCGGTCCCCCGCTGTCCGGCTCGGTGCCCTGCGGCTCCCCGGGCGACTGCGACTGCTGCGAGGGCCCGGTGTCCGACTTCCCGGCGGAGGTCCCGGCGGAAGCCCCGGTCGCCGGCCCGGTGGGGACGGCGGTGGGTGCACCGCTGCTGCCGGACTGCCGGGTCCCGGCCTCGGGCATGAACTTCAGCGCGTAGACCAGCGCGGCGATCAGCACGACCAGGATGACGATGACCAGGGTGCGGCCGAGCGAGCGCGGCTGCCCGCCGCCGCGGGGCTGCGCTGACCACTGTGGGGCGGTCCGGCGAGCGGTGACCGGCTCCATGGCCTGTACGGACGGGACGGCTTCGGTCTCACCGCGCCGGTCACCCCGCTTCCGCTGGCGATGCCTGCCGTGCACGTCGGCCGCAGCGGCCTTGCGGTTGCGGCGCCTGCGGACCAGCTCCCCTCTGCGCCGCACGATCGGCAGCCGC
Organism: Streptomyces sp. NPDC051320; assembly: GCF_040682175.1. Lineage (NCBI taxonomy): Bacteria > Bacillati > Actinomycetota > Actinomycetes > Kitasatosporales > Streptomycetaceae > Streptomyces > Streptomyces sp. NPDC051320. The sequence continues at coordinate 238,895 of NZ_JBFBAL010000004.1, forward strand.
GCGGCGTCGACGGCGGGAACCGGCACGATGCCCTGTCCCGCGTCCGGCTCCGGCGCGGACCGTACGAGCGAACGCAACCAGCCGCGCAGCTCCTCCATGTCCGGGCGCTCCGTCGGGTCCTGACGCAGCAACGACTCGACGACCGGCCGCAGTGGGCCGCACTCCTCGGCGAACGCGGGCGGCTCGGCGCACACCAGCTGGACGAGCTCGGCCGCGCTCTCCTCCGGATACGGCGCATGGCCCTGGACGGACCGGAACAGCAGCGCGCCGAGCGCCCACAGGTCGGTGGCGGGACCGACCGGGGCGGCAAGCTGCCAGTTCTCATGGACCGGGCCCGCCTGTTCGGGCGCCCAGCGTTCGGTGACCGGCCCGACGACGGCGATCCGCGCCTGCCTGGCCCGCTCCGCGGCGAGCGGTGTCGCGGGGCCGCGGCGAACGGGGGCGACGGACTCCGCCGTCGCGCGGTTCCAGCCCCCGGCGACTGTCTGCTGCTCCGTGACCTGCGAGGGCAGGACGGTGTCGCGAGGTCGTGGCTCGGCGTCGTACCAGTGGCCCGCCAACTCCTGCCGCTCGACGTCACTCACCCGGGCGGCGGCGCGGGTACCCGCACGGTAGGCGGCGATCGCACCGGCGCGTGCGGCCCTGATGTCTCCCGAGCCGCCGCCCCGGAGGGCGGGCAGGGCGGTATCGGCCCCGGGTTCCGCACTCGCGCCGGCGGCGGGGGCCTGCCGCTGTGCGGGCATCGTGTCGCCGTAAGGGTGGTCGTACCGCGTCTGCGACGGGTCGGGCTCCTGAGGCGCCTGCGCCTGCGGCTCCGGAGGCGCGTCCGGGTCCGGCTCCGGCGGGCTCTCCGGCGGTAAGTCCGGTGCCGGCACCGGATCGTAGCCGCACAGCGCCTCCTCCGCCGCGCCCGATGCCAGGCCGGTCAGCACCACCCGGCCGTCCTCGCAGACGAGCACCGTGCGGGCGGTGATGTTCCGGTGCGTCCAGCCATGGGCGTGCAGCACCCGGAGCGCGGTGAGCACATCGGCGGCTATCTCCGCGGCCCGGTACGGGTTCAGCGGCTTCTCGGCGAGCAACGCCGCCAGCGGTCTGGCCGCGACGAGTTCACTCACCACCCAGAGCGAACCGCCCTCCGCGAACACGTCGAAGACCTGGTCGAGGCGGGGGTGATCGGGAATCTGCGCGGCGGACTGCGCCGCCTCCATCGCCCGCCGGACGGCCGGCTCGGTGGGCCGCCGGGTGGTGCCCGCCGAGGGCCGCCGGGGAGACGGCACGCCGGAACCTGCCCCGACGCCGGGGCCGGCGCCCTCGTCCAGCACCTCGGCATCGACGACTTCGGGCAACGGCACCTGTCTGACCAGGACTTCCTGTCCGCTGTAGGTGTCGAAGGCGCGGGTCTCGGCAAGCTCGAACTCGTCGGAAGGCGGCAGCGGAAGGCGGTAGCGGTCGGCAAGAACCCTTCCCGCATACTCGTCCACGACGCCTCCCCGGAGCGCGCTGTTCCTTGGTCAGGGGACCACATCAAACCGTCAATTACGGTCGATTACGGGCCCATTGCGGCTGCGTACGGTCCGCGTCCTCTCACGATACGTGTTCGCGGTCACTTCTTGGGGCTGAACGTCCTGAACGCCGTATCACGCAGCGTGCGGCAGGCGTCGCCGTCCCACTCGCTCGCCTTGCAGCTGATCATGATGGAGTAACCGCGGTGGGCGTCCACCTTGAACCCGCGGTTGAGCACCCGGACGCGCTCGCCGTTCTGCTCCCGCTCGAACTTCCAGTCGGCGACGGTCGGATACCCCTTGTAGTCGACCTTCGCGATGCCGAGATGCCTGTAGGAGTTACTGCTTCCCGACACGGCCGTCACCGAGGCCCGCCAGGCGGCAGCGGCGTCGTCCTTGGGAGAGTCGGTGAAGTCGACCTGGACGCGCGGAAAGTCCCGGTGGGCGCTGTATATGCCGCCCGAGTTCTGACCCGCTATCGATCCGCGGGTGAACGAGGCGGGCATCGCCATCGAGAAGTGGAACCGGCCGTCGGTGATCGTCTTGTACCCACTGGGCAGCGCGGAACCGGACGGCGAGGTCGATGAGGGGTCACCGGTGTTCGACGACGCGCCGCCGCTGTCCTTCCCCTTCGCTTTGCCGTTCCCCTGACTGCCGGTCGCTTCCTGGCCGGGCTTGCCACTCGGCTCGTCGGGCTTCGCCTTGCCCGTGCTGTCGGGCCCGGCGCTCTTTCCGCTCGACGTGCCGGTGCCGGCTTTGGCCTTGCTGCCGTTGCCCTTGCTGCCGTCACCGCTCAGGGAAAAGGCGAGCACGGTCCCGAGCAGAGCCAGCACGATGACGGCGGCGATGATCACCAGGGTGCGGCGCGGAACGACGTCGGTGAGCGGCGCCCTGACCCGGGCCGGGGGCCCGCCCGCCGCACCGGCGGGCTTGGCCGGGGCAGCCTCGGATCGCGCCGTGCGCACCGATTTCAGCGCGCTGCGCACGCGTTCCGCGGCGGCCGTGTCCAGCACCTTGGGAACTTTGAACTCGCGGGGTGCACCGGGCTCCGCGGACGTCGCGCCGAGCGTCTTCGGCTGGGACTCGGCCCGGAGCCCGGACTGCGGCTTCGGGTTCGGCTTCACTACCGGCTTGGCCTTCGGCTTCGCTACCGGCTTGGCCTTGGCCTTCGGCTCGTCCGGCGCCGGGGGCAGCGGAACCACCCGGGTGGCGTCCAAGGGCACCGGGTCGTCCGCCTGCTCCGGCGCATCGGGGGCGTTGATCACCGCGTTGAGCAGAGTCCTGGCACCCGCGTCGTCGAGTCGCTGGGCCGGGTCCTTCGCCAGCAGGCCGTAGATGACCTCCGTCAGCGGGCCCGCGTTCTTCGGCGGGTCGACGGGCTCGGTCATCACCGCGGTGAGGGTCGCGATGGCCGACCCCTTGTCGTACGGAGGCGCACCCTCGACGCTTGCGTACAGCAGCCCGCCGAGCGACCACAGGTCGGCAGGAGGGCCGGGTTTGTGCCCGCGGGCGCGCTCCGGCGAGATGTACGAGGGGGCACCGACGAGCATGCCGGTCGAGGTCACCGACGGGTCGCCCTCGACCTGCGCGATCCCGAAGTCGGTCAGTACGACGCGGCCGTCCTCGGCGATCAGTACGTTGGACGGCTTCACATCACGGTGCAGGATGCCTTCACGGTGCGCCAGCCGCAGCACGTCGAGAATCGCGAGGCCCACCTCGGCCGCGCGCCTGGGGGTGAGCACGCCCTTCTCCCGCACCAACTCGGCGAGCGAGCAGCCCTCGACGAGTTCCATGACGATCCACGGCCGGTCGTCCTCGTCCACCACGTCGTAGACGGTCACCGCTCCGTTGTTGCGGATCCTGGCAATCGCCTTCGCCTCGCGCAGGGTGCGCGTGACGAGCCTGCGCTTCTCGTCCTCGTCGATCGCCGAGGGGAAACGCAGTTCCTTCACTGCGACGGTGCGGCCGAGTGTCTCGTCCACGGCCCGCCAGACCGTGCCCATGCCGCCCTTACCGAGCACCCCTCCAAGCCGGTACCGCCCAGCCAGGAGGCGCCCCGTGGGTTCCTTCGCCTGCTCCGCCTCCGACATGCGTCCCCTCTGCGTTCAACCCGCCCTGGCAGAGCGACCATTGTCCCTCACTCCGGGACCGGTGATGGTGCGGGGTCCGCAGGCCCGGCCGTCCCCCCGTGGCCGGGCCCCGATGGGGGGTCATGCCAGCGGCGAGATGTCCGGAGCGCCCAGCCTCGCCGCGTCCGCGGTCAGGTCGTCCGGCTGCCGCTGCGATTCCCGCTCCGCCTCCACCCGCTTCTCGTAGTGCTCGATCTCCTTCTCGATCTGGCCCTTGTCCCAGCCGAGCACCGACGCCATCAGCTCGGCGGCCTCTCTGGCACAGCGTGTTCCCCTGTCGAAGGTTTCTATCGAGATTCTGGTGCGGCGGGTGAGCACGTCGTCCAGATGGCGCGCGCTCTCGTGCGACGCGGCATGAACCACCTCGGCCCGCAGATAGTCGTCGGCACCCGTCAGCGGCTCGCCCAGGGAAGGATCCTTCTCGATCAGCTCCAGCAACTCCTGTGTCATGGCGCCGAAGCGGTTGAGCAGGTGCTCCACCCGGACCACATGAAGACCCGTCCGTGCGGCCAGCCGCGCCCTGCCGTTCCACAGCGCGTTGTAGCCCTCGGCGCCGATCAGCGGCACGTTTTCCGTGACGCACTCGGCGACCCGCTGGTCCAGGGCGTGCACCGCCGCGTCCACCGCGTCCTTGGCCATCACCCGGTAGGTCGTGTACTTGCCGCCGGCCACCACCACCAGGCCGGGCACCGGATGCGCGACCGTGTGCTCCCGGGAGAGCTTGCTGGTCGCGTCGGACTCGCCGGCCAGCAGCGGCCGCAGTCCCGCGTACACCCCCTCGACGTCGTCCCGGGTCAGCGGCACCGCGAGCACGGAGTTGACGTGTTCCAGCAGGTAGTCGATATCGGCGCTGGACGCCGCGGGGTGTGCCTTGTCGAGATCCCAGTCCGTGTCGGTGGTGCCCACGATCCAGTGCCGGCCCCAGGGGATCACGAACAGCACCGACTTCTCGGTCCGCAGGATCAGCCCGGTCGTGGAGTGGATTCGGTCCTTGGGTACGACCAGATGGATGCCCTTCGACGCCCGGACATGGAACTGCCCCCGCTCACCGATCAGCGCCTGGGTGTCGTCGGTCCACACCCCGGTGGCATTGACCACCTGCTTGGCGCGGATCTCGTGCTCCGCGCCGCTCTCGACGTCCTTCACCCGGACGCCGACGACCCGTTCGCCCTCGCGCAGGAAGTCGACCACCTTGGTCCGGTTGGCGACCAGCGCGCCGTAGCTCGCGGCCGTCCGCACCAAGGTCATGACGTAACGCGCGTCGTCCATCTGCGCGTCGTAATACTGCAGGGCCCCGACCAGGGCGTCCTTCCGGAGGGCCGGCGCCACCCGCAGGGCGTGCTTGCGGGTCAGATGGCGGTGGGTCGGCAGGCCGCGGCCATGTCCGGAGGAGAACGACATGGCGTCGTACAGCGCCACACCGGAGCCCGCGTAGAGCCGCTCCCAGCCCTTGTGCTGCAGGGGATACAGGAACGGCACCGGCCGCACCAGGTGCGGGGCGAGCCGCTCGAGAAGCAGGCCGCGCTCCTTCAGCGCCTCTCTGACCAGAGCGAAGTCGAGCATCTCCAGATAGCGCAGACCGCCGTGAATGAGTTTGCTCGACCGGCTCGATGTGCCCGATGCCCAGTCCCGCGCCTCGACGAGGCCGGTCGCCAGGCCGCGCGTGGCGGCGTCCAGCGCCGTCCCCGCGCCCACCACACCGGCGCCCACCACCAGTACGTCCAGTTCACGCTCGGCCATTCCGGCGATCGCCTCGGTGCGCTCGTCGGGTCCCAGTGTCGCTGTCCTCACTGTTGCCTCCCGCGTAGATCGGGTCGGTCGTACACCCCCGATTCTGTCCGCCTTCGACGACTTCAGCCACCGCCTGTGGACAACACTCGGCCGACATGAACCGCCCAATACCGCAAATCGGTCATATTTACTCCTAACCTGACATTGCGCTGTCCACAGGACTTGCGTCATCGTCCCCCTCCGGCTATTGGGAAGACGGACCACCCCATGCCCGCAGATCTCGCCGTCATCGGACTCGGCCACCTCGGCCTGCCGCTCGCACAGGCCGCTGTCGCCACCGGCCTCGAAACCATCGGTTACGACACCGACCCGCACCGGTTGCTGCAACTGTCCGCGGGGCACACCCCCGTCGACGGTTCGCTCAGCGCCGCCGACATCCGCCGGATGCTCTCGGGGGGCTTCCGGCCGGTCACCGATCCGGCCCAGTTGGGCCGGGTCCGTACTGCCGTCATCTGTGCTCCGACGCCACTCGGCGAGGACCGGGCACTCGATCTCGCTCCGGTCACCGACGCGACCCGCGCACTCGCGGCACGGCTGCGCCCGCACACCACCGTCATCGTCGAATCCGCCGTCTATCCGGGCACCACCGAGGAAATCCTGCGCCCCCTGCTGGAAGAGGGCTCCGGACTACGGGCCGGCCGGGATTTCCATCTCGCCTACTCCCCCAGTCGGCTCGACCCGGGCAGTCGGAATCACCCGTATGCCGCGACGCCCAAGGTCATCGGCGGCCTCACCCCCGCCTGCACCGAGTCGGCCGCGGCCTTCTACGGACGGCTCAGCGACAAGGTGGTGCGGGCCCGCGGCCCACGCGAGGCCGAGATGACCAAGCTGCTCGAGACCAACTTCCGGCATGTCAACATCGCACTGGTCAACGAGATGGCGGTGCTCTGCCACGAGCTCGGCGTCGATCTCTGGGACGTCATCCGCTGCGCCGAGACCAAGCCCTTCGGCTTCCACGCCTTCCGCCCCGGCCCCGGCGTCGGCGGCCACGGCGTCCCGGTGGACACCGCGGGCCCGCCGCACGCGGCCCGCCCGCTGCGCATGGTGGAACTCGCGCAGCAGGTCAACGACCGTATGCCGCAGTACGTCATCCAGCGTTCCGCCACCCTGCTCAACGAGCACGGCAAGTCCGCCCGCGGCGCCCGGGTGCTGCTGCTCGGGGTGACGTACAAACCGGACCTCGCCGACCAGGAGAACTCCCCGGCCGGCGAAATCGCCCGGCGGCTGATGGACCTCGGCGCATCGGTCAGCTATCACGACCCGTACGTCCCCGACTGGCGTATCCGCGACGTACCGGTCCCGCGAGCCGACTCCCTCTACGAAGCCGCGGCGGACGCGGATCTGACCCTGCTCCTCCAGCACCACCGCACCTACGACCTCCAGGGCCTCGCGGTGAAGGCCCAGCTCCTGCTGGACACCCGGGGCGCCACCCCGATCGGGGCCGCCCACCGCCTGTGAGACGCGACCGCCCGCCACGGCCCGACGACCCCGGGAGCCACCGAAGCCGAGAGCCCAACGACCCCGTGAGCCCCGCCACCCCCCTTGTCGCTGCGGACTGCTAGCCTGCGGCGTTCGCTTACCGCACACCAGTGCGTACTCGTCCCAGGGGGGATTCAGCATGAGCCAGCCCGTACCACCGCCATACCCGTCCGACCCGACGCAGCCGGCCCAGCCGCCGCAGAGCTTCGGTTACCCGATGGCTCCGCCGCCCGCCCCAGTGCGGAAGAACCTCGCCGGCGGTGTGGTGGTGGCCCTCGTCGCGGCCATCGCCGTGGGGGCCGCCTACGGCGGCATCCTGGGCGCCACCAGCCACGAGATCGGTTACGCGGCCATCGCCGTCGGCTTCATCATCGGCTTCGCCGCGGGCAAGGTGGGCGGCGACCACCTGGCGCTCGCCGGGATCAGCGCCGTTCTCTCGCTGGCCTCGATCTACTTCGGCCAGCTGCTCGGCGAGGCGATCATCGCCACGAAGCACCTCCCGGTCTCCGTGTCCGAGCTGTTCTTCCAGCACTTCGGCCTGCTCAACGAGGCCTGGCGGGCCGATTCGGACTTCATGAGCTACGTGTTCATCGTGATCGCGGTGTGCGCGTCCTTCGCCGGCATGAAGCGGGCGGTCTGACCGCAGACACCACGAATCCCCGCTGCCGTTCGACCGGTGCAGCGGGGATCCGGGTAACCGGGCGGGGCCGGTTTCAGCGCTTGTGCTGCGCGTCGGCCACCGTCACCTCGACGCGCTGGAATTCCTTCAGCTCGCTGTAGCCCGTGGTCGCCATCGAGCGGCGCAGCGCCCCGAAGAAGTTCATCGAGCCGTCCGGGATGTGCGAAGGCCCCGCCAGGACCTCCTCGGTGGTGCCGACGATGCCCAGGTCCACCAGCTTGCCGCGCGGCACGTCCTCGTGGACGGCCTCCATGCCCCAGTGGCGGCCCCGGCCGGGGGCGTCCGAGGCACGGGCCAGCGGGGAGCCGATCATCACCGAGTCCGCGCCGCAGGCAATCGCCTTCGGCAGGTCGCCGGACCAGCCGACGCCGCCGTCGGCGATGACGTGCACGTAACGACCGCCGGACTCGTCCATGTAGTCCCGGCGGGCCGCCGCCACGTCGGCGACCGCGGTCGCCATCGGCACCTGGATGCCCAGGACGTTGCGGGTGGTGTGCGCGGCGCCGCCGCCGAAGCCGACGAGGACACCCGCCGCGCCGGTACGCATCAGGTGCAGCGCCGCGGTGTAGGTCGCGCAGCCGCCGACGATGACCGGGACGTCCAGCTCGTAGATGAACTGCTTGAGGTTCAGCGGCTCGGCCGCGCCGGAGACGTGCTCGGCGGAGACCGTCGTACCGCGGATGACGAAGATGTCGACACCCGCGTCGACCACGGCCTTGGAGAACTGGGCGGTGCGCTGCGGGGAGAGCGCGGCGGCGGTGACCACACCCGAGTCGCGGACCTCCTTGATGCGCTGACCGATCAGATCCTCCCTGATCGGGGCCGCATAGATCTCCTGCAGGCGACGGGTCGCGGTTTCCCCGTCGAGCTCGGCGATCTCGTCGAGCAGCGGCTGCGGGTCGTCGTACCGGGTCCACAGGCCTTCGAGGTTCAGCACGCCGAGGCCGCCCATCTCGCCGATGCGGATGGCGGTCCTCGGCGAGACGACCGAGTCCATCGGTGCGGCCAGGAACGGCAGCTCGAAGCGGTAGGCGTCGATCTGCCAGGCGATCGAGACCTCCTTCGGGTCCCGGGTGCGCCGGCTCGGCACGATGGCGATGTCGTCGAACGCGTACGCCCTGCGGCCGCGCTTGCCGCGCCCGATCTCGATCTCAGTCACGATGTGTGGCCTTTCCCTCTACGTATGCCGTTCCAGTATCCCCGACGCTCATACCGAAGCCCGGCCGGCCATCGGCCGGTCGGGCTTGTGCGGTAATACGTGGGCAGTTCAGCGCCGGGTGTAGTTCGGCGCCTCGACCGTCATCTGGATGTCGTGCGGGTGGCTCTCCTTGAGGCCCGCCGAGGTGATCCGGACGAACCGGCCCTTGCTCTCCATCTGGTCGACGGAGGCCGCGCCCACATAGCCCATCGTCTGGCGCAGACCGCCGACGAGCTGGTGCAGCACGTTCGCCAGCGGACCCCGGTAGGGCACCTGGCCCTCGATGCCCTCCGGCACCAGCTTGTCGTCGGACGAGACCTCGGCCTGGAAGTAACGGTCCTTGGAGTACGACCTGGCCTGACCGCGGGTCTGCATCGCGCCGAGCGAGCCCATGCCGCGGTACGACTTGAACTGCTTGCCGTTGATGAAGAGCAGCTCGCCGGGGGACTCCTCGCAACCGGCGAGCAGACTGCCCAGCATCACGCTGTCGGCGCCGGCCGCGAGCGCCTTGCCGATGTCGCCGGAATACTGCAGACCCCCGTCGCCGATCACCGGGACACCGGCCGCGCGGGCGGCGAGCGCCGCCTCGTAGATCGCGGTGACCTGGGGAACGCCGATCCCGGCGACCACCCGGGTGGTACAGATCGAGCCGGGGCCGACACCGACTTTGACGCCGTCCACGCCCGCGTCGAGCAGGGCCTGGGCGCCGTCGCGGGTCGCGACGTTGCCGCCGATGACGTCCACCGGGACGCTCGACTTGATCTTCGCCATCCAGTTGAGGGCGTTGCTGTTGTGACCGTGCGAGGTGTCGACGATCAGGAAGTCGGCACCGGCCTCGGCCAGCGCCTGGGCCCGGTCCAGCGCCTCGGGGCTCGCCCCGACGGCCGCGCCGACGAGCAGCCGGCCCTCGGCGTCCTTGGCGGCGTTGGGGTACTTCTCGGCCTTGACGAAGTCCTTCACCGTGATCAGGCCCTTGAGAATGCCCGCGTCGTTGACCAGCGGCAGCTTCTCGATCTTGTGCCGGCGCAGCAGCTCCATGGCGTCCGCGCCGGAGATGCCGACCTTGCCGGTCACCAGCGGCATCGGGGTCATGACCTCGCGCACCTGCCGGCTGCGGTCCGACTCGAAGGCCATGTCACGGTTGGTGACGATGCCCAGCAGCTTGCCCGCCGGATCGGTGACCGGGACACCGCTGATGCGGAACTTGGCACACAGCTCGTCGGCCTCGCGCAGCGTCGCGTCCGGGTGCACGGTGATCGGGTCGGTGACCATGCCGGACTCGGAGCGCTTCACCAGGTCGACCTGGTTGGCCTGGTCCTCGATCGACAGATTGCGGTGCAGCACGCCGACACCGCCCTGACGGGCCATGGCGATGGCCATCCGGGCCTCGGTGACCTTGTCCATCGCCGCGGAGAGCAGCGGGATGTTCACCGTGACGTTCCGGGAGATCCGGGACGAGGTGTCGACCGCGCTCGGCAGCACGTCCGACGCGCCCGGCAGCAGCAGCACATCGTCGTACGTCAGCCCGAGCGTCGCGAACTTCTCGGGCACTCCGTCGACGTTTGCAGTCATGACACCTTCCCCAAATGGCCTTGATCGGTGCGGATGTCCATGCTAACGGGCTCCGGGGGCGTCTCATTCCACGATCTGCATGATCACCGGACCTTGGAAGCCCCGAGCCCAGCGGCGACCGGACAACAGCTTCTGTGCTTCCTACTGCTCGGCCAGTGCCCGCAGCCGGCTCAGCGCCCGGTGCTGTGCCACCCGAACGGCGCCGGGCGACATCCCCAGCATCTGCCCGGTCTCCTCGGCGGTCAGCCCGACCGCGACGCGCAGCACCAGCAGCTCGCGCTGGTTCTCCGGCAGGTTCGCAAGAAGCTTCTTGGCCCAGGCGGCATCACTGCTGAGCAACGCCCGTTCCTCAGGACCGAGCGAATCGTCGGGCCGCTCCGGCATCTCGTCCGAGGGCACAGCGGTGGATCCGGGATGGCGCATCGCCGCCCGCTGGAGATCGGCGACCTTGTGCGTGGCGATCGCGAAGACGAAGGCTTCGAACGGCCGCCCGGTGTCCTTGTAGCGCGGCAGCGCCATCAGGACGGCGACACAGACCTCCTGCGCGAGGTCCTCAACGAAGTGACGGGCATCACCGGGCAGCCGGTTCAGCCGGGTGCGGCAGTAGCGCAGGGCCAGCGGATGGACGTGGGCCAGCAGATCGTGGGTCGCCTGCTGGTCACCGTCGACGGCGAGATGAACGAGTGCGCCGATGGCCGCATGGGCATTCGAAGCCTCGTCCTCGCGCATCGGACCATGGTGCCCCGGCGCCGGACCATCCGCTCCACCGGGCTCGTAGTTGTGCACTGAAGCGTTATGAGCAAGTGCGCCGGAACTCATCCGCTGCGCCCTCCCCTCCCGCTCGAACGACTCGTCCCCGAGGACCTCCACACCTCAAGGATGCGGCATCGCTCGGAAAACCGAGTTGGGGCGTCCGCCACCCCGTCCGCCGTCGGGCGGACGGGGGTCCTGCTGGCCGTGCTCTAACGCACCAGACCCCAGCGGAAGCCGAGCGCCACCGCATGCGCGCGGTCGGAGGCGCCGAGCTTCTTGAACAGTCGCCTGGCGTGCGTCTTCACCGTGTCCTCGGAGAGGAAGAGCTCACGGCCGATCTCCGCATTGGAGCGGCCGTGGCTCATTCCTTCGAGCACCTGGATCTCCCGCGCGGTGAGCGTGGGAGCCGCTCCCATCTCGGCCGAACGCAGCCGGCGCGGGGCGAGCCGCCACGTCGGGTCCGCGAGTGCCTGGGTCACCGTCGCCCGCAGCTCGGCGCGCGAGGCGTCCTTGTGCAGATAGCCACGGGCGCCCGCGGCGACGGCGAGAGCCACTCCGTCAAGGTCCTCCGCGACCGTCAGCATGATGATCCGAGCGCCGGGGTCCGCGGAGAGCAGCCGCCGCACGGTCTCGACGCCGCCCAGACCGGGCATGCGTACGTCCATCAGAATCAGGTCCGAACGGTCGGCGCCCCAGCGGCGGAGGACTTCCTCGCCGTTGGCCGCCGTCGTCACACGCTCGACGCCGGGCACGGTCGCGACCGCGCGACGGAGCGCTTCTCGGGCAAGCGGGGAATCGTCGCAGACGAGGACGGATGTCATGACCGCCCTCCGCAGCTGATGCGCGTCACCTTGAGCCTCCAGGCTGGGTACGAATCGTCACCTGTGCGGTCGACGCCTCTCGGACATGTGCCCGAGCGCTTGTTGTTTCAACCGCCCACGCACTCTCAACGACGGTCACTCGAAAGAGTTACGGGCCGGACGGCCGCCTTCAGCACTCTACGTGAGGAGTCGGTTGCGGAGGAGAGTCATGCGCGTCACCTGGGGTTATTGGCCGGACATAACCCATTCAGCTGCTTTTCTTCCGTTTCGCCCGCGTATGTGACTAGATTCGTAATGAGTCATATTTACATCTACTTACATCGCGGATGTACCGTCGCGGGGCGCGGTCGACGTCACCGCCCCCGCCTGACAACGGCTTCAAGGGGACAAGCAATGGCAGATTTCTCCCGCCTTCCCGGACCCAACGCCGACCTGTGGGACTGGCAACTCCTCGCGGCCTGCCGCGGGGTGGACAGCTCGCTGTTCTTCCACCCGGAGGGCGAACGGGGCGCGGCCCGCAGCGCCCGCGAAGCCTCGGCCAAGGAGGTCTGCATGCGGTGCCCGGTCCGCGCCGAATGCGCGGCCCACGCGCTCGCCGTGCGGGAACCGTACGGGGTGTGGGGCGGGCTGACCGAGGACGAGCGCGAGGAACTCATGGGGCGGGCCCGCAACCGGCTGATCGCCGCCGCGACCCCCAACGGCTCGGGCCCCGGCTGACGGACCCGCGGCCGCCCACCTCGCAGCAGAAACGTTCCCGCAGGCCGGGCCTCCAGGCCCGCAAACCCCAAGCACCCGACATCCACGACTCGACGTCCCGTCAGCGTGCGGCGACCCCGGCAAGCCGGTCCAGTGTCGCCGCCACGGCCGGCACCCGGGCCAGATCCGGCAGCGTCAGCGCGACGATCTCCCGCTGCACGGCGGGCTCGACCGGCAGCACGCTGGTGCCCCTGCGGCGTACCGTTCCGATCGCGAGCTCCGGCAGGACCGCGACGCCGAGCCCGGCGCCGACCAGCCCGATCACCGCGGGGTAGTCATCGGTCGCGAAGTCGATCCGCGGCGTGAATCCCGCGCTCTCGCAGACCTCGACCAACTGACGGCGGCAGCGCGGGCAGCCCGTGATCCAGGGCTCGCCGGCCAGGTCGGCCACCCCGATGGCGGCCGCACCGGCGAGCCGGTGACCGTCGGGCACCAGGCAGACCATGCGGTCGGTGAGCAGCGGACGCACGACCAGGTCGTCCCATTCGCCGGTGCCCGCTCCGTACCGGAAGGCGAGCGCCACATCGCAGTCGCCCTGGCGCAGCATGTCGACGGAGCGCGGCGGCTCCGCCTCGACCAGCGAGACCCGGGTCCCCGGATGCGCGGCACGCAGGGCGGCGAGCGCGGTGGGGACCAGTGTCGAACTACCGCTGGGGAAGGACACCAGCCGGACCCGGCCGGACCGCAGCCCGGCGATCGCGGCGACCTCCTCCTCGGCGGCGGTCAGCCCGGCGAGGATGCCCGCCGCGTGCCGCACCAGGACGTCGCCCGCCTCGGTCAGCCGCATTTCCCGGCCCGTCCGAACCAGCAGCGTGGTACCCGACGAAGCCTCCAGCGCCTTCATCTGCTGACTGACCGCCGGCTGGGTACAGCCCAGTTCACGGGCGGCTGCCGAGAAGGAACCGGTGGCGGCGACTGCGCGCAGGACACGGAGATGGCGAGCCTCGATCATGAGGCGAGCATAAGAGACACTTGGGGCAAGCGGCGATTTTCGCTTTGTGGCTTGGACAACGCCCCCTCTAACCTGCCGGTATGAAGCTTCTGTCATTGAATGTGGGGCGGGCGAAGCACGCCGATTACACGGATGCCGAGGGGGGCCTCACCGGTGTCGACAAACGCCCGGTCGACGGGCCGGTACGGGTGTTCGCACCGGGCCCCAAGGGCGTGGGAGCCGGTGGGGTCGAGGGAGACGCGGTCTGCGATCTGCGGTTCCACGGGGGCGAGGGGCGGGCCGTGTACGCCTTCGCGAGGGAGGACCTCGACGACTGGGAGCACCGGCTCGGGCGCCCGCTCGCCGACGGCTCGTTCGCCGAGAACCTCACCACCAGTGGCGTCGATGTGAGCGGCGCTCTGGTCGGTGAGCGGTGGCGGGTCGGCCCCGACGTGGTGCTGGAGGTCACCGGCGGCCGGATCCCCTGCCGTACGTTCCAGGGCCACCTCGGCGAAAAGGGCTGGGTCAGGCGCTTCACACGGGCCGGGGCGCCGGGCGCGCTGCTGCGGGTGATCGAGACGGGTGAGTTCAGCGCCGGCGACCCGATCGAGGTGGTGCACCGGCCCGACCACGACATCACGGTGGCGCTGCTGTTCCGCGCGGTGACCACGGAGCGTGAACTGCTGCCGCGCACGCTGGTGGCCGCCGAGTGGATGGAACCCGGCCTGCTGGCCGTGGCACGCGAGTACAGCGAGCAAGGGACCGGGAGGCGCTCCTAGGGTTCGCTCAGGGGGCTCGTCAGGGATCCACCCGATGCCGAACAGGGGCCTGCCGAGGGAGGGTCGGCCCCATGACCAAGACCAGCGGGCGTGGGCGCCTCAAGCGGGTACTGATCATCTTCGGCTCGGTGTCGGCGGTGCTCGTCGGGCTGCTCGGCGGCGGGTTCGCCTGGCTGTGGACCGGTGCCGATGGTCACCCGTGGCACCACCGAGGTGTGGACGCTGCACAACGGCGGTGACATGACCCACAACTTCCCTGTCCACGATGTGCAGTTCAGGGTCGTGTCGGTCAACGGGAAGGAACCGGAACCGTCGCTGCGCGGGCCGAAGGACACCATCGCGATGCCGCTCGGTGCGACGGTGAAGATCTCGGTGCGCTTCGACGGACCGTCCGATCCCGACCATCCGTACATGTATCACTGTCATCTGCTCGACCACGAGGACCACGGAATGATGGGGCAGTTCGTGGTGGTCGACAAGGGGTGGCAGGCGGGACACGTCACCGACCGCACCGCCGGTCACTCGGGCGGGCACGCGGGGCACTAACGTTCCGCTCATGACGACTGCACTGATCACGGGTTCTACCGCCGGAATCGGAGCCGCCTTCGCGCGGCGGCTGGCCACGGACGGCCACAACCTCGTCCTGGTGGCCCGGGACACCGAACGGCTACGTGATCAAGCGACCGAGCTGCACGACCGGCACGGCATCGAGGCGGAGGTGCTGACCGCGGACCTCGCCACGGACGACGGGATCGCGGCGGTCGAGAAGCGCCTCGCGGACTCCCGGAACGTGGTCGATCTGCTGGTCAACAACGCCGGCTTCGGCAACAAGGGCCGCTTCCTGGACGTACCGTTGGCCGACGAGCTGACGATGCTCAAGGTGCACTGCGAGGCGGTGCTGCGGCTGACCGCCGCTGCGGTCCCCGGGATGCGGTCGCGCGGACGCGGCGGGGTGGTGAACGTGGCGTCGGTGGCCGCGTTCCTGCCGCGCGGCACGTACGGGGCATCGAAGGCGTGGGTCGTGCAGTTCACGCAGGGCGCGGCGAAGGACGTGGCCGGGTCGGGGGTGCGGATGATGGCGCTGTGCCCCGGCTTCGTCCGTACGGAGTTCCATGAGCGGGCCGGGATGGGTACCGACGGTATCCCCGGGTGGATGTGGCTGGACGCCGACAAGCTGGTGGCGGCGGCGCTGGCGGATCTGGCCCGGGGCAAGTCGGTGTCGATTCCGGACCCGCGGTACAAAGTGCTCATGGGGGCGGCGAAACTCGCGCCGCGCGGCCTGCTCGGAGGGATCACCTCCAAGACAGGCCGCAAGTACGGGCCCCAGTAGTACGGGGTCGCAGTAGCACGAGGTCGCAGTAGTACGGGTCGCAGTAGCACGAGATCGCAGTGGTACGGGGTCGCAGTAGCCGCGTGGCTACTGGCTGATGCTGTTCAAAGGACAGCAGCTCCGAACCCCTACGGCGTCTATCTCGCGCGGGTGTTCAGCGCCGGATCCAGTTCTGCCGTCGGGCCTGGCCCAATCCGCCTAGACTGGGATCATCCCACTCAAACCGTGAGACCGGGAGACGCCATGAAATTCGTACAAGTAATCGACTGCAAGACCGAGCGGTTCGACGACGTGGACCGCCTCATGGATCAATGGGTCGAACAGACCAAGGGCAGGCGGACCGCCACCCACAGTTTGATCGGCAAGGACCGCTCCGACGGCGCACACTACGTCGAGATCGTCGAATTTCCGTCGTACGAAGAGGCGGTGGCGAACTCCAAGCTGCCGGAGACCGACCGGATCTTCCAGGAAATGGTGGAGCTCTGCGACGGAACGCCGACCTTCACCGACCTCGACGTGGTGCGCGACGAACAGTTGAACCAGGAACTGTCACGCCGGTTCTTCCACGAGATCGCCGCCGGCGGCAATCTCGACGCCATCGACGAGGTGTTCGCGGCCGACTACGCCGACCACGACATCCTGAAGGAAGAGGACACCGTGGTCGGGTGCGACGGTCTGCGGAGCGATGTCAGCAGATGGCGTTCTGCTTTCGACTTCACCGTGAGCCTGGACCGGCAGATCTGCGAGGGGGACGACGTCGCGACGCTGTGGACCCTGACCGGCATCCACAAGGGCGACTTCATGGGCATCGCACCCACGGGCAAGCAGTGCACGATGACGGGCACCACGATCTTCCGGTTCAAGGACGGCAAGATCCAGGAAGGCTGGTGGCACCACGATGTGCTCGGCCTGATGCGCCAGCTCGGCGCGCTCGGCTGAACGCCGAAAGCCCCTGTCCCACCGCCGAGCGGCAGGGCAGGGGCCTTCTGCGACGTGTCAGCCGGTCCGGCGACGCCTCAGTGCGAGTGGCCGTGGCCGTGGCCCGCCTCGGGCTCCTCCTCGGCCGGCTTCTCGACGACCAGGGTCTCGGTCGTGAGCAGCAGCGAAGCGATCGACGCGGCGTTCTCCAGCGCGGAGCGGGTGACCTTGACCGGGTCGATGACGCCGGCCTTCACCAGGTCGCCGTACTCGCTGGTCGCGGCGTTGAAGCCCTCGCCCTTGCCGAGCTCGGCGACCTTCGCGGTGATGACGTAGCCCTCGAGGCCCGCGTTCTCCGCGATCCAGCGCAGCGGCTCGACGACGGCGCGGCGGACGACGGCGACACCGGTGGCCTCGTCGCCCTCCTTGCCGAGGGAACCTTCGAGGACCTTCCCGGCGTGCACCAGAGCGGAGCCACCACCGGAGACGATGCCCTCCTCGACCGCGGCGCGGGTCGCGGAGATGGCGTCCTCCAGACGGTGCTTCTTCTCCTTGAGCTCCACCTCGGTGGCGGCGCCGACCTTGATCACGCACACGCCGCCGGCCAGCTTCGCGAGGCGCTCCTGGAGCTTCTCGCGGTCCCAGTCGGAGTCCGTGGACTCGATCTCGGCCTTGATCTGGTTGACGCGGCCCTGGACCTCGTCGGCCTTGCCACCGCCGTCGACGATGACCGTGTCGTCCTTGGTGATCGTGACGCGGCGGGCGGAGCCCAGTACGTCCAGACCGGCCTGGTCGAGCTTGAGGCCGACCTCCTCGGCGATGACGGTGGCACCGGTGAGGGTGGCCATGTCGCCGAGCATCGCCTTGCGGCGGTCGCCGAAGCCGGGGGCCTTGACCGCGACGGCGTTGAACGTGCCGCGGATCTTGTTCACCACCAGGGTCGACAGGGCCTCGCCCTCGACGTCCTCAGCGATGATCAGCAGCGGCTTGGAGCCGCCGGCCTGGATGACCTTCTCGAGCAGCGGCAGCAGGTCCTGGATCGAAGCGATCTTGCCCTGGTGGATCAGGATGTACGGGTCGTCGAGGACGGCCTCCATACGCTCCTGGTCGGTCACCATGTACGGCGAGAGGTAACCCTTGTCGAAGGCCATGCCCTCGGTGAAGTCGAGCTCCAGGCCGAAGGTGTTGGACTCCTCGACGGTGATGACACCGTCCTTGCCGACCTTGTCCATCGCCTCGGCGATGAGCTCACCGACCTGCTTGTCCTGCGCCGAGAGCCCGGCGACGGCGGCGATGTCGGCCTTGTCGTCGATGGGGCGGGCGGTCGCGAGCAGCTCGTCGGACACGGCCTTGACCGCGGCGTCGATGCCCTTCTTCAGGGAGGCGGGCGAAGCGCCGGCAGCGACGTTGCGCAGGCCCTCGCGGACCAGCGCCTGGGCCAGCACGGTCGCGGTGGTGGTGCCGTCACCCGCGATGTCGTTGGTCTTGGTCGCCACCTCCTTCACCAGCTGGGCGCCGAGGTTCTCGTACGGGTCGTCGAGCTCGACCTCACGGGCGATCGTGACACCGTCGTTGGTGATGGTGGGGGCGCCGAACTTCTTGTCGATGACGACGTTGCGGCCCTTGGGGCCGATCGTCACCTTGACCGTGTCGGCAAGCTTGTTGACGCCGCGCTCGAGGGCGCGACGGGCGTCCTCGTCGAACTTCAGGATCTTCGCCATGGAGCTGATTCAGTCCTCTCAAAAAGCGAACTGCGCCCCCGGCGCCCGCCACTCGGTGTGCGAACACAGCAGATGCGGAGCCAGGGGCGCAGATCAGGAAACGCGCAGGTGAATTACTTCTCGATGATCGCGAGCACGTCGCGAGCCGAGAGCACGAGGTACTCCTCGCTGTTGTACTTCACCTCGGTGCCGCCGTACTTGCTGTACAGCACGACATCGCCGGTCTTGACGTCGAGCGGAAGACGCTCGCCGTTCTCGAAGCGGCCCGGGCCCACGGCCAGGACGACGCCCTCCTGGGGCTTCTCCTTGGCGGTGTCCGGAATGACCAGGCCGGAGGCCGTGGTCTGCTCGGCGTCGAGCGGCTGGACCACAATGCGGTCCTCGAGCGGCTTAATGGCAACCTTGGAGCTGGTTGTCGACACGATCCGGTCTCCCCCTTCGGAGATCTCACGGGGTGAACTTGTTTGAGGTGGCGACCGGATGAATCCGTCGTCGCGGGTGCCGGACCGGCCCGTCGCCATGTTTGGCACTCTCCCGTGGGGAGTGCCAGAACTGAGACTAGGACGGCGATTAGCACTCGGTCAAGCGGAGTGCCAACGCCGTCGGTCGGTGTCGCGGCATCAGCACCCTTGAGGCAGGGCCGCAGAACCGCTCCCTGCCTGGTTGTGTACGCCGAACCGAACGGGCTCCACCGGCGCTGAGACACTTGACGGGTGACCGACCTCGACGCCTTCTCCCTCCTGCTCACCGCCGAGGGCTCCGCCCTGCTCGACTCGTTGCGGGACTTCGACCCGGCGCGGGAACTGGCCGTCGCCACCCGGCTGCGCCGCTCGTACCCGACCGAGCTGGTCTCGGCCGCGCTCGCCCAGGCCCGGCTGCGGCAGCGGGCGGTGGCGAAGTTCGGCGCGGACGACGCGTACCGGATGTTCTTCACCCCGCACGGGGTCGAGCAGGCCACCCGGAAGTCCGTCGCCGGCCACCGGGCCGGGCGTCTCTCCGCGCTGGGCGTGCACGGCGTGGCCGATCTCTGCTGCGGCATCGGTGGGGACGCGGTCGCGATGGCCCGGGCCGGGATCTCCGTACTCGCGGTCGACCGTGATCCGCTGACGGCCGCCGTGGCACGGGCCAACGCGGAGGCACTGGACCTGGGCGAGTTGATCGAGGTCCGCTGCGCGGACGTCGCGGACATCGGCACCGGCCCGTACGACGCGGTCTTCGTCGACCCTGCCCGGCGTGGCGGACGGGGCCGGATCTTCGACCCCGAGGGGTACTCGCCGCCGCTCTCCTGGGCGGTGGGCGCCGCGCATGCGGGATCCGGGGCCATCAAGATCGCGCCGGGCATCCCGCACGAGATGATCCACCCGGCCGCCGAGGCCGAGTGGATCTCCGACGGCGGTGACGTCAAGGAGGCGGTGCTCTGGTTCGGCACCCGGCCGGGACTGCGCCGCGCCACCCTGCTGCCGTCCGGTGCGAGCCTCACCGGACGCGGCCTGCCCGATCCCGCGCCCCGCAAGGTCGGCCGGTACCTGTACGAACCGGACGGCGCCGTCATCCGGGCGCACCTGGTCGCCGAGGTCGCCGAAGAGCTCGACGGCGGGCTGATCGACGAGACGATCGCCTACATCACAGCGGACGAACTGCGCGCCACGCCGTACGCGACCGCGTACGAGATCACCGACGAACTCCCCTTCGGCCTCAAGAAGCTGAAGGCGCTGCTGCGCGAGCGGGAGGTCGGCAGCCTGACCGTCAAGAAGCGCGGTTCGGCGGTCGAGCCGGAGGAGGTGCGCCGCCGGGTGAAACCCAGGGGGCCGCACGCGGCGACGGTCTTCCTGACCCGGGTCGGGGGCGCGCCGGCCATGCTGATCGGGGCACCCGTGGCGAAACCGGCGGGTCCCGGGGCCGGTCGGCTTCTCAAGCCAGGTCGGTGAGATCGTCCGCGTACACCTGGGACAGCGGCTGTGGTCCCACGTACTGCTGGCAGTTGCAGACGCCCGGCTCGAAGCTCAGCGGCTTCTTGTTCTCGTCCCAGGCCGTCGGCACCTCGACCGTCTCGTGGCATTTGCCCTGCCGGTCATGCTTGGCGAGATGATGCGTGCAGCCGCAGATCGGCTCGGGCGGCTTGTGCGCCGCCTCGATCTCCCTGCGCTCCCGCTCCGCGGTCTCCAGCCGCTCCATCCGGCGCTCGTGCCGGGTGCGCAGCGCGGTGCGCCCCTGGTCGGCGACCCAGCCGAAGCCGCCAACCATGAAGAAGATGAATACCCACCAGAACCAGTCCACTTGCCGCCCCTTCCCCCTGGCACGCGATCCTCGCCCCAGGCTACGCGCTGTGCCGCGACGATCCGCGGTCCCGGTCAGTCGCTCGCCCGGCGGCCGGGCGGCAGCAGGTCCGTGGCAAGCCGTACGACCCGGTCGGCGAGGGGGCGCTGAGCAGACTCCTGTCGTACGGCCGCATCGGCGAGACGTACGACGTCCTCCTGCCACCGCCCGCTGACCACCTCCTGAGCGCCGACCCGCCGCAGGCCGCGCTCCAGCAACCCCCGCGCGGTGTCCGGCCGTTGGCGCAGCACCGCCTTGACGGCGGCCACCGCATTGGCGAGTGCGCTGGCGGCCGCCGACCAGTCGTCGCCGCGCGCCTGCGGGTTGTCGCGGTCGTACGCGGGGTCCTGCGCGACCGACTCCGCGGAGATCTCCAGATCGACGCGCCAGAAGAGCGGCAGATCCCGGAAGTTCACGAAGAGCAGACGTCGCTTGCTCGACCGCTGCAGGTCGGGGTCACCGCGCACCGAGACGACCTCCCGCACCTGCCCCAGACAGGCGGCGGCCCCCGCTGCGCAGTCGTCGAAATCCGCGTCGGGAACGATCCAGCCGAGGTCGATGTCGCTGTACGGATCCGCCGTTTCCCGGGCGAGCGAGCCACGCAGCTCGGCCCGGGAGCCGGGACACCGGGCCCGCAGCGCGGCCAGCAACCGCTGAGCCAGGGCGTCCCGGCGCGCCGGGTCCAGGGTGGCGGATGGCCACCCGGTCCCCGGTGTCCGTGCCGGCATGCGCTCATGCCGGTCGTCCCGCGTCAATTGCCGCTCCTCCCCCGGGCACGCACCCCTGTACTTCTCCGGGCGCGGACCATGGACTTCTCAGGCTACGCGCGGCCGGGCCGGGGGCCGCCCGCTACTCGACCACGACCGACTCGAAGCGCCAGCGGTGCACGGCCCGGGTGATCAGCTCCGGTGCCGGTTCGGGAAGTTCCGGCAGGTCCGCGTCGTACGGGGCGTTCCACCAGGTCAGGACGAGTACCCGGTCCTGCGGGGCGCGCAGGTACTCGCGGCGGGCCGGCGCCGGCACGAGGACCTGGGCCCGCGCCCAGTCCAGCAGTTCGGCGCCCCGGCCGTCCGCCGCGCGAGCCTCCCACATCAGCACGACCGTCATGAGTAGAGGTTGTCCTTGCTGACCTCGTGCACATGGTCGTGGGTGTGGGCGTATGACTCGCCCGGTACGTGCGTCTCGGTCACCGGCAGCGACGAGTCCGCCGACAGGTCCCAGTCCGACGCCGCCCGGTTCCGGGCCACCATCTCCGCACCGAGCGCCGCCACCATCGCGCCGTTGTCCGTGCAGAGCCCGGGGCGCGGCACGCGCAGCCGGACGCCGGCCCGCTCGCAGCGTTCCTGGGCCAGCGCCCGGAGCCGGGAGTTGGCCGCGACGCCGCCGCCGATCATCAGGTGGTCCACGCCCTGGTCCCGGCAGGCCCGGACGGCCTTGCGGGTGAGTACGTCGACGACCGCCTCCTGGAAGGAGGCCGCGACGTCCCGCACCGGGACCTCCTCGCCGGCCGCGCGCTTCGCCTCGATCCAGCGCGCCACCGATGTCTTCAGGCCGGAGAAGGAGAAGTCGTACGCCGCGTCGCGCGAGCCGGTGAGACCGCGCGGGAACGCGATCGCCGCCGGGTCGCCCTCCCGGGCGAGCCGGTCGATGACCGGGCCGCCGGGGAAGCCGAGGTCCAGCACCCGGGCGATCTTGTCGAAGGCCTCGCCCGCCGCGTCGTCGATGGTCGCGCCCAGCGGGCGGACGTCCGAGGTGATGTCGGGGGCGAGCAGCAGCGAGGAGTGGCCGCCCGACACGAGCAGCGCCATCGTCGGCTCCGGCAGCGGGCCGTGCTCCAGCTGGTCGACGCAGATGTGCGAGGCCAGGTGGTTCACGCCGTACAGCGGCTTGCCCAGCGCGTAGGCGTAGGCCTTGGCCGCCGACACGCCGACCAGCAGCGCGCCCGCCAGGCCCGGTCCCGCCGTGACCGCGATCCCGTCGAGGTCCCTCGCGCCGACCCCGGCGTCCTTCAGCGCACGCTCGATGGTCGGGACCATCGCCTCCAGGTGCGCCCGCGAGGCGATCTCCGGCACCACGCCGCCGAACCGGGCATGGGTGTCGACACTGGACGCCACGGCGTCCGCGAGCAGGGTCGTGCCGCGGACGATGCCGACGCCCGTCTCGTCGCAGGAGGTCTCGATACCGAGTACCAGGGGTTCGTCAGCCATGGGTCTCTGTCTCTGTTCCTTGTGCGAGGCCGCTTCCGGGGCCGGTTGCCGGGCTCGGTTCCCGGCCCGGTTCGAGGCGCATCACGAGCGCGTCCACGTTGCCCGGCTGGTAGTAACCGCGGCGGAAGCCGATGGGTTCGAAGCCGAAGCGCTCGTAGAGCTTCTGGGCGCGGAGGTTGTCGACCCGCACCTCCAGGAGGACTACCGCGCATTCGAAGGCGGTGGCGTGCTTGAGCAGATCGGTGAGCAGTTCGGCGCCGAGACCGCTGCCCCATCGGTCGCGGGCCGATGCGATGGTCTGTACGTCCGCCGCATCGCCGACAGCGGCCAGCCCGGCGTATCCGACGATCCGGCCGTCGGCCTCCGCGACCACGTAGCGCCGGGTCGCTCCGGGCCCGCGCGCATGGGCGAGTTCGGACCAGAACATGCCCTCGGACCAGGCGTCGTCGGGGAACAGCTCGTGTTCGAGCTCCAGTACGGCTGCAATGTCCCACCAGCGCATTTCGCGCAGTACGGCGGTCGTGGGTGTGGCCCGGATCACTGCGGGGTGACCACCTTGTAGTTCTTCGGCACCTGCGCGTCGGGGCGCCGCAGATAGAGCGGGGTGACGGGCAGGAAGTCGCCCTCCTCGCCCTGCGCCAGCTTCTCGGCGGCCAGCGCGCCCAGCGCCCCGGCCGACACGTGTTCGGGGGCGCGCGCGTCCGGGAAGGTGTCCGGGTAGAGCAGCGCGCCGGCCCCGACGGCCGGCAGCCCCGCGACCTGCTCCGCGATCTCGGCGGGACGGTCGACCGCGGGCTCGCCCAGGCGCGTGCGGGAGTCGTCGTACCGCGCCCAGTAGACCTCCTTGCGCCGGGCATCCGTGGCGACCACGAAGGGACGGTCGAGACCGGAGGCGTGGGCCAGGCCGTCCAGCGTGCACAGCCCGTACACCGGTACCCCGAGCACCGACCCGAAGGTGGCGGCCGTCACCAGGCCGACCCGCAGTCCGGTGTACGGGCCCGGGCCGACGCCGACGACGATGGCGGTGACGGCGTCGAGTTTCGCCCCGGCTTCGGCGAGCACCCGGT
The DNA here is from genome assembly GCF_040682175.1 of Streptomyces sp. NPDC051320. NCBI lineage: Bacteria > Bacillati > Actinomycetota > Actinomycetes > Kitasatosporales > Streptomycetaceae > Streptomyces > Streptomyces sp. NPDC051320. The sequence continues at coordinate 262,844 of NZ_JBFBAL010000004.1, forward strand.
CGACGGCGGGCAGCAGCAGTTCACCGTGGCGGCGGGCGTCCGTCCGGCTGGATTCGGCGACGACGGACGCGCCGTCATGGAGCGCGGCGGTCACGGCGGGGGTGGCGGTATCAACGGCAAGCAGGAGCACACAAACAGCCTACGGCTCCCACGGCGGGGGCACGGCGCCCCGTCCGGTCAGCCGCCTGCTGCTAACGTCACCGAGAATTCGTACGTACGAGAAGTCGGGAGCGCCAGGTGTCCAGGAGCAGCTCGGGAATCGTGGCCGGGCTCACCGCCGCGGCCATGGCCGCGGTCGGGTTCCTCGCCTACCAGGCATCCGCGAACGCCCCCGCCGATCTCGGCTCCGCCAAGCCGTCCACCTCGGCCTCGTCCCCGTCCGACCTCTCGGGTACCGCAGGCAAGCCGGGCTCGTCGGTCAGCCGTGCGCTGCCGCCGCATTCGGGCACCGGCACCCGGCTCGTCTACTCGCTGTCGCTGAAGCGGGTGTGGCTGGTGAACGGCTCAAAGACGAAGACCTTCGCGGTCATGCCGAGCGCGGTCGATCCGAAGCCGGGCTCCTACCAGGTGAGTTCCCGCTCGGGGAGCGTCATCGGCTCGGACGGGGTGCCCATCGAGCATGTGGTGCGCTTCGCGGCGGTCGACGGCGTGACGGTCGGCTTCAGCGCCGCACGCAACAACTCGATGGCCAGCCCGAGCCCGAAGCTCAAGACCGGGGGCATCCGGATGATGCGGGCGGACGGGAACGCGATGTGGACGCTCGCGACGATCGGCACGAAGGTCGTCGTCGTCCCCTGACCCCGTCGTGCTCGCGTCGCTCTTCCGGTGACGTGCGACCGGCCACGCGTCACCCGTACGGGCTACGCCGCGTCGCGCCGCCGCGCGGGTGTCCCGGTGGCGGCCCCGGGCTCCTCCCCGGGAGCACGCGGGGGCCTCGACACGGCATCGGCCGCGGCGCATGAGGCGAGCAGATCGCTCATGGGGAGATCGCCCATCGGCAGGTCGCGCAAGGGCAGGTCGCGCAGTGGCAGGGGGGACGGCGACTGCGCTTCGGGGTCCGACGCGGACATGGCTGCCTCCTCGATCTCCTCGGCGTGGTGAGGCAGACCTAACCAGGTCTGGGCATCCATGTGACCACGCATGGTGGGATCCGTGCAACACCTTACCGACGGCTTGTCGGAAAGTACGGGCCGCGTGTGCGGCGTGCTGGGGCTCCGCCCCGGACCCTGCTCCTCAACCGCCGGAGGGGCTGGATTTGCCCCATTGTCGGTCGGCAATCGTCTGCACCTGCACGCTGGGCCAAGGTCGGCAACCCAGCCCGGTCGGCAGCTAACCCCGGAGCTCGGCAAGGGGTTCGTGTCGCCAGCGGTTTCCCATCCCGCTCACCGTCACCACGCGGCGCTCATCGTCCGTCGCGCCGACCGCGCGCTCGATGAACACCCGCAGGCGGTCCTGCGACAGGTCCTCGACCTTTCCGTCCCCCCACTCGACCACGATGACCGAGTCGGGCAGCGAGACGTCCAGATCGAGGTCCTCCATCTCGTCGAGCCCGCCGCCCAGGCGATACGCGTCGACGTGGACCAGCGCGGGGCCGTCGCCCAGCGGCGGATGGACCCGGGCGATGACGAAGGTCGGCGAGGTGACCGCGCCGCGTACGCCGAGGCCTTCGCCCAGGCCGCGGGTGAGGGTCGTCTTGCCCGCGCCGAGTTCACCGGAGAGCATCACCAGGTCACCGGGGCGCAGCAGCGCGGCCAGCCGCCGGCCGAGGTCCTGCATACGCTCCGGAGAGTCGACGGTCAGGCGGGTGACGAAGGTGGCAGCGGCGTCAGCTGCCGGGGTGTGCGCTTCCATGCATGCCAACGTTAGCGTCTGCCGGCACCGCGCCCACCCGGGCGAGGAGCCCGAGGAGCCCGGCCGTCACGGCCTCGGGGTGTTCGAGCATGACCAGATGCCCCGAGTCGGGGACGATGACCAGCTCCGACTCGGGCAGCAGCCCGGCGATCGCCTCGCTGTGTGCGCTCGGCGTCACCAGGTCGCCTTCGCCCGCCAGGACCAGTGCCGGTACCTCCGCGAAGACCGTGGCCAGCGCCTCGGCCTTGTCGTGGTCGGTGAAGGCCGGGTAGAACTCCGCGACCACGTCGATCGGGGTCGCCTCGATCAGCCGCTCGGCGAACCGGGCCACCGCCGGGTCGACCTCCTTCGAGCCGAAGGAGTAGCGCTTGATCACACCGGCGAACAGATCGGCGGTGGCCCGCCGCCCCCGCTCCACCAGCTCGGTCTGCGAGCCGAGCGCCCTGAGTACGCCGGGAAGCACCCGCCGTACGGCGTTCACCCCGGCCACCGGCAGTCCGAAGCTCACCTCGCCGAGCCGCCCGCAGGACGTGCCGACGAAGGCCGCCGCGACGACCCGGTCCCGTACCAGCTCGGGGAACTGGTCACCAAGCGCCATCATCGTCATGCCGCCCATCGAGTGCCCCACCAGCACCAGGGGCCCCTCGGGCGCCGCCGCGTCGATGACGGCCTTCAGGTCGCGGCCGAGCTGATCGATGGTGATCGGTACGCCGTCGGCCTGCGCCAGGCCGCGCTGCGAACGCCCGTGGCTGCGCTGGTCCCAGTGCACGCTGCGGACGACGCCACGCAGGGCGGCGCGCTGGAAGTGCCAGGCGTCCTGGCCGAGGCAGTAGCCGTGCGAGAAGACGACGGTGACCGGCAGGCCGGCCTTACGGCCGAAACGCTTGCGCTTACCGGTGCCCGAGGCCTCCGGAGCGCCATCGTCGACCTCGTAGTGGATCGCGGTGCCGTCGTCGGCGAGGGCCCGGCCGGGGACGCCGCGCAGCGAGCCGTACGGACCCGATGCGTCCAGCGCCAGCCGCGCCTTCCGGCGCATGCCCCGGCCGACGGTCATCCGTTCGACCGCCACGCCCGCCGCCGCACCCGCCGCGAGCACTCCGATGGCGGCGCCTGCGAAGCTGCCGGCCCGGCGCCAGCCGACGCCTGCCGCCACGGCCTCGGCCACCTCCATGCTGGTGCTCTCGCTCACCGTGCCGCTCCCACTGGTCCGTCCGGGTCGGTTCCCGGGTCTGCCGGCTCCTCGTTGACATACACGCGGTCCACCCGCGGACCGATGCGGGTGACGATCTCGTACGCGATCGTGTCCGCGGCCACGGCCCAGTCCTCGGCGGTCGGCTCGCCCCGGTCGCCGGGGCCGAACAGCACGGCCTCCGCGCCCGCTGCGGGCTCGTCCCCGCCCAGGTCCACCACGAACTGATCCATCGCCACCCGGCCCGCGACCCGCCGCCACGCGCCGCCGACCAGCACCGGACCCTTACCCGAAGCGTGCCGCGGGATACCGTCCGCATACCCGAGAGGCACCAGTCCAAGGGTGGTGGGGGCCGAAGTGACGTAGTGGTGCCCGTAGCTGACGCCGTGCCCGGCGGGGACGTGTTTGACCAGGCCGAGGCGGGCGCTGAGGGTCATCACGGGGCGCAGCCCGAAGTCGGCGGCGCTGCCGAGCTGGGGGACCGGCGAGATGCCGTAGAGGGCGACACCGGGGCGCACCAGGTCGTACTGCGACTCCGGCAGCGTCAGCACGGCGGGTGAGTTGGCGATGTGCCGGACCTCGGGCCGGAGGCCGGCCTTCTCCGCGTGGGCCACGGCCTCGTCGAACCGGGCTGTCTGAGCGGCGATCGAGGGGTGGCCCGGCTCGTCGGCGCACGCGTAGTGCGACCAGAGGCCGGTGACCCGCAGCAGTCCTTCCGCCTCGGCCGCGAGCGCCGCACCGACCAGTTCCGGCCAGTCGGCGGGCTGGCAGCCGCCGCGGCCCAGGCCGGTGTCTGCCTTGAGCTGCACCCGGGCGGTGCGTCCGCAGTCGCGCGCCGCGGCACACACCTCGTCGAGCGCCCACCTGGCGCTCACCGAGACATCGATGTCCGCCTCGATGGCCTCGCGCCAGGGGCCGCCCGGCGTCCACAGCCAGCACAGCAGCCGGGTCCGCAGCCCCGCCGCCCGCAGCGCCAGGGCTTCCTGCGGGGTGGCGGTCCCGAGCCAGTCCGCCCCGGCCAGGACCGCCGCCCTGGCGCAGGGCACCATGCCGTGCCCGTACGCGTCGGCCTTGACCACGGCCATCAGCCGGGCCCGTGGCGCGCGGGCACGCAGCGCGTGAACATTGGCGCGCAGCGCCGCCAGATCGATCTCGGCCCGCGCCCGCAGGGGTGCGCGCACTCGCATGGGTGTTTCAGTCATCGCCGGCCCAGTCTCTCAGAGCGAAGCCGGCGAAGGCCCACGGCAACGCGCTGCATCCCGCGCCACCCCGTGCGTACGGGCGCCGCCGCCCCGTGCGTACGGACACCCGCACCGGCCTCACCGTTCGCGGCAGACGTCCCGCCAGGCCCCCACGATGCCGCCCGCCACGTCCTGCGCCGCCACGCCGGCGCCGCCGGACGCCTGCCGGGCCGCGAGCCCGTGCAGGTAGGCCGCCACGGACCCGGCGTCCCTGGCCTCCAGGCCCGCCGCGAGCAGCGAGCCCGCGAGCCCGGACAGCACGTCGCCGCTGCCCGCGGTGGCCAGCCAGGGCGTGCCGGTCGGGTTCACCCGGACCGGTACGTCACCGGACGGCGAAGCGACCAGCGTGGTCGAGCCCTTGAGCAGGACCGTCGCCCCGTACCGGGTCGCCAGGGCGCGCACCGACGCCAGCCGCGCCCCCTCGACCTCCTCCCGGGACATCCCGAGCAGCGCGGCCGCCTCCCCGGCGTGCGGGGTGAGCAGCGTCGGCGCCGGCCGGTCCCGTACCGCCGCCGCGTCCAGCAGCCGCAGCCCGTCCGCGTCGACCAGCACGGGCACGTCGGAGGCCAGTACGTCGTCGACCGCCGAGGTGTCGTCACCGATCCCGGGGCCGACCACCCACGCCTGCACCCGCCCCGCCTTGGACGGCGGGCCGTTGTGCACCAGGGTTTCCGGGAAGCGCGCGATCACCGCGTCGGCCGCCGGCCCCGCATAGCGCACGGCGCCCGCCCCGCCGTGCAGCGCGCCCGCCACCGCGAGCACCGCCGCCCCCGGGTAGCGCGCCGACCCGGCGGCGACGCCGATCACCCCGCGCCGGTACTTGTCGCTCTCCGCGGCGGGTTTCGGCAGCAGCGCGGCCACATCGGCATACTGCAGCGCCTCCAGTTCGGGCACCGCGGGCAGGTCGAGCCCGATGTCGACGAGCCGCACCGCTCCGGCGTACTCGGCGGCCGGGTCGATGAGCAGCCCCGGCTTGTAGGCGCCGAACGTCACCGTCGCGTCGGCCCGCACCGCCTCGCCGACCACCTCGCCGGTGTCGGCGGACACTCCGCTCGGCAGGTCCACAGCGACCACCGGCACCGCGTCCGGGATCGCCCAGAGCGCGGCCTCCGCCTCCGGGCGCAGGCCACCGCGCCCGCCGATGCCGGTGATCCCGTCGACGACCAGGTCGGCGCGGCGGATGACGGCCGCGTCGTCGACCCGCCCGCCGGCCGCGAGCAGCGCCCGCAGCCCGCCCGGGTACGCCCGGTCCGGGTCGAGCAGCACGGCGCGCACGCCGGCGCCGCGCCGGGCGAGCCGAGCGCCGGCGTGCAGCGCGTCTCCCCCGTTGGCCCCGCTGCCGACGAGCAGCACGATCCGGGCGCCGTACACCCGGCCCAGCAGATCCGCGCAGGCCGCGGCGAGCCCGGCGGCGGCCCGCTGCATCAGGGCGCCGTCCGGCAGCCGCGCCATCAGCTCGCGTTCGGCGGTCCGTACGGTTTCCACGCTGTAAGCAGTACGCATGCCTCAACCCTCCGCGATCACGACGGCCGAGGCCACTCCCGCGTCATGGCTGAGCGAGACATGCCACGACCGCACGCCGAGTTCGGCGGCCCGGGCCGCCACCGTCCCGCGGACCCGCAGCCGGGGCCGGCCGCTGTCCTCGACGTACACCTCGGCGTCCGTCCAGTGCAGGCCACCGGGCGCCCCGAGTGCTTTGGCCAGGGCCTCCTTGGCCGCGAACCGGACGGCCAGCGACGCGGTACCGCGGCGCTCCCCGTCGGGGAGTATCAACTCCGCCGGGATGAAAAGCCGTTCAGCCAGATTCGGGGTCCGCTCCAGCGCCACCCGGAACCGGTCGATCTCGGCGACGTCGATCCCCACACCGATGATCATTCGACGGTCACCGACTTCGCGAGGTTGCGCGGCTGGTCGACGTCGTTGCCGCGCGCGGTCGCCAGCTCGCAGGCGAAGACCTGCAACGGCACGGTGGCCACCAGCGGCTGCAGCAGCGTCGGTGTGACCGGAATCCTGATCAGATGGTCCGCGTACGGCACCACTGCCTCGTCCCCCTCCTCGGCGATCACGATCGTCCGCGCCCCCCGGGCGCGGATCTCCTGGATGTTCGACACCACCTTGCCGTGCAGCAGCGACCGCCCGTTCGGTGACGGCACGACGACCACCACCGGCAGATCGTCCTCGATCAGCGCGATGGGTCCGTGCTTCAGCTCGCCCGCCGCGAAGCCCTCGGCGTGCATGTACGCGAGCTCCTTGAGCTTCAGCGCGCCCTCCAGCGCCACCGGGTACCCGACATGGCGGCCGAGGAACAGCACGGTCTTCTTGGCGGCCAGCGACCGGGCCAACTCCCGGACCGGTTCCATGGTCTCGAGCACCCGCTCGACCTGGCAGGAGATGTCGGACAGCTCCCTGACGACGGTCCGGATCTCGTCCGCCCACTTCGTCCCGCGCACCTGCCCCAGATAGAGCGCGACGAGATAGCAGGCCACCAGCTGGGTCAGGAACGCCTTGGTCGACGCGACCGCCACCTCGGGACCCGCATGTGTGTAGAGCACCGCGTCCGATTCTCGCGGAATCGTCGAACCGTTGGTGTTGCAGATGGCCAGCACCTTGGCGCCCTGCTCGCGCGCGTGGCGCAGCGCCATCAGGGTGTCCATGGTCTCGCCGGACTGTGAGATCGCGACCACCAGGGTCTGCTGGTCCAGGATCGGGTCCCGGTAGCGGAACTCGCTGGCGAGCTCGGTCTCGCAGGGCAGCCGGGTCCAGTGCTCGATCGCGTACTTGGCGATCATCCCGGCGTGGAACGCGGTCCCGCAGGCCACGATGACCACCTTGTTGATCTCCCGCAGCAGGCCGGCCGGGATCCGTACCTCGTCCAGCGTCAGCAGCCCGCCCGCGTCGATCCGCCCCAGCAGGGTGTCGGCCACCGCCTTCGGCTGCTCGGCGATCTCCTTGAGCATGAAGTAGTCGTAGCCGCCCTTCTCGGCGGCCGACGCGTCCCAGTCCACGTGGTAGCTGCGGACCTCGGCCGGCGCTCCGTCGAAGTCGGTGACCACCGCCCCGTCCCTGCGCAGCTCCACCACCTGGTCCTGGCCCAGCTCGATCGCCGAGCGGGTGTGTGCGATGAACGCGGCCACGTCCGAAGCCAGGAACGCCTCGCCCGCCCCGATGCCCACCACCAGCGGCGAGTTCCGCCGCGCACCGACCACCATGTCCGGCTCGTCGGCATGCACCGCGACCAGCGTGAACGCCCCTTCGAGCCGCCGGCACACCTGCCGCATCGCCTCCGGCAGATCGCCGCACGAGGAGTACGCCTCGGCCAGCAGATGCGCCACCACCTCGGTGTCGGTCTCGGACGCCAGGGTGTGCCCCCGCCCGGTCAGTTCGTCGCGCAGCGCGGCGAAGTTCTCGATGATCCCGTTGTGCACCACGGAGACCCGTCCCGCGTTGTCCAGGTGCGGGTGCGCGTTGACGTCATTGGGCGCGCCGTGCGTCGCCCACCGGGTATGCCCGATCCCGGTACTCCCGGCGGGCAGTGGCCGCTCGGACAGCTCCTTCTCCAGGTTGACGAGCTTGCCGGCCTTCTTGGCCGCCGCGAGCCCACCGTCCGCGAGCACGGCCACGCCGGCCGAGTCGTAGCCCCGGTACTCCAGCCGCTTCAGACCCGCGATGACAACATCCAGCGCCGACTGCCCGCCGACGTACCCCACGATTCCGCACATGTCGGCAGCCTACGGGGCCGCGGGCGAACACCCGTCGGACGCAGCACACCTGTGCCGGATCGGGGGCATATGCTGGGTGTACGCGCTGAGCTGCGTATGCGTGTTGATCGACGCCACAGCCCGACCGACCCATCGCGCTGACCTGGAGTCACGCATGACCACACCCCGGGACCTGTTGATCATTGTCGTCGAGATGGACGCCGGCCGCCCCGTGGAGCGAGGCGATCTCTCCCTCGCGCTCGCCGGAGCCGAGGCCATCGATCTGCTGACCGGCGAGGACATCACGCTGGCCGACCACCGCATCGTCCCGGGCATCGAGCGAGCCATGCCGGACATGCTGCTGGACGAGGCCGTGTCGTCGCTCCACCGCGAAGCACCGTACGAGCCGATCGGCGACTGGCTGTGGCGCAGAGGCCGAGGCCTGTCCGACGCCTATCTGGCCACCCTGGAAGCCGAGGGACTGCTCACCCGCCAACGCCGCCGCCACTGGATGTTCCTCAGGGACAACGGATTCGCACTGGCCGACTCGTCCGCTCGCCGGACCGCCCTGAACCGCTGGGCGGCGGACGAGCCCGTCCTGGTCACCCTGGCCGAGGCCATCGGGCTCCGCGACCCCCAGCCGGCGGAAGACTCGCCGAGTGCCGCCGACGACTCGGTGACAGCCGTACTCGATGCCGTCGGCGAAGCGGTGAGTGAGCTGTCGGCGGAGCGCCAACGGCGCGCCCGAAGGCTCCAGGACGCGGCTGCCGACAACGTCCAACGAGGGTACTGAGGGCCGTGGACCGCCCCGCCCGCTGCCCCGGCGTGACGCACTCCACCCGCCACCGGCCCCGTACAGCCCCGACAATGAGCAGGTGATCTCTCCGGTCTCCCCGCCGCCGAGGAGCGCCCACCGGTCCAGGCCGGAGGCGACTCCCTATGTCGACCTCACTCGTGCCGAATGGAGCGCCCTTCGCGAGAAGACGCCGTTGCCGCTCACCGCCGAGGAGGTGGAACGGCTGCGCGGGCTCGGTGATGTCATCGATCTCGATGAGGTGCGGGACATCTATCTGCCGCTCTCGCGGCTGCTCAATCTGTATGTGCAGGCCTCGGACGGGCTGCGCGGTGCGCTCAACACGTTCCTCGGGGACGCCGGAAACGGCCACGGCACGCAGCACGGCACGCCGTTCGTCATAGGTGTCGCGGGGAGTGTGGCGGTGGGCAAGTCGACCGTCGCCAGGCTGTTGCAGGCACTGCTCGGGCGTTGGCCGGAGCATCCACGGGTGGAGTTGGTGACCACCGACGGGTTCCTCCACCCGATGGAGGAGTTGAAGCGTCGCGGGCTGATGTCGCGCAAGGGTTTCCCCGAGTCGTACGACAGACGGGCGCTGACCCGGTTCGTCGCGGATGTGAAATCGGGGAAGGACGAAGTGACCGCACCGGTCTACTCGCACCTGATCTACGACATCGTGCCGGGCGAGCGGCTGACCGTGCGCCGGCCCGACATCCTGATCGTCGAGGGGCTGAACGTGCTGCAGCCCGCGCTGCCGGGCAGCGACGGCCGCACCCGGGTGGGGCTTGCCGACTTCTTCGACTTCTCGGTGTATGTCGACGCACGCGCCGAGGACATCGAGAGCTGGTACCTCAACCGCTTCCGCAGGCTGCGGGAGACGGCGTTCCAGGACCCCTCCTCCTACTTCCGTAAGTACACCCAGGTCTCGGAGGACGAGGCGCTGGCCTACGCGCGCACCATGTGGCGCACCATCAACAAGCCGAACCTGGTGGAGAATGTGGCACCGACCCGCAGTCGCGCCACGCTCGTGGTGCGCAAGGGGGCGGACCACAAGGTCCAGCGGATCTCGCTGCGCAAACTGTGAGCCGAGGAGTTCCCGAGCGTGCTGCATCTGCGTCTGATCGTCCCCACCGACCGGACCGACGAGGTCGTACGGACCGTGAAGGCCACCGTCGGGACCGCGCACCTGGTGGTGCTTCCCGGGGCGGCCCGCGACCCGGCCGGCGACCTGGTGCTGTGCGATGTGGCCCGCGAGGCGGGTGACGAGCTGATCGGGCGACTGCGGAAGCTCCGGATCGACCAGGACGGGGCCATCTCCGCCGAGGAGGTGGGGCTTTCGCTGTCGCGCCGGGCCGACGAGGCCGAGCGGGCGGCGCCGGGCGAGGGCGCGGACGCGGTGCTGTGGGACCAGCTGACGGAGGCGACCAGCGAGGAGTCCACGCTCTCCGTCACCTATCTGGCGTTCCTGACCATAGCCACGATGATCGCGGCCTGCGGTGTGGTGCTGGACAACGCGATTCTGATCGTGGGCGCGATGGCGGTGGGCCCGGAGTTCGGCCCGCTCGCCGGGGTGTGCACGGCAGCGGTGCGGCGCGCGCCCCGGCTGGCCTGGCGTTCCCTGATCGCACTGGTGGTCGGCTTCGCGTTCGCGATGGTGGTGACGGTCGGCTTCAGCTCGTTCATGAACGCGGTCGGGCTGTTCTCCGAGCACCAACTCAACGGCGAGCGGCCCAACACCGGCTTCGTGTACGCGCCCACCTCGTTCTCCTTCGTCGTCGCGGTGCTGGCCGGCGTGGCCGGGGTGTTGTCGCTGACGTCCGCCAAGTCGGGCGCACTGGTGGGGGTGGCGATCTCGGTGACCACCGTGCCGGCCGCGGCCAACGCGGCGGTGGCGCTCTCGTATGGAGACTTCGGCCAGACCCAGGGCTCCCTCAAGCAACTGCTGTTGAACCTGGTGGGAATCCTGCTCGCAGGGACCCTCACGCTGCTCGTCCAGAAGCGGCTGTGGGCGAGTCAACTGGTACGCAAACGAGCGCAGGCGTAGCCGAGCCTGCCGACCCGCGTCAAGGCGCCCGCGCCCGGGCGTTCGGCCACGCGTGGGGTTTTCGCGGCATCAGGTTGACCGGCCCGGCGACGGCGGAGCGCCCGGACACGGGTGCCGCCGCCACAGGCGGGGCAGGGCGGAAGTCCGTGTGACCGGCCCCCGGGCGGCGCCGTTGACCTTCCGACACGAAGCGGCGCGGGATAAATCCCACCGGTCACTACTGTTAGCGTTCACTCACTTACGGCGGGTGACAGCAACCCGCATGTACCCATGCACCCAGTCGAAGGGCCAACGTTTCATGCGCAAGCTTCAGCAGGTGGCGGCCGTCACCTTCGCGATCGGCAGCCTGTCCGCCTTCGGAGCCGGCGTCGGCTTCGCCGATGCTCCCGCCCCCGCCCCCCAGGGTCAGGCGATGTCGCAGCCCGACATGGCACCCCAGCAGGCCCCCCAGCAGGACCCGCAGGCCGCACCGCAGCAGGCCCCCCAGCAGGCCGCACCCCAGCAGGCCCCGCAGGCCGACCCCCAGCAGGCCCCGCAGCAGGCACCGCAGGCCGCACCGCAGCAGGCCCCCCAGCAGGCCGCACCGCAGCAGGCCCCGCAGCAGGCCCCGCAGGGAACCCAGGTCTCCCCGCAGGTCTCGCCGCAGATCTCGCCCGACGTGTCCCCGGTGGCGACGACACTCCCGCAGAAGCTCCCGCAGTCCGGCCCCCAGCAGGCACCGCAGGCCGCGCCCGCGTCGGCACCCCGGTCCGCGCCGCAGGAGCAGAACAACGTCTTCCACCCCTACCAGGAGTGCAGCCCGCAGACGATCCTCAACGCCAACTTCCCGGTCGCGCTTCTCGGTTACGCCGGGACCCAGGGTGACACCTGCACCCAGGTCAACGACGCCTTCAAGGACTGAGTCCGCTCAGCCCCGAACGCCCCACCCCTGGCAGGCCCTTCGGGGTCGACCGTCCCGGACGTTCGCTCCCACGGCGGACAACCGGATGAGGCGTTCCACGCCGTACAACCCCCGGCGCGGCGATGAACCTTACTGGACATTCTCCTCTAATGTCACAAACTGTACGTACACGGTCGCTAACGGACCGCATCGCACTACCCAAACGGAGAAGAAATGCGCAAGTTCCAGAAGGCTGCCGTCGTGGCCGCCATGCTCGGCAGTGTCGCCTTCCTCGGTGCCGGCACCGCTTCCGCGCACGATGAAGGCGGTCCGGACATCGGCGTCAAGCAGAGCGCCTCGTGCAAGTCGCACGACCTGAACCTCGACGTCCTCGGCGAGGTCGGCGTCCTCAACGGCCTGCTGGGCAACGCCCTCAACGGTGAGGGCGACCCGGGCGCCCAGGCCACCAGCCAGGGTTCGTCGATGGGCTGCAACAACAGCGCCCTCTGAGTATCAGCGTGCAGTTGACCGCCTGAAGTGCGGTACTGCGGCGGGTCACCCTTCGAGGGCGGCCCGCCGCTTTCGCGTGCGCTCGGTCGAATGGAGTGCGCCATCTCCCCGCACCAGCGCGCCGTTGACAGACGCGGAGCTTTGTGGCGTTAACCTCTCGTAGCTGATGGTACTCATTCCATCACGGAATGTAGTGAGCTCGACAAACGGAGAAGAAATGCGCAAGTTCCAGAAGGCTGCCGTCGTGGTCGCCATGCTCAGCAGCGTCGCCTTCCTCGGCGCCGGCACCGCTTCCGCCAACGACGGCGGCCCGAGCATGGACGTGCAGCAGAGCACGGCCTGCAAGTCGCACGACCTGAACCTCGACGTCCTCGGCGAGGTCGGCCTCCTCAACGGCGTGCTGGGCAACGCCCTGAACGGCGAGGGCAACCCCGGCGCCCAGGCCACCAGCCAGGGTTCGACCATGGGCTGCAACAACAGCGCCCTCAACGGGCACTGATCAGGCGAGTCAGCATCTGAGAACGGGTCCCGGTTCCCGAGCCATGCGCCCGGCAATCGGGCCCGTTTTCCCGTCGTTAAGGAACGCAGCACATGTTCAGTCGGAAGAAGTTGGCAGTCGCTTCGATGCTCATGGGCGGCCTCGCCCTGAGCGGGCTGGGCGTCGCTCAGGCCAACGCCGAAGGGCCGCGGGTGCACTGCGCGTATGACGCGCAGGCCAACCTTGTCTGCAGCCGCAAGAGCGACACCACGTACACCAGCGAAGACGGTACGTACCACCTCCAGCAGACGCAGGACTGCACGACGGTCTCGCCGGTGCCCGGCGAACAGCCGCAGCGCTCGGTCAGTATGGGAAAGCCCGGGACGACCAAGGTCGGCGCCAGGGTGGGCTGCTCCAACAACGCGCCCGCACCGGCCGGCTTCGTGGCCCCCAGCGTCCCGAGCTGAGCCCGGACGGGCTTTGCACGGACGGATGGCCGGACCCGATCGACCCGGGCCCGGCCATCCGTCTGTCCATGGGTACTTCAGGGCAGCGCCTCATGTCCTCGCAGGCGCCACCTCGCCGGCAGCGACCGGCGCGGGGACGACGGGCCGTCGCACGTCGGTACCCAGCATCTCCACCGGGTTGCAGTACGACAGTCCGGTGAGCGGCCGGCCGGTGCAGAACCTGACCATCAGGTCGGAGAACTCCTCCATCCGTTCCACCGGGGCCAGATGGTCGGCCTCCTTGATGGTCGTGAAGGCCGCCGCGGGCAGCGAGGCGGCGACCTCGCGCCCCATGGCCGGCGTGCAGAGCGAGTCGTACTCGCCGGTGCAGACCAGCGAGCGCACCGCGGGCACCGGCTCGTTCCGGTACCAGTCATGGCTCATCAGGCGCGCGTTGTGCTCCACCGACATTCTGATCTCATCATCCGACTGCGCCATGAACTGCCGGAAGAGCAGCCGGGAGACGACCCGGTGCTTACGGACGGTGCCCGTACCGGCCGGCGACATGAACCGTTCGACCAGCTCGTCAGCGATCCCGGCGCGGTCCCCGGACTCCAGCATCCGGGTCCAACGCGGCACCGCGTCGGCATAGTCGTCCGGGATGACCTTGGTCATTCCGACCAGCCCGAGCGCGGCCACGAAACCGGGGTACTGCTGGGCGAAGCGCAGGGCGATGGCGCCACCGAAGCAGCTACCGACGAGATTGACCCGGGGCATGGCCAACTCCGTCAGCATGTGACGCACGTTGGCGGCGAGGAAGTCGATGCCGTGTTCCACCGGAAGGAAGTCCGCCGCACCGTAACCCGGCAGGTCCACGGTGACCGTCGTGCAGTGCTCGGCCAGCCACTTCTCGTGCCGCAGCCACGCGTAACGGTTCTGCGAGGAACCACCCAGCAGCACCAGCGGCTCGGCCTGCGGGCGGTCCTGGTGGACGATGCGACAGTGGTAGGTGAACCCCTCGAAGAGGAGCGTCCGTTCCTCCACCCGTGCATCAGCCGATGGCAACGGGCCGGAAGTTGTCAGGGAAGTGTCCTGTGCGGTGCCGGTGTCAGAGCGCATGGTGACCCCCGGGGGGAGAGTGGGATAAGTGAGACAGAATGTCACGATCCTCCCCTCTCACCCGCTTCGCGCTGATCAGCCCATGGTGGGCGTGTCGGCGGCCCCGGGGGCGGACGACAGCTTCTAACCCAGCGCGGACTTGACCACATCGGCCAGCCGGGCCGCCACCGCTTTCGCCTGCTCGATGTCGGCGGCCTCGACCATGACCCGTACCAGCGGCTCGGTGCCGGAGGGGCGCAGCAGGACCCGTCCGGTGGAGCCCAGCTCCCGCTCGGCCTCGACGACCGCGGTGACCAACTCGGCTGATGTGGTGACCCGGGACTTGTCCACGTCGGGCACATTGACCAGGACCTGCGGCAGCCGCTCCATGACGCCCGCGAGATCGGCCAGGGTGCGGCCGGTGGCGGACACCCGGGCGGCCAGCATCAGGCCGGTCAGGGTGCCGTCGCCGGTGGTCGCGTGGTCGAGCACGATGACGTGGCCGGACTGCTCGCCGCCGAGTGCGTAGCCGTGCTCCTTCATCGACTCCAGGACGTAGCGGTCGCCGACCGAGGTCTGGATCAGTTCGATGCCCTCGCGCTCCATGGCGATCTTGAAGCCCAGGTTGGACATCACGGTGCCCACCACGGCGTTGCCGCGCAGCGTGCCCGACTCGCGCATGGCGAGGGCCAGTACGGCGAGGATCTGGTCGCCGTCCACCTCCGCGCCGGACGCGTCCACGGCGAGGCAGCGGTCGGCATCGCCGTCGTGCGCGATGCCGAAGTCGGCCCGGTGCTCGACCACGGCGGCCTTGAGCAGCTCCAGGTGGGTCGATCCGCAGCCGTCGTTGATGTTCAGCCCGTCCGGCTCGGCGCCGAGCGTGATGACCTCGGCCCCGGCCCGGGTGAACGCCTCGGGCGACACCCGGGAGGCCGCGCCGTGCGCCTCGTCGAGTACCACCGTCAGGCCGTCCAGGCGGTTGGGCAGTACGGCGATCAGATGCGCGACGTACTGGTCGAAGCCCTGGTCGTAGTCCCGGACGCGGCCCACCCCGGCGCCGGTCGGGCGGTCCCACGGCTCGCCGGTGCGGTGCTGGTCGTAGACCGTCTCGATGCGGTCCTCCAGCTCGTCGGCGAGCTTGTGGCCACCCCGGGCGAAGAACTTGACACCGTTGTCCGGCATGGCGTTGTGGCTGGCGGAGAGCATCACCCCGAAGTCGGCGCCCAGCGCACCGGTGAGATACGCCACCGCGGGGGTGGGCAGCACACCGACGCGCAGGACGTCCACCCCGGCGCTCGCGAGGCCCGCCACCACCGCGGCCTCCAGGAACTCCCCGGACGCGCGCGGGTCACGCCCCACCACCGCCTTCGGCCGATGGCCCTCGAACGTCCCCGCTTCCGCGAGTACGTGCGCCGCGGCGACCGAGAGACCGAGCGCCAGCTCGGCCGTCAGATCGACGTTGGCGACACCGCGCACACCGTCCGTGCCGAAGAGTCGTCCCACTGCTGTCCTCCGAGAAAAAGCTCCGAAAATGCGGGCCTCCGAGCGCGTGAACGAGTGCCGCGAACAAGCGTCGTCAGCGTCTTATCCCGTTATACGCGTGAGGTCCTGATAAACGAACGCCCCGACAGCACAGAAGGTGCCGCCGGGGCGAACGTCGTACGCACGGGTCGTGCAGGCACAGCACACCCGCAAGCGGGATTTAGCGCTTGCTGTACTGCGGGGCCTTACGGGCCTTCTTGAGACCGGCCTTCTTGCGCTCGACCGCACGGTCGTCGCGGGAGAGGAAGCCGGCCTTCTTCAGCGTGGCGCGGTTGTTGTCCACGTCCGCCTCGTTGAGCGAGCGGGCCACGCCGAGACGCAGGGCGCCGGCCTGGCCGGAGACGCCGCCACCCGAGATGCGGGCGATGACGTCGTAACGGTTGTCGAGCTCGAGCACCTTGAAGGGCTCGTTGACTTCCTGCTGGTGCACCTTGTTGGGGAAGTAGTCCTCAAGGGTGCGACCGTTGATCTTCCACTTGCCGGTGCCCGGAACGATCCGGACGCGGGCAATGGCGTTCTTGCGACGGCCCAGGCCGGCCGCCGGCTGCGGGTCGCCGAAGCGGCCCGCGAGCGACTCGCTGGTGTACTCGCCCTCGACGGGAACCTCCGACTCGAAGGTGGTCACCTCGGCGAAGGTCTCTTCGCCCTCGGTGCCCTCGACGGGGGTCTCTGCAGTGGTCTCGGCCACGATTCTCCTCAGATCTTTCTGTACGTCTTAGGTGGTGGCCGGAGCTACTGCGCGACCTGGGTGATCTCGAACGGGACGGGCTGCTGAGCAGCGTGCGGGTGCTGGTCTCCCGCGTAGATCTTCAGCTTCGAGAGCACCTGACGGCCCAGGGTGTTCTTGGGGATCATGCCCTTGATGGCCTTCTCGACGGCCTTCTCGGGGTTCTTCGCGAGAAGCTCGTCGTAGCGGACGGAACGCAGACCACCCGGGTAGCCCGAGTGGCGGTACGCCATCTTCTGGGTCTTCTTGTTGCCGGAGAGGTGAACCTTCTCGGCGTTGATGATGATGACGAAGTCGCCCATGTCCATGTGCGGGGCGTAAGTCGCCTTGTGCTTGCCCCGCAGGAGGTTGGCGGCGGTCGACGCCAGACGGCCCAGGACGATGTCCTGCGCGTCGATGATGTGCCACTGGCGAGTGACATCGCCGGGCTTGGGGCTGTACGTACGCACTTCGTAGCCTTCGCTTCTTCAGTGGATGAGGTCCAGACACATGGCACCGCTGAAGCGATTCATGCAGCTGGGGCTCACAGTGCCGGGGACGCTGCCCGTATGCGAGCCACTGGTAACTGCTCCAGGGAACCTACGTAAGGGCCCTTCGCGTGAGAACGACGAAGCCAATACGTATAACAGTCCCAGAGAGTACCCGCCCCGCCCCGGACGGGTCAAAACGGCTGGTCCGGGTCCGGGTCCGGGGTCCCGGGCCGGGACGAGGGCACAGCCACCGGGCCTGCCGCCCCGGCCGCCGCACCGTCACCCCCACCGCGCCATCCGACCCGCCTACCGCGCCCGCATCACGCGCCGCTCGTCCCAGACCGGCTCCGCCGTCTCCCGTACGACGCCGTCCGAGCCGAAGACCAGGTAGCGGTCGAAGGACTTCGCGAACCAGCGGTCGTGGGTGACCGCGATCACCGTGCCCTCGTACGCCTCCAGGCCGTCCTGGAGGGCCTCGGCGGACTCCAGGTCCAGGTTGTCCGTCGGCTCGTCCAGCAGCAGCGCGGTGGTGCCCGCCAGCTCCAGGAGCAGGATCTGGAAGCGGGCCTGCTGCCCGCCCGAAAGCTTCTCGAAGCGCTGGTCGCCCTGGCCCTCCATCTCGTACCGGCGCAGCACCGACATCGCCGCACCCCGGTCCTTGGCGTGCTCGGTCCACAGGATGTCGACCAGCGTGCGGCCCAGCAACTCCGGATGCGCGTGGGTCTGGGCGAAGTGACCGGGGACCACCCGGGCGCCGAGCTTCCACCGGCCCGTGTGGGCGACCTCGCCGTCGGCCAGCAGCCGCAGGAAGTGCGACTTGCCGGAACCGTTGGAGCCCAGCACAGCGACCCGTTCACCGTAGAAGACCTCCAGCGAGAACGGCTTCATCAGCCCGGTCAGCTCGAGGTCCTCGCAGGTCACGGCCCGTACGCCGGTGCGGCCGCCGCGCAGTCGCATCCTGATCTCCTGCTCACGCGGCGGCTCCGGCGGCGGCCCGGCCTCCTCGAACTTCTGGAAGCGGGTCTGCATCGCCCGGTAGCGGGACGCCATGTCGGGGCTGATCGCCGCCTGGTTCCGCAGCCGCAGCACCAGCGCCTTCAGCCGGGCGTGCTCCTCGTCCCAGCGCCGCTTCAGCTCCTCGAACCGCGCGAAGCGTTCCTTGCGGGCGGCGTGGTACGTGTCGAAGCCACCGCCGTGCACCCAGACATCCGAGCCCGCCGGGCTCGGCTCGACGCTGACGATCTTCTCGGCGGCACGGGACAGCAGCTCCCGGTCGTGGGAGACGAAGAGGACCGTCTTACGGGTCTCCTTGAGCCGGTCCTCCAGCCACCGCTTGCCGGGCACGTCGAGATAGTTGTCCGGCTCGTCGAGCAGCAGCACCTCGTCGGGGCCGCGCAGCAGCGCCTCCAGGACCAGCCTCTTCTGCTCACCGCCGGACAGCGTCCGTACCTCGCGGAACTGGGCCTTCTCGTACGGCACGCCGAGCGCCGCCATGGTGCACATGTCCCAGAGGGTCTCGGCCTCGTAGCCCTGGACCTCCGCCCAGTCGCTGAGCGCCTGCGCGTACCGCATCTGGGCGGCCTCGTCGTCCACCGTCATGATCAGGTGCTCGGCCGCGTCCACCGCTTCCGCGGCCTGCCGGATCCGCGGCTGGGCGACCGAGACCAGCAGGTCCCTGACCGTACGTTCGTCGCGCACCGAGCCGACGAACTGCCGCATCACGCCGAGCCCGCCGCTCACCGCGACCGTGCCACCGTGCGGCTGCAGTTCCCCCGCGATCAGCCGCAGCAGGGTGGTCTTGCCCGCGCCGTTCGCGCCCACCAGGGCCACCACGGCGCCTTCACCCACCCGGAACGAGGCGTCACCGAGCAGCACCCGCCCGTCCGGCAAGTAGTACTCGAGATGTCCTGCCTCAAGATGTCCCATGGAACGGATTGTCGCCCACACCCGCTGCCCTGCGGCAACTCAATTCCGGACGCCCGCGGGAACCGGGGCCGCGGCGCCGGATTAGGATGCGCGCCATGAGCTTTGGGCAAGGGGGGCCCTCCTGGGGGCCAGGGGATTCGCAGACACCTGACTGGGCGGCGCTCGCCGATATCAGTGCCGCGCGCAACCGCCGCCGGAAGTGGCTGTTCATCGGCGGTGGTGTGGTCGCGACCGCCGTGGTCGGCGCGCTCGTGGCGGCAGTCGTCGTAGCGGCCGGCAACGGGTCCGACGCCGCGGACAAGAACGCCACTCAGCTGCCGTCGCCGCAGGCCCTGCCGAGCGAGTCCAGCGCGCCGGCGCCGTCGTTCACCACGAAGGCGCCGCCTCCGCCGCCCAACCCGAAGGACTTCATCTCCAGCTCGAAGAAGGACAAGGCGCCGCTCAACGCCGGCACCCTTTTCCCCGGAGCGAAGCTGACGGTGGCCAACCGTTCGTACGCCAAGCACGCCACCCACCACACCACCGGTTGCGCGTCCGTCACCCAGGGCGCACTCGGATCCATCCTGGTGAACAACGGCTGCCGGCAGGTCATCCGCGCCACCTACAGCAAGGCGGGGGTCGCCGCCACGGTGGGCGTCGCGGTGTTCGACACCGAGGCGCAGGCACAGAGGGCCATGAAACAGTCGGCCGGCGGTATCGCCTCGCTCAACGGTGCCGGCGTCCCCACCTTCTGCCGCAACGGCTCGATCTGCCGCCGGACCGCCAACGCCTACGGCCGCTACGCCTACTTCACCGTCGCCGGCTTCATCAGCGGCAAGAACGTCACCAATGCCTCCGCCAACGTCTTCACGGCCGGCGACGACGTCGCGGAGTTCACCTTCCGTCAGATCGTCGCGCGCGGCCAGGCGCAGGCCTCCGCGGCGGCCGCCGCCCCGGCGAGCTGACCGGGCGGGCGAGCTGACCGGGCGGGCGGATCCTCATCGCCCGCCCCGCTCCCACGCCCACGCCACCGGTCAGCAGCAGCCCACCCCCGGCAGGGTCCGCATCCGGCGCGCCTGCCTGCTGCGCTCGGCGAGCAACTCGTCGGCCGGATAGCCCACTTCCTCCAGGGTCAGCCCGTGCGGCCGCACCACATGCACCCCGGGGTCCCGGATACCGACGGCCAGCACCTTGCCCGGCCAGTCCACCGGCCTGCGCCCGTCCCCGACGAACAGCAGCGCGCCCACCAGGGAACGCACCATGTTGTGGCAGAAGGCGTCGGCCCGGACCGTCCCGGTGATGACGCCGTCCGCGCCCCGCTCCCAACTGAACTGCTGCAGCGTGCGGATGGTGGTCGCGCCTTCGCGCTTCTTGCAGTACGCCGCGAAATCGTGCTCACCGAGCAGCGCCTGCGCGGCCGCGTTCATCGCGGTGACGTCCAACTCCCGCTCGTGCCACAAAACATGGCCACGCAGCAGTGGATCGGCGCCGCCCGGGGCGTCGGTCACCCGGTAGGCGTACCGCCGCCAGACCGCCGAGAACCGGGCATTGAAACCGGCCGGGGCCTCGGTCGCCCGCCACACCCGCACATCGCGCGGCAACCGTCCGGCCAGGCGGCGCAGCAGCTTCTCCCGGTGCTCGTCCCAGACCTCCTCGGGCAGGTCCACCTGGGCGACCTGGCCGCGCGCGTGCACCCCGGCGTCGGTGCGCCCGGCGACGGTCAGGTCATAGGTACGCGCCGACCGGGTCACCGTACGGATCGCCGACTCCAGCTCGCCCTGCACGGTGCGCCGCTCGGTCTGTCTGGCCCAGCCGGAGAAGTCCTTGCCGTCGTACGAAAGGTCCAGCCGCACCCGTACGAAACCGGGCTCCACCTCGTCACTCACCCGTGCATCCTTTCCCACCCGATACAACAGAACGGGCCCGCACCACCCCGAAGGGAGATACGAGCCCGTTCGGCTGTCTTCAGAACGCTCAGGCGTCCTTGGACTCGGCCTCGACCGGCTTGGCGTCCTCGACGACCTCGGCCGGGGCCTCGGTCTTGGGCGCCGCGTCCTTGGCCGCACGCTTGGTGGCGGCCTCGGCCTCACCGGTGGCCTGCTGCGCCACGGTCAGCGCCTCGACCAGCTCGATGACCGCCATCGGGGCGTTGTCGCCACGACGGTTGCCGATCTTGGTGATACGCGTGTAACCACCGGGGCGGTTCTCGTACCGGGGGGCGATCTCGGTGAAGAGCGTGTGGACGACGCCCTTGTCCGTGATCGACTTCAGCACGAGGCGACGGTTGTGGATGTCGCCCTTCTTCGCCTTGGTGATGAAACGCTCCGCGACCGGACGCAGGCGGCGAGCCTTGGCCTCGGTCGTGGTGATGCGGCCGTGCTCGAACAGCGACTTCGCGAGATTCGCGAGAAGCAGCCGCTCGTGCGCGGCACTGCCGCCCAGACGGGCACCCTTGGCAGGCTTCGGCATGGTGTTTCTCCTTGTGATCTGCACCGGCCGTATCAGGTACCGGTGTCAGTTACCGGCGAGCTGCTGCCCACCGGAAGTCAATGCCAGGCGCGCCGGGCCGGCCAAAACCAAGCCCCACCCAGCGCATCAGGCTCAATCGGACATCAGCCGAGATCAAGCCCGTCCAGTGCCTCAGGGCTCAATCGGCCATCAGCCACAACCAAGCCCGTCCGGCGTCTGAGGACAAAGCCTCAGCCCGGTCCGGGGCACCAGGTCAAAACCCGGCGCCCCCGCCGGAGGCGATCAGTACTGCTCGGTCTCCACGAAACCCGCATCCGCATCGTCATCGGCGCCGAACGCGTCCGCCGCGGCGGTCGGGTCGAATCCGGGCGGGCTGTCCTTGAGCGCCAGGCCCATGCCGGCCAGCTTCGCCTTGACCTCGTCGATCGACTTCGCACCGAAGTTGCGGATGTCGAGCAGGTCCGCCTCGGACCGTGCCACGAGCTCACCCACCGAGTGGATGCCCTCGCGCTTGAGGCAGTTGTACGAACGGACCGTGAGCTCGAGCTCCTCGATCGGCAGCGCCAGATCCGCGGCGAGCGCGGCGTCCGTCGGGGACGGGCCCATGTCGATGCCCTCGGCGTCGATGTTGAGCTCGCGGGCCAGACCGAACAGCTCGACCAGGGTCTTACCGGCCGACGCCATGGCGTCACGCGGACGCATGGCCTGCTTGGTCTCGACGTCGACGATCAGCTTGTCGAAGTCGGTGCGCTGCTCGACTCGGGTCGCCTCGACCTTGTAGGTGACCTTGAGGACCGGGCTGTAGATCGAGTCGACCGGGATACGGCCGATCTCCTGGCCCAGCTGCTTGTTCTGCACGGCGGAGACGTAGCCGCGACCGCGCTCGACGGTCAGCTCCATCTCCAGCTTGCCCTTGCTGTTCAGCGTGGCGAGCACCAGGTCGGGGTTGTGCACCTCGACCCCGGCCGGCGGGGCGATGTCAGCAGCGGTGACCAGGCCGGGACCCTGCTTGCGCAGGTACATCACGACCGGCTCGTCGTGCTCCGAGGAGACGACCAGCTGCTTGATGTTGAGGATGAGGTCGGTCACGTCCTCCTTGACGCCCGGCACGGTGGTGAACTCGTGCAGGACACCGTCGACGCGGATGCTGGTGACAGCGGCGCCGGGGATGGAGGAGAGCAGGGTGCGACGGAGAGAGTTGCCGAGGGTGTAGCCGAAGCCCGGCTCCAGCGGCTCGATGACGAACCGGGAGCGGTACTCGTCGACGACCTCTTCGGTCAGCGAAGGGCGCTGAGCGATAAGCATGGTGATCCTTCAGTTTCGTGGGCGCCCACTATTTGACGCCCCCAAGTACTTCAAGAGTACGGGCGGCACGGCACCGAAGCGCCGTACCGCCCGAGAGTCCAGCGAAGTCCGGCCCCGAAGGGTCAGACGCGGCGGCGCTTGGGCGGGCGGCAGCCGTTGTGCGGGGTGGGCGTGACGTCCTGGATCGAGCCGACCTCCAGGCCGGTGGCCTGGAGGGAGCGGATCGCGGTCTCACGGCCGGAGCCGGGGCCCTTGACGAAGACATCGACCTTGCGCATGCCGTGCTCCTGCGCGCGGCGGGCGGCCGACTCGGCGGCCATCTGCGCGGCGAAGGGGGTGGACTTGCGCGAGCCCTTGAAGCCGACGTGGCCGGCGGAGGCCCAGGAGATCACGTTGCCCGAGGGGTCCGTGATCGAGACGATGGTGTTGTTGAACGTGCTCTTGATGTGGGCGTGCCCGTGAGCGACGTTCTTCTTTTCCTTGCGGCGCACCTTCTTGGTGGCACCCTGACGGCCCTTAGGAGGCATGTCTTACTCCCGTTGGAGTGGAGGTGATCGGTCCCACAGCGAAGACCGCTGAACAGCGTCCGTGAGCGGTGTCCGTGGACACCACCTGGCTGAGGACTACTTCTTGCCCGGCTTCTTCTTACCGGCGATCGCGCGACGCGGGCCCTTGCGGGTACGAGCGTTCGTGCTGGTGCGCTGACCGTGGACCGGAAGCCCACGACGGTGGCGCAGACCCTGGTAGCAGCCGATCTCGACCTTGCGGCGGATGTCGGCCTGGATCTCGCGGCGGAGGTCACCCTCGGTGCGGAGGTTGGCGTCCACGTACTCGCGGATCTTGACCAGGTCCTCTTCGGCCAGATCACGAACGCGGGTGTTGGGGTCAACACCGGTGGCGGCCAGGGCCTCCTTGGACCGGGTGCGCCCGATGCCGAAGACGTAGGTGAGGGCAACCTCCACGCGCTTTTCGCGCGGGATGTCAACACCTGAAACGCGTGCCATTCAATGGCTCCTGTTGATATCGGGGGTCTTCCACAAAGCCGTTCCCGGACAAAAGTGCCTACGGATGCGTAGGCGCCATTCAGGGTCCCCGGCCCCCGCCGGAGGTGTCGCCCGCTGGGTGAGCGGACGGGCTCTGCGTATGTACGTATTTACGTGCGTCGCGCGAAGAACTGCGAGGTGCAGGTCGTGCTTCAGCCCTGGCGCTGCTTGTGGCGCAGGTTGTCGCAGATGACCATGACCCGACCGTGACGGCGGATCACCTTGCACTTGTCGCAGATCTTCTTGACGCTCGGCTTGACCTTCATGGGATGTCAGGTTCTCCGGGTCGGTGCCACCACCACGCCGTACGGCGGGATGCGGGCAAGATCTACTTGTAGCGGTAGACGATCCGACCACGCGTCAGGTCGTAAGGAGACAGCTCCACGACGACCCGGTCATCCGGGAGGATGCGGATGTAGTGCATACGCATCTTGCCGCTGATGTGCGCTAGGACCTTGTGACCGTTCTGAAGTTCCACCCGGAACATAGCGTTCGGGAGGGACTCGATCACGGTGCCCTCGATTTCGATGGCACCTTGCTTCTTGGCCACGCTTCGCCCTTCGAATCGGCTACCTTGATCAGCTCCGTGCAGCACGCATAAGGACATGCGGGTACACCGGAGCCGACGAGTCAGTCTACGTCAGGGCATCCGTAAAGACGAATCGGGGGAGAATGCCCAGCTGCGCAGCTCTTCAACCGCGGATCTCAAGCACCCGAGTCCAGCGGATCCGGCGCCACCGTGACACCCAGCTCGGCCAGCTTCGCCCGGCCGCCGTCCGGGGCAGTCAGCACGATCAGGCCCTGTTCGGTCAGCGCGATCGAGTGCTCCCAGTGCGAGGACCAGGTCCCGTCGGTGGTGATGACCGTCCAGTCGTCCTCGAGCACCTGGGTGCGGGGGGTGCCCAGGGAGATCATCGGCTCGATGGCCAGGCAGAAGCCGGGAACCAGCTTGGGGTTGTGCCGGCCGATGAGGCGCCGCTTGTCGACGTAGTTCAGCAGGTGCGGGTCCATGTGCATCTCGGAGCCGATGCCGTGGCCGCCGTAGTCCTCGATGATCCCGTACTTGCCGGAGGCCGGGCGGGGCTGGCGGCGGATGTAGCCCTCGATCGCCCGCGACACCTCGGCGAGCCTGGCGCCCTTCTTCATCGCCGCGATACCGGCCCACATCGACTCCTCGGTCACCCGGGAGAGCTCGACCAGCTCCGGTGCGTGCCCGGTGCCGACGAAGGCGGTGTACGCGGCGTCGCCGTGCCAGCCGTCGATGATGGCGCCGCAGTCGATCGAGATGATGTCGCCGTCCTTGAGGACCGTCTTCTCGTCCGGGATGCCGTGGACCACGACCTCGTTCACCGACGTACAGATGGTGGCGGGGAAACCGCCGTATCCCAGGAAGTTCGGCTTCGCGCCGTGGTCGGCGAGGACCTTGCGGGCCACCTGGTCCAGGTCGTGGGTGGTGGACCCGGGCACCGCGGCCTCCCGGGTCGCGGCGTGGATCGCGGCGACGACCAGCCCCGCCTCACGCATCTTCGCGATCTGCTCGGGAGTCTTGATCTCCACCATCGACATGCGCCTTCCGCATCGGCTGGGGTAACCAGCACTGTTCCGTGTACTCAACAGTACGGCCGCGGTGTCCCGGGGACACCGCGGCCGTGTACATCCGTACTGTGTGTCAGGCCTGCTCGGCCTGCTCCATCTGCAGGGCCTGCATGGCCCGCTCGGTCACCTCGGTGACCTTGCCGAGCGCGGAGATCGTCGCCACCAGGCCCTGGGCCTTGTAGTGGTCAATGATCGGCTCGGTCTGCGTGTGGTAGACCTCGAGACGGGTACGCACCGTGTCCTCGGTGTCGTCACCGCGCTGGTAGAGCTCGCCGCCACAGGTGTCGCAGACGCCCGCCTTCTTCGGGCGGCTGTACTCCACGTGAAAGACGTGGCTC
This sequence comes from Streptomyces sp. NPDC051320, assembly GCF_040682175.1. NCBI lineage: Bacteria > Bacillati > Actinomycetota > Actinomycetes > Kitasatosporales > Streptomycetaceae > Streptomyces > Streptomyces sp. NPDC051320. Next base: position 288,467 of record NZ_JBFBAL010000004.1, read on the forward strand.
GAATCGTTACGGCAGATGCGCCGGCCGGCGATCCGCTTCACGACCTCGTCCTCGGGGACCTCAAGATCCAGCACCGCGTCCAGCTGCTGTCCCTCGGCGTTCAGCCACTCGTCGAGCGCCTTGGCCTGCACGACATTGCGCGGGAAGCCGTCGAGGAGAAACCCGCCCTCGGCGTCCGGCTGGGACATGCGATCCTGTGCCATCCCGATGGTGACCTCGTCCGGAACCAGCTTGCCGGCGTCCATCAGCGCCTTGGCCTGCCTGCCCAGCGCCGTGCCCTCGCTGATGTTTGCACGGAAGAGGTCGCCCGTGGAGATGTGCGGGATCGCCAGGTTCTTGGCGAGGTACGCGGCCTGCGTTCCCTTGCCCGCCCCGGGCGGTCCGACGAGGACGATACGCATCAGCGGAGGAACCCTTCGTAATTACGCTGCTGGAGCTGGCTCTCGATCTGCTTCACGGTCTCCAGACCCACACCCACGATGATCAGGATGCTCGTCCCGCCGAACGGGAAGTTCTGGTTCGCACCGAAGCCCACCAACGCCATCGTCGGCACAAGAGCGATCACACCCAGATACAGCGAACCCGGCCAGGTGATCCGGTTGAGTACGTAACTCAGGTACTCAGCGGTCGGTCGGCCAGCCCGGATGCCCGGGATGAAGCCACCATACTTCTTCATGTTGTCGGCGACTTCCTCGGGGTTGAACGTGATCGCCACATAGAAGAAGGCGAAGAACACGATCAACAGGAAGTACGTGACGATGTAAGCAGGGTGGTCGCCCTTGACCAGGTTGTCCTTCACCCAGGTCGCCCAGCCCGCGGTGGATCCGCTGAACTGAACGATCAGCCCCGGGATGTAGAGCAGCGAGGAAGCGAAGATGACCGGAATCACACCGGCCTGGTTCACCTTGAGCGGGATGTAGGTCGACGTTCCGCCGTAGGCCCGGCGGCCGATCATCCGCTTCGCGTACTGGACCGGGATCCGGCGCTGGGCCTGCTCGACGAAGACGACCAGGCCGACCATGATCAGGCCGATGATGATCACCGCGCCGAACTCGATCCAGCCGTCGGCGAGCTTGCCCTGCTGCTTGATCGCCCACAGCGAGCCGGGGAAGCCGGCCGCGATCGAGACGAACATCAGGATGGACATGCCGTTGCCGATGCCGCGGTCGGTCACGAGCTCACCGAGCCACATGACCACGCAGGTGCCCGCGGTCATGCAGATGACCATGGTGGCGGTGATGAAGATCGACTGGTCCGGGACGATCTGGTTGGCCACCGGGCAGTTGCCGAACAGCGCGCCGGTACGAGCGGTCGCCACCAGGCCGGTGCCCTGGAGGATCGCCAGCGCCACGGTCAGATAACGCGTGTACTGCGTGACCTTCCCCTGCCCTGCCTGCCCCTCCTTCTTGAGGGCCTCCAGCCGTGGGATCACCACGGTCAGCAGCTGCAGGATGATGCTCGCCGTGATGTACGGCATGATGCCGAGCGCGAAGATGGTGATCTGCAGCAGTGCGCCACCACTGAACATGTTGACCAGACCGAAGAGACCCTGGTTGGTCTTCGTCTGGTCCATACACGTCTGGACGTTCGTGTAGTCCACGCCGGGGATGGGGACATGCGTCCCGGCCCGGTAGATCACGATGATGGCGAGAGTGAACAGCAGCTTCTTGCGCAGGTCGGGCGTCTTGAACGCTCGGGCGAACGCGGTGAACACGGTGCCTCCTGCGACCCCGGCGCGTCTGCGTCAAGGGTGACGGTCTTGAGGATCAATGAATACGTATCAGTCAAAAGCCACATGGTTTCACCACGTGGCCACAGACAGTGGACGCCACCTTACCGGCGACCCTGCTCCCTGAGAACGACCAACCGGGGATGCCCCTTGTGACAAGGGCATCCCCGGTTGGGTGTTCAGGCCATCGAGTCGTCTCAGACGAGCTCGGTGACGGTGCCGCCGGCAGCGGCAATCTTCTCCTTGGCGGAGCCGGAAACGGCGTCAACCGTCACCGTCAGCGCCACCGAGATCTCGCCCTGGCCCAGGACCTTGACGAGGCTGTTCTTGCGCACCGCGCCCTTGGCGACCAGGTCGGCCACCGTGACCTCGCCACCCTCGGGGTAGAGAGCGCCGAGCCGGTCCAGGTTCACGACCTGGAACTCGGTGCGGAACGGGTTCTTGAAGCCCTTGAGCTTCGGGAGACGCATGTGGAGGGGCATCTGCCCACCCTCGAAGCGCTCCGGAACCTGGTAACGGGCCTTGGTGCCCTTGGTACCACGACCTGCGGTCTTACCCTTCGACGCCTCACCACGGCCCACACGGGTCTTGGCGGTCTTGGCGCCCGGGGCGGGCCGGAGGTTGTGGACCTTCAGCGGGTTGTTCTCCGCCATGTCAGTCGACCTCCTCAACCGTCACGAGGTGGCGGACGGTGTGCACCATTCCGCGGAACTCGGGGCGGTCATCCTTGACAACCACGTCGTGCAGGCGCTTGAGCCCGAGCGAACGCAGGGTGTCGCGGTGGTTCTGCTTGCTGCCGATGTACGACTTCGTCTGCGTGATCTTGAGACGGGCCATCACGCACCCGCTCCCGCACGCGCACGGAGCAGAGCGGCGGGCGCGACGTCCTCGAGGGGCAGACCACGGCGAGCCGCGATCTCCTCGGGACGCTGCAGACCACGGAGGGCCGCCACCGTCGCGTGCACGATGTTGATCGGGTTCGACGAACCGAGCGACTTCGACAGGATGTCGTGCACGCCCGCGCACTCGAGCACGGCGCGCACCGGGCCGCCGGCGATCACACCGGTACCGGGGGAAGCAGGCTTCAGCAGGACGACGCCCGCAGCCTTCTCGCCCTGGATCGGGTGAGGGATGGTGCCCTGAATACGCGGAACCTTGAAGAAGCTCTTCTTGGCCTCTTCAACGCCCTTGGCGATGGCCGCGGGAACTTCCTTGGCCTTGCCGTATCCGACACCCACGGTGCCGTCACCGTCGCCCACCACGACCAGCGCGGTGAAGCTGAAACGACGACCACCCTTGACAACCTTGGCAACGCGGTTGATCGCGACTACGCGCTCAACGTAAGCGGTCTTCTCGGCGGCAGCGCCACCGTCGCGACCCTTCCGGTCCCGCCGCTCGCCGCCACCGGCACCGCTTCCGCGGCGCTGGGGTCCAGCCATTGGATTTACCTCTCTCTGTTACGTCCGTTAGTCCCGGAACCGGGGCCTAGAACTTCAGCCCGGCTTCGCGGGCGGCGTCAGCCAGAGCGGCAATGCGCCCGGCGTACCTGTTGCCACCACGGTCGAACACGACGGTCTCGACACCCGCGGCCTTCGCACGCTCTGCGACGAGCGCGCCGACCTGCTGTGCCTGGGCGCTCTTGTCGCCCTCGCCACCGCGGATCGAGGTGTCCAGCGTCGACGCCGAAGCGAGCGTGTGGCCCGCGATGTCGTCGATGACCTGCGCAACGATGTTGCGGTTGGAGCGCGTGACGACCAGGCGAGGACGCTCCGGCGTACCGGAGACGTGCTTGCGGACGCGGACGTGGCGGCGCTTGATGGCAGCGCGCTTGTACGCGTCGCCCTTGGCGATCTTTACACCGTATGCCATGGCTTACTTACCCGCCTTTCCGACCTTGCGGCGGATAACCTCGCCGGCGTACTTGACGCCCTTGGCCTTGTACGGGTCGGGCTTCCGCAGCTTGCGGATGTTCGCGGCGACCTCGCCGACCTTCTGCTTGTCGATGCCCTCGACGCTGAGCTTCGTGGGCGACTCGACCTTGAAGGTGATGCCTTCGGGGGCCTCGACGATGATCGGGTGGCTGTAGCCCAGGGCGAACTCCAGGTTGGAGCCCTTCGCCTGGACACGGTAACCAACACCGCTGATCTCGAGCGCCTTGACGTAACCCGTGGTCACGCCGGTGATCATGTTCGCCACCAGCGTGCGGGACAGGCCGTGAAGGGCCTTGTTCTGACGCTCGTCGTTCGGGCGAACGACGTTGAGCACGCCGTCCTCGCCCTTGGTGACCTCGATCGGCGCGGCAACGGTATGCGTGAGGGAACCCTTGGGGCCCTTCACCGCAACCGTGCGGCCGTCGATGGTGACGTCCACACCGGCGGGAACCTGGATGGGGAGCTTGCCGATTCGCGACATGAGCTTTTCCTCCGTTCCCGACTACCAGACGTAGGCGAGGACTTCCCCACCTACGCCCTTCTTGCTGGCCTGCTGGCCGGTCAGGAGACCGTGGGACGTGGAGATGATCGCCACGCCCAGGCCGCCGAGAACCTTCGGCAGGTTGGTGGACTTCGCGTAAACACGCAGACCCGGCTTCGAAATCCGCTTGATGCCGGCGATCGAGCGCTCGCGGTTCGGGCCGAACTTCAGCTCGAGAACGAGGTTCTTGCCGACCTCGGCGTCCTCGGTCTTCCAGCCGGTGATGAAGCCCTCCTGCTGGAGGATCTCCGCGATGTGCGACTTGATCTTGCTGTGCGGCATCACGACGGAGTCGTGGTACGCCGAGTTTGCGTTACGCAGACGCGTGAGCATGTCTGCGATGGGATCAGTCATGGTCATGAATTGGCCTTCGGCCTCTCTCGCCGGGGTTTCCTGTATGCGCCATCCCTCTCCCCGCTCAGTGGCGGGACGGGTGCGGTGCGGGGACCTACGGCGTAGTAAGTCGTTGCAGGGCGGCAGACGCCCAACCCGGCAAGCCTACGGCATGCGGGGAGGGGCTTCTGCCGACCAGATACTTACCGAGAGTCCTGGCTGGTTCTGATCAGTCCATCGGCCCGAAGGGCCACCTTGAGGGGTGGTGGTCGGGCGACGGGTGGGCAGAATTACCAGGAGCTCTTGGTCACGCCCGGCAGCTCGCCACGGTGGGCCATCTCACGAAGGCACACGCGGCACAGGCCGAACTTGCGGTAGACGGAGTGGGGCCGGCCGCAGCGCTGGCAGCGGGTGTACCCGCGGACGCCGAACTTCGGCTTGCGGGCGGCCTTAGCGATCAGGGACTTCTTCGCCACGGTCAGTTCTCCTTGAACGGGAAGCCGAGGTGACGAAGGAGGGCACGACCCTCGTCGTCATTGGTCGCCGTGGTGACCACGGTGATGTCCATGCCCCGGACCCGGTCGATCTTGTCCTGGTCGATCTCGTGGAACATGACCTGCTCCGTGAGACCAAAGGTGTAGTTGCCACGGCCGTCGAACTGCTTCGGCGACAGGCCACGGAAGTCACGGATACGCGGCAGCGCGAGCGACAGCGTACGGTCCAGGAACTCCCACATGCGGTCACCGCGGAGGGTGACGTGGCAGCCGATCGGCTGCCCCTCGCGCAGCTTGAACTGCGCGATCGACTTGCGGGCCTTGGTGACGGCCGGCTTCTGGCCGGTGATCGTGGTGAGGTCCTTGATGGCACCGTCGATCAGCTTGGAGTCGCGGGCGGCGTCGCCCACACCCATGTTGACCACGATCTTGACGAGACCGGGGATCTGCATGACGTTCTCGTAGGAGAACTCGTCGCGCAGCTTGCCGGCGATTTCCTCGCGGTAGCGCGTCTTGAGACGCGGCGCAGTGGTGGCAGTCATCAGATGTCCTCACCAGTCCGCTTGGCAACGCGGATCTTGTTGCCCTCGTCGTCGAAGCGGTAACCGACGCGGGTGACGACCTTGTTGCCGTCCTTCTCCACCACCAGCTGAACATTGCTGACATGGACAGGGGCTTCGGTCGTCACAATGCCACCGGTCTGCGAACCGCGAGCGGTCTGACCGGCCTTGGTGTGCTTCTTGACCCGGTTGACACCCTCGACGAGGACACGGTTCTGCGTGGGGTAGGCCACAATGACCTTGCCCTGCTTGCCGCGGTCCTTACCGGTGATGACCTGAACCAGGTCGCCCTTCTTGATCTTCATGCTTACAGCACCTCCGGCGCGAGCGAGATGATCTTCATGAACTTCTTCTCGCGCAGCTCACGGCCCACCGGGCCGAAGATACGGGTGCCGCGGGGGTCGCCGTCGTTCTTCAGAATGACGGCGGCGTTCTCGTCGAAGCGGATGTACGAGCCGTCCTGACGACGACGCTCCTTGACGGTGCGAACGATGACCGCCTTGACGACGTCACCCTTCTTCACGTTGCCACCGGGGATCGCGTCCTTGACGGTGGCGACAATGACGTCACCGATACCCGCGTAGCGGCGACCCGAGCCACCGAGAACACGAATGGTGAGAATTTCCTTCGCACCCGTGTTGTCGGCGACACGAAGTCGCGACTCCTGCTGGATCACGTCTATCTCCTGATCGTCTGCCGGTTCCCGGCGGGGTCGTACCGAGGTGCGACCCCACCGAGCCTGGCGGAACTGACCTGAGCGATGAGCTCAGGGATTGTTACTTGGCCTTCTCGAGGATCTCGACGATGCGCCAGCGCTTCGTCGCGGAAAGCGGCCGCGTCTCCATGATGACGACACGGTCGCCCACGCCGGCGGCGTTGGCCTCGTCATGCGCCTTGAGCTTGTTCGTACGGCGGATGACCTTGCCGTACAGAGCATGCTTCACGCGGTCCTCGACAGCGACGACGACGGTCTTGTCCATCTTGTCGCTGACGACCAGACCCTCACGAGTCTTGCGGAAACCGCGGTCGCCCGTCTTGCTTTCAGTCGTCTCAGTCACAGTCTTCTCGCTCATCAGGCGCTCTCCACCGTCTCGATGCCCAGCTCGCGCTCACGCATCAGGGTGTAGATCCGGGCGATGTCCTTACGGACGGACTTGAGCCGACCGTGGTTCTCGAGCTGCCCGGTCGCCGCCTGGAAGCGGAGGTTGAACAGCTCTTCCTTGGCCTCACGGAGCTTCGCGACGAGATCCTCGTCGTTCAGCTCACGCAGCTCGGTCGCCTTGGTACCGGCCGCCATCACGACTCACCTGCCTCGCGCCGCACGATGCGGCACTTCATCGGAAGCTTGTGGGCGGCGCGGGTCAGCGCCTCCTTAGCGACCTTCTCGTTCGGGTAGGACAGCTCGAACATCACCCGACCGGGCTTGACGTTCGCGATCCACCACTCCGGGGAACCCTTACCGGAACCCATGCGGGTCTCGGCAGGCTTCTTGGTGAGCGGACGGTCCGGGTAGATGTTGATCCAGACCTTGCCGCCACGCTTGATGTGACGGGTCATCGCGATACGAGCAGCTTCGATCTGACGGTTCGTCACGTACGCCGGCGTCAGAGCCTGGATGCCGTACTCACCGAATGCGACCTCAGTGCCACCCTTGGCCATACCACTGCGCTTGGGGTGGTGCTGCTTGCGGTGCTTGACCCTACGAGGGATCAGCATGTCGGTCAGGCCTCCGTTCCGGCGCTGTTCGTTGTCGCGGCCTCGGCCGGAGCAGCCGCCGCGGGAGCGTCGGCCTTGGGGGCCTCGGCTGCCGGTGCGCCCTGCTGCGGCTTGCGTCCGCGGCCGCCACGCTCGCCACCACGACCACCGCGGCCACCGGCCGGACGGTCGTTGCCGCCGCCACGGGCCGGGCGGTTGCCGGCACGGGCCGCGGCGTTCTCGGCGCGAACCTCGGCGATGTTCTTGACGTTGCCCTTGTAGATCCAGACCTTCACGCCGATGCGGCCGAAGGTCGTCTTGGCCTCGAAGAAGCCGTAGTCCACGTTCGCGCGGAGCGTGTGCAGCGGCACACGGCCCTCGCGGTAGAACTCCGAGCGGGACATCTCGGCGCCGCCGAGACGGCCACCGCACTGGATCTTGATGCCCTTGGCGCCGGCCTTCATCGTCGACTGCATGCTCTTACGCATGGCGCGACGGAAGGAGACACGCGAGGACAGCTGCTCGGCGACGGCCTGGGCCACCAGCTGAGCGTCCGTCTCGGGGTTCTTGACCTCGAGGATGTTCAGCTGGACCTGCTTGCCGGTCAGCTTCTCCAGCTCGCCGCGGATGCGGTCGGCCTCGGCGCCGCGGCGGCCGATGACGATGCCCGGACGTGCGGTGTGGATGTCGACGCGGACGCGGTCGCGGGTGCGCTCGATCTCGACCTTCGAGATACCGGCGCGCTCCATGCCCTTCGTCATCATGCGACGAATGGCGACGTCTTCCTTGACGTAGTCCTTGTACAGCTTGTCGGCGTACCAGCGGGACTTGAAGTCCGTGGTGATGCCGAGCCGGAACCCGTGCGGGTTAACCTTCTGGCCCATTACCGGGTTCCTTCCTTGCTGCTGACGACCACGGTGATGTGGCTGGTCCGCTTGCGGATCCGGTAGGCACGGCCCTGGGCGCGCGGACGGAACCGCTTCAGGGTCGGGCCCTCGTCGACGTACGCCTCGGAAATGACGAGGCTGCCGGCGTCGGTGTGGTCGTAGTTGTGTGCGGCGTTGGCAATGGCGCTGTCAAGCACCTTGCCGACCGGCACGCTCGCGGCCTGCGGGGCGAAACGCAGGACCGCCTGAGCCTCCGTGGCATCCATGCCACGGATAAGGTCCACCACGCGGCGGGCCTTCATGGGCGTGACGCGGATGTACCGCGCCTGGGCCCTGGCTTCCATGGTTGTCCCTTCGGTGTCGTTCATAGTCATCGCACCCCGCCTCAGCGGCGCTTCGACTTGCGGTCGTCCTTGACGTGGCCGCGGAAGGTGCGGGTCGGCGCAAACTCGCCGAGCTTGTGGCCGACCATCGACTCGGTGACGAACACCGGGACGTGGATCTTGCCGTTGTGCACCGCGATGGTGTGTCCCAGCATGTCTGGGATGATCATCGAGCGCCGGGACCAGGTCTTGATGACGTTCTTGGTGCCTGCTTCGTTCTGTACGTCCACCTTCTTGACGAGGTGTCCGTCGACGAAAGGCCCCTTCTTGAGACTGCGCGGCATCTGAACCCGCTCCTAGCGCTTCTTGTTCGACTTGCGGCGGCGGACGATGTACTTGCTCGAAGCCTTCTTCGGCGAGCGAGTACGACCCTCCTTCTGACCCCACGGGCTGACCGGGTGGCGACCACCTGAAGTCTTGCCCTCACCACCACCGTGCGGGTGGTCGACCGGGTTCATCGCGACACCGCGGACGGAGGGGCGAACGCCCTTCCAGCGCATACGGCCGGCCTTGCCCCAGTTGATGTTCGACTGCTCGGCATTGCCGACCTCGCCGATGGTGGCGCGGCAGCGGATGTCGACCAGGCGGACCTCACCGGACGGCATACGAAGGTGCGCCATGGCGCCTTCCTTCGCGAGCAGCTGGACCGAAGCACCCGCGGAACGGGCGATCTTCGCTCCGCCACCGGGACGCATCTCGATCGCGTGCAGCGTGGTACCGACCGGGATGTTGCGCAGCGGCAGGTTGTTGCCGGGCTTGATGTCGGCGCCCGCGCCGTTCTCCACCCGGTCGCCCTGGCCCAGCTTGGCCGGGGCGAGGATGTAGCGCTTCTCGCCGTCTGCGTAGTGCAGCAGCGCGATGCGCGCGGTGCGGTTCGGGTCGTACTCGATGTGCGCGACCTTGGCCGGCACGCCGTCCTTGTCGTGACGACGGAAGTCGATCACACGGAAGGCGCGCTTGTGTCCGCCACCCTGGTGGCGAACGGTGATCCGGCCGGTGTTGTTACGGCCGCCCTTGCTGTGCAGAGGGCGAACCAGCGACTTCTCCGGCGTGGACCGCGTGATCTCGACAAAGTCGGCGACGCTGGAGCCACGACGGCCCGGGGTCGTCGGCTTGTACTTGCGGATACCCATTTCTCAGTCCTCGTCCGATTCCGGACGACTCGGACTCCGTTAGGAGACCGGGCCGCCGAAGATGTCGATACGGTCGCCCTCGGCAAGGGTCACAATGGCGCGCTTGGTGTCAGCGCGCTTTCCGAACCCGGTGCGGGTGCGCTTGCGCTTGCCCTGGCGGTTGATCGTGTTGACCCCGGTGACCTTGACCGAGAAGACCGCTTCCACGGCCTGCTTGATCTGGGTCTTGTTGGAGCCCGGCGCGACGATGAACGTGTACTTGTTCTCGTCGAGCAGCGCGTAGCTCTTCTCGGAAACAACCGGCTTGACGAGGACGTCGCGCGGGTCCGTGAAGGTCTTGCTGGTAACGGTCGCCTCAGCCATCAGACGTCGCTCCCTTCGGTCTCAGTGGTGGCCTTGGGGCCAGACACGAAGGACTCGAAGGCGGCCTTGGTGAAGACCACGTCGTCGGAGACGAGCACGTCGTACGTGTTCAGCTGGCCCGGCTCCAGGAGGTGCACCTGGGGCAGGTTGCGGGCGGAGAGCCACGCGGCCTCGTCCGAACGCTCGGCGACCAGGAGCACGTGCTTGCGCTCACTGACCTTGCCCAGCAGGGACTTGGCGGCCTTCGTGGACGCTGCGCCCTCGACCACGCCGGAGACGACGTGGATGCGAGCGTTACGGGCCCGGTCGGAGAGGGCACCGCGCAGCGCGGCGACCTTCATCTTCTTCGGGGTCCGCTGCGAGTAGTCACGCGGCTGCGGGCCGTGGACGACGCCACCGCCGGCGAACTGCGGCGCACGGGTCGAACCCTGGCGCGCGCGGCCGGTGCCCTTCTGGCGGTAAGGCTTCTTACCGCCACCACGGACTTCACCGCGGGTCTTGGTCTTGTGCGTGCCCTGTCGGGCCGCGGCCAGCTGTGCGACAACGACCTGGTGGATCAGCGGGATGCTGACCTTGGCGTCGAAGATCTCCGAGGGGAGTTCGACGGTCCCGGCCTTGTCGCCTGCCGGCGAAAGGATGTCAATGGTGCTCATCGGTTCCTCAAGCCCCCTTGGCCGCGGTACGGACCAGGACGAGGCCGCCGTTCGGACCGGGGACCGCGCCCTTGATGAGCAGCAGACCCTTCTCCGCGTCAACGGCGTGGACGGTCAGGTTCTGGGTGGTGACCCGCTCGTTGCCCATGCGGCCCGCCATGCGCATGCCCTTGAAGACACGGCCCGGGGTGGCACAGCCACCGATGGAGCCAGGCTTGCGGTGCACACGGTGGGCACCGTGGGAAGCCTTGCCACCCTTGAAGTTGTGGCGCTTCATGACACCGGCGAAGCCCTTGCCCTTGCTCTTGCCCGTGACATCAACCTTGATGCCGGACTCGAACACCTGAGCAGTGATCTCCTGGCCCAGCGTGTACTCGCTGGCGTCAGGGGTGCGGAGCTCCACCAGGTGGCGGCGCGGAGTCACGTCGGCCTTGGCGAAGTGGCCCTTGAGGGGCTTGTTCACCTTGCGCGGGTCGATCTCGCCGAAGGCGATCTGGACCGACTCGTAGCCGTCGATGTCGTTCGTACGGACCTGCGTCACGACGCACGGACCGGCCTTGACGACGGTCACCGGGACGACCCGGTTGTTCTCGTCCCAGACCTGGGTCATGCCGAGCTTCTCGCCCAGGACGCCCTTGATGTTCTTGGTCATCTCGCGCGTCACCTCAGAGCTTGATCTCGATGTCGACGCCGGCCGGCAGGTCGAGACGCATCAGCGAGTCAACCGTCTTCGGCGTGGGGTCGAGGATGTCGATGAGGCGCTTGTGCGTGCGCATCTCGAAGTGCTCGCGCGAGTCCTTGTACTTGTGCGGCGACTTGATGACGCAGTACACGTTCTTCTCAGTGGGCAGCGGCACCGGGCCTGCGACCGACGCGCCAGTGCGCGTCACCGTCTCGACGATCTTCTTGGCCGAAGAGTCGATGACCTCGTGGTCGTAGGCCTTGAGCCGGATGCGGATCTTCTGTCCCGCCATGGCTACTCAGTAGTCCTGTCTCTCGTAACGCTCTGGGACCCGGCGGGTACTGCGCTCTTCTCCGGCCCACGCGGTCGGGCGTGTCGCATTCCCTCTTCGTAGATCTCCCGAAGGATTTCCCAACCAAGGGGTGCGGGCCGTGACCGCGAGCCGGGGGAAAACACCCACCGGGCGCCTGGCCGGTACCCCGCTGACGCTTCCCGGAAGATTCCCGTACGTCCGTCCCAGCGCTGCCATACGGCAGTTGGGACGACGAGTACTGTGGGACTTGCTTCCAGTCCTCCCGACGAGAGGCGCGCAGCATCGGCACTCAACCGAGCAACCCCGATAGTCTGCCATAGCGGGCCCGGCCCTGGCCAATCGGGCCGGAGATCCTACTCCCCACGATCTGTGGATCAAACGCGGGCGGTTGGCGACCTGTGGCGTACGCCACGACGCCCGTGGCTGGCGCGCTGGTGACGCGGCCCAGCCGGGGCCGGTCATCGGATCAGGGCCGACCCTGGGTGTCTGGTCTCCCTCTGAGGGTCGGGTCTCCCTGGGCCACCAGGACCGGCTCGGCCCCGTCATCGAGCAAGCCGTCGAAGAGGACAGGCTCCGCAGCTCCGACCCGATGTGCGCGGAGCTCGACCCCCGGGTCCACGGCCGCCACTGCTCGAGAAGTGGGCCGCCGCCCACCCGGCAGCCGGCCTGTACTCCCAGCTGAGCGAGGTACAGGCGGCCTGACGGGCCGAGACCCCCCAGCTGCCCGGGACGGCCCTGGCACTGTCCACCGAGGAGTAGCCCTTGCCTGAGCTGCTTCGGACGGATCGAGCGCCCGCGGTATGCACAGCGCGCCATGCCGGGGACTCACCCAGCGTCGGATCCGACGGTTCCGGTGGCGCGGAACACGTCCCCGGAGTCCAGACCGAGGCGGCCCGACCAGGCCAGGGCCTCGTCGAGCAGGGCGTCGTCGTCGGCCAGCCGGACAGCAGCGAGGGTGGGCGGTACCTTGCCCTCGTCCAGCAGGACGGTCCACTGCCGCGCGGTGAGAGCCAGGTAACGGAGGTCCCGCAGATCGGCCAGGACGGTCAGATCGCGGACGTCGGCCCGGGAAAGGTCCAGGCCGCGCAGGTTCGGGACGGTGCGCAACGGGGCGATGTCCATGGGCCCGGTGGTCCCTAGGTCCAGGGAAGTAAGGTCACGGTGGCCTGCGAGGGAGGTCAGGTCGCCTCCTTCCAGAGTGAGGCGCAGGGACTCGACGGGCAGCTCCCGGATCGGCACCAGGTCGGCGGTGGCACAGCGATTCAGGTGCAGCCGTCGCAAGTGCGGCGCGGCGGTGAGCGGAGCGAGATCGACCAGGCCGATGGCGTCGTTGATGTGGAGGGACTGAAGGGTGGGCGGGACCTCAGCGGGGAGTTTGCCGACGATCTTCCAGGTGCCGAGGTTGCATTCGGGCTGCAGCAGAAAGATGTAGTCGTCCTCCTTCTCGTAGGCTTCTTGCTCCAGCAACCGCAGGTGCTGGCCGAGCAGGGAGGTTATCGAGTCGGCGATGTAGGCCGGGCCGTCGTCGTAGTCGCGGCCGATGCAGATGACCTGGCCGGGGCGGCCGGCGCGGGCCGGGGCCAGGTCCACCGCCAGATAGTTGCCGTCCTCGCCGGTGGCGAAGGGCAGCCAGGCCGGATGTCCGCCGCACCGCCGGACGGTGCTGGGCGGGTCAGCGTCGAAGACGACCGATTTCCAGGCTGCGTCCCAGCCGAACCACACCGGTTCGCGCAGGTCGGCGTGGACGGCGATGAGGTCCTCCAGTGACAGCCACGCATAGTCCTCCAGCAGGTAGCGAGGCCCGCCGCCGTCGGCGATCAGGTACAGCGCCCGCAGGTCGGCGGGCAGGGACCGCCCGATGCGGCGTTCGGCCTCGTCGAGTGCGGCGGCGGACGCGGGCGGCGGCAGTCGCTCCGGCCGCCCCAGGATGGCGGCGCGCCGCTGCATGTACTCGCGGAACCGCGCCATCGCCAGCTCTGGATCGCCTGCCGGGGCGGCGGTGCCCTCCTCCTGACCGGAACCGGGCTGTGGCAGCCGATAGCGGGGGTCCAAAACAGCCTGGAATCCGCCTCCCTGGCCGCGCAGGCTCCCGATCGCGCCTGCGGTCGCGACCAGTCGGTACTCTCCGGACGGCTGGCACACGATCTCCAGGCTGGTGTGTTCCCAGCCCCGGCTCTCTTTCAACGCCTCCGCAAGGCTGCCCAGTTCCTTGGAGGGGCCGGTTATCGGGTTGCCCCACGAGGGCGAGTCGGCGACGGCGTACTCGCCGGACAGCGAGATGCTGTGCCGGCCTGCGGTGCCAGCCAGCACCGCCCTGGTCCAGCCCGCCGGCGCGCTCGCGACGATGTTCTCGGCAATCCGTCGTGCGGCCCGCTCGGCCATGCCATGCTCCCGTTCTTGTCGACACCGCCGGTCATCGTCTCACTGGCTACTGACAGGACAGCTGGGCCACTGCTTCGCGACCGGCGCCCTCGGCAATCGACCGGCATCCGCGCGAGTCCGAACTGCCCACCGTCGCGCAGCCGTTCCTGGGTTCCCCCGCACGGCGCTCGGCGGACGGCGCCGACGCCGAGGCCGGGCGGCGACGCGGAGTGCGGGCGGGGGCTGCTGATCGTCGAGGCGTACGCCGACCGCTGGGGCGTCGAGCCCGGACCCGTACCCCGTAAAACGGTCTGGGCGGAGCTCGATCTCCTGCCGTGACACCACTCCCACCGGGTCGCGGGATTCCACGACCCGGTGGACCGCGACCCGGCCTTCCGCGACGTAAGAAGCTCTCAAGTACCTGAAGAAAGAACCTTCCCCACCCCACCCCGTCGTCGTCACCCGCAGGAGTGAGGTTTGCCAACTTGGCTGGCTTTCGACCCGGTTGACCGGCATATGCTCGCGGCGACGAACAACACCCAGACATGCGACGGCCCCCGGCCGGGACTGGCATCCCGAACGAGGGCCTGACCAACGAGGAAGAAGACGCTTCCCGATGGATACCCAGCAGATTAGCGCGCCCTCGCGCGCATCGTCCCGTACTCCCCGCGGCGGAATCTCACCGTTCGGCATCGTGCACAGCAACCTCCCGCACACCAGCCGCTTCACGATCATCGGCAACCACCTCGCCCAGCACTTCGAGCTGTCCCTGATCGCGATCGGGCTCGCCGTCCACATCCAGTCGCTGCCCACCGGCGCGAAAGTCGGCATCAAGGCCCTCGCCGCCCGCTTCCCGGAAGGCGAGACGACCATCGCCGCCGCCCTGCGCGAACTCGAGAACCACCACTACCTGCTGCGCAGCCGCGAACGCCTTCCCAGCGGCCGAGTCGTCACCCGCACGGTTTCCTACAACCAGCCGCACAGCGCTGCCACGGACCCCGCCCCCACCACAGCGTGCGAGGCGCAGCCCGAGGCTGGCCGCTCGGCCTCCAGTCCCACGGCTTCGGCACCGGTCCCCGCACCGGCCCGCGTACCCACGCAGTGCACGGCCCCCGCAGGATCACGGGCGCCCGAGCCGGACGTGGGGGCCGCCGCCCTCGTCCCCGTCCGGGGCCCGGAACCCACCGCACCCCAACCGGGACCGGAGCGCACCACGCCGCAGCTGAAGGGGAACGGCACCACACCGCTCCCGCAGCCGGAACTCCACGACGTGGAACGCCACCGCGCCGCCGCCGGCCTCCTCGCCGGCCTGCGCCGCCACGAACCCCGCATGCTCCTCGCCGAGCACGACATCCGCCGCCTCACCCCCGCCGTCGCCGCCTGGCTCGAACACGACACCCACCCGGACGCCCTCCGCCACGCCCTCACCGCCGGCCTCCCCGAACCCCTCAACCACCCCGCCGCTCTCCTCGCCCACCGCCTCACCGCCCTCCTGCCACCCCCGCTCCCGGCCACGGCACCCGCCCTCGCGCCTGAGCCGTTCCAGGACTGCGAAGGCTGCGACCGCCCCTTCCGCGCTCCACAACCCGGCCGCTGCCGCGACTGCCGATCCGACCTCGCCGGGGCCGCCTAGCATGAAGGTGACGACCCTTGCCCCCGGGTACAGACGACGAGGAGCGAGCACCATGACCATCGCCCCGGACGACGCACGCCGAGACGCCCGGCTCTACCAGGTCATGCGGGACTTCGTCTCCTCCATGGACGACACCCTTCCCGGAAAATTCGAGATCACCAAGGAAGGGATCGTCCACGACATGATGTCGCCGGCCAGGCCGCACGAACTCACCGTGCTACGGGTACGCAAGCGCCTTGAGGAGGTCCTGCCGGAAGACCTGGTGGCCCACACCGGCACTCCCGACGTGGAGGACGCCCCGGAAGGCATCATGCGGCACCCCGATGTGATGGTGATCGCCGAGGCCGACATGGAGGGCGAAGGGTCCTTCGACCCGCGCACGCTCCTCGCCGCCATCGAAGTCGTGTCACATTCCAACCCGGACAACGACTGGGTGAGCAAGATGCGGGACTACCCACTCCTGCGTGTCCCGGTCTACGTGATCTTCGATCCGCGTACCGCATCCGGAGCCGTCCTCAGCGACATCCACCCCACCCCCACCGGCCCTCGCTACGCCACCCGCAAGGATTTCGTGTACGGCGAGGACATCACCATCGGCGAGTGGACGGTGTCGACATCGGGCCTCCCCCAGTACACCTAGCGCGACGACCCCCACCAACTGTGCCTCGGCCTCGCCGGTCGTTCGCCGAACTCCGCTCCGGGAACACGTTCGGATCTGGCAACGCGCGGACAGATCGGCCCGCAGCGGCCTGCACGCCAAGGTGATAGCCGCCGATCGGCGAACTGCCCTGCTGGGCAGCGCGAACCTCACCGGCCGTGCTCGGAGCGACAACGTGGAGATCGGGGTCATCCTGCGCGACTCGAAAGCCGTCGGGCGGCTGGTGGACCGCCTCCACTGGCTCACCACGCCGGAGGCCGGGTTCCTGCGCCCCGGCTAACGCCCTGAGGCGCACCGCGCCATACGTCAGCACGTCAATCCGCCTTCACTCCTCCGGATGAAGCGGTCGGCTCCGGCATATGCCACTGGCGCATCACACCTAGCGTTTACCCATGGTCAATTCGTCAGAGGAAACGGCACAATGCCACGTTCTGGGTGTGGCCGAATTCCCCGATGTCCAATTCCGCCACTGTCCTGCCCAACGAAGTCACCGAGGTGCGGCCGACCGAACACGACATCGGCACCTTGCTGCGCATCGACTCGGAGTACGGCGAGCCGTTCCTCCTCGCCATCACCATCCAGGACGAGGCGGAACCGGACAAGCCCGGGGCCTGGGCGTGCTATCTGTCCGCTGTATACGCGAAGTACCAACTGCCTCCAGTGCTCCTGGTTCTGTGCCAGGACCACGCTGTAGCCGCATGGGCCTCCCGTCCGGTCCTCATCGACTCCCGCCCCGAGTTCGGACTCACTCTGCGCCCCGGGTCATGGGTCCCCACAACATGCCGGTCATCACCGAAGTCACCGAAGCCCGCAGAAATCTGTCGCTCGCCGCGCTGTCCGCGATCGCACACGCCGACGACCCGGGCATTGGCGCCATCCTGGAAACAATGTCCGCCGCGCTGGAGGACTCGCCGCGATCCGTCGCTGCCCCTCTTACCGAACTCATCGGGCATGGGCTGGGCAACCGCTCGGCCGCACAACAGTGGTGGGATCTGATGGCCGTGGACTTTTCCTTCCGGAAGTCCGGGGACTGAGCATCCCGCCATTCGGTCGAGTCCTGCCCCGGCCGCTGGTTACAGCGACCGCAGCGTCGCGAGGCAAGCAGGACAGCTGCCCCGAAACCCCTTCGAGCGCCGTGCCGGTT
The DNA here is from genome assembly GCF_040682175.1 of Streptomyces sp. NPDC051320. Classification (NCBI taxonomy): domain Bacteria; kingdom Bacillati; phylum Actinomycetota; class Actinomycetes; order Kitasatosporales; family Streptomycetaceae; genus Streptomyces; species Streptomyces sp. NPDC051320. The sequence continues at coordinate 305,960 of NZ_JBFBAL010000004.1, forward strand.
GCCTCTAGCGTGACCTGAATGACGACTCAGGTGATCGTGTTGAACGGCGGGTCCAGCTCCGGCAAGTCCGGGATCGTCCGGTGTCTGCAAGCGGTACTGCCCGAACCGTGGCTTGCCGCCTCGATCGACTCGCTGGTCGAAGCGATGCCCGCTTCCCTTCAGGCATCGGACGCCGGGATCGAGTTCGCCGCGGGTGGCGGTGTGCAGGTCGGACCGGCGTTTCGCGAGCTGGAGGCAGCATGGATGGAGGGGGTTGCCGCGATGGCCCGTGCGGGCGCCCACGTCATCGTCGATGACGTCTTCCTCGGCGGAGCGGCGTCGCAGGGGCGGTGGCAGAAGGCCTTGGGCGGACTGGACGCGCTGTGGGTCGGCGTCAGGTGCGAGAGTGCGGTCGCCGCGGGTCGCGAGGTCGCCCGTGGGGATCGGATCCGGGGAATGGCCGCATCGCAGGCAGAGACGGTCCACCGGGGCGTGGTCTACGACCTGGAGGTGGACACCACGCACACGCAATCCCTGGACTGCGCGCGGACTGTGGCCACCCGCGTCAACTGACCGAAAGCTCAGGTGCCGGGCGGGAGCATTCGCGGTCGGTAGGTGGCCCCGGGTTCAACAGGAGGCCGCCCAAGGTGATCGACCGCGTACCGCGTTCGAGACCTGATCGTTCTGAGACGACGGCGTGTCTAACCTGCGGCGATCACTTGGCCGGCTGAATGAGGACTTCGACCGCATGACCAAGAACGCAGCACCCGAAGAGCGCCCGGACGAGGGTTCGCCGGCCGTTTCCCACGAGGAGTTGGCCGAGTTTCTCCAGCAGGCGGAGGACGGCACCGGGCGGGAAGCCGCGCCGAAGGAGCCGTCCGCACGAGCCCGGATGGTGACTGCGCGGCTGCGGGAGCAGGACGCGGCGGTCGCAGCGCAACGGGGCGGCCGGTTCAGGCGGCGGGCGGCGAAGAAGCAGGACAACGAGCAGCCCTGGCAGCCGGAGGGCTGGCGTACCGGCCCGGCCTGGCAGGAGATGAACGGGCGCGGGCGCAAGCGGCGACGGTTCGGGGCCGCGGTGGGGATCGTCGCAGCGGTCGGGCTGGCCCTGGCCGCGATGCGGCCCGGTCTGCTGATGGACCACCTGCCCGGCAGGGACTCCCCTGCCGAGGCCGGAGCCGGGGCCGGTATCGGTGTCGGGGCGGCGGCCCCGCTGGCCCCCGAGACCGCACGCCCTCATCCGCTCCTCCGGTGGACCCGGTGGCCGGACTGCCCACCGTCGCGCAGCCGTTTCTGGGTTCCCCCGCACGGCGCTGGGCGGACGGGACGGCGCCGACGGCATCGTGCTTCCCACGGCCAAGGCGGTGGGCGGCATGAGCAGGACGGCCGTGCGGCACTCGCTGACCGAGATGAAGAAGCTGCTGATAGCGACGAGCCTCGAACCCGCCACGCTCAGGGGTGAACGGCCGAAAGCAGCGCTGGCGGTGCTCGACCCGCGGCAGAAGGACCTGCTCCGCGACCTGAACACGTCGCTGGCCAAACCGTCCGAGAAGCACGATCCACTGAGCCTCTTCACCCGCTTCGATCCGGAAGAACTCACCTTGTCCGGGAAGGTGGTCAAAACCCGCGGCCGGATGACCTTCGAGGCGGGCGACCAACCGGGCACGGTCGACGTGCACGCCGACTACACCTTCGTCTACCCGGTGGTCCGAGTCGGCACCGGAGCGGACGCCGAGGTGGCACGCACCATCGTGCGACGCACTCTGACCGGCACGCTGTACGACCCCGCGAAGTACCTGGCGACCGGCGGGAAGCTGAACCTGACCTACTACGCCGACGATCTCTACAACTCGGCGTGTTCCGTGTACGACGGCTACCTGCACCCGCAGTTCGCCGGCGAATCGGTCGGTACTGCGCCGACCGGACCCGCCGCCGACCCGTACGACCGCAGCAAGAGCCTCCCGACGGCCGCGCCGGGCACCTCGGGCCAGGTCGGGGAGCGCGAAGCCGAGTGCGGGGTGGTCTCCCGTACGTGAGGCGCGTGGCCTCGCAGGGCCACCGGCCCACCTCTCACTCACACCAGTGAAGTCGGCCAACTTCGCCGGTGAGGTGGCCGGTTGACGTGACAGGTTCGGTCGACGGCACCGGCAGGCCCGCCGGAAGCGAAGTTCGTCGACCCCTTATGGAGTGACCAAGGTGACCGAATTTCCGCACCACGGGTCCCCGCCGGACGGCTTCTTCAAAAATCAGTGACCATCTCCTCCAGCATCCCACGCTGTCACTCTGCGCGATCGGACTGGCGGCGCACATCCAGTCGCTGCCAGAGGGCTCTCCGGCGGACGCCGACCCGCTGGGGCGGACGTTCACCGAAGGGCCGGACGAGATCGCCGTCGCGCTGGACGAGCTGGAAGCGGAAGGGTACATCGAGCGGGTGCGGGTGCGCCTCCCGGACGGGCGGACGGGCATCCGCACCCATCTCGTACAACAACCCGGCGGCCGCCCGCGCCCACTTCGCCCGTGAGGCGGGCGCCGTTCCGGGGCCGGGCTCGGGCTCCGCGCCGGGACACCCGGCCCCTGAGGGCCCTTCACAGCGACAGCGTTCCGGCGATGTTGTCGACGATCTGCTCCAGTGGCTCGTCGACCACCGATTCGGTCCACGAAACACGCAGGGTGAGCAAGCCGTCGGAGTCCCGCGGGCGTACGCCGTAGGTGAGGGCCCGGATCACCGGCCGGGAACCGAAGCGCCACTTTCGGTCGCCTGCCATGTTCTCCCGGATACGGACGGCGTCACCGAGAGGCAGCTCGACGTACCGGACATCCGGCTCGCCGAAATCGCCGGCACTTATGTTCTCGGCCAGCCACTCCAGGGTCAGCACCGGGACGGTGTCGTCGGGATAGATCGCGTCGATCTCCAGGATGGCGATAACGTCGTATTGACCGCTGAGGTACCAGCCGAAGGCGCACACCGGTGTCCGGGTACGGCTGTCGGCGGCAACGCGCCTGAGGCTCCGCGCCAGCCGTGCGGTGTCAGCTGGGGGCCGGCCTTCCCGCTCATAGCGCTCGGTGATGTTCTGGGCCTCGTGGCTTGCCCAGTAGTCGAGGTCCATGTCGTCGGTGGCGGGAAGCGGTACCCAGTCGTCCGAGCACTCCAGACCGAGATTTGTCAGGTCGATCGGCATGTACGGTCACTCCATCCAGCACAATGAATCGGCGACGGCGTCGAAGAGCCCGGCCATCGCGTCGGCCAGCGGCTCCAGTGGGGTCGAGAACGTCAGCAGCAGGAACGCCGTCGTATGCGGTACGGGAAGGTGGTATTCCACGGAGGTGGAGTAGTGAGTACGGCCGTCGGCGTCGTCGCCGGGCTGTTCGGTCTGCTTGCGCACCCGCACGGCGGGGCCCGACGACAGATCCTCGATGCTCACTTCCTGGCCCGCCGGAGCACCACCGACGAGGGTCCCGGCCAGCACATCGAGCGGTAGCGGTTCCGGGTGCTCCAGCGGGGCGAGCGTCACCAGGAGGGAAGCCGGAATCGTGAAGGGCCCCACCGGCTGAAGGCTCAGATAGAGCTCGATGCCGCCGCTGCGGTAGGCCTTGGCACCCCTGCGCAGCAAGTCCTTCAGTAGTTCCGCCTTGAGATGCGGGGCGTTATCGACCCCCTGGAACTGTCTCTCCACGAGCGCGGTCGCCGACCGCTCTCGCTCCACGGGTTCCAGCAGGATCCGGAACCATCCGTCGGGGAGCAGCAGCCGATAGTCGGCAGGGGCGGCGGGCTCCGGTTCCCCGGCCGGGTCGGTCATGACGCGTTCTCCTTTCCCGAAATGGGGCGGTCGAGCCGCAGGCGGCTGCTCAGCTGATGCACCACATAGGGCGCGGCCTGCAGGAACGCGCCGATGGCCCCGAGCAGTATTGTGGTAGTCGCCGCGCTCGCGTGTGTACCCCCGAGCACCACCCCGAAGCTCAGCGAGAACATCGAGCCGAGGCCCATAACAGCGGTGGAGGAGCCACCGGCGATCGTGGCGGGGAAACGGGACACCCGACGCGCCTCGCCAGCCGATGCCGGGAGGGTACCCAGCCCGGCGGCGGCCTTCTTGGGCCATCGGCCTCGATGACTCAGCTGGTGGTCGGCCACGCGGAGCCCCGATGTCCGCTGGAGCTCCGACCAGCCACCGCTGCCCCCGGGCCCGCCGAACCACAGCTCCCAGGGCAGCACCGCGCGGACCTGCCCGTCGGGTCCGCGCAACTCGACGCCCAGGGCGCCGCCGGTGTGGTCGAGCACCCGGACCAGGGACGCCACTCCGTGGGGTCCGCCGCGCGGCAGCCAGAGTTCCTGCCCCGAAAGATCGCGGAGCACGAGATCCCGGTCCTGGACGCGCAGTTCGGTGTCCCGGCAGAACCGGACCGTCGCACCCGTTCCGGCCGAAGGATGGGGGACGATCCTGGCGCGCGCTCCGGGCACGTACCGGCGCATCCGTACGCAGGTCCAAACACGCAGTACCAGCCGGGCCACCGGGGCGAGCACGGCCGCGACCGCAGACACCAGGATCAGCCAGGGCGCACGGGTGCCAGAGAAGATGATGACGGTGAGGGCAACGAACCAGACCGCGCCGGCGGTCAGGCGCACGCCCCAATACCAGTACGGAAAAGGGTTGCCGGGCCCCATCGAGATGCCCGGGCGGAAGGACGTGGTACTCGCCACCAGGTGGTCGCTCCGGTCCCGTACGGTGTGCAACGGAATCCCCGCGGCGGCCAGCAGCGCGGACATCCCAGTACGGGTCAGCAGCTGCTCACCGGCGACCAGGCCCTTCGGCAGCTCGCCCGCCTCGGGCAGCCAGTCGTCCAGATCGAGGCGGCCGATCAGCCCGCCACCATCGTTCTGGAACTGGATCTCGCCCCAGGAGCCGCGCACTGGCGGCCCCATGCGCTCCAAGTCCGGCCCGACCGCGTCGATAAAGACCGCACGGGCGATCCCGTCCGCGACCCCGACCGGGAACCGGTGCTCCCCGGAGCGCGCGCGCAGGACCAATTCGCCGCCATCCGCGAAGAGCCGAGCCCGGTGGCACAGCTCAAGACCGGGGCCTCGCTGCGCTACGGGCCTGAGAGCGGGTTCATCCGGCGCAGTTGTGGTCCGGGCCGGGCCAGCATTCATGGGGGTTTCCTGGGTCAGGTGAGTGTCAACCAGTGACGTTGTCATAGAGAGATGTCACGGCGTTATACGCCCCCTCCGCTCCGGCAGCGACTCCGGTGGCGGTGGTTCCGAGCCAGACACTGGACTGGCCGGTGAAGTTGCTCACGGATGAGGCGACAGCGGGCATTTTCAGTGCGGCTGGAGAGATGCCCTTTAGGTCTGCGGCGGCCCGAGCCAGATCGGGATCCAGCGTGCTGATCGACTGAGGCGGCACCATGTCGCTGATGCCGTCGCGCCAGACCTTGCCGGAGAAGGGATTCTTGACCGACTTGAACCCGTCGACCGTGTCCCGGTACATCGCGACGGGACTGAAGCCTTCCTTGACGTTGCTCCAGCTGGGAAGCCATCCCTTCGGCCTGGCCGCCGCCAGGGCCTTCGCGGCGGACGCGCCGCGCAGAGTTCCCTGAGTGCCACGATTGGCCAGATTCCAGGCTTTGCTGGTCTTCACGCCCGAAGATACCGCCTCCTTGAAGAGACTGCTGCGGGCCAGCGCCTTGCTTCCGGCGGCCACTCCCCTGGCTCCCGACATGGCTGCGCGTCCGATACCGAAGGTCGCGACGCCCACCGCGTCGAGGATCACCGACTTCCAGCTTCCCTCGCCGCCCAGCGCCAGGACGAGGTCGGTGGCCAGCGCCACGACGCTCGCCGCCAGGGCGATCGCGTTGGCGACGACAGCGATGGCCTGACCGATGACCGGGATCCAGCCAAGGGCAAGGGCGGCCACACCGGCCCACAAGGCGATCCTGCCCGCCCATTTGGAAATCCACTTGAGCCAGCCCGCGTTCTCGTGAACCCAGTTCTTGAACTTGTCGGTCCAGCCGTCCTTGAGTTCGTCGTGCTCGATGACGTCGCGTATTGCGTCCGCAGCTGCCTTCGCCGCCGCGTCCCGTACCCCCTTGGCGGTATCCAGCGCGTCTCTCGCACTCGACAGCGCGTTTGACGCCTGCTCCTTGTGGTGCTTGAACTTGCGGCTGTCCGGATCGTCGTCCGGTGTGTTGTCCGGCTGTCCGTCGATCGAACGCTGCGCCGAATCAATGTCGCCCTGGGCACTCTCGGCGTCAGTCAGAGCCTTGTCGGCCATCTGCTGGGCCCGGTGCAGCTCCGAGGCGTATTCCTTGCTGCACACCCCGTCGACCACCTTGGTCCCCAGCGCCCGGGAAGCCACGTCGTACCGTTTGAACGCCTTGCGCAGCTTGTCACCGGCGCCCTCGGCCGAGTCACGGAACTTCGTTGCGGCTTTGCCCTGCCAGTTCTCGACAGAGGCAAGAGCTTTGATCTCACGCGCTTCCTTGTCGATGGCATCGGCGGTCTTCCGCAACTGCCGGCCGAGCCCTGCCACTTCCTCGGGGTCTCCGGGCACTGGGTCCGACCCTTCGCCCAGCACTTCCCAACGATGCCCTGCGGGGCGCGTCGCGGTCACTTCGCTGCCGGCTTCCCAGCGGGCTTCGAGGACTTCTTGTCCTGGTCCCGAAGCGCCTCGGCGAGTTCGTGATCTATCTTCTCGTAGGACTCGGCTGCCGTCTTCGTGGTCCCGTACAGAGTCTGCAGCTCTTCGGTGAGTTTCTTGCGGTGGATCTTCCAGTTGCTGCCGAAGTCATCAAAAGCGTCGAGCAGTTGCTGCGAACCGAGCTCCCCCACGCCGTACCCCTGGGAGGGGTCGCTCCGCTTCTCGAAGGTGTCATGGATGCGCTTCAGTGACCGTGCGCACTCCTTGATCCGTTCGATGTCCGCCACTTGGTCACTCACGCCGACTCCCCTCGTTGCATCCCCGTGCCCCAGCCGTTACGGGTGACAACCGGCCAGGACCCTGCAGTACGAAGACCACCACGATCCTCCCGGTGGTCGCAACCGTCAGAGCCGGGAGCGAACGTCCAGCGGGCTGAACGCCCGTCAGGTCGATCGGCACGTGCGGTCACACCATCCAGCGCCACGAATCGGCAACGGCGTCGGAGAGCCCAGCCGTCGCGGTTCGGCGTTCCGAGAGCTTGAAGCAGCCTGGATGCGTCGGCTCAGCGCCGAGTGGACCCGCCGGGGAAGGAGCACTCCGCAAATGACATGGCACCATTCACGTGCCAACTCGAACCACGAAGCGGAGGAGAACAACGACGATGGATGAGCGACGCGAGAGTGAACTGATCGCGCTGTCCGACGAGGAACAGAGTGTCACTCTGCGAATCTTTCGCGGCGAACACTTCGGTGACGGCGAACAGTTCGACGCTCTGCACGCGGAGATCGCCATCACCAGCGCATTCGTGAACGGGAAGTGTGAGCTTTACCTCAGCAGCTACGATATTGACAACTGGAGCCAGACACTGGACCTCATCGAATCAGGCCACAGAGCCACCTGGCTGGAGAGTGGCCGTTCTCCACGCATCATTATTACCCCGGCTGAAGCGAGCGAGAGCGAGTGCACTGAAGTGAGCGTTCATGACGTCACGGCTTCGCACATCTCTGTCACGGTCCCCATTGCGGCACCTGTAACTTGGATCAGCGACCATCGAGAAATGCTCCGGAATATGCGAAACAGGTTCCCACTCGCGGACTAAGCGAGCGGTGGGCATTTGCAACCGTTCTGTAGTGGCAGAGGGCGCTGCAACGCAGGCCGGCCTGCCAGGAAGGCCTGCCGCCGACACGCGCGCTATCAGGAGAAGCAGGGCAAGCCCGTGGTCGGCCCCTGGACCTGCTCAGGACTCGAAGTATCCACATGCTTCCAACCGAGTGACGCCACCCCCCAGCCAGGAGCCATCGTCCGGTCGGAAAGCCAGCGGGGCCTCATGTCCGTACTCCGGGATGGCTTCGTGCTCGATCGTGACCCACACAGCGGTTTGCAGAAAATCCGCGAATCCACCATCGCAGTACTCCGCTTCCCAGCGCCTGGTACGACTGGCCACTTTCCAACGGTCCGGATCATCCTCCTCAGTGACCCAATACACCGCACAGCCCTCATCAGTAACCGCAAACGGCAACAAGCCCCCGGGGGCCGGGACAACTCGACCGACGCCGGGACACGGTCACCAGAATTCCAGTACTAAAGGCGCCGGAGCCGGTGGCAGGGAGCCGCAGTCGGAGGGTCAAACCCGGCACCCTGGAGTCCGCCACCGCGTACGCGCAGTCCACCCTCGGCGGGGCGACGGGCACCGACGGGGACGCGTTCGGGATCGCACTGCCGCATAAGACACACGTCCACGGTCAGCCCGGCAGTGGGGCTGCACCAAACGGATCCGGAGCTGCGGAGACCCGCGCCGACTGCCACACCGGCATGACGTTCTGGGGCGTGAAGGCATCGGGTCCGCACAGGGTCGCGGACATGTCCCGGCGCCCGGATCGACCGGGCGCCGGGCCTGCGTCAGATGACGCCCTGCGCCAGCATCGCGTCCGCGACCCGCTCGAAGCCGGCGATGTTGGCGCCGGCCACGTAGTCACCGGGGGCGCCGTAGCGTTCGGCGGTCTCGTAGCAGGTGTGGTGGATGTCGCGCATGATGCGCAGGAGTTCCTCCTCGACGCGGGCGGGCGTCCAGGTGTCGCGGGCCGCGTTCTGCGACATCTCCAGCGCGCTGACCGCGACGCCCCCCGCGTTGGCGGCCTTGCCGGGGCCGAAGGCGACTCCCGCCGCGGTCAGCAGGTCGACGGCCTCGGGGGTGGTCGGCATGTTGGCGCCCTCGGAGACCGCCTTGACGCCGTTGCGGATCAGGGTGGTGGCGGCGTCGGCGCCGAGTTCGTTCTGGGTGGCCGACGGGAGCGCGATGTCGGCGGGTACGTCCCAGACGCTGCCGCCGGCGACGTAACGGGCCGAGCCGCCGCGCCGCGTCGCGTACTCGCTGACCCGGCCGCGCTCGACCTCCTTGATCTGCTTGAGCAGGTCGACGTCGATGCCCTTGTCGTCCACCACGTAACCGCCGGAGTCCGAGCAGGTCAACGGGTTCGCGCCGAGGGCCTTGAGCTTCTCGATGGTGTAGATGGCGACGTTGCCGGAACCAGACACGACGGCGGTCTGGCCCTGCAGGTCCTCGCCGCGCCGGTGCAGCATCTCGGCGGCGAAGTAGACGTTGCCGTAGCCGGTCGCCTCGGGACGGATCGCGGAGCCGCCCCACGAGCGGCCCTTGCCGGTGAGGACGCCCTCCCAGCGGTTGGTGATGCGGCGGTACTGGCCGAACAGGTAGCCGATCTCCCGGCCACCGACGCCGATGTCGCCGGCCGGTACGTCGGTGTGCTCGCCGATGTGGCGCTGCAGCTCGGTCATGAAGGACTGGCAGAAGCGCATGACCTCGGAGTCGGAGCGGCCGTGCGGGTCGAAGTCACTGCCGCCCTTGCCCCCGCCGATGCCGAGACCGGTCAGCGCGTTCTTGAAGATCTGCTCGAAACCGAGGAACTTCACGATGCCCAGATTGACGCTGGGGTGGAAGCGCAGGCCGCCCTTGTAGGGGCCCAGCGCGCTGTTGAACTCCACCCGGAAGCCGCGGTTGACGTGCACCTTCCCCCGGTCGTCCTGCCACGGCACCCGGAAGAGAACCTGCCGCTCCGGCTCGAGGAGCCGCTCGACGATCGCGGCCTGCGCGTAGTCCTCGCGGGCGGCCAGCACCGGCGCCAGGCTCTCGAGTACTTCGTGGACGGCCTGGTGGAACTCGGGCTGGGCAGGGTTGCGGTGCTCGATCTCGGCGCGCAGCGAAGCGAGCCTGTCGGGCGAGGACTTCGAGGCCGTCGACGAAGAAGTGGTCGGCGAAGTCGAGGTGGGCAGTGTCACAGGGGTGTCCCTTTCTGTCCGGCGCGTGCGTCGGCTGCCCGGTTGTGCGGCACTGCGGGCGGTCGGCCGCCCCAGTCTGCCCTCTGCCGGGCGTGCTCGGCGAGCAGCCCTCCGTTGATCCGTCCAGCTGTTGAGATACGGATCGGGGAGCAGGCTCGTTCACTCGTTTACTCGTTCACCGTGCGGCGAACCTTCCCCCTTCAGCGCGCAAATGGGTGTGTCATCCGGCTCGGCTCGGTCAGCGGTACGTCTGGCTGCCGTTCTCCGGCTGAGACCGAGCGGACGACGGGCGGCGCATCACATCGAAGGCCCTGGGCAACGCGGCCACCGCACGGCCCGGTGACTGTCAGCTGGTCGTGGTGGACGGCGCGGGCACGCCGTCGGTGGGGCGGCTCATGCGGGTGACGCTGCCCTGACAAACACTGTGGTAACAGAGGGGTGATGAGACCTGGCAGGTGTGTGGTGAAGGTGTGACGTAACACGGCACACCACCCACCGGCTGCAAGCAACCGGCCCCCGAAGTTCCCCGTCAAGCAGATCGAACAGCGCACGGGACGGCCCGTGCGGGGGGATCGGACGGAGCACCACCTTGCGCACGCCACCTGGATCCGGCCTGACCCGACGGCTTCTGCTGGCGGGTTTCGGCACGGGCGCCGCTTCTCTGGCACTGTCCGCCTGTTCGGTCCCCGAAACCCCGCGCCGGGGCACCCAAGCGGCAGATCCCCTGCCGGGCAAGGCGATATCCATCGACCGGCACGAACAGCTGATGCAGATACTGGCGCACCCCGACGACGACCTCTACTTCATGAACCCGGACACCCAGCGAATGCTGGACTCCGGTACCCCGCTGGTCTGCGTGTACGTCACGGGGGGCGAGGCGACCGGCATCAATGTGATCGCCGGCCACCCGCATCCCCGCCCCGACAAACCCGCCTACTCGTCGGCCCGCCACCAGGGACTGCGCCAGGCCTACGCCACACTGCTCGGTCTGCCCGCCTTCACACCGTGGAACAAGGGCGTCACCGAACTGCGCGGCGGCCACCGGGCCGAGATGAACACGCTGGTCAGTAGTGGCCGACGGGTCGAGCTGATATTCCTCAACCTCGCCATGCACACCGCCCGCGGAGGACATCTCGGCCTCCCGTCGCTCTGGACCTACCGGGGTCTGAACCTGCGGACCGTGGTCGCCGAGGGCTCCCCGCTGGAGACGTCGGGAACGTACACCTACGACGCCCTGGTGGACGTGCTCACCGGCCTGCTGACCCGGTACCGGCCGACCGTCGTGCACACCATGGATCCGGACCCCGACATCCAGCACAGCCCGACCGCGGTCCGTCGCAAGGACAGCGAACAGGTCGGCTACTCCGACCACGCCGACCATACCGCCACCGCCTCCTTCAGCTGGGCCGCGCTGATCCGCTGGGTCGCCGAAGCCACCGCCGGGGGCGGCGACATACCGGCCTTCGTCACCACGGCCTACCGGGGTTACTACAACCGGCACTGGCCGAAGAACCTGTCGCGCAAGGTGCTCCTGGAGAAGGCATCGCATCTGCTCCCGTACGGCGGCGGCGCCGACTGGGAGTGCGGAAATCCGGGCGGCTGCGGCGACTACAACGTGGGCGTGGGCCGTCCCCTGACCAACAAGAAGGGCTGGGTCCGCTCGACCCACTACCGCTATCCCGGGCCGCGACCCCTCCTGACCGCCGAGTCCGACGGGCGGCTGGTCGGCTACGGAGTGCTCGGACTGCGCGCGGTGCGCTGGCGGGAGACGACGCCCGGCAGCGGCCAGTGGGGCCCGCCGGACGACCTGGGCGGCGGACCGCTGGCACCCACCCTGGGCGGGGCGGCACTCGCCGACGGCACCCAACTGCTGTTCGCGCTGCGGTTCGACTCGCTCGCCGGACACGGCGCGTCCAACACCCGGGAGATCGCACTGCTGCAACAGAGCACGCCCGGGGGGAAGTTCAGCACCTGGACCGGCCTGGGGAATCCGGAGACCGAGCCGGACAGGGGCCGCCGGATCGGGGTGCCGGTCGCCGTGACCGCCCCGGACGGGCAGGTCCACCTCTTCGTACGCAACGCGGCCCAGGGCATCAGCACCCGGGTGCGCGACACCACCGGACGCTGGGGCGGCTGGCGCGACCTGGGCGGCGAGCAGATACAGGACGGTCTCTCCGCGGCCGTGGACACGGCCGGGCTCGTGCATGTCTTCGCCGCCGGGCGCGACACCGTGCACCACTGGGCGCAGAGCGTTCCCGGCGGCCGGCTCTCGCTGCACCCGGAACCGGGGCTGCCGCTGCCCGGCGACTCGCCCACCGCGGTCGCCGCCCGGGACGGCGGTATCGACGTGTACTACCCGCGGCCCGCGTCGGCCCGGACCAACGCGGTGCATCTCGGCGGTACGCACCCCGGTGTCCGGCCCACGACTCCGGTGCTGCCGGGCAAGGACGACCGCGGGCGGGTCCGGCTGCTGCTGAACGGACGGGTGACCGTCCGGAGCACCGGGGTGGTCCCGCTCCAGGGCACCGCGCTGCACGTCGCGAGCGGCCGGGACCATGAGCCGACCGTCGCCGGCCTCGGGCCGGACGCACTGCCGTGGATGTGGCGGCCGGTGCGGGCCGTGTGAGCGCGGAGCACCACGCAGAGGGCCCCCGGTCCGCCGCGAACGGCGGGCCGGGGGCCCTCTTCATGCTCTGCGCTGGGTGCTCCGCGCTTCGTGCGATGCGCTGAGCTGTCAGGTCAGATCGTCAAGTACGGATGTACTTACTTGAGGATCTTGGTGACCTGGCCGGCGCCCACGGTCCGGCCACCCTCACGGATGGCGAACTTCAGGCCCTCTTCCATCGCGACGGGCTGGATCAGCGAGACGTTCATGAGGGTGTTGTCGCCCGGCATGACCATCTCGGTGCCCTCGGGAAGGGTCACCACGCCCGTTACGTCCGTGGTACGGAAGTAGAACTGCGGGCGGTAGTTGTTGAAGAAGGGGGTGTGACGGCCACCCTCGTCCTTCGACAGGATGTAGGCCTGGGCCTCGAACTCGGTGTGCGGCGTGACCGAACCGGGCTTGATGATGACCTGGCCGCGCTCGACGTCCTCGCGCTTGATGCCACGAAGCAGCAGACCGACGTTCTCACCGGCCTGGCCCTCATCGAGCAGCTTGCGGAACATCTCGATGCCGGTGACCGTGGTGGTGGTCTTCTCCTGCTTGATGCCCACGATGTCAACGGTCTCGTTGACCTTGAGGACACCACGCTCGATACGACCGGTGACGACGGTGCCACGACCGGTGATCGTGAAGACGTCCTCGATCGGCATCAGGAACGGCTTCTCGACGTCACGCTCGGGCTGCGGGATGGACTCGTCGACAGCCTTCATCAGGTTGAGGACGGACTCACCCCACTCCTTGTCGCCCTCGAGCGCCTTGAGCGCCGAGACCTTGACGACCGGAACGTCGTCGCCCGGGAACTCGTACTCGGAGAGGAGCTCACGGACCTCGAGCTCGACGAGCTCCAGGATCTCCTCGTCGTCCACCATGTCGGCCTTGTTCAGCGCGACAACGATGTAGGGAACGCCGACCTGGCGGGCCAGGAGCACGTGCTCCTTGGTCTGCGGCATCGGGCCGTCGGTGGCGGCGACCACGAGGATGGCGCCGTCCATCTGCGCGGCACCCGTGATCATGTTCTTGATGTAGTCCGCGTGACCGGGGCAGTCGACGTGCGCGTAGTGACGCGACTCCGTCTGGTACTCGACGTGCGCGATCGAGATCGTGATACCGCGCTGGCGCTCCTCAGGAGCCTTGTCGATCTGGTCGAAGGCCGAGGCCTCGTTCAGGTCCGGGTACGCGTCATGCAGCACCTTGGTAATGGCGGCCGTGAGGGTCGTCTTACCGTGGTCGATGTGACCGATGGTGCCGATGTTGACGTGCGGCTTAGTCCGCTCGAACTTCGCCTTCGCCACTGGGTCCTCCTGTGGAGTGGTTCTGTACGCCTTGCTTCATCGGCGCCAGGTGATCTTTGCTGGGATGCCGGGCCCCGGGGCATTCAATCCATTCTGCACTGAATGCCCCGGTAGCTCCGGTAATAAGCCTAAAGCGTGAACCCCGAAGAGTTACTCGCCCTTGGCCTTCGCGATGATCTCCTCGGCGACGTTCCGCGGAACCTCGGCGTAGGAGTCGAACTGCATCGAGTAGCTTGCGCGACCCGAGGTCTTGCTGCGGAGGTCTCCGACATAGCCGAACATCTCCGAGAGTGGCACGAGGCCCTTCACGACGCGAGCGCCGCTGCGCTCCTCCATGGCCTGAATCTGGCCACGGCGGGAGTTGAGGTCACCGATGACATCGCCCATGTAGTCCTCGGGCGTGGTGACCTCGACGGCCATCATCGGCTCGAGGAGCACGGGGGACGCCTTGCGGGCACCCTCCTTGAAGGCCTGCGAACCGGCGATCTTGAAGGCGAGCTCCGAGGAGTCCACCTCGTGGTAGCCACCGTCGAGAAGGGTGATGCGGACACCCACCATCTCGTAACCGGCCAGGATGCCGAACTTCATGGCTTCCTGAGCACCCGCGTCCACCGAGGGGATGTACTCACGGGGGATGCGGCCACCGGTGACCTTGTTCACGAACTCGTACGACGCGTCGCCGCCCTCGATGGGCTCCATCGCGATCTGCACCTTCGCGAACTGGCCGGTACCACCAGTCTGCTTCTTGTGCGTGTAGTCGATGCGGTCGACGGTCTTGCGGATCGTCTCGCGGTAGGCGACCTGCGGCTTGCCGACGTTCGCCTCGACGCGGAACTCGCGCTTCATGCGGTCGACGAGCACCTCGAGGTGAAGCTCACCCATACCGCCGATGACGGTCTGGCCGGTCTCCTCGTTGGTGTGCACCTGGAAGGAGGGGTCCTCCTCCGAGAGCCGCTGGATGGCGACACCCAGCTTCTCCTGGTCACCCTTGGACTTGGGCTCGATCGCGACCTCGATGACCGGCGCCGGGAAGTCCATGGACTCCAGGATCACCGGGTTCTTCTCGTCGCACAGCGTCTCACCGGTGGTGGTCTGTTTCAGGCCCATCACGGCGATGATGTCGCCGGCGCCCACCGACGCGATCTCCTCACGCTTGTTCGCGTGCATGCGGTAGATCTTGCCGATGCGCTCCTTCTTGCCCTTGACCGAGTTCAGCACCGCGGTGCCGGCCTCGAGGCGGCCCGAATAAATCCGGACGAAGGTGAGCTTGCCGAGGTGCGGGTCGCTCGCGATCTTGAACGCAAGACCGGAGAAAGGCTCCTCGTCGGACGGCTGGCGCTTGACGACGGTCTCCGGGTCCTTGACGTCGTGGCCCTCGATGGCCTCGACGTCCAGGGGGGAGGGCAGGTAGCGGACGACCGCGTCGAGCAGGGGCTGGACGCCCTTGTTCTTGAACGCGGTACCGCAGAAGACGGGAGTGACGGTGACGGAGTCCGCGGTGCCCTTGGAAGCAAGGGTGATACGGCGGATCGCCGCGTGCAGCTGCTCCTCGGTGGGCTCCTGGCCCTCGAGGTACAGCTCCATCATCTCGTCGTCGTTCTCCGAGACGGCTTCGAGCAGCTTGCCGCGCCACTCGTCGGCAGCCTCGATGTGGGTGTCCGGGATGTCGACGATGTCGTACATCTCGCCCTTGGTTGCCTCGGCGGACCAGACAAAGGCCTTCATCGTCACGAGGTCGACGACGCCCTTGAAGTCGGCCTCGGCACCGATCGGGAGCTGCATGACCAGCGGCACCGCACCGAGGCGGTCGACGATCATGTCGACGCAGCGGTGGAACTCGGCGCCGGTACGGTCCAGCTTGTTGACGAAGCAGATGCGCGGCACGCCGTAGCGGTCCGCCTGACGCCAGACGGTCTCGGACTGCGGCTCGACGCCCGCCACACCGTCGAACACGGTGACAGCGCCGTCGAGGACGCGGAGCGAACGCTCCACCTCGACGGTGAAGTCGACGTGACCCGGGGTGTCGATGATGTTGATCGTGTGATCGACATCGTTGAGCGGCCAGTGGCAGGTCGTCGCGGCGGACGTGATCGTGATGCCGCGCTCCTGCTCCTGCTCCATCCAGTCCATCGTGGCAGCGCCGTCGTGGACTTCACCGATCTTGTAGCTCACACCGGTGTAGAAGAGGATCCGCTCAGTGGTGGTCGTCTTGCCCGCGTCGATGTGGGCCATGATCCCAATATTGCGGACCTTGGCCAGGTCAAGCGAAGTGGTGGCCATAAGGCTCAATCTTCTCTCGGTCTCGAGGTGGGTAGCGACTACCAGCGGTAGTGCGCGAAGGCCTTGTTGGACTCGGCCATCTTGTGGGTGTCCTCGCGCTTCTTGACAGCAGCGCCAAGACCGTTGGAGGCGTCGAGCAGCTCGTTCATGAGGCGCTCGGTCATGGTCTTCTCACGACGGGCGCGGGAGTAACCCACGATCCAGCGCAGCGAGAGGGTGGCGGCGCGGCCGGGCTTGACCTCGATCGGCACCTGGTAGGTGGCGCCACCGACACGGCGGGACTTGACCTCGAGGGACGGCTTGACGTTCTCGAGAGCGCGCTTCAGCGTGATGACCGGGTCAGCGCCGGTCTTCTCGCGGAGGCCTTCCATGGCGCCGTACACGATCCGCTCGGCAGTGGAACGCTTGCCGTTGAGCAGGATCTTGTTGATCAGCGAGGTGACAAGAGGAGAACCGTAGACCGGGTCGATGATGACCGGGCGCTTCGGGGCAGGGCCCTTACGAGGCATTCTTACTTCTCCTTCTTGGCGCCGTAGCGGCTGCGGGCCTGCTTGCGGTTCTTGACACCCTGGGTGTCGAGCGAACCGCGGATGATCTTGTAGCGAACACCGGGCAGGTCCTTCACACGGCCACCACGCACGAGCACGATGGAGTGCTCCTGCAGGTTGTGTCCCTCACCCGGGATGTAGGCCGTGACCTCGATGCCCGAGGTCAGGCGCACACGCGCGACCTTGCGGAGCGCCGAGTTGGGCTTCTTCGGGGTGGTCGTGAAGACGCGGGTGCAGACGCCACGACGCTGGGGCGAACCCTCGAGCGCGGGGGTCTTGTTCTTCTCGACCTTGTCCTGCCGGCCCTTGCGGACCAGCTGCTGGATCGTAGGCACTACTTCTCCGGTTTCTGTGTGCCGTGTAGTGAAACTAACCTGGAACATCTCCGACCCACGCGGTCGGGTGTGTCGAATACTGCGGACTCCCGCCGAGATGACGGAGAGGTCACAGATTGCGGTGGCTGCTTACGACCCGCCGTGCGGTTGAAGACACGCACGGGAACCAGGGCACACCCCAGGCACAAGGTCAGAGCGTACCTATCGCATCGGCTCCGGTCAAAACAGATACCGCCGCGATGACCCGCCGCCCCCGAAAACACGCCATCGTACGCCACTGGGCGGCCACCCGCGAGGGGTGACCGCCCAGTGGACCTGCTACGCGCTTCTACTGGTTGTACGGACCGTAGTCGTAGTCCTCCAGCGGGACGGCCTGGCCGGAGCCGGTGCCGAACGGCGAGTAGTCGATGTCGTCGTAGCCGACGGCCGAGTACATCGCGGCCTTGGCCTCCTCGGTGGGCTCCACCCGGATGTTGCGGTAACGGGAGAGACCCGTACCGGCCGGGATGAGCTTACCGATGATGACGTTCTCCTTGAGGCCGATCAGGGAGTCCGACTTGGCGTTGATCGCCGCGTCGGTCAGAACCCTGGTGGTCTCCTGGAAGGACGCCGCCGACAGCCACGACTCGGTGGCCAGCGAGGCCTTGGTGATACCCATCAGCTGCGGACGGCCGGAGGCCGGGTGGCCGCCTTCCGTGACCACACGACGGTTCTCGGTCTCGAACTTCGAGCGCTCGACGAGCTCGCCCGGCAGCAGCTCCGCGTCGCCGGACTCGATGATCGTCACCCGGCGCAGCATCTGCCGGATGATGATCTCGATGTGCTTGTCGTGGATCGACACGCCCTGCGAGTTGTAGACCTTCTGGACTTCGCCGACCAGGTGCACCTGGACCGCACGCTGGCCGAGGATGCGCAGCACGTCGTGCGGGTTGGTGGCACCCACGGTGAGCTTCTGGCCCACCTCGACCCTGTCGCCCTCGCCCACCAGCAGACGGGCGCGCTTGGAGATCGGGAACGGCGTCTCCTCGCTGCCGTCGTCCGGAGTGACGACGAGCTTCTTGGTCTTCTCGGTCTCCTCGATGCGGACGGTGCCCGCTGCCTCGGAGATCGGCGCGACACCCTTGGGCGTACGCGCTTCGAAGAGCTCGACGACACGCGGCAGACCCTGCGTGATGTCGTCACCGGCCACACCACCGGTGTGGAAGGTACGCATCGTCAGCTGGGTACCGGGCTCACCGATGGACTGGGCGGCGATGATGCCGACCGCCTCACCGATGTCGACCAGCTTGCCGGTGGCCAGCGAACGTCCGTAGCAGAAGGCACAGGTGCCGACCGCGGACTCACAGGTCAGCACCGAGCGGGTCTTGACCTCCTCGACACCGGCGCCTACCAGCGCGTCGATCAGGACATCGCCCAGGTCGACGTTGGCCGGCGCGATGACCTTGCCGTCGATGACGACGTCCTCGGCGAGCATCCGGGCGTAGACCGAGGTCTCGACGTCCTCCGTCTTGCGGAGCACACCGTCCTCGCCCTTGACCGCGATCCTCAGCTTCAGACCACGCTCGGTGCCGCAGTCCTCCTCGCGGATGATCACGTCCTGCGAGACGTCCACCAGACGACGGGTCAGGTACCCCGAGTCGGCGGTACGCAGGGCGGTGTCCGCGAGGCCCTTACGGGCACCGTGGGTGGAGATGAAGTACTCCAGGACGGACAGACCCTCACGGAACGACGCCTTGATGGGACGCGGGATCGTCTCGTTCTTGGCGTTCGACACCAGACCACGCATACCGGCGATCTGACGCATCTGCATCATGTTTCCTCGGGCACCCGAGTCAACCATCATGAAGATGGGGTTCGTCTTGGGGAAGTTCGCGTTCATCGCCTCGGCAACCTCGTTGGTCGCCTTGGTCCAGATCGCGATGAGCTCCTGCGTGCGCTCGTCCTTGGTGATCAGACCGCGCTCGTACTGCTTCTGGACCTTCTCGTCCTGGGCCTCGTAGCCCTGGACGATGGCCTTCTTGGCCTCCGGGACGACGATGTCCGAAACGGCCACGGTCACGCCGGAACGGGTCGCCCAGTGGAAGCCGGCCGCCTTCAGGTTGTCGAGCGTCGCCGCCACGATGACCTTGGGGTAGCGCTCGGCCAGGTCGTTGACGATCTCGGAGAGCTGCTTCTTGCCCACCGAGTAGTCGACGAACGGGTAGTCCTCGGGCAGCAGCTCGTTGAAGAGCGCGCGGCCCAGCGTCGTACGCAGCCGGAAGGTGTCCCCCGGCTGGTACTCGGGCTCGCCCGGCTCGGCGACCGGCGGCACCCAGCCACGCGGCGGGATGGTGCCCACCGGGAAGCGGATGTCGACCTTCGCCTGCAGCGACAGCTCGCGGTTGTCGAAGGCCATGATCGCCTCGGCCGCGGAACCGAAGCTCCGGCCCTCGCCGATGACCTTGCGCTCCGCCTCGTCGGTCGTGAGGAAGAACAGCCCGAGCACCATGTCCTGGGTCGGCATGGTGACGGGACGGCCGTCGGCCGGCTTCAGGATGTTGTTCGAGGACAGCATCAGGATGCGGGCCTCGGCCTGCGCCTCTGCCGACAGAGGCAGGTGCACGGCCATCTGGTCACCGTCGAAGTCCGCGTTGAACGCGGTGCAGACGAGCGGGTGGATCTGGATGGCCTTGCCCTCGACCAGCTGCGGCTCGAAGGCCTGGATGCCCAGACGGTGCAGGGTGGGCGCACGGTTCAGCAGCACCGGGTGCTCGGCGATGACCTCTTCGAGGACGTCGTACACCACGGTGCGGCCACGCTCGACCATGCGCTTGGCCGACTTGATGTTCTGCGCGTGGTTCAGGTCGACCAGGCGCTTCATCACGAACGGCTTGAAGAGCTCCAGCGCCATGGCCTTCGGCAGACCGCACTGGTGCAGCTTGAGCTGCGGTCCGACGACGATCACGGAACGCGCGGAGTAGTCCACACGCTTGCCGAGCAGGTTCTGACGGAAACGGCCCTGCTTGCCCTTGAGCATGTCGCTCAGGGACTTCAGCGGACGGTTACCGGGTCCGGTGACCGGGCGACCGCGGCGGCCGTTGTCGAACAGCGCGTCGACGGCCTCCTGCAGCATCCGCTTCTCGTTGTTCACGATGATCTCGGGGGCACCGAGGTCAAGGAGACGCTTGAGGCGGTTGTTGCGGTTGATCACCCGGCGGTACAGGTCGTTCAGGTCGGAGGTCGCGAAGCGGCCACCGTCCAGCTGCACCATCGGACGCAGGTCCGGCGGGATGACCGGCACGCAGTCGAGCACCATGCCCTTGGGCTTGTTGGCCGTCTGCAGGAACGCCGAGACGACCTTCAGGCGCTTGAGCGCACGGGTCTTCTTCTGGCCCTTGCCGGTACGGATGATCTCGCGGAGGCGCTCGGCCTCCTCGTCGAGGTCGAAGGACTCCAGGCGCTTCTGCAGGGCAGCGGCACCCATGCAGCCGTCGAAGTACGTGCCGAAGCGGTCACGCAGCTCGCGGTAGAGCAGCTCGTCGCCCTCCAGGTCCTGGACCTTGAGGTTCTTGAAGCGGCTCCACACCTCGTCGAGACGGTCGATCTCGCGCTGCGCACGGTCGCGCAGCTGCTTCATCTCACGCTCGGCGCCTTCGCGCACCTTGCGGCGCACGTCGGCCTTGGCGCCCTCGGCCTCCAGCTCGGCCAGGTCGGTCTCGAGCTTCTTGGCGCGGGCCTCGAGGTCCGAGTCACGGCGGTTCTCGACCTGCTGACGCTCGACGGAGACGTGCGCCTCCAGCGACGGCAGGTCGCGCGTCCGGCGCTCCTCGTCCACGAAGGTGATCATGTACGCGGCGAAGTAGATGACCTTCTCGAGGTCCTTCGGCGCCAGGTCGAGCAGGTAGCCCAGACGGGACGGGACGCCCTTGAAGTACCAGATGTGGGTGACGGGCGCGGCCAGTTCGATGTGGCCCATCCGCTCACGACGCACCTTGGCGCGAGTGACCTCGACGCCGCAGCGCTCGCAGATGATGCCCTTGAAGCGGACACGCTTGTACTTGCCGCAGTAGCACTCCCAGTCCCGGGTCGGACCGAAGATCTTCTCGCAGAAGAGTCCGTCCTTCTCGGGCTTGAGCGTGCGGTAGTTGATGGTCTCCGGCTTCTTCACTTCGCCGTGGGACCAGGTCCGGATGTCGTCCGCGGTGGCGAGGCCAATCCGCAGCTCGTCGAAGAAGTTGACGTCGAGCACTTGTCGTCAATCCCTCTTTCGGGGGTTCGAGCCCCTCCTCGCGCCAGCGAGGGAATGGGCACTTCAGCAATGGTCTGAACGGGTCCGGGGAGAGCCGGCCGGATCAGGCGATCCGGCCGGCCAACCCGTCAGACCTCTTCGACGCTGCTCGGCTCGCGCCGGGACAGGTCGATACCGAGCTCTTCCGCTGCACGGAAGACGTCCTCGTCCGTGTCGCGCATCTCGATGGACATGCCGTCCGAGGACAGCACCTCCACGTTGAGGCAGAGCGACTGCATTTCCTTGATGAGCACCTTGAAGGACTCGGGAATGCCCGGCTCGGGGATGTTCTCGCCCTTGACGATGGCCTCGTACACCTTCACGCGGCCGGTCACGTCGTCGGACTTGATGGTCAACAGCTCCTGGAGTGCGTAAGCGGCGCCGTACGCCTCCAGCGCCCACACCTCCATCTCACCGAATCGCTGCCCACCGAACTGGGCCTTACCACCCAGCGGCTGCTGGGTGATCATCGAGTACGGACCGGTCGACCGCGCGTGCAGCTTGTCGTCGACCAGGTGGTGGAGCTTGAGGATGTACATGTACCCGACCGAGATCGGGTCCGGGAACGGCTCACCGGAGCGGCCGTCGAACATCCGCGCCTTGCCGGACGGGAGGACCATGCGGTCACCGTCGCGGTTGGGGATGGTGGACTCGAAGAGACCGGAGATCTCGTCCTCGCGGGCACCGTCGAAGACCGGGGTCGCGACGTTGGTACCGGGGGCGACATCGTCGGCGCCGATGGACTTGAGGCGCTCCATCCACTCCTCGTTGCCCTCGACCTTCCAGCCCTGGCTGGCGAGCCAGCCGAGGTGGATCTCCAGGACCTGTCCCGGGTTCATTCGGGACGGGACACCCAGCGGGTTGAGGATGATGTCGACCGGGGTGCCGTCCTCCAGGAACGGCATGTCCTCGATCGGCAGGATCTTCGAGATGACGCCCTTGTTGCCGTGCCGGCCGGCGAGCTTGTCACCATCGGTGATCTTGCGCTTCTGCGCCACGTAGACGCGCACCAGCTGGTTCACGCCCGGCGGCAGCTCGTCGCCCTCTTCGCGGTCGAAGACGCGGACGCCGATGACCTTGCCGATCTCGCCGTGCGGCACCTTCAGCGAGGTGTCGCGCACTTCGCGCGCCTTCTCGCCGAAGATCGCACGGAGCAGACGCTCCTCCGGGGTCAGCTCGGTCTCACCCTTGGGCGTGACCTTGCCGACCAGCACGTCGCCGGCGACGACATCGGCACCGATACGGATGATGCCGCGCTCGTCGAGGTCGGCGAGGACCTCCTCGGAGACGTTCGGGATGTCCCGGGTGATCTCCTCGGGGCCGAGCTTGGTGTCACGGGCGTCGACCTCGTGCTCCTCGATGTGGATCGAGGAGAGGACGTCGTCCTGCACGAGGCGCTGCGACAGGATGATCGCGTCCTCGTAGTTGTGACCCTCCCACGGCATGAACGCGACGAGCAGGTTCTTGCCCAGCGCCATCTCGCCGTCCTCGGTGGCGGGACCGTCGGCGAGGACCTGGCTCTCGATGACCCGGTCGCCCTCGTTGACGACGACCTTCTGGTTGACCGAGGTGCCCTGGTTCGAGCGGGAGAACTTGGCGATGCGGTACGTCGAGTACGTGCCGTCGTCGTTGGCGATGGTGACGTAGTCCGCGGATACCTCCTGGACCACACCGTCCTTCTCCGCCTTGAGCACGTCACCGGCGTCGACCGCGCAGCGGTACTCCATGCCGGTGCCGACCAGCGGCGCCTCGGACTGGATCAGCGGCACGGCCTGACGCATCATGTTCGCGCCCATGAGGGCACGGTTGGCGTCGTCGTGCTCGAGGAACGGGATCATGGCGGTCGCGACCGACACCATCTGGCGCGGCGAGACATCCATGTAGTCGACGTCGTCGCCGGGGATGTAGTCGACCTCTCCGCCACGACGGCGGACCAGGACGCGCGGCTCCTGGAAGCGCATGTCCTCGTTGAGCGTGGCGTTGGCCTGGGCGATGACGAAGCGGTCTTCCTCGTCAGCGGTCAGGTAGTCGACGTCGTCGGTGACCTGGCCCTCGACGACCTTGCGGTACGGCGTCTCGATGAAGCCGAACGCATTGACCCGGCCGTAGGAGGCCAGCGAGCCGATCAGACCGATGTTCGGGCCTTCCGGCGTCTCGATCGGGCACATGCGGCCGTAGTGCGACGGGTGCACGTCACGGACCTCGAAGCCGGCCCGCTCACGGGAGAGACCACCGGGGCCGAGAGCGTTGAGACGACGCTTGTGCGTCAGACCCGACAGCGGGTTGTTCTGGTCCATGAACTGGGACAGCTGGCTGGTGCCGAAGAACTCCTTGATGGAGGCGACGACCGGCCGGATGTTGATCAGGGTCTGCGGCGTGATCGCCTCGACGTCCTGGGTGGTCATGCGCTCGCGCACGACACGCTCCATACGGGCGAGACCCGTACGGACCTGGTTCTGGATCAGCTCGCCGACGTTACGGATACGACGGTTGCCGAAGTGGTCGATGTCATCGGTCTCGACCATGATCGAGCGACCGGACTCGCCGACCGTCTCGGTCTCCCCGGCGTGCAGCTTGACCAGGTACTTGATCGTCGCGATGATGTCGTCGCTGGTCAGCACACCGGCGTCGAGCGGCTCTTCCGCGCCGAGCTTCTTGTTCACCTTGTAGCGGCCGACCTTGGCGAGGTCGTAACGCTTCGGGTTGAAGTAGAGGTTCTCGAGCAGCGTCTGAGCGGCTTCGCGCGTGGGCGGCTCGCCCGGGCGCAGCTTGCGGTAGATGTCGAGCAGTGCGTCGTCCTGGCCCTGGGTGTGGTCCTTCTCCAGGGTGGCGCGCATCGACTCGTACTCGCCGAACTCCTCGAGGATCTGCTCGGTGGTCCAGCCGAGAGCCTTCAGGAGGACGGTGACGGACTGCTTGCGCTTGCGGTCGATGCGGACACCGACCATGTCGCGCTTGTCGATCTCCATCTCCAGCCAGGCACCCCGGGACGGGATGATCTTGGCGGAGAAGATGTCCTTGTCGGACGTCTTGTCGATGGAGGAGTCGAAGTAGACACCCGGCGAGCGCACCAGCTGGGACACCACGACACGCTCGGTGCCGTTGATGACGAAGGTGCCCTTGTTCGTCATGAGCGGGAAGTCGCCCATGAAGACCGTCTGGGACTTGATCTCGCCGGTCTCGTTGTTGGTGAACTCGGCGGTGACGAAGAGCGGCGCCGCGTACGTGAAGTCGCGGTCCTTGCACTCGTCGATCGAGTTCTTCGGGGGCTCGAAACGGTGATCGCGGAACGTCAGCGACATCGACCCGGAGAAGTCCTCGATCGGCGAGATCTCTTCGAAGATCTCTTCCAGACCGGACTTGGTGGGGACGTCCTGTCCACTCTCGAGAGCGGCCTCGACGCGACCCTTCCAAGCGGGGTTCCCGAGCAGCCAGTCAAAGCTCTCGGTCTGCAGCGCAAGGAGGTTCGGAACCTCGAGGGGCTCCCTGATTTTTGCAAAGGAGATGCGCAGCGGGGCGGTGCTGGCGGCGTTGTTCGTATTGGAGGTCGAGGCGTTGCGCGAGGCGGCCAAGAGGGGGTCCTTCCGAGGGCTCGGACTCACTACGCGCGTACCGGTCCCAAGCCGGCAGAGAGACAGGCGTCCCGGGTCGGGGATGTCGGTCTCGATGCTTGAAGCGAGGGCATGCCCCTGGTGACGGGCAGGAGGCAGCTAACAGGCAGCGCAAAGGGACAGTGTAGCCAGAAGGCTCACTGATGTCCAGAGCGGGTTTTTTGGGACCCTCATTCTTCTTCTCAACACCTGCGGCAAAGCTTCCCTCTTCGTCGCCGATCCATGCCTCGGATACGGATCGAAGTGACGACGCGTCCTGAGAATTGCGCGCTCCGTGCCGTTCGTCAAGGCCCCCCACTCGGTGGGGACCGCCCGCGGAGGGCCGCGGAAGCACGGGAAGCCGCCAGGTCCGGCGCACAACGAAGATCACCCTACTCGCCACGACGGCAAGAGCAAGGCAGCCATCAGGGACGTCACCCTACGCCGAAGGGCGACCACCCGGATGGGTGATCGCCCTTCGTGATGACGTCGTACGCCCCGCGGCGCGCGTCGTACGCCCTGCGGCGCACTCAGCACGCCCTGCGGCGTACTCGGAGAGTCAGCAGACTCTCGGGGTCACTTGACCTCGACGGAGGCGCCGGCGCCCTTGAGGGACTCGGCAGCCTTGTCGGCGGCGTCCTTGGCGACCTTCTCGAGGACGGGCTTCGGGGCGCCGTCCACGAGGTCCTTGGCCTCCTTGAGACCCAGCGAGGTCAGCTCACGCACGACCTTGATGACCTGGATCTTCTTGTCGCCGGCACCGGTGAGGATGACGTCGAACTCGTCCTGCTCAGCAGCGGCCTCGGCGGGGGCGGCGACGCCACCGGCGGCGGCAACGGCGACCGGGGCGGCAGCCTTGACGTCGAACTTCTCCTCGAAGGCCTTGACGAACTCGGAGAGCTCGATGAGGGTCAGGGTCTCGAACTGCTCGAGCAGCTCGTCCTGGGACAGCTTCGCCATGATGGCGTCCTTCCACTTTTTCGGCAGGTGCCGGGTGTATATGACGGCGGGCGTACGGGCCCGCTGTGACGCGAAACCGAATTACTCGGAGTCGGCCTCGGCGGGAGCCGGCGTACCGGCACCGCCCTGCTCGACCTTGGCGCGAAGGGCGTCCGCGGTGCGGACGAACTCCGACAGCGGGGCCTGGAAAGTCGCCGCGGCCTTGGCCATCGACGCCTTGATTCCACCGGCCACCTTGGCGAGCAGAACCTCGCGGGACTCGAGGTCCGCAAGCTTCTTGAACTCATCGGCGGACAGCGCCTTACCATCAAGGACACCGCCCTTGATGATGAGGTTGGGGTTCTCCTTGGCGAAGTCACGAAGACCCTTCGCCGACTCCACCGGGTCACCGGTGACGAAGGCAACCGCCGTCGGACCCGTGAACAGGTCGTCCAGCGTGTTGATCCCGGCCTCGTTGGCCGCGATCTTGGTCAGCGTGTTCTTCACCACGGCGTACTGGGCGTTCTCACCGAGCGAACGGCGCAGCTGCTTGAGCTGGGCCACGGTGAGACCCCGGTACTCGGTCAGCACAGCGGCGTTCGAGCTGCGGAACTGGTCCGTCAGCTCGGCTACCGCGGCAGCCTTGTCGGGCCTTGCCATAGAGCGTCGGCCTCCTTCCGGGTGATGAGGACCGCTCAGAAGGGGCTGGGTACAACGAAAACGCCCCGGCACAGGTGCACGGGGCGCGAGCTCGACCGGACACGGTCCGGGAGCACTTCCACGAATCACCTGCGCAGGTCGCCCGCACCCAGCGGATCCTTCGGCCACCACGCCCCCTTGCGGGAGCGCAGCAACGACCAGCGGTCTTTGGCTTCGTCGAGAGACTACGTGAACGGGGGCGCGGCAGGCAAATCGCCGCTGCGCCCCCGATCCGGTGCCCGCTGCTTCGGTGCCCCCGAGCCCGCTCAGGCCGAGCCCGAGCCCTCCATCATCTGCGCCAGGTCCATCGTCTCGGCGGCCGGCGGGGTCTTCACCGTCACCGGCTTGTTGATGTTCACGAACTTGATCATCATGTCGAGGGGGCCCTTGGTCGCGGTGCCCCGGGTCCGGAACTGCTTGGTGTGGTCACTGCCGTCGACCCACATGTCCATGGTGAGCTTGGTCAGGCCCATGTCCCGGTACGCCTTGATGGTCTGCTCGGTGCGCTTCTTGGCGTCCGCGCCCTTTCCGGCCGACTCCTTGCGCAGCGCGTCGAAGGTCACCGTGCCGCTGTAGTGCGTGGTGCTGACCCCGTCCACCGTCTCGGTACCGACCTTCTTCAGGTCCTTGGAGGCGGTCAGCGAGGTGGACTCATCCGCCGGATTCCCGCTCGCCTGGGAGCCGAGCCCGGCGAGCGGGTCCTGGCCCCCCTTGGCGCCCCCGCCGAGCGCACTGGTCGGAAACTTGATCCACTTCTTGCCGCCGGACTCGGCGGCCAGCGACGCACCACCGATGTACAGCCCGCTCCCGGTGAGACGGATCTCCATGTCACCGTTCTCCTGCGGATCGGCCGCCCCCGACGTCTTCGTCAGCATCCGCATCGCGAGCGGCTTCATGCTCATCGACGCGTTGGCGTCGACCGTGCCGCTGCCGGGGATGCTGCCGTGCATCGTGTACGTGAGCGAGGTGATCTTCCGGCTGTTGTCCGCGGCCTGCCGCACGGCGGCGAGCGGGCTCACCTCGACCGGCTTCTGCGCTGCGCTGCTGTGCGCCGCGGGCTTCCCGGCGTTGTCGCTGCCGTCGCCGCCCGAGCAGGCTGCCGTGCCGCACAGCAGCACACCGGTCACTACGGCCACCGCGACGTTTCGGTGCTTGGTGTTCATGATCCCCCCACAGGTGAACAGAAAATCCTTAATTCCGGTGACCCTACCGCCTGCCCGAAAAAGCCGGGCCCCGCACCTCCGAGGAGGTGCGGGGCCCGGCTCAACACGCGCGCGAACCGCGGCTGCCTGCCGATCCTGGGATCAGACGGCGGCCGGGTCCTCCTCGACCAGCAGGTTGCGGGTGCGGTTGGCGTCCAGCGGGATGCCGGGGCCCATCGTGGTGGCCATCGTGGCCTTCTTGATGTAGCGGCCCTTGGCGGCCGACGGCTTCAGACGGAGGACTTCCTCCAGCGCCGCGGCGTAGTTCTCGACCAGCTTCGTCTCGTCGAAGGAAACCTTGCCGATGATGAAGTGCAGGTTCGAGTGCTTGTCGACGCGGAACTCGATCTTGCCGCCCTTGATGTCCGTGACAGCCTTCGTCACGTCCGGGGTGACCGTTCCGGTCTTCGGGTTGGGCATCAGGCCACGCGGACCGAGCACGCGGCCGAGGCGGCCGACCTTGCCCATGAGGTCCGGGGTGGCGACGACGGCGTCGAAGTCGAGGCGGCCCTTGGCGACCTCGTCGATGAGCTCGTCGGCGCCGACGATGTCGGCGCCCGCGGCCTCCGCGGCCGCAGCACGGTCACCGGTCGCGAAGACCAGGACCCGGGCGGTCTTGCCGGTGCCGTGCGGCAGGTTCACGGTGCCACGGACCATCTGGTCGGCCTTGCGCGGGTCCACACCCAGACGCATGGCGACCTCGACGGTGCCGTCGAACTTGGTCGTGGTGGTGTCCTTGGCGAGGCGGACGGCTTCGAGCGGGGCGTACAGCTTGTCCGCGTCGACCTTGGCGTCCGCAGCGCGGAGAGTCTTGCTGCGCTTCACTTCTGCTCCTAGATGTGGAGTGGGAGTCGTGGTCCGGGCCTGCGCCGGCCCTGCCACTGTGGTGCTGGTGCTGCGTGGTGCAGGTGCTGCGTGGTGCAGGTGCTGCGCCGTACAGGCGCAGCCGGGGCTCGATCAGCCCTCGACCGTGATGCCCATAGAACGGGCGGTGCCGGCGATGATCTTCGACGCGGAGTCGAGGTCATTGGCGTTCAGGTCGGGGAGCTTGGTCGTGGCGATCTCGCGGACCTGCTCGGCCGTCAGCTTGGCGACCTTGGTCTTGTGCGGCTCGCCGGAGCCCTTCTCGACACCAGCGGCCTTGAGGATCAGCTTGGCGGCCGGCGGAGTCTTGGTGATG
The DNA here is from genome assembly GCF_040682175.1 of Streptomyces sp. NPDC051320. Classification (NCBI taxonomy): domain Bacteria; kingdom Bacillati; phylum Actinomycetota; class Actinomycetes; order Kitasatosporales; family Streptomycetaceae; genus Streptomyces; species Streptomyces sp. NPDC051320. The sequence goes on from NZ_JBFBAL010000004.1 coordinate 334,862, forward strand.
AAGGTGAAGGAACGGTCCTCGTAGACCGTGATCTCCACCGGCACGACCATGCCACGCTGCGACTCGGTCGCAGCGTTGTAGGCCTTGCAGAACTCCATGATGTTGACGCCGTGCTGACCCAGCGCGGGGCCGACCGGCGGAGCCGGGTTGGCCGCGCCGGCCTTGATCTGGAGCTTGATAAGCCCCGTGACCTTCTTCTTCTTGGGAGGCATGTGCTCTCTCCGGGTCCTAGTGAGAGTGTTTCGCCGCTCATCCGGTCATCCGGACGGAGGCATACCGCACAACGATAACGGGTATAGCTGCGCGACCAAAAACCGAGCAGGTCAGAACGGCTGTGACAGCCGTTCTGACCTGCTCGGAAGGCGTGTGGCAGCGGTCAGTTCTTCTGGATCTGGTCGAAGCTCAGCTCGACCGGGGTCTCCCGGCCGAAGATCTCGACGAGGCCCTTGACCTTCTTGGAGTCGGCGTTGATCTCGTTGATCGTCGCCTGCAGCGTCGCGAACGGGCCGTCGGTGACGGTGACCGAGTCGCCGACCTCGAAGTCCAGCACCTGGACCTCGACCTTGCGGGCCGGCACCGGCTTGCCCTCGGCCTCGGCCGCCTCGCGGGCCGCCTTCTCCTCGGCCTCGGGGGCGAGCATCTTGACGATCTCGTCCAGGGTCAGCGGGTACGGGTCGTACGCATTGCCGACGAAGCCGGTGACGCCGGGGGTGTTGCGGACCACGCCCCAGGACTCGTTGGTGAGGTCCATACGGACCAGGACGTAGCCGGGAAGCTTGTTCTGGCGGACGTTCTTGCGCTCGCCGTTCTTGATCTGGACGATCTCTTCCTCGGGCACTTCGGCCTGGTAGATGAACTCCTCGACGTTCAGCGAGACGGCGCGCTGCTCCAGGTTGGCCTTCACGCGCTTCTCGTAGCCGGCGTACGTGTGGATGACGTACCACTCGCCGGGCAGTCCGCGGAGCTCCTGGCGCAGGGCCTCGACCGGGTCGACCGGGGGCACCTCCGCGGCCTCGGCGGGCTCCTCGTCGGTGGACTCGTCATCCGCCGACGCTTCCCCGGCGTCCGCGGCGGCCGGGGCGTCCTCGGCGGTCTCCGCCTCGGTGGGCGCTACGGCCTCTTCGGCGGGCTCGCCGGCAGCGGCCTCGGCGGTTTCGGCCTGGTCCGGCTCCACAGCGTCCGCCGCCTCGACGATGTCGGGCCGGTCCTCTGCAGACTCGAAGCTTTCGCCCGGCTCGACGGCCTCGTTCAGATTCGGGTCAGACACGGTGGCTGCTTCTTCCTGGATCAAATGGGGTGGAACATGCGAAAGGGGCGCCGCTCAGGGCGCCCTTCGCGGATCAGCCAAAGACATACTTGGCGGCTTCATTGAAACCATAGTCAATCAGCATCACGATGCCGATCATGATCACGACGAAGACGATGACCACGGAGGTGTAGGTCGACAGCTGGTTACGCGTCGGCCAGACGACCTTGCGCAGCTCGGCGACAATCTGGCGGTAGAAAAGAGCAAGTCGGGCCATAGGACCCTTCTTGCCACGCTTTCCGCCCTTGCGCGCCTTCTTCGACTCCGGCGCTTCATCCTGCGCATCAGGCACGTCGATGGAGCCGACGGCGTCCGTCACGATCTCTCACCTGATTCCCGGGTCGTGGCCGTGCCGCGCCCGGTGGAGCCGCACGGCGGTGCATTACGTACGTACATGCGCACACAGCCTGGCGAAGGTGTGTGTAGCAGGGCCGGAGGGACTTGAACCCCCAACCGCTGGTTTTGGAGACCAGTGCTCTACCAATTGAGCTACGACCCTTTGTGTTTTCCCCAACCTACCGCATCCGACCGAGCGCACCGGGTGCGTAGGACGGGACGGCTGGTGTGGGCCAACGACCAGTGAGTGTACGTGGTCGGGCGCCCGACGTCGAACAGCTAACCCCGGTCCGCTCGCTGGGCCATCGGTGACCGTCCGATTTCCGTTCGATGTCCGCTCCTCGAAACCTGTGTGCCGAGTGGCTCCGAGGTCTGGGACGATGGCCGTATGAGCGCTGCAACTCCTCCGACCGAGCGCAGGGTCTCCGCCCGCATCGGTGCTATCTCCGAGTCCGCGACCCTTGCCGTCGACGCCAAGGCGAAGGCCCTCAAGGCCGCCGGCCGTCCGGTGATCGGCTTCGGTGCCGGTGAGCCCGACTTCCCGACGCCCGGCTACATCGTCGAGGCCGCGATCGAGGCCTGCCGCAACCCGAAGTACCACCGCTACACCCCGGCCGGCGGTCTTCCCGAGCTGAAGGCCGCCATCGCCGCGAAGACGCTGCGCGACTCCGGATACGAGGTCGACGCCTCCCAGGTGCTGGTCACCAACGGCGGCAAGCAGGCCATCTACCAGGCGTTCGCCGCGATTCTCGACCCGGGCGACGAGGTCATCGTGCCGGCCCCCTACTGGACCACCTACCCCGAGTCGATCCGGCTGGCGGGCGGCGTCCCGGTCGAGGTCGTGGCCGACGAGAGCACCGGCTACCGGGTCTCCGTGGAGCAGCTCGAAGCGGCCCGTACGGAGAAGACCAAGGTCGTCCTCTTCGTCTCGCCGTCCAACCCGACCGGCGCCGTCTACAACGAGGCCGACACCGAGGCGATCGGCCGCTGGGCCGCCGAGCACGGGCTGTGGGTGCTGACCGACGAGATCTACGAGCACCTCGTCTACGGCTCCACCGAGTTCACCTCGCTGCCGGCGATCGTGCCCGAGCTGCGCGACCGGTGCATCGTGGTCAACGGCGTCGCCAAGACGTACGCCATGACCGGCTGGCGGGTCGGGTGGATCATCGGCCCGAAGGACGTCGTGAAGGCCGCGACCAACCTCCAGTCGCACGCCACGTCCAACGTCGCCAACATCTCGCAGGCCGCCGCGCTCGCCGCCGTCTCCGGGGACCTGGACGCGGTCGCCGAGATGCGCTCGGCCTTCGACCGGCGGCGCAGGACGATCGTGCGGATGCTCAACGAGATCGACGGCGTGGTCTGCCCCGAGCCCGAGGGCGCGTTCTATGTGTACCCGTCGGTGAAGGCGCTCCTCGGCAAGCAGATCCGTGGCAAGCGCCCGCAGAGCTCGGTCGAGCTGGCCGCGCTGATCCTGGACGAGGTCGAGGTCGCCGTGGTGCCCGGCGAGGCCTTCGGTACCCCCGGGTACCTGCGTCTTTCCTACGCGCTCGGTGACGACGACCTGGCCGAGGGCGTCTCCCGGATGCAGAAGCTGCTGGGCGAGGCCACCGCCTGACGATCGTCCCCTGCTGCCTGAAGACGGGCCTCCGGCTGCTGCCGGGGGCCCGTCTCACGCGTTCTCGCCGTTCGGGAAAATATTCGGAACCGTACCCATAGGGGGAAAGCGGCTACCGAACCACCGGGTGCGTGCGGCAGGATCTTGGGATGGAGCACGTACGCGACATCAGTCAGCTGCCGAAGGCCCATCTGCATCTGCACTTCACCGGGTCGATGCGGCCCGCCACCCTGCTGGAAATGGCCGACCGGCACGGCGTGCACCTGCCCGAGGCGCTGACCGGCGGCGAACCGCCGAGACTCCGCGCCACCGACGAGCGGGGCTGGTTCCGTTTCCAGCGGCTCTACGACATCGCCCGCTCCTGCCTGCGCACCCCCGAGGACATCCAGCGGCTGGTGCGCGAGGCGGCCCAGGAGGACGTCCGGGACGGCTCCGGCTGGCTGGAGATACAGGTCGACCCGACGTCGTACGCACCGCTGCTCGGCGGGCTGATCCCGGCACTGGAGATCATCCTGGACGCGGTGGACGCCGCATCCCGGGAGACCGGTCTCGGCATGCGTGTGGTGGTCGCGGCGAACCGGATGAAGCACCCGCTCGACGCCCGGACCCTGGCCCGTCTCGCGGTGCGGTACGCGGACGCGGGCGTGGTGGGCTTCGGCCTCTCCAACGACGAGCGCCGGGGGATGGCCCGTGACTTCGACCGGGCCTTCGCGATCGCCCGTGACGGCGGGCTGCTCGCCGCACCGCACGGCGGGGAGCTGAGCGGGCCCTCCTCGGTCCGGGACTGCCTGGACGACCTGCACGCCGCACGCATCGGACACGGCGTACGGGCGGCCGAGGACCCGCGGCTGCTGCGACGGCTCGCCGACCGCGGGGTGACCTGCGAGGTGTGCCCCGCCTCCAATGTGGCGCTCGGCGTCTACGAGAAGCCCGAGGACGTACCCCTACGACGTCTGTACGAGGCGGGGGTGCCGATGGCGCTCGGAGCCGACGACCCGCTGCTCTTCGGGTCGCGGCTCGCCGACCAGTACGAGCTGGCGCGCGCCCAGGGGTTCACCGACGCGGAACTCGCCGAGCTGGCCAGGCAGTCGGTACGCGGCTCGGCCGCACCCACCGACGTACAGCGGAAGTTGCTGGCCGGTGTCGACGACTGGCTCAGCGGCTGATCCCGCGAAGCACCGCACGGGCGATCGACACGGCGAACTCGTCGAGGGACTGCGGGGGTTCGCCTTCCTCGGTCATGTCGTAGGCGAAGGCCCGCTGGGCACAGGCCCCCAGGAGCAACGAGGCCGCCGCGTAGGTGTCGGCCTCGGCATCGATACGCCCGGCCTGCCGTTCGGCCCTGAGGTAGGCGTCCACGCCCCTGATGGGCATGTGCGGTCCAGCGCCTATCTGGCGCACGGCCGCCTCGTGGCGCTTCTTGAGCCCGGGGTCGGCGTAGAGCGAGGCGGCGATCGGGAAGCTCTGCTGATAGAAGAGCGCCGCCGTGCGGGCGATCTCGGTGAGATTCGCCTCGACGCTCTGCTGCTGAGGATCGCGGGTCAGACCGCGCACCAGCGGGGTCAGCTCCGGCAGCCGCTCGTGCAGCACGGCCACGAAAAGCTCCTCCTTGCCGGCGAAGTGCTTGTAGAGCGCCGCCTCCGAGCAGCCTGCCGCCTTGGCGATCGCCTTGGTCGTGGTGTGCACCAGTCCGACGGTGAGCATCAGGTCGTGCGCGGCGTCCAGGATCCGGACGCGGGTCGGCTTCTGCTCCATGGGCGCTCCAAGCAAGCTTGACGAAGGGGTGAGTGTCCGCTCACTCTAGTGGGTGAGTGAATACTCACTCACCCCTTCGCTCCTGGAGTGTGCGCGATGGAACTCACCGTATTCGGCGCAACCGGCGGTATCGGACAGCAGATCGTCCAGCAGGCACTGGACGCCGGCCACCGGGTGACGGCGGTGGTACGCGATCCGGCCAGGCTGACGGTGACCGGCGCGGGGCTGAACGTCGTCCGGTCCGGGCTCACCGACCCCGAGGACGCGGAACCGCTGCGCGCCGCGGTGGCCGGCCGGGACGCGGTCCTCTCCGGTCTCGGCGCTCGCTCCCTCAAGGACGCGGGCATCGCCGCCGTGCTCACCAGGCCGGTGCTGCGGGCCATGGAGGCGGAGAGCGTACGGCGGCTGCTGGTGGTGAGCGCGGCCCCGCTCGCACCGGACACCGGACAGGCCTCGCTCGTGGACAGAGTCGCTCTGGGCGCGATCGGAGTCGTTCTCAAGAAGGTCTACACGGACCTGCGGGTGATGGAGGACGAGATCGCCCACAGCGCCACCGACTGGACATCGGTCCGCCCGCCGAAGCTCACCGACAAGCCGCTGACCGGCAGCTACCGGACCGTCGTCGGCGGCAACCCGCGCGGTGGCAGATCCATCGCACGCGCCGATGTGGCCCATGCCATGCTGGCGATGATCGACGACCCGGCGACCGTCCGGCAGGGCGTGGGGGTGGCGTACTGAGCCCACCGCCACCAGCTGTTCAACGCCCGCCTACAGCGTCACGCCCACGGTCACCGGCTCGTTGACGAGCGTCACGCCGAACGTCCGGTGCACCCCCGCGACCACCTCGCGGGCGAGCGCCAGCAGGTCCTCGGTGGTGGCGCCGCCGCGGTTGGTGAGGGCCAGGGTGTGCTTGGTGGAGATCCGGGCCGGACCGGTGCCGTAACCCTTGGTGAAGCCTGCCTTGTCGATCAGCCAGGCCGCCGAGGTCTTGGTGTGCCCCTCCCCCGCCGGGAAGGCGGGCGGAGCGGCGTCCGGGCCGAGACGGTCCCGCACCCGGGAGCGGAAGGCGGCGAACTGGCGGTCGTCCAGGATCGGGTTGGTGAAGAACGAACCCGCCGACCAGGTGTCGTGGTCCGCCCGGTCCAGCACCATGCCCTTGCCCGCGCGCAGCTTCAGTACGGTCTCCCGGACGGTCGCCGCCGGCACCCGGTCCCCCGCCTCGACCCCGAGGACGCGCGCCGTCTCCGGGTACTTGACCGGCGCGGAGAGGCCCCCGGCGTCCTCCAGCTCGAACCGGACCCTCAGCACGACGAAGCGGTCGGGCTCGGCCTTGAAGCGGCTGTGCCGGTAGGCGAACCCGCATGCGGCGCCGTCCAGGGTCACCGTCCGGCCGGTGGTGCGGTCGTAGGCGACGACCTCGGTGATGGTGGAGGAGACCTCCTGGCCGTACGCGCCGACGTTCTGGATCGGGGTGGCGCCCGCCGAGCCGGGGATTCCGGCCAGACACTCGATGCCCGCGAGTCCGGCCTCGACCGTACGCGCCACCGCGTCCGTCCAGACCTCGCCCGCCGCCAGCTCCAGCGCCGTGCCGGACAGCTCGAAGCCCCGGGTGGCGATCCGCAGCGCGGTGCCCGCGAATCCCCGGTCGCCGATGACCAGATTGGATCCACCGCCGATCACCAGCAGCGGGGTGCCGCTCGCGTCGGCCGCGCGGACGGCTTCGATCACCTCGCCGTCGCTCTCCGCGGTGATCAGCCGGGTCGCGGGGCCGCCGAGCCGGAAGGTGGTCAGGGGGGCGAGGGGGGCATCGTGGAGTTCCTGCACGGGCCAAGCGTACGAGAACGGCCCCACCGGCCGGGGCGGGGCCGTTCCGTTATGAGCCGGGTCGCTCAGGCCGCGACGAGTTGCGGCTCCTCGTCCGCTCCGGCCGCTTCGTCGCGCTCCGCGCTCCGGCGCGGGATCAGCAGCGCCACGAGCGACGCGACCGCGACCACCGCGGCGCCGATCCACAGGGCGGGGACCGTGCCATCGGTGAAGGCGGTCGGCGACTCGTAACCGCCCCGTACGGCGAAGACCGCGCCCAGGACCGCGACCCCCAGCGCTCCGCCGACCTCGCGGAGTGCGTTGTTGGCACCGGATGCGATGCCCTGCTCGGCCGGACGGACGCTGGACATCACCACGCTGGCGGCCGGGGCGAAGTACAGCGCCATGCCGACACCGCCGAGGATCAGCCCGGGCAGCTGGGCGGCGTACGACACGTCGGCGCTGGTCACCAGGGCGAAGTAGCCGAGTCCGGCGGCCTGCAGCGCGAGGCCCGAGGCGACGACCGGGCGGCCGCCGATCCGGTCCGAGAGGATGCCGGCGAACGGCGCGACGATCAGCGGCATGCCGGTCCAGGGCAGCATCCGCAGGCCCGCCTCGGTGGGTGAGTAACCGGAGACGCCCTGGAAGAACTGACTGAGCAAGAAGATCGACCCGAACATCCCGAGGAACATCAGCAGGGCGGCGACATTGATCCCGAAGAACGCGCGGTTGCGGAAGAGCCGCATCGGGAGCATGGGGTGCGCGTGGGTGAACCCGTGGTGGATGAAACCGGCCAGCAGCGCGGCGCCGGCGAAGAGGGCGGTGAGGATCGTGGGGCTGCTCCAGCCGTCCGACTGCCCGTTCACCAGCCCATAGACGATGCCGAAGAGACCGCCGCTGACAAGCGCGGTGCCGGGGACGTCGATCCTGGCGTTCGGTGCGCGGGACTCGTCGAGGCGCAGCCGGGCGAGCGGGAGCAGCAGCAGGCCGATCGGCACGTTCAGCCAGAAGATCCACTGCCAGGACAGGTGCTCGGTGAGGCTGCCACCGATCAACGGGCCGCTGGCGACGGCCAGGCCGGTGACCGCGCTGAAGATGCCGAGCGCGGCGCCGCGCCGGGCGGCGGGCACGGCCGCGGTGAGCAGGGTGAGGGTGAGCGGCATCATGATCGCGGCACCGACGCCCTGCACCGCGCGGGCGGCGATCAGCGGAGCGATCCCCGAGGCGAGAGCCGCAGCGGCGGAAGCGCCGGTGAATATGGTGAGGCCGGTGACGAACAGCCTGCGGCGGCCGAACCGGTCGCCGAGCGACGCGCCGAACATGAGCAGGACCGCGAAGGTGAGCGTGTAGGCGTTCACCGTCCACTGAAGGTCGTCCAGCGCCCCGCCGAGCTCCTTGCGGATGGAGGGCAGCGCCGTGGTGACCACGAGGTTGTCGAGGGCCGCCATGAAACCGGCGACGCTGGTGATGATCAGAGCCCAGGTGGCGCCTCCGCGCCGGGCCGCTCGCTCGCTCATTGCTCCCCCTGTGGGTTAGTTATCGATGACTAACTCTGCTGGCCATGCGTATGGGCACATCCGGGCGGATGGTGGTCACTTCTTCGGCCGCGACGATTCGTAGCATCCGGACCAGACCCGGGCGTCCGCCGGGAAGCCGAGTGACACCAGCGTGTTGATGAGCATGCCGTAGGCAAGGAAGGTGGTGGTCTCGTCCGTATCGGCGCCGAGGACCAGATGGACCGTGTCGTACATCTCCGTCCAGCCGGCTCGCACCGCCGCGCCGAACTCGTGATCGCCGGACGCCTCGGCGGAGGCCACCGCGACGTAGGTCTGCATCTGCATCAGCAGCTTGCCCGGATCGTCCGCGATCAGCGACTGATACGCCTCGCTCATGGCGTGCAGGGCCTCATCGCCCGCCAGCCCCTCGGCCGCGCCGGCCAGGACCGCCGTGGTCTCTTCCATGCAACGACCGGAAGCCGCCAGGAAGATGGCCTCCTTGTTCGGGAAGAGCCGGAAGAGATACGGCTGCGACACACCCACTCGTTTGGCGATCGCCTCGGTGGAGGTGCCGTGGTAGCCGCCGCGGGCGAATTCGACCATCGCCGCGCGGATGACGCTCTCGCGTCGCTCTTCAGCGCTCATCCTGACCATGCGAGAAGGTTAGTGGCCAATTACTAACTTCGTCAACGCCCCCGGAACGCCGTCGAGGGGCGCCGCGGCGGGACGCCCCTCGTGAACACCCGCCCGCGGTCAGGCCAGCCGGACCACCGCACGGGACATGCCCAGCACCTTCTTGCCCTCGCTGACCGCCGTCAGGTCCACCCGCACCTGGTGGTCGTCGAGCTTGGCCCCGACCTTCGCGCTGACCTCGATCAGCGCCCCCTTGTCGTCGTTGGGGACGACGACCGGTTTGGTGAAACGAACGCCGTACTCCACCACCGCACCCGGATCGCCGACCCAGTCCGTGACCACCCGAACCGCCTCGGCCATGGTGAACATCCCGTGCGCGATGACATCGGGCAGCCCGACCTCGACCGCGAACTTCTCGTTCCAGTGGATCGGATTGAAGTCACCCGACGCCCCCGCGTACCGCACCAGCGTGGCACGGGTCACCGGGAAGGACTGCGCCGGCAGCTCCGTGCCGACCTCAATACTTCCGTACGAAATCCTCGCAGTCATCGTCACGCCTCCCCGGCCGCTCGCGACACCAGTTTCGTCCACGCGGTCACGACGTGTTCGCCGGACTCGTCGTGCACCTCGCCACGGATGTCAATGATGTCGTTGCCCGCGAGCGACTTGATCGCCTCGATGGTCGACGTGATCGTCAGCCGGTCCCCCGCCCGCACCGGACGCCGGTACACGAACTTCTGATCGCCGTGCACCACCCGCGCGTAGTCGAGACCCAGCTGCGGATCGTCGACCACCGCGCCCGCCGCCTTGAACGTGATCGAGAAGACAAAGGTCGGGGGAGCTATCACATCCGGGTGACCGAGCTCCCTCGCCGCGTCCTGATCGACATACGCCGGATTACTGTCACCCACCGCTTCGGCGAACTCACGGATCTTCTCCCGGCCGACCTCGTACGGCGTGGTGGGCGGATACGTCCGCCCCACGAAGGACTGATCGAGCACCATGGGCTCACTACCTCCTGAAGAGTTGTGCCGGGACACAGATGGGTTGTGCCGGGACACAGGAGAACACGTCGCACCCGCAGGACCGCGAAAACGACGCGAGGCCGCCCCCGAAGACGGGGACGACCTCATGCCTGTGCCTGTGGAGAAAGCGCCAGGTTCAGCGCGTTTCGCGGTGCGCGGTGTGCGAGTTGCAGCGCGGGCAGTGCTTCTTCATCTCAAGACGGTCCGGGTCGTTACGCCGGTTCTTCTTGGTGATGTAGTTCCGCTCCTTGCACTCCACGCAGGCCAGCGTGATCTTCGGGCGGACGTCGGTGGCAGCCACGTGAGTGCTCCTTGGACGGATGGACGGATGAACGCAAAAAAGAGTAGCCGATCGAAGGACCGACCCCACAATCGGCTACCGTGTGTAGCGGTGACCGGACTTGAACCGGTGACACAGCGATTATGAGCCGCTTGCTCTACCGACTGAGCTACACCGCTTTGATACGGAGTCCCTCACCCGAAGGTGAGGGCTACCGCACCAGAGCCCCAATACGGAATCGAACCGTAGACCTTCTCCTTACCATGGAGACGCTCTACCGACTGAGCTATTGGGGCGAGCGATGAAGACATTACACGCTCTGTCGCCGATCGCCCAAATCCTTATGAGGTGCCCATCCGGCACCCCCTCCCCACCGTCCTCCGAGGCACCGGAAGGCACACCGGTACGACTATTTCGCCCCTCCTCGAACCCCGTACCGCTGCCCCCTAGGCTCGCCTCACGCTGCGTGACATCGCCCGTCACGCCCGGCCACAGCATCCAGGAGCGCGATGCCCGACAGCCAGCCGCGGCCTCCCGAGGGAGTCACCGCCGACACCACCGCGCTCCTGCTCCGCGGCGCCCGCCTCACCGACGGACGAACGGTGGACGTGCGGCTCAACAACGGCCGCATCGAAGCCGTCGGCACCGCCGGCAGCCTGACCACACCGCAGACCCGCGGCTCCCACCTCGACCTCGACGGATTCCTGCTGCTCCCCGCCCCCGCCGAACCGCACGCCCACAGCGACACGGCACTCACCGCCGACACCGGTCCGGCCACCGACCTCCCGGGCATCCAGCGCCGCACCACCGAGGCCGCCCTCCTCCAGCTCAGCCACGGCGCCACCGCCCAGCGCAGCCACGTACGCATCGGCGACGTCCAGGGACTCGGGCCGCTGGAAGCCGTACTCCAGGCCGGCCGCGCCCTGCACGGCCTCACCGAGCTCAGCACCGTCGCCGTGCCCCGGCTGCTCACCGGCGTCGCAGGTGCCGACAGCCTCGCCATGCTGCGCGACGCCCTCAAAATGGGTGCCACCGCCGTCGGCGGCTGCCCCGACCTCGACCCCGACCCCACCGGCTACGCCGAAACCGTCCTCGAAGTCGCCGCCGAACACGGCTGCGCCGTGGACCTGCACACGGAGGGTGACGATCCCGCCCGCATCGCCCGGCTCGCCGCCATGGCCTGCGGCCTCCGTCCCGGCCTCACCCTCAGCCCCTGCGGCGGCCTCTCCCGGCTCCCGCACGACGCTGCCGTAGGCACCGCGGGCCGGCTCGCCGCGGCCGATATCACGGTGACCGTCCTGCCCCAGGGCGGCTGCGCCGGCGTGGACCGCACCGGCGTCGCCCCGGTACGACTGCTCCGTGCCGCCGGGGTACGGATCGCCGCGGGCAGCGGCGCCCTGCGCGACCACGCCAACCCGGTCGGCCGCGGCGACCCATTGGAGGCCGCCTACCTGCTCGCCTCACAGAGCGGGCTCACCGCGCAGGACGCCTACGAGACGATCGCCGCGGCCGCACGCCGGGTGATGGGCCTCACCGAAGTCCGCGTCGAAGCCGGCTTCCCCGCCGAACTCATGGCGGTACGCGGCGAACGGCTCTCCGGCGTGCTGTCCCTCGCCTACAGCCGTATCGTCATCCACCGGGGACGCGTCGTCGCCCGGACCAGCGCGGTCCGCGAATACTGCGACCCGGCCGCCGCCTCCCCCCTCGAACTCCCGCGCCAGGGAAGGCCGGACGCCACCACCTGACGGAGCCCCGACCACCGTCCCTGCCGATTCCGAGCGAGCCGGGCCACTCCGGCGTACCGTCGGAATCATGCGCATTGTCATCGCAGGTGGACACGGACAGATCGCGCTGCGGCTGGAGCGGTTGCTCGCCGCGCGCGGTGACGAGGTCGCGGGCATCATCCGCGCCGCAGGGCAGGCCGACGACCTGAGAGCCGCCGGCGCCGAGCCGGTCGTGCTCGACCTGGAATCGGCATCCGTGGACCAGGTCGCCGAAGCCCTCCACGGCGCCGACGCCCTGGTCTTCGCCGCCGGCGCGGGCCCCGGCAGCAGCGCCGAACGCAAGGTCACCGTCGACCGTGACGCCGCGGTGAAGTGCGCCGACGCCGCCGAACAGGCAGGCGTACGCCGCTATCTCATCGTCTCCTCCATGGGCGCCGACACCCAGCACCGGGGCGACGGCGTCTTCGACGTCTACCTGCGCGCCAAAGGCGCCGCCGACGACGCCGTACGCGCCCGCACCACTCTCGACTGGACGGTCCTGCGCCCCGGCTCCCTGACCGACGACCCGGGCACCGGCCAGGTGCGCCTGGCAGCCGGCACCGGCCGCGGCTCGGTGCCCCGCGACGACGTGGCGGCGGTCCTGGCCGAACTGCTCGAGACCCCGGCCACCGCGGGTCTCACCCTGGACCTGATCAGCGGCTCGGTGCCGGTCTCGGTCGCGGTGAAGGACGTGGCGGGCAACTGACTCCGGGGGCGGGCCGCCCGGGAAACGCAACAGCCCCTGACCAGAACTGCTGGTCAGGGGCTGCTTTCCGTGGCGGCGCCAGGGTTCGAACCTGGGTAGGCTGAGCCGGCAGATTTACAGTCTGCTCCCTTTGGCCACTCGGGCACACCGCCAAGGATTCGCTGCCGAGGGACCGCTTCGCGGCGGTGCCCGTGGCAACGACGTAAACGATACCCGATGACCAGGGGTGCTTCGCCACCCGATTGATCGGGGCTCGGAGCGCGGAGATGACTAGGCTTGCCACGGCAGGCCGGAGAACCGGCCGCACTCCCATAACGCACCCGATACAAGGAGCCACAGGACATGGCCGACTCCAGTTTCGACATCGTCTCGAAGGTCGAGCGGCAGGAGGTCGACAACGCCCTCAACCAGGCCGCCAAGGAGATCTCGCAGCGCTACGACTTCAAGAACGTCGGTGCCTCGATCGACTGGTCGGGCGAGAAGATCCTGATGCAGGCGAACTCCGAGGAGCGCGTCAACGCGATCCTCGACGTCTTCCAGACCAAGCTGATCAAGCGCGGGATCTCACTCAAGGCGCTGGACGCGGGCGAGCCGCAGCTGTCCGGCAAGGAGTACAAGATCTTCGCCTCGATCGAGGAGGGCATCTCGCAGGACAACGCCAAGAAGGTCGCGAAGGTGATCCGCGACGAGGGCCCGAAGGGCGTCAAGGCGCAGGTGCAGGGCGATGAGCTGCGGGTCAGCTCGAAGAGCCGGGACGATCTGCAGGCCGTGCAGGCGCTGGTGAAGGGCAAGGACTTCGACTTCGCACTGCAGTTCGTGAACTACCGCTGAATCGACGGCTTCCGGGTGCCGCTGGAGGAGAGCGAGCGATGACGGGCCTGTTTCCGCGGACGCGGGCCGAGGTGGCGCCCGGGGCCGTGCACGTACCGGAGTGGCTGTCGGCCGAGCGGCAGCGGGAGTTGGTGGGGGTGTGCCGGGAGTGGGCGCGGGGGCCGGTGCCGCTGCGGCACACCCGGTTGCCCAACGGCGGCGCGATGTCCGTGCGGACGTGCTGCCTGGGTTGGCACTGGCAGCCGTACCGGTACTCGCGTACCGCCGACGACGTGAACGGTGCGCGGGTCGCGGCGTTCCCGCAGTGGCTGGTGGAGCTGGGCCGCTCCGCGGTGGCCGAGGCGTACGGGGACGCGGGGGCGTATGCACCGGATGCGGCGCTGGTGAACTTCTATGACGGCGCCGCGCGGATGGGGATGCATCAGGACAAGGAGGAGCGGAGCGCTGCTCCTGTGGTGTCGCTGAGCCTGGGCGACACCTGTGTCTTCCGGTTCGGGAACACGGAGGGACGCGGACGGCCGTGGACGGATGTGGAGTTGGTCTCCGGGGACCTGTTCGTCTTCGGCGGGCCGTCGCGGTTCGCGTACCACGGGGTGCCGAAGGTCCTCCCGAGCACGGGTGAGCCGGAGTTGGGGTTGTCGGGCGGGCGGCTCAACATCACGTTGCGGGAGACGGGGCTCGGCTGACCGGCCCGCTTCCCCGGGCCCGTACCGCCCGGCTCAGCGGCGTTGGCGTGAGTTCCCGAAGATCAGTCGGTAGACGATCAGCAGAACGAGGGAGCCGCCGATGGCCGATATCCAGGTGGCGCCGTCGTAGAAGTGCTTGGAGACCGGGTGGTCGAAGAACTTCGCCCCGGCCCAGCCTCCGATGAACGCTCCCGCGATGCCGATCAGCGTGGTGCCGACGAGTCCGCCCGGGTCGCGTCCGGGGAGCAGGATCTTGGCGATGGCCCCGGCGAGCAGGCCGAGGATGATCCAACTGATGATTCCCATGAGCAGAGCCTGCCTTCCGTACGGTTCTTTAAACGGTCCTGGTACTGGGTGGTTCTGTGAACAAGGACGTCAGAGGGGGTGCGGCGGTTGCGGGGACGTGCGCCGGGGCGATCGGCGCTTCTCTCCGTGGGGAACAATGACGCCGTGGAGCCCGCCGATCCGATCATCGTTGTCCTGGATGTGGACACCCGGCGGGCAGCCGAGGGTGTCGTTGACCGGCTGGGTACGGAGTGTCGTATCTACAAGGTGGGGCTGGAGCTGCTCACGGCGGCCGGGCCCGGGCTGATCGAGCGTCTGGTGGCCGACGGCAAGGAGGTCTTCCTCGACCTCAAGCTCTTCGAGATCCCGACCTCCGTCGCCGGGGCGGTCCGCGCGGCCGGCGCCCTGGGCGTCTCCATGGTGACCGTGCACAGCATGGGTGGCACCGGGATCATGGCGGCCGCCGTGGCCGCGGCCGGTGGTTTTCCGCGCCTTCGGGTGCTGGCCCTGACGGTCGTCACCAGCATGACGCGCGCCGATCTGGCGGATGTCGGCATCACGGGTTCAGCCGAGGACCAGGTGCTGCGGCTGGCCGGTCTGGCGGAGGGGGCCGGCTGTCATGGCGTGATCGCAGCGCCGCGGGAGGCCGGGGCGCTACGGGGCCGGCTGGGTCCCCGCGCCCTGATCGTCACGCCGGGCGTGGCCCTTCCCGGGGAGGCCCGGGGCGAGCATGCCCGGCCCGGGACTCCACGTGCTGCCGTTGCCGCCGGTGCGTCCCATGTCGTGGTGGGCCGGGCGGTGACCCGTGCTGCGGACCCGGTGGCCGCGCTGCGGCGGGTCCGCGGCGACCTTCTCGGAGAGGACCGGACCTAAGGCCGGGACAGCCCTTAGCGCACGGTGAAGGGCTGGTCCGTAGGGACGATGTCCTTGCCGAGCGGCATCAGGGAGACCGGGATGAGCTTGAAGTTGGCGAGGCCCAGCGGGATTCCGATGATGGTGACGCACAGCGCGATGCCGGTGAAGATGTGGCCGAGTGCGAGCCACCAGCCCGCGAGGACCAGCCACAGGACGTTGGCGACGAAGGAGGGCGCGCCAGCGTCGTGGCGGTCCACGGCCATGTAGCCGAAGGGCCAGAGGGCGTAGCGGCCGATACGGAAGGCGGCCACGCCGAAGGGGATGCCGATGATCGTGACGCAGAGCAGGAGGCCCGCCAGCAGGTAGCCGAGGAACATCCAGAAGCCGCAGAGAACGAGCCAGATGACGTTGAGGATGGTTTTCACGGGCGGGGACCTGCCATTTGCTCGAGTCGGGAGATGCGCTCCGCCATCGGTGGATGGGTGGAGAACATCTTGGACAGCCCTTGGCCGGGACGGAACGGGTTCGCGATCATCATGTGGCTCGCGGTTTCGATCCGGGGTTCGGGGGGCAGCGGCAGCTGCTTGGTGCCGGCGTCGAGTTTGCGCAGGGCGCCGGCGAGTGCGAGGGGGTCGCCGGTGAGCTGGGCTCCGGAGGCGTCCGCCTGGTACTCACGGGAGCGGCTGACGGCGAGCTGGATCACGGAGGCGGCCAGCGGTCCCAGGATCATGATCAGCAGCATGCCGAGGAGGCCGGGGCCTTCGTCGTCGTCGGAGCGGCCGACAGGGATCAGCCAGGCGAAGTTGACGAGGAACATCACGACGGAGGCGAGCGCGCCCGCCACGGAGGAGATCAGGATGTCGCGGTTGTAGACGTGGCTGAGTTCGTGGCCGATCACACCGCGCAGTTCCCGTTCGTCGAGTATCTGCATGATGCCTTCGGTGCAGCAGACGGCGGCGTTGCGCGGGTTGCGGCCGGTGGCGAAGGCGTTGGGCGCCTGGGTCGGTGAGATGTAGAGGCGGGGCATGGGCTGGCGGGCGGCGGTGGAGAGCTCGCGGACTGTGCGGTAGAGCGCGGGGGCTTCGAATTCGCTGACGGGGCGGGCGCGCATGGCGCGCAGCGCGAGCTTGTCGCTGTTCCAGTAGGCGTACGCGTTGGTGCCGATCGCGACGAGGACCGCGACGATCAGTCCGGTGCGGCCGAAGAAACTGCCGATGACGATGATGAGGGCGGAAAGCCCCCCCAGGAGGACGGCGGTCCTCAGCCCGTTGTGCCGGCGGTGCACGGTACGCCCTCCAAGTGGTGCGGCAGGGGAACCCTTGCTCAGTGACTCAGCCCACCTGTTCAGTGGACCCTCCCTCACTGGTCAACGCCAGGCGGGGGGAGCTGGTTCCCTGGTGCGCGCGGTCACCGGGTCGGCCGTACGGGTGGGTCAGCCCTGGGCGGGGACCTTCGCCATGCGCAGAGCTTCCTGCTCGGGCTCGACCTGGCTGGTGCAGTGGCCGCAGCGGGACGCGATGGCCGGGATCTCGGTGTAGCAGTAGGGGCAGTCGCGGAGGGCGGCCTTGACGTCGAACGGCTTCTCGGCGGTGAAGCGGGACTGGATCTTGGCCAGCGGGACGACGACCACGAAGTAGAGGACCGCGGCGGTGACGAAGAAGGCCACACTGGCGTTGATGAGCAGGCCGTAGCGGAAGTGGGCGCCGTCCACGGTGAACTGGGCCTTGCTGAAGTCGCCCATGGTGGAACTGGTGGCGAGGCCGATCAGCGGGGTGATGAAGGCGGTGCTGAGCGCGGTGACGACCGCGGTGAAGGCGGATCCCACGGCGAGGCCGATGGCCAGCGAGATGACGTTTCCGCGGAGGATGAAGTCTTTGAAGCCGCTCAGCACTGCTTGCTCCTCGATGCTCTGGTTCCTGGGTGACCGGCGTGGACGAGGTGGTCGTTGTGACCGGCCTGTCCGGCGCGTGCCGGGCGTCTTGCGGACGTCTTCCGGTGTCCCCGGGCCGTGTGCCCGCCGGCTGCCCGGGCGGGTATCGGGGCGGGTGCCCGGCGCAAGACCGTAGCAAATCTCAGAAGAGGCTGCCGGACGCGAAGCGCAGGGCCAGCTGGGGGGCGCCGGAGAGGGCGATACCGGCGGCCGCGGCGAGGATGACGGCGACGGTGAGGGGGGCCGGGGTGCGGAGCGCGGTGGACTCCGCGGGTGCGGCGGAGGGCTCCGCGGCGGGCTGCTGCTCGGGCGCGCGGAAGAGGATCGCTGTCCACTTCAGGTAGTAGTAGAGCGCGATCACGACGTTGACGGCCATGACGACGGCCAGCCAGCCGAGACCCGCGTCGACGGCCGACTGGAAGACGACGACCTTGGCGAAGAGGCCGATGATGCCGGGGGGCAGGCCTGCCAGGCAGAGCAGGAAGAAGGCCATCGCGAGGGCGGCGAGCGGGCGGGTGGCGTGCAGGCCGCGATAGTCGGTGAGGCGGTTGCCGGGCCGGGTACGGGCGACCAGCGCTGCGACGCCGAAGGCGCCGAGGTTCACCACGGCGTACATCAGGGCGTACGCGACGGTGGAGCCGATCTCGTCGTTGGAGGTGTAGGCGGCCGCGGCGATCGGTACCAGCAGGTATCCGGCCTGGGCGACGGACGACCAGGCGAGCAGCCGGACGGCGCTGTGGGCGCGGGTGGCGGACTGGCGCAGCGCGGCTACGTTGCCGACGGTCATGGTGAGGGCGGCGAGCGCGGCGACGGCGGGGCCCCAGGCGTCGGCGTAGTCGGGGAATGCGATGACGGTGACGAGGATGAGTCCGGAGAAGCCGACCGCCTTGCCGATCACCGAGAGGTAGGCGGCGATGGGCAGGGGGGCGCCGACGTAGGTGTCCGGTACCCAGAAGTGGAAGGGCGCGGCGGCGGTTTTGAAGGCGAAGCCGACGAGGGTGAGGACGACTCCGGCCTCGGCGAGGGTGTTGAGCTGCGGGTCCACCTGGGCGGTGGCGATCCGGGTGAGGTGCAGGGTGCCGGTGGCCGCGTAGACGAAGCTGACGCCGAGCAGCATCACGGCGGTCGCGGTGACCGAGGAGAGGAAGAACTTGAGGGCCGCTTCGGCGGAGAGGCGGTTGCCGCGTTTGATGCCGACCAGGGCGAAGGCGGGCAGTGAGGCCACTTCGAGGGCGACGACGAGGGTGGCGAGGTCCCGGGACGCGGGCAGCAGGGCGGCGCCCGAAGCGGACGACAGCAGCAGGAACCAGTATTCGCCGGCCGGGAGTTTGTCGCGGCCGGTTTCGTGGAGGGACAGCAGTGTGGTGAGCAGTGCGCCGCCGATGACCAGGAGTTGGATGACCAGGGCGAAGTGGTCGGCGGTGTAGCTGCAGGCGCTGTTGCTGCCGGTGAGGCAGAAGGTGGCGTGGTGACCGCCGCGCAGCGGCACCAGCATGAGGAGCGCGGCCGCGAGCCCGGCGATGGTGGTCCAGCCGAGCAGCGGTTTGCGGTGTTCGGGCACGAAGAGGTCGCTGACCAGGACGATCAGCGCGGTCACCGCGACGATGATGGGCGGGGCGATCGCCAGCCAGTCGACGGACTGGACGAGGGAGGTCATGCCTTGCCTCCAGCGAGGAGCTTCTGCACGGCCGGGTTGGAGAGGCCGAGGAGGACCGCGGGCCACAGGCCGGCGAGGACGGTGAGGGCGACGAGAGGGGTCCAGGTCAGGAATTCGTATCCCTGCACGTCCTGGAGGCCGTGGGGCTGCGGGTCTTCCTGGGGGGTGGCTCCCATGCAGACGCGGCGGACCACGACCAGCAGGTAGGCGGCGGTGAGCAGGGTGCCGAAGGCCGCCACGGACATGAAGGTGAGGAAGGCGGGGCGGCTGAGGCCGCCGGCGGGGTGGAAGGCGCCGAACATGGTGAGCATCTCGCCCCAGAATCCGGCGAGCCCGGGCAGTCCGAGGGAGGCGACGGCGGCGAAGGCGAGGAGGCCGCCGAGGCGGGGCGCCCGGCCGTAGAGGGCGGCGCCGGTCGCTCCGGCGAGGGTGTCGAGGTTGACCGTGCCGTAGCGGTCCTTGAGGGCGCCGACCAGGAAGAAGAGCAGGCCGGTGATGAGTCCGTGGGCGATGTTGGCGAAGAGCGCGCCGTTGACTCCGGTGGGGGTCATCGATGCGATGCCGAGGAGGACGAAGCCCATGTGGCCGACGGAGGAGTAGGCGATGAGGCGTTTGAGGTCGCCCTTGGTGCCGGGTCTGGTGAGAGCCAGGCAGGCGAGTGATCCGTAGATGATGCCGGCGACGGCGAAGGCGGCCAGGTAGGGCGCGAAGGTGTGCATGCCTTGGGGGGCGATCGGCAGGGCGATGCGGACGAGTCCGTAGGTGCCCATTTTCAGCATGACGCCGGCCAGCAGGACCGAGCCGACGGTGGGGGCCGCGGTGTGGGCGTCGGGGAGCCAGCTGTGCAGGGGCCACATCGGGGCCTTGACGGCGAGTCCGACGGCGATGGCGAGCACCGCGATGACCTGGGTGCTGTGGGTGAGGCCGCGGCCGTTGTCAGTGGCGAGTGCCACCATGTCGAATGTGCCGCTTTTCACGCCGATGAGGAGGAGGCCGAGCAGCATGACCACGGAGCCGAGGACCGTGTAGAGGATGAACTTCCAGGCGGCGGCCTGTTTCTGGGCGCCGCCCCAGCGGGCGATGAGGAAGTACATCGGGATGAGGACCATCTCGAACGCCAGGAAGAAGAGCACCAGGTCGAGGACGGCGAAGGTGGCGAGGGTGCCGGACTCGAGGACCAGGATGAGCGCGACGAAGGCCTTCGGGGAGGGGCCTGCGGGCATGTTGAAGAGGCTGTAGAGCGCGCAGAGGAAGGTCAGCAGCGCGGTCAGCAGGAGAAGGGGGAGCGAGATGCCGTCGGTGCCGAGGTGGATGTGCACGTGGAGTGCCGGGATCCAGCTGATGTCGGTCGTGGCCTGCATGGTCGACGGGTGGTCCCGGTCGAAGCCGAGCGCGAGGACGATCGTGGCGAGGAGGACGGCACCGGTGACGATCACGCCGTGGCGGAGCACGGCCCGGTCGGGTGACGTGGCCTTCAGTCCGGTGACGGGACCGGTCGCCGCGGAGCGGCTCGTTGAGGGGCGGCGGTCGGGTGACGGGCGGGCAGGCAGCAGCGCCGCCACGGCACCGATGAGCGGGGCGGCGACGATGAAGGCCAGAAGGTACTGCATGACGGATGTGCTGATATCGATCATGGCTCACGATCCGGCGTAGGCGTTGGCAAGGGCGACGGCGGCGATCGCCAGGACGACGGAGCCGGCGAGCAGGGCGCTGAGGTAGGTCTGCAGGTTGCCGGTCTGTGCGCGGCGGACGGCGGCGCCCAGCCGGCGGGGCGCCGCGCTCGCGCCGCGGACATAGGTGTCGATGACCTCGCGGTCCAGGAAGCGGACCAGTTCGGCTGCGGCGATGACCGGGCGGACGAACAGCGCGGAGTAGAGGGCGTCGAGGTGGAAGCCGCTTGCGGCGTGCCGGTGCAGGGGGCCGAGCAGGAGCCGGCCGGGGTCGGCGGGGTCGGGGGCGGACGCGATGTTGCCGTAGGCCGCGGTGTGGGTGGCGATGGCTTCCGCTTCGACGGTCGCCGGGTCGGCGTCCGGGTGGGCGGTGACGGCTGCGGTGCCCAGTGGTGGGTGGGCGCCGCCGGTGACGGCTTCCCGGTACTGCACGGCCCGCCAGGTGCCGTAGGTCATCAGACCGCCGACCAGGGCCACGCCGGTTCCCAGCACGGAGGTGGTGAGGGAGGGGGTGAGGTCGTTGCCGTCGAACCAGCCGGTGATGACGCCGGCGGTGAGGCCGAAGCCGATGGTGGGGATGGCGAGGACCCACAGGACGGCGTTCATCACAAGGGGCTGCTTGCCGTGCGCCGGGGCTTCCGTTCCCTTGCCGCGGAAGGCCAGCAGCCAGAGGCGGGTGGCGTAGGCGGCGGTCAGCAGGGCGGTGACGAGGCCGGAGACGAGGACGGTCCAGCCGGCCCCCGCGGGGGCGATGGGGCTGTCGCCGAGTGCGGTGTGCTCGGCGGCGCCGAGGACGGATTCCTTGGAGAAGAATCCGGCGAAGGGTGGGATGGCGGCGAGTGCGAGCAGGGCGATGGTCATCGTCCAGAAGGCGTCGGGGACCCGTTTGGCCAGCTGGTCCATCCGGCTCATGGCGGCCAGCGAGTTGGTGCCGGCCGCGTGGATGATCACACCGGCACCCAGGAAGAGCAGGGCTTTGAACGCGCCGTGCGACAGGAGATGGAAGACGGCGGCGCCACGGTCGCCCACGGCCAGGGCGCCGGACATGTAACCGAGCTGCCCGATGGTGGAGTAGGCGAGGACGCGCTTGATGTCGTCCTGGGCGAGCGCGGCGAGCGCCGATCCGATCATGGTGACGGCTGCCATGACCGCGAGGACGGTCATCGCGGCCGTGGACGCGGCGAAGACGGGCAGCAGCCGGGCCACGAAGTAGATGCCGGCGGCGACCATGGTGGCCGCGTGGATCAGCGCGGACACCGGAGTGGGGCCGGCCATCGCGTCGGGCAGCCAGGTGTGCAGCGGGAACTGAGCGGACTTGCCGGCGACGCCGGCCAGGAGCAGCAGCGCGACCAGCGTGGGGTGGTGGAGCGCCCCGTCGTTGACCGTCTGCAGAATGCCGGTGATCCGGAACGTCCCGGCGTCGGCGGCGAGGGCGAAGAGGCCGATCAGGAAGGGGACGTCGCCGAGTTTGGTGACCAGGAAGGCCTTGAGGGAGGCCGCGCGGGCTTCCGGCGTCTCCCAGTAGTGGCCGACGAGGAAGTACGAGCAGATGCCCATGACTTCCCAGCCGACCAGCAGCACCATCAGGTCGCCGGAGTAGACGACAAGCAGCATCGCGGAGGTGAAGAGGGAGACGATCGCCGCGTACGAGGCGTAGCGGGGGTCGTCCCGCAGGTATCCCGTCGAGTAGATCTGCACGCAGCCGGCCACGGTCACCACCAGTACGGCGACCAGGGCGGCGAAGCCGTCGATGTGCAGGGACAGGTCGATGGGCACGGAACCGGTGGGCGTGAGCCTGGTGGCCGCGTCGATGGCGTGCCCACCGCCCTGACGCACCGCGACGCTGATCGCGAGTGCGGCGGCGCCCAGGGTCGGCAGGATCGCCAGCGGGCGGGCGAGCCCGGGGACGCTGCGGCCCACCAGGAGTCCTGCGGCCGCCCCGAGGAGGGGCAGCAGGGGGACGAGGACGGCGAGGGTCGTCGTGGTCACGCGG
The DNA here is from genome assembly GCF_040682175.1 of Streptomyces sp. NPDC051320. Taxonomy (NCBI): domain Bacteria; kingdom Bacillati; phylum Actinomycetota; class Actinomycetes; order Kitasatosporales; family Streptomycetaceae; genus Streptomyces; species Streptomyces sp. NPDC051320. The sequence continues at coordinate 357,487 of NZ_JBFBAL010000004.1, forward strand.
CAGCCTCGGCCTTCTCCTCGTGGTCTTCGGGACCTGTGCCTTCCGCGCTGTCGCGGAGTGTGTCGATGTCCGTGGTGCCCCGGCCCCGGTACACGGCGAGGACGATCGCCAGTCCGATGCCGATCTCGGCGGCGGCGATGGCGATGGTGAACAGGGTGAGCGCCTGGCCGGCGTGCAGTGTGTCGCGCAGCCAGACGTCGAAGGCGACCAGGTTGAGGTTGACGGCGTTGAGCATCAGCTCGACGGACATCAGGATCAGGATCACGTTGCGCCGGGCGAGGACCCCGTACAGCCCGGTGCAGAAGAGCAGTGCGGCGAGCACCGCGGGATAGGCGAGGTGCATCAGCGCTGCTGCTCCCTGCTGTTCTTGCGGGACAGGACGACGGCGCCGACGAGTGCCGCGAGCAGCAGCACGGAGAGTGCTTCGAAGGGCAGCACCCAGTGCCGGAAGAGGCTTTCGCCGGACACCTCGGTGGAGCCCTGGGCCGGTCCGTGCAGGTCGACCCAGGTGGTGCGGAAGGCGTCGGCGACGACCCAGACGAGGGAGCCGGCCGCGGCGGCGGCCACCACCAGGGCCACCCAGCGGTTCTCCGAGTCGGTGTCCGGGGAGCGGCCGATGGGGGCCTTGGTGAGCATCAGCCCGAAGAGCAGGAGGACGACCACCGAGCCGACATAGATCAGCACCTGCACCCAGGCGATGAACTCGGCCGTCAGCAGGAGGTATTCGACGGCGAGGCCACCGAGCGCCACGATCAGCCAGAGGGCGGCGTGCACCAGCTGCTTGGTCGTGACGGTGATGACGGCCGCGCCGAGGGTGGCGACACCGACGAGCAGAAAGATGATCTCGACGCCGGTGGGTGACAGGAAGCCGGGGTGGTCCGCGGAGGCCACTGCTGCTGCGAGGGTCACGCGCCTCCCTCCGGCTCGTCGCCCGCCTGCGGTTCGCCGTTCCGCTGTTCGTCGGCCTGCGGTTCACCGGCCTGCTGCCGGGACTGCTCATCGGCCTCGAGTTTGTCGGCCGTCTTGCGGGCGGCCGCGATCTCCTTCGGCTCCTCCGCGCCCGGCTCCAGCGCGGGCGGTGCGGGCACCGTCCACATCCACTCGCGGAGCTTGTCGCGCTCGTGGGTGAGCTCGTGGATGTCCGTTTCGGCGTACTCGAACTCCGGTGACCAGAACAGCGCGTCGAAGGGGCAGACCTCGATGCAGATGCCGCAGTACATGCAGAGCGCGAAGTCGATGGCGAAGCGGTCGAGGACGTTGCGGCTGCGCTCGCGGCCGCCGGGCGCGGCGGCCGGCATCGTCTCCTTGTGGGAGTCGATGTAGATGCACCAATCGGGGCACTCACGGGCGCAGAGCATGCAGACCGTGCAGTTCTCCTCGAACAGCCCGATGACCCCGCGGGAACGCGGCGGGAGTTCGGGCTGGACGTCCGGATACTGCGCGGTGACCGTCTTCCTGGTCATGGTGCGGAGGGTCACGGCCAGGCCCTTGGCCAGGCCTGATCCGGGGATGGGAGGCATTAGCTGATCGCCACCTTCACGATGCCGGTGAGCGCGATCTGCGCGAGGGCGAGCGGGATGAGCACGGTCCAGGCGAGTTTCTGCAGCTGGTCCTCGCGGAGCCGCGGGTAGGTCACCCGGAGCCAGATCACCCCGAAGGCGAGTACGGCCGTCTTGAGGAGCATCCAGACCCAGCCGAGCCCGTCGCTGCCCCAGGGGCCGTGCCAGCCGCCCAGGAAGAGGACGGCGCTGAGAGCGCAGAGGACGACGATCCCGGCGTACTCGGCGAGCAGGAACAGCGCGAAACGCAGGCCGGTGTACTCGGTGTACGCACCGAAGATGATCTCCGAGTCGGCGACGGGCATGTCGAAGGGCGGACGTTGCAACTCGGCGAGACCCGCGGTGAAGAAGACCAGGCCGCCGATGATCTGCCAGGGGATCCACCACCAGGCGAAGGCGTCCAGGATGCCCGGCAGCGAGACCGTACCGGCCGCCATGGCCACCGAGGCGGCGGTGAGCAGCATCGGCAGCTCGTAGGCGAGGAGTTGCGCGGCGGTACGGAGCCCGCCGAGCAGGGAGTACTTGTTGGCCGACGCCCAGCCCGCCATCAGCGAGCCGAGCACGCCGACGCCCATCACCGCGAGCACGAAGAAGATCCCGGCGTCGACCACCTGCCCGACCGCGCCCTGCTGCGGTCCGATCGGGATCGCGACCAGCACCAGCAGGTACGGGAGCAGGGCGATGGCGGGCGCCAGTTGGAAGACCCGGCGATCGGCGTCGGCCGGAACGACGTCTTCCTTCTGGGCGAACTTCACGCCGTCCGCCATGAGTTGTGCCCAGCCGTGGAAGCCACCGGCGTACATCGGGCCAAGCCGGCCCTGCATATGCGCCATGACCTTGTGCTCGGTCTGCCCGACGACCAGCGGCAGCACGAGGAAGGCCAGGAAGACGATGATCAGCCGGATGGCGACGTCGATTACGTCGTTCACGCGGTATCGCCTCCGGCGGGGGTGTCGGGTCCTGGCTGGTCTTCTGGGCGGGGCTCGGCGTTCGGGCGGGGCTCGGCGTCGGGGGCGGGGGCGGGGGCGGGGGCGGGGGCGGCCTCCGCCGTCTCTGCCGTGCCCGTGTCCGTGGCCGCGTCCATGTCCGTGCCCGCGTCCGTGTCCGCCGGGCGCGGGGCGTCGTCGGTGGCCCCGGACGCCGGACGGGCGTGGTGCCACGGCGCGTCTTCGCTGCGAACGGGTCGTGCCGGAGCGGGAGCCTCGGGCGCACCGGTGCCACCGGTGTCCGTGTCCGGGGCACTACCGGTGGCAGGCGTACTACCGGTGGCAGGCACGTCACCCACGGCGCCCGACGCCTTCGGCTCCGAGGCCTTGGGTTCCGGGGCCTGGGGCTCCGTGGCCTGGGGCTCCGGGGCCTTTGTGTGCGGGGTCTTCCTCTCCGCAGCGACGGCCGCCTCCGCAGCTCCGGCCGTCTCCGCAGCCTGGCTCGCAGAGCCCTCGCTCACGCTGCGCGCACGGCGCACCGGGCGGTCGCCCGCGGCGCGTGGCGTGCGGGCCGGGCGGGCCGGGGCCGGTGGGAGCTGGCCCTTCTGCGGGCCCCATTCGTTGGGATCGGGGACGCCGGGCGGCAGCATCTGGCGGCGCTTGGCGCCACCGTGGGACGCGGTGGACTCGCCCGGTTCCTTCGCGCCGGGCCAGGCCTTCACGACCCGGGCCGCCAGCACGAAGTCCTTGCGCAGCGGGTGCCCCTCGAAGCCCTCGGGCAGCAGCAGCGGGGTCAGGTGCGGGTGGTCGGTGAAGGAGACGCCGAACATCTCGTGGGTCTCGCGCTCGTGCCAGCTCGCGCCCGCGTAGACCGCTACGGCGGTCGGCAGCTCCGGCGCGGTGTGCGGGACGGTGGTGCGTACCAGCAGGCGGCGGACGGTACGCCCGTCGAGCGCCACCACGTGGGCGCACACCCGGAAGCCGGTGTCGGGTTCGTCGACCGCGCTCAGCCAGTCGAAGTACGTGCAGCCCAGGGTGTTCCTGGCGGTCTCCAGCGCGGCGATCCAGGAAGCCGCGGGAACGTCCACGGTCAGCAGGTCGTAGCTGTGATCGGCGGTGGCTTCCTCGCCGAAGAGTTCGGTGACGGCCTCGGGCAGCCGGTCGTACGCGTTCATGGTCACCGCCCGGTTCCCGGCGCCGGCGGCGGGGTGACGAGGCCACTGGTCAGCTGGGCGGCGGACGGAGTGGCGTAGCGCTCGCCCAGCGACTCGCGGGCGATCTTCTCCTGGAGTTTCAGGATGCCCTGGAGCAGCGCCTCGGGGCGCGGCGGGCAGCCGGGGACGTAGACGTCGACCGGGATGATCTGGTCGACGCCCTTGGTCACCGCGTACGAGTCCCAGTAGGGACCGCCGCAGTTGGAGCAGGCGCCGAAGGAGATGACGTACTTGGGCTCGGGCATCTGCTCGTACAGCCGCTTGACCGCGGGCGCCATCTTGTCGGTGACGGTGCCGGACACGATCATCAGGTCGGCCTGGCGCGGCCCCGGTGCGAATGGGATCACGCCGAGCCGGATGAAGTCGTGGCGGGCCATCGAGGCGGCGATGAACTCGATCGCGCAGCAGGCGAGACCGAAGTTGAAGACCCACAGGCTGTAGCGGCGCCCCCAGTTGAGGACCACCTTCATGGGTTCGGGGGCCAGCCGGGAGAGCACGCCCAGACGGCGCGGTTCGGGCAGGAACTCGGGGGTGGCGGGGGTCGTCACGTCCATTCGAGGACTCCCTTCTTCCATGCGTAGAGGAGTCCCACGGCCAGGAAGCCGAGGAAGATGAACATCTCCACCAGCGTGGTCGCCCCATAGCCGTCGGCGGCGAAGACCGTCGCCCACGGGAAGAGGAAGATCGAGTCGACGGCGAAGATCACGTAGAGGAAGCCGTACACGTAGTAGCGGACCTGGGTGTGGGCCCAGCCCTCGCCGACGGGGTCGACTCCGCACTCGTAGGTCAGCAGTTTCTCCGGGGTCGGCACCACGGGCCGCAGTAGCCGGCCGGCTCCGAAGGCCACGGCGACGAACAGCACACCGACGACCGCGAGCACCCCGACCACCGCATACGTGTGGAAGCAACCCGTGTGATCCGCCGCTTGTTCCGCTGCTCGTTCCGCCGCGAGAACGGTCGGTCCCGGCACGTCCGCCTCCTCGCTCCCTGCGCCCTGTCAGCTGCCTCGTCCGTCACATCCGCCACATTCGACGATCTGTACGCACGGGAGTCTAGGCCCTGTTAAAGACTCGGTAAGCAGCCGCATCCGGCATCGAGTACGCCACGGGGCCCGGCGCGGGGTGGGGTTATCCCTACTTCGTCCCACCCAGCTGCCCCATGGCATCCGCGGCCCCGGACCGGCAGGCTTGGCCGTATGACCGCGACCAACTCCCGCCGGCTCGACTCCGAGCAGCTGCCGCCCGTGCGCTTCGCCTTCGACCGGCACACCTGGAAGGAGATCGCCCATCTGCTGTCCAATCTACCTGCGGCGATCCTCGGATTTGTTTACGTGGTGTTCATGGTTGCGGTGGGGAGCGGCCTTGCGGTCACCGTGATCGGGCTGCCGCTGCTCGCGGCCGGGCTGCTGGGTGCGCGGCAGCTCGGCAAGCTGGAGCGGGCCCGCGCGCGGGCCCTCCTCGGCGTACGGGTCGATGAGCCGAGCCCCTTGGCCGTCAGGCGCGACGGCAACCTGCTGTCACGGCTGTGGATGAGCCTGAAGGACCCGGTGGGCTGGCGGACGGTGCTGTACGAGTTCATCCGGCTGCCGTGGGGGGTGCTGACCTTCTCCCTGGTGCTGCCCAGCCTCTTCGTGCTGTGGCCGGTCCTGCCGTACATCGCGCGGGGGCTGACCAATGCCGACCGGGCGATGGTGCGCGGCCTGCTCTCCCCGTCCGACGAGCTGGAGCGCAGGATCGCGGAGCTGGAGTCGGACCGCGGGGTGGTGGTGGATACCGCGGCAGCCGATCTGCGGCGGATCGAGCGCGATCTGCACGACGGAGCGCAGGCCCGGCTGGTGGCGCTGGCCATGGGGCTCGGGCTGGCGAAGGAGAAGCTGCTCGAGGATCCGGACGCGGCGGCGGTGATGGTCGGCGAGGCGCACGGCGAGGTGAAGCTGGCCCTGCAGGAGCTGCGCGATCTGGCCCGGGGCATCCATCCCGCCGTGCTGACCGACCGCGGTCTGGACGCGGCGCTCTCCTCGATCGCCTCGCGCTGCACGGCGCCGGTGAAGGTCCATGTCGATCTGGCCGAGCGGCCGGCCCAGGCCATCGAGGGCATCGCCTACTTCACGGTCTCCGAGCTGCTGCAGAACATCAGCAAGCACGCTCAGGCGCGTTCCGCCTCGGTGGAGGTGTGGCGGTCCGCCGACCGGCTGCTGATCCAGGTCCACGACGACGGGCGGGGCGGGGCGAGCCTCGACGCCGGTACCGGCATGGCGGGGCTGGCCGACCGGCTGGGCGCGGTGGACGGTCTCTTCGTGCTCGACTCCCCCGTCGGCGGGCCGACCACGGTGACGGCCGAGCTGCCCTGGCGGGACCGCGACTGAGCCGGGCGGCCCGCCGGAGCAGCTCGGGGGTGGGGAAAACCCCCGGTCGAAGACGGTGCTGCGCCTCATGGCCGCCGTCCGCCCTGCCCAGCACGATGGACCTGTACGACCGGACACATGGCGTACACACACGACGTACGCAGCACGGCGTACGCAGACGACGCGATCAGCCAGCCGAGCAGAAACGGACGACGCCATGGCCACGGATTACGGCATGCGAACGCGGGACCACCGGATGCCCGCGGCGCTACGCGCACCGTTCGAGGGCCGCACCTGGCGCGAGTTCGGCTACCTGATGCTGTCGCTGCCGCTCAGCATCGTGCTCTTCACCTTCGGGATCACCTTGTTCTCGGTGGGCGTCGGCCTGGTGATCACCTTCCTCGGTATCCCGGTGCTGGCCGCGGGTCTCGCGATGTGCCGCGGTTTCGGGGCGATGGAGCGGGCCCGGGCCCGGGCGCTGCTGCGGGTGGACGTCGCGGCCCCCGCCCCGGTGCGCGCACGCACCGCCGGTCTGCTGCCGTGGGTGGGCGCGGTGCTGAAGAGCGGGGCTTCCTGGCGTCATCTGGTCTATTCGCTGGTGCACTTCCCGTGGGCCGTCTTCGCTTTCTGCGTCTCGCTGCCCCTCTGGTTGTACGGCTGGGCGATGTTCACCTACCCGCTGTGGCAGTGGGTCTTCCCCCGGTACACCGGCCAGGGTGGTCTCCAGCTGTACGGGGACACCTCGCACCGCATCTATCTGGACAATCCCTTCGAGATCACCCTGACCAGCCTGTCCGGTCTGCTGCTCGTCCTGGCGACCCCGTGGGTGATCCGGGGTCTCAGCTCCGTCGACCGGCTGCTGGTCATCGGGCTGCTCGGTCCTTCTCGGCTGGACACCCGGGTGACCGAGCTGGAGTCCGACCGCGGGGTGGTGGTGGACACCGCGGCAGCCGATCTGCGGCGGATCGAGCGCGATCTGCACGACGGGGCGCAGGCCCGGCTGGTCGCTCTCGCGATGGACCTCGGGCTCGCCAAGGAGAAGCTGACGGCCGATCCGGAGGCGGCCGCCCGGATGGTCGACGAGGCGCACGGCGAGGTGAAGATCGCCCTGCAGGAGCTGCGCGATCTGGCCCGCGGCATCCATCCCGCCGTGCTGACCGACCGTGGTCTGGACGCCGCGCTCTCGGCGGTGGCCTCCCGCTGCACGGTGCCGGTGCAGGTCGAGGTGGATCTGCCGGCCAGGCCGGCCGCGGCCATCGAGGGCATCGCGTACTTCACCGTGTCGGAACTGCTGCAGAACGTCAGCAAACATGCCCGGGCGACCCGCGCGAGCGTGGACGTCTGGCGGGTGGAGAACCGGATCATGCTGCAGGTCGCCGACGACGGAGCAGGTGGCGCGGACACCACGGCGGGCAGCGGGCTGGCCGGGCTCGCCGAGCGGCTGGACGCGGTGGACGGGCTGCTGGTGGTGGACTCGCCGGTCGGTGGGCCGACCACGGTGACGGCCGAGCTGCCCTGGCGCGACTGATCGGCACCGCCGCGAGGCAAGTCGTACCCGTTACTTGCCCTCGCGCCGCCCACTCGGCGCCCGGAGCTGGGATGCTGGGACGGACGGGGCGGGAACTAGGGAAAACGGGGGCTTCCAAGTCGTGGAGGACAGAGTGCGGGTGGTCATCGCCGAGGATTCAGTGCTGCTTCGGGAGGGCCTGACCCGGTTGCTGACCGACCTCGGTCACGACGTCGTCGCCGGCGTCGGGGACGCGGATGCGCTGATCAAAACGATCCAGGACCTGGCGGCGGAGGCCGCCCTGCCGGATGTGGTGGTCGCGGACGTACGGATGCCGCCGACCCACACCGACGAGGGCGTCCGGGCGGCCGTACGGCTGCGCAAGGAGTACCCGGGGATCGGGGTGCTGGTCCTTTCGCAGTACGTCGAGGAGCAGTACGCGACCGAACTGCTGGCCGGGTCCAGCCGGGGCGTCGGCTATCTGCTGAAGGACCGGGTCGCCGAGGTCCGGGAGTTCGTCGATGCCGTGGTCCGGGTCGCCCAGGGCGGGACGGCGCTCGACCCGGAGGTGGTGGCACAGCTGCTGGGCCGCAGCCGCAAGCAGGACGTACTGGCCGGGCTGACGCCGCGCGAGCGGGAGGTGCTGGGGCTGATGGCCGAGGGCCGTACCAACTCCGCGGTCGCCCGGCAGCTGGTGGTGAGCGACGGGGCGGTCGAGAAGCACGTCAGCAACATCTTCCTGAAGCTCGGGCTCTCCCCGAGTGACGGGGATCACCGTCGGGTGCTCGCGGTACTGACCTACTTGAACTCCTGAAGCCCCGGCACCGTGACGGCAGGGGGCCGTCCGGCCGCCGACGTGCGGCTCGGGCGCGCGCCCGGGCGGGCACACAGCGACCTCACTGAGTCGTCATGGAACAACGGGGGGTAGCGAAAACGTGACAAAAGCGGGCAATAAAGCGTCTCAAAAAGTCGTCCAGCATATGAGCCTTCCCGGGAAGGCCACCCTTACCGACGTAGGGTGGTCCCGGTGTGCCCGGCGGGCCGGGCGCGTCGGAGCAGCCGCCTCGAGGGAGGTCCAGTTCAGTGACCAGCCAGGTCAGTAGCCCAGCCGAGCAGGCCGACGGAGCCGATGAGGCCGCAGTCGGGGACCAGCGCGCCCCGCTTGTGAATGACCCACTGGCGGAGAATCCGCCGCACCCGCAGCAAGCCGAGGCCAAAGAGGTACGCCGTCTCAACCGGGTGATCATCCGGTTCGCCGGTGACTCGGGTGACGGGATGCAGCTCACCGGGGACCGTTTCACCTCGGAGACGGCGTCGTTCGGGAACGACCTGTCGACGCTGCCGAACTTCCCCGCCGAGATCCGCGCCCCCGCAGGCACCCTGCCGGGTGTTTCGTCGTTCCAGCTGCACTTCGCGGACCACGACATCCTGACGCCGGGTGACGCGCCGAACGTGCTGGTGGCGATGAACCCGGCGGCGCTCAAGGCGAACCTCGGCGATGTGCCCCGCGGGGCGGACATCATCGTGAACACCGATGAGTTCACCAAGCGTCCGATGGCGAAAGTCGGCTATCAGACGTCGCCGCTGGAGGACGGTTCGCTGGAGGCGTACCAGGTCCACCCGGTGCCGCTGACGACGCTGACGATCGAGGCGCTGAAGGAGTTCGGGCTGCCCCGCAAGGAGGCCGAGCGGAGCAAGAACATGTTCGCGCTCGGGCTGCTGTCGTGGATGTACCACCGTCCCACCGAGGGCACCGAGCACTTCCTGCGGACGAAGTTCGCCAAGAAGCCGCAGATCGCCGAGGCGAACGTCGCGGCCTTCCGCGCCGGATGGAACTTCGGCGAGACCACCGAGGACTTCGCGGTCAGCTACGAGGTGGAACCCGCGACCGCGGCGTTCCCCACCGGGACCTACCGCAACATCTCCGGGAACCTGGCACTGTCCTACGGCCTGATCGCCGCGAGCCTCCAGGCCGACCTGCCGCTCTACCTCGGCTCGTACCCGATCACCCCGGCCTCCGACATCCTGCACGAGCTGTCCCGGCACAAGAACTTCGGCGTGCGCACCTTCCAGGCAGAGGACGAGATCGCCGGGATCGGCGCTGCGCTCGGCGCGGCCTTCGGCGGTTCACTGGCCGTGACCACCACCTCGGGCCCCGGAGTGGCACTCAAGTCGGAGACCATCGGCCTGGCGGTGTCCCTGGAGCTGCCGCTGCTGGTCGTCGACATCCAGCGCGGCGGACCCTCGACCGGTCTGCCCACCAAGACCGAACAGGCCGACCTGCTGCAGGCCATGTACGGGCGGAACGGCGAGGCCCCGGTCCCGGTGATCGCTCCGAGGACCCCGGCCGACTGCTTCGACGCCGCCATGGACGCGGCCCGGATCGCCCTCACCTACCGGACCCCGGTCTTCCTGCTCTCCGACGGCTACCTCGCCAACGGCTCGGAGCCGTGGCGGATCCCGGAGATCGACGAACTCCCCGACCTGCGGGTGCAGTTCGCCACCGGGCCCAACCACGAGCTGGCTGACGGCACCGAGGTCTACCACCCCTACAAGCGGGACCCCGAGACCCTCGCCCGCCCCTGGGCGGTACCCGGCACCCCGGGGCTCGAGCACCGTATCGGCGGCATCGAGAAGCAGGACGGCACCGGCAACATCTCCTACGACCCGGCCAACCACGACTTCATGGTCCGCACCCGCCAGGCCAAGATCGACGGTATCCAGGTCCCCGACATCGACGTCGACGACCCTCACGGTAACGCGCGCACCCTGGTGCTGGGCTGGGGCTCCACCTACGGCCCGATCACCGCGGCCGTCCGGCGGCTGCGCGCCGCGGGCACACCCATCGCACAGGCCCATCTGCGGCACCTCAACCCCTTCCCCGGCAACCTGCGGGAGGTCCTCGCCCGGTACGACAAGGTGGTGGTGCCGGAGATGAACCTCGGCCAGCTCGCCTCGCTGATCCGGGCCAAGTACCTGGTCGACGCGATCTCCTACAACCAGGTCAACGGGATGCCGTTCAAGGCCGAGCAGCTCGCAGACGTCCTCAAGGAGGCCAACGATGCCTGAGTCCCTGAAGCTGGTCCCCAAGGCCGAGGCCAAGCAGTCCATGAAGGACTTCAAGTCCGATCAGGAAGTCCGCTGGTGCCCCGGCTGCGGCGACTACGCCGTGCTCGCCGCCGTGCAGGGATTCATGCCCGAACTCGGCCTGGCGAAGGAGAACATCGTCTTCGTCTCCGGGATCGGCTGCTCCTCCCGCTTCCCGTACTACATGAACACCTACGGGATGCACTCCATCCACGGCCGCGCCCCGGCCATCGCCACCGGACTCGCCTCCTCCCGGCGGGACCTCTCCGTGTGGGTCGTCACCGGTGACGGCGACGCGCTGTCCATCGGCGGCAACCACCTCATCCACGCGCTGCGCCGCAACGTCAACCTCAAGATCCTGCTGTTCAACAACCGGATCTACGGGCTGACCAAGGGCCAGTACTCCCCCACCTCCGAGCTCGGCAAGATCACCAAGTCGACGCCGATGGGCTCGCTCGACTCACCGTTCAACCCGGTCTCGCTGGCCCTCGGCGCCGAAGCGTCCTTCGTGGCCCGCACCGTCGACTCCGACCGCAAGCACCTCACCAGCGTGCTGCGCGCCGCCGCCGACCACCCCGGCACGGCGCTGGTGGAGATCTACCAGAACTGCAACATCTTCAACGACGGCGCCTTCGAAGCCCTCAAGGACAAAGACCAAGCCGAGGAGGCGGTGATCCGCCTCGAACACGGACAGCCGATCCGCTTCGGCAGCGAGAGCGCGCCGAAGGGCGTCGTCCGTGACCCGGCCACCGGCGACCTGGAAGTCGTCGCCGTCACGCCGGAGAACGAAGCACGGATCCTGGTCCACGACGCCCACACCGCGTCCCCGACCACCGCCTTCGCGCTCTCCCGCCTCGCCGACGCCGACACCCTGCACCACACCCCCATCGGGGTGCTGCGCGATGTCGAACGGCCGGTCTACGACACCCTGATGGCCGACCAGCTGGAGACCGCCGTCGAGCAGAACGGCAAGGGTGACCTCGCCGCCCTGCTCGCCGGCGGCGACACCTGGACGGTCGCCGGCTAGGCGCTGTCCGGCGAAGACCGGCCGGACAGGAACCAGTACCGCACCCGGAGCCCGGTCCTGCTGTTGTCAGGGCCGGGCCTCGTCGTATGTCTCGCGCGCCGTGAGCACCTCGTCGAGCCGCCGCTCGGTCCAGCGCGCCAGCCCCCAGACCTGCTCGGCGGCCTCCCGCCCCAACGCGGTCAGGGTGTAATCCACCCGCGGCGGGATCACCGGTCGGGCGTCACGCGCCACGAAACCGTCGCGCTCCAGCGTCCGCAGCGTCTGGGTGAGCATCTTCTCGCTGACCCCGCCGATCTCACGGCGCAGCTCGCTGAAGCGGTACGAGCGCTCCAGCAGGGCCGCGAGCACCAACACGCCCCAGCGGCTGGTGACATGCTCCAGGACCAGCCGCGAGGGGCACATCGGACGGTTGACGTCGGGCTTCTGCTGGATTACGGCCATGCCAGTACCTTACTTCAAAGTGGGTACTTTCGTTTGGTTAGCGCTCTCTCTAGAGTGGTTCCGGACCGTACAGAGAACATCCGCAGGGAGAAGAACCATGGGTATCGTCGTCACCGGAGCCACCGGAGCTCTTGGCCGGCTCGTCATCGACGAGCTGCTGAGCAAGGTCCCCGCCGACCAGGTCGCCGCACTCGTCCGCAACAAGGAGAAGGCCGCGGAGCTCGCGGCGCGCGGCGTCGAGCTGAGGATCGCCGACTACGACGAGCCCGCCACCCTGGCCGGTGCCTTCCGGGCCGGCGACCGGGTGCTGCTGATATCGGCCAGCGAGGTGGGGCGCCGCGTCCCGCAGCACACCGCGGTGATCGAGGCGGCAAAGGCGGCGGGCGTCGCCCAGCTCGCGTACACCGGCATACTGGGCGGCCCGGACGCCGACTTCCAGCTGGCCGCCGAGCACAAGGTGACCGAGCAGCTGATCCTCGACTCCGGACTGCCCTACACGTTCCTTCGCAACGGCTGGTACAGCGAGAACTACACCGCCAACCTCGCCCCGGTCCTCGAGCACGGCGCGGTGGTCGCCAACGCGGGCGGGGGACGGGTCTCCTCCGCTGCCCGCGCCGACTACGCGGCCGCGGCGGCCGCCGTACTGGTCTCGGACGGCCACCTCGGCAAGGCGTACGAGCTGAGCGGCGACACCGCCTGGTCGTTCGCCGAATACGCCGCCGAGGTCGCGAAGGCCACCGGCAAGGACATCACGTACACCGAGGTCCCGGCCGCCGTGCACCAGGAGATCCTGGTCGGCGCCGGTCTGCCGGAGGCCTTCGCGGCGATCCTGGTGGACGTGGACTCCGCCATCGGGCGCGGCCTGCTGGCCGGCACCAGCGGCGATCTGGCCGCACTCATCGACCGCCCCACCACCCCGATCGCCGCCACCATCGCGGACGCCCTCGCCTGACCGCTCCATCCCCGCGCTGCACGGTCATGACCGGTCATGACCGTGCAGCGATACGGACATGACAGCCGCCCCTCTCTGCCGTTACCTTCGTCTGGTTGTCGGACGAGATGCAGGGAGGGCCCGTGAAGGTGACCGGCGAGCGGGCAGGGTTCCTGAACGGCATGGCCGCCTACGTGATGTGGGGGCTCGTCCCGATGTTCTGGCCGCTGCTCAAACCGTCCGGCGCCATCGAGATCCTCGCCCACCGCATGGTGTGGTCGCTGGGGATCGTGCTGATCGCCCTGCTGGTCATGCGCCGCTGGGCCTGGATCGGCGAACTGGTGCGCACTCCGCGCAGGCTGGGACTGGTCGCGGTGGCCGCGGTGGTCATCAGCATCAACTGGGGTGGCTACATCTGGGCGGTGAACGACGGCCAGGTCGTCGAGGCCTCGCTCGGCTACTTCATCAACCCGCTGGTCACCATCGCGATGGGCGTCCTGCTGCTCGGCGAGCGGCTGCGCCCCGCCCAGTGGGCGGCCGTCGGCACCGGTGTCGCCGCCGTGCTGGTGCTGGCCATCGGATACGGCAAGCCGCCGTGGATCTCGCTGATGCTGGCCTTCTCCTTCGCGACCTACGGACTGGTCAAGAAGAAGGTCAACCTCGGCGGTCTCGAGTCGCTGGCGGCCGAAACGGCCGTCCAGTTCCTCCCCGCCCTCGGCTATCTGCTCTTCCTCGCAGCGCACGGTGACGCCACCTTCGGCACCCCGGCGCACGGTGCGCTCCTCGCGTCGACCGGGCTGGTCACCGCCATCCCGCTGGTCCTCTTCGGAGCGGCCGCGATCCGGGTGCCGCTGTCCACGATGGGCCTGCTGCAGTTCCTGACGCCGGTGTTCCAGTTCGGACTGGGCATCGTGTACTTCCACGAGGCGATGCCACCGGAGCGGTGGGCGGGCTTCTCGCTGGTGTGGCTGGCGCTGACCGTACTCACCTGGGACGCGCTGCGGAACGCGCACCGGACGCGGGCCGAGGCGGTACGGCTGAAGACCGAGGCACGGAACACAGGGGCGCCCGCGCCCACGGATACCACGCGCACGGACCCCGCCGGCGCGAACCCGCCCAGCACCGAGCCGGCCGGCTGAGACGGAGTCAGGTGGCGCCCAGCGCCCGCAGCACATGCGCGATCAGTTCGGCGATCCTGTCCGGATCGTGTGGTTGCCTGCGCAGGGTGTGGCGGTAGTAGAGGGGCCCGTAGAGCAGCTCCACCGCCATCGCCAGATCGGCGTCGGCGGGGAGCGCGCCCTGCGCCTGCGCGCTGCGCAGGCGTGCCGAGCACGACTCGAGCCGCGGCCCGATGAACTGCTCCTGGACAGCTCTGGCCAGTTCATCGTCGTACTGGAGCTCGGTGAGGATCCCGGCGTAGGCCGGGCCCAGCGGTGGGTGGGCGAGCAACCGCACCACGGCGGTCATCTGGGCCAGCAGATCCGCCGCCAGATCCCCCGTGTCGGGAAACGGCTTGGTCCGGATGACAGCGTTGTCCACCGCCTCCAGCAGCAGCGCGCCCTTCGAGGGCCACCACCGGTAGATCGTTTTCTTGCTCACCCCGGCCCGCGCGGCGATCCCCTCGATCGTGACGCGGGCGTATCCCCGTTCGGCGCAGAGTTCCAGCGCGGCCGCGAGGATGGCCTGCTGCGATTTCTCGCTGCGGCGCGCGGGGTTCGGGTTGGGGACCAGGGGCACCTTAGTAGTCTATTCCGGAAGCTCTGGGGCGGACTATACGTAGCGTGTTGACAGCAGAAGGTGGACGGCCGACAATATCGCCGGGGAAACGGTACGTGTCGTGTCGAGCCGCGTCGGGGGACGGTTCTCGGTACGGCACGTGCCCTCCCGTGCTGCGATCCTCGTGGCGCGTCCTGGTGCCGTCATCCTCACACCACGATGTCCTTAGCCGTGAACCGGGCCCAGGCAGCCGAACCGAGGACCACCGCGTACAGCCCCTGCAGACCGAGGTTCTTGATCACCTGGTCCCAGTAGACCGGCGCGCGCAGCAGGTCCGCGAAGGACAGCCAGTAATGCGTGAAGAGATAGGGCTGGATCGCGTGCAGCTGCGGGATACCGTCCAGGATCTGCACGGTGATCAGCAGACCGACCGACGCTGCCATCGCGGCGACACCGCTGTTCGTGAGCGTGGAGATGAACAGGCCCAGCGTCGCCGGCCCGATCAGTGAGCCGGCCACGACCACCGCGATGAGCAGAGCGCGGCCCAGCCCGTCCAGAAACGAGATCTGGGTGCCGGAGATCGTGGTCACCTCGCCGAGCGGGAAGAGCAGCGCACCCACCACGAGCGCCGCGACCGTCACGACCAGGGTGGCGATCAGACAGAAGGCCAGCGTGCACGTGTACTTGGCGAGCAGCAGCCGGGTCCGGCCGGCCGGTGCGACCAACAGGTAGCGAAGCGTGCCCGCGCTCGCCTCACCCGCGATGGCGTCCCCGGCGATGACCCCGATCGCCATCGGCAGGAAGACGGGCAGGGTCGCCGCGAGAGCCGCGAAGACCAGGAACAGACCGTTGTTGGTGATCTGGGTGAGGAACGCGGGGCCCGCGCCGCCGCCATCCACCGTCGAGCCGTTGCTGGTCTGCCACTTCACGGCGATCCCGATGAGCACCGGCATCGCCGCCAGCACCGCGAGCAGGGCGAGGGTCCGCCGGCGCCGGAAGGTGGTGGTCAGCTCGGACCGGAACAGCCCCAGCGACCAGCGCGGCTTCACCGCGCCGGGCGCCGGCACCGCACGCTCCGACTCAGCTTCAGCCTGCGACATCGAATCCCTCCCCGGTGAGTGCCACGAAGGCGTCCTCCAGCGAGGCCCGTTCGACCCCGAAGGCCCTGACCCGGACGCCCGCCCTGACGAGTGCGGCGTTCAGGTCGGCCGGCTCGGTCTCGTCGGACGGAAGTTCACCGCTGACCCGGTTGTCGGCGATGATCACCTCACCGACGCCCGACTCCATGAGCACCCTGGCCGCCTCGCCCGGATCCGGGGTGGTGACCACGAGACGGCCGGGGGTCGCCAGGTCGCCCACCGGGCCCTGAGTGATCAGCCGTCCCCGTGCCATCACGGCGGCGTGCGTGCAGACCTGTTCGATCTCGTCGAGGAGGTGCGAGGAGAGAAAGACAGTGGTGCCGTCACCCGCGAGTTCCCGGATCAGGATCCTGATCTCCCGCATGCCCTGCGGATCCAGACCGTTGGTCGGCTCGTCCAGCACCAGCAGCCGCCGGGGCTGGAGCAGCGCCGCGGCCAGCCCGAGCCGCTGCTTCATCCCGAGCGAGTACGCCTTGGCCTTCTTCCCCGCGGCCGGCCCGAGCCCGACCCGGTGCAGCGCGGCATCGACCCGGGCGCACCGCGTGCGGGGGTCCGCCTCCGGGTCGGCGGAGTCGTAGCGGATCAGGTTGTCGCGCCCGGAGAGAAAGCCGTACAGCGCCGGCCCCTCGATGAGCGCGCCCACCCCGGGCAGCACGGTGCGGGCGGCGCGTGGCATCGGCTGCCCCAGCAGCCGGGCCGAGCCGGAAGTCGGCTCGATGAGCCCCAGCAGCATCCGGATGGTGGTGGTCTTGCCGGACCCGTTCGGCCCGAGAAACCCGAAGATGCTGCCCCGGGGGACGGTGAGGTCGAGGTGATCCACGGCCAGCCCGCCGTCGCGGAAGCGCTTGGTGAGGGCGTGGGTCTCGATCACCGCCTCTGCGGTGGCGGCTGGCTGCATGGGGATCCTCAGGTCGAGGTGGCCTCAATCTCCCCCGGACTCCGTCCGGGGGTACCCCCAGGCCGGGCTGGTTCGCGGCTTACGCCGATGGAATCCAGCCCGGTCGGCGATTGAGGAGCGGGGTCCGGGGCGGAGCCCCGCTACTTCGCGGCGTCGGCCGCCCGCACCAGCGCGTCCTTGTTCACCGTCCCCACGAACACCTTCCCGTCGTCCGTGATCAGGGCGTTCACCAGCCGGGTGTGGAACACCATGCCCGACCCGAACTTGCCGCTCACCTTGTCACCGAGCGAGTCGAGGAAGCCCTGCGCCGCGGCCGGCACGTCGCCCTTCTTCCCGGCGGCCCCGGAGCCCAGCGCCCCGAGCCCCTGGCCACTGCCCGTGTCGAGTTGCGCCACCGACGTCCAGCCCTTGCCGATGACGTTCAGGCCCTTGAAGCCGTCCGGCACGGCGGGTGTCCGGTCGTTCTTCGGCGCCCGGTGGGTGTCGCCCTCGGTCACCTTCGCGCCCTTGGGCGGCGTGAACGTGAAGGTGGATGCGGCCGGCTTACCGAAGTCGACCTTGGTGAAGCCCACGTCGATCGCGGCCTTGCCTCCCCCGCTCGGGGTGAGGGTGAACCTCAGCGGGGTGCCGGTCTTCGCATCGACCGCGACCCGGATGGCACCGATCGTCGAGCCGGACTGCTTCGGCTTGATGAGCAGCTGGTAGGCATCACGCCCCGCCACCTGGGCCGTACCGTCGATGCTCACCGAGGTGGTCGGGCCGGCGGCCTTCAGCGCCTCGTCGGCGAACGCCTTCGGTGTGGCCGGCAGCTTGTCGGTACCGGCCTTCGGTGTGTCGCGGGCCGGCCGCTCGGCGGACTTCTCGTGGTACGCCTGGTTCGACTTGCTGTCGTAGGCCCAGAGTTGCCCGCCGTTGTGGATCACGCTGTACTCGGCGGCGGAGTCCAGGATGGAAACCCGCTGCTTGTCTGGGCCGTCGGCCGCCACCCGCAAGGTGTGCGTACCGGAGGCGAGTTCCATCAGTTTGCTGTCCGGTGCGGCGCTCGCGCCGCCCTTGTCGCCGCCGCCGCCCGCGCCGCCCGGAAGGAACGATCCGGCCATTCCGCCGAGCGAGGGCAGACCGAGGTCCGTGCTGACCTTGACGGTGCCGGAGAGCTGCTGGGTGTCCGACGCGGCGATCTTCTCGACCAGTTGCTGTGCGGTGATCTTCGGCAGACTCGGGTCGCCCGAGCTGGCGAGCGCCGGGACGAGACCGATCGTCACCGCCGCGACCCCCGCGACCGCGACCGGTACGAGATAGCGCGCCGCCTTCCGGCGGCCCACGACCAGGTCCCTCGCCTCTTCGGTGTCCTGTGCGCTGTCGTTCGGTGCCATAAGTGCCCTACCTCCGTGGTCGGCGGCGATCCGTCCGCGTGCGTCCACCCCGCGCCGCCATTCTCACCCGAATTGGTGGGGTGTGGTGCTATCCATCTCACCAAAATGCCCGCCGGTAGGCGTCAGCCCCCGGGAGCAACTCCACGTACTGCTCCGGTATGACAGCGGGCCGCCGGAGCCCCTCCGTCCCGTAGGGGCTCACCCGCTCGGCGCATCGTCGGTACGGTCACCCGATCGGGCGTCAGCAAGCAGCCGTCAGCCCACCCGGTGCACCACGGCACCGCAGAGCTCCTCGAGGGCGGTCTTGGCGGAGCACGCGCGCAGCGGCGCGAGTGACGCCCTGGCCTCCTCCGCGTACCGCACGGTGTCCCGACGGGCCTGCTCCAGTGCCGGATGCTTCCGCATCAGGCGCAGCGCCTCGGCACACCGGGCATCGTCCGTGAGGTCTCCGTCGAGCAGTTCGACCAGGGCCAGGTCGTCCGGCCTGGCATGGGCGGACGCCTGGGCGCGCAGATGGAGTACCGGGAGTGTCGGAATGCCCTCGCGCAGGTCCGTACCCGGCGTCTTGCCCGACTCATGGCCGTCGCTGGCGATGTCCAGCACGTCGTCGGCCAGCTGGAACGCCGTGCCGAGCCGCTCGCCGTACTGGGTGAGGATGTCCACGACCCCCTCGTCGGCGCCGGACATCATCGCACCGAAACGCCCGGAGACCGCGACCAGTGAGCCGGTCTTGCCGGCGATCACGTCGAGGTAGTGCCCGACCGGATCGCGGCCGTCCTGCGGCCCCGCGGTCTCCAGGATCTGACCGGTCACCAGTCGCTCGAAGGCCTCGGCCTGGATCCGTACCGCCTCGGGGCCGAGGTCGGCCAGGATGTGGGAGGCCCTGGCGAAGAGGAAGTCGCCGGTCAGGACCGCGACGGAGTTGTCCCAACGGGCGTTGGCGCTGTCCACCCCGCGCCGGACCTCCGCCTCGTCCATCACGTCGTCGTGGTACAGCGTCGCCAGATGGGTCAGCTCGACCACCACGGCTGAGGGCACGACCCCGGGTGCGTAGGGATCGCCGAACTGCGCGGCCAGCATCACCAGGAGCGGACGGAAGCGCTTGCCCCCGGCGCGTACCAGATGCTGCGCGGCCTCGGTGATGAAAGGGACCTCGCTCTTGGTGGCGTCGAGCAGCCCGGCCTCGACGGCCGCCAATCCCGCCTGGACATCGGCCTCAAGTACCTGGTCCCGCACGCTCAGCCCGAACGGCCCGACGACGGTCACGAGGGGATCTCCTGTCTGCTGACGATCACACGGATTGTCGATGTGTCGCTGTCCGCACTCAAGTCAGCGTATCCGGTCGGCTTTCGATCACCATGAGCGCCTGCCCGCCCATCTCGAGCACAGACCGAGGGCGGCCGGTATGTTCGAAATGAGCAGATTTGAAGTGGAGTATTTCATTTGTCAGGAACCGAGCTCCGCCTCCGGACCGACTTCCCGTACGAGACGCGCCGCGAAGACGTGTGGATCCCCCTGACGGACGGCACCCAGCTGTACGCACGGATCTGGCGGCCGATCGCCGAGGAGCCGGTCCCCGCGCTGCTCGAATACCTCCCCTACCGGCTCAGCGACTGGACGGCGCCGCAGGACTGGCAGCGGCACCCCTGGTACGCGGGCCACGGCTACGCCTCCGTACGGGTGGATGTGCGCGGCCACGGGAACTCCACCGGCCTGGCGGGCGACGAGTACGACGCGCAGGAGCTGGCCGACGGGGTCGCCGTGGTCGAGTGGCTGGCCGAGCAGCCCTGGTGCACCGGCCGGGTCGGCATGTTCGGGATCTGCTGGGGCGGCTTCAACTCTCTGCAGATCGCGTCGCTGGCACCGGAACCGCTGAAGGCGGTCGTCGCGGTCTGCTGCTCCGACGACCGTTACGACAACGACGTGCACTACATGGGCGGGTCGGTGCTGGCCATCGACATGCACGCCTGGGCGGCGACGATGCTCGCCCACGTGTCGCGCCCGCCGGACCCCGCCCAGGTCGGCTCGGTGTGGCGGGACATGTGGCTCAACCGGCTGGAGTCCGTCGACCCCTTCCTGCACACCTGGCTCGCCCACCAGACCCGGGACGCCTACTGGAAGCACGGCAGCGTCTGCGAGGACTACTCGGCCGTTCGGGCGCCGGTCCTGGCGGTGGGCGGCTGGCACGACCCCTACCGGGACGCCGTGCTGCGCCTGGTGGAGCACCTGGCACCGTCCCGGGTCCGCGGCCTGATCGGGCCGTGGTCGCACCACTACCCGGACAAGGGCCGCCCGCCGGGCCCGGCGATCGGCTTTCTGCAGGAGACGCTGCGCTGGTGGGACCACCATCTGAAGGGCGAGGAGACCGGGGTGATGGCGGAGCCCCTGCTGCGCTGCTGGATCAGCGAATCGCACCCGCCGGCCACCACCTATCCGGAGCTGCCGGGCCGCTGGGTCGGCGAACCGGCCTGGCCGTCCCCGCACGTCACGCCGGTCTCGTACGCCCTGCAGGGCGAGCCTATGCCGGTCAACTCGCCGCAGCACACCGGCCTGGACGCCGGACGCTTCTATCCGTACGGCAACGAATCCGACCTGCCGCCCGACCAGCGGGACGAGGACGCGAAATCCGTCTGCTTCGAATTCCCGGTCCGGCAGGCGCCGATCGAGATCCTGGGCCGGCCCTCGGTTCATCTGACCTTGCGCTGCACCGTGCACACCGGGCAGGTCATCGCCCGCCTCTGCGACGTGGCGCCGGACGGCTCGTCCACGCTGGTCACCCGCGGCGCCCTCAACTTCTCCGCCCGGCACAGCCGCAGCCGCTCCGATGCCTGGGAGCCCGGCACCACCGAACCCGTCGCCTTCGAGCTGAACGCCATCGGCCACACCTTCCCGCCGGGCCACCGCATCCGGCTCGCGGTCTCCTCGGCGTACTGGCCCTGGATCTGGCCCCAGCCGGACTCGGCGAAGGGCTGGACCCTCGATCCCGCGGCTTCCACCCTCGAGCTGCCGATCCGCGCGCCCGTCACCGAGGACCGCATCACCTTCGACATCCCCGAGGAGTCCCCGCCGCTCCCGGTGATCCTCCCCGACCACACCCGCAAGGACCGGCCGCAGCGCCGGGTCGTCCGCGACGTGGCTGAGCGCACCTGGCGCCTGGAGGTGGACCCGCACTACGGAGGCACCCGGATCTATCCGGACGGCCTGGAGTACACCGAGGACGTGCTCGACACCTACACCATCCACGAGTCGGACCCGCTGTCCGCGCACACCCACTCCGACTGGTCCGTCAGACTGCACCGCCCCGAGACGGGCTGGGACGTGCGGATCGAGACGCACTCGGACATCACCTGCGACGCACAGGACTTCGTCACGTCGAACGAGGTGGTGTGCCGGGAAGGGGACGCCGTGGTGTTCCAACGGGCCTGGGCCAAGCGGATCCCGCGCACCGCGGGGTGACGGGGCACGGGCGACCGGGCGCGGGCAGTGGGGTGACGAAGCGCGGGGCGACCGGGCTCGGGCAGTGGGGTGACGGGGCACGGGCACTGGGCTGACGGAACGCGGGCGGCGGGGTGACGGGCCTCGCGCAACCGCCGCCGCCGCCGACGTAACGTGTCCTTACCCGGACCCGAAAGCGAGGCAGCACCCATGCCCGAGCAGAGCCCGCTCGACCTGCCCGAAGGCGATCCCTTCGGCCCGCACAATCTGCCCTACGGCGTCTTCTCCACCCCTGAAGAGCCCGACCGGCGCCGGGTGGGCGTGCGCATAGGCGGTCATGTACTGGACGCGGGCGCGGCGGCGCTCGCGCTGGGGTCTCCGTACAGCAGGCTGCTCGCCCACCCCACCCTCAACCCGCTGCTCGCCGCGGGCCGTACCGCCTGGCGTGACGTGCGGCGGGCGCTCACCGCCTGGGTCACCGTCCCGGCACACCGCGCGGACATCGAGCCGTTGCTGCATCCGCTGGCGTCCGTCACGCTGCACCTCCCCTACGAGGTCGGCGACTACGTCGACTTCTACGCGAGCGAGCACCACGCCACGAACGTGGGTAGGATCTTCCGGCCCGACTCGGCGCCGCTGACTCCCAACTGGAAACATCTGCCGATCGGTTACCACGGCCGCTCGGGCACGGTGGTCGTGTCGGGCACGGAGGTGGTCCGTCCCGCGGGCCAGCGCAAGGCACCGTCCGAGCCGGCTCCGGTCTTCGGCCCCTCGGTCAAGCTCGACATCGAGGCGGAGGTCGGCTTCGTCGTCGGCGTGCCCTCCGAGCGGGGCAGGCCGGTCGCGCTGGCCGACTTCCGCGAGCACGTCTTCGGCATCCAGCTCCTCAACGACTGGTCCGCGCGCGATATCCAGGCCTGGGAGTACGTCCCGCTCGGCCCCTTCCTCGGCAAGTCCTTCGCCACCTCGGTGTCGGCCTGGGTGACCCCGCTGGAAGCCCTGGACGCGGCCCGGATCGCCCCGCCGGCCCGCGAACTCCCGCTGCTGCCCTATCTCAACGACGCATCGGCCGACGAACCCGGTGGCCTGGATCTGCTCCTGTCGGTGACGGTGAACGGGCAGCAGGTGTCGCAGCCGCCATTCGCCGGCATGTACTGGACGGCCGCCCAGATGCTGGCCCACACGACGGTCAACGGGGCATCGCTGCGTACCGGCGACCTCTTCGGCTCCGGAACGGTCAGCGGCCCGGAACCGGACCAACGCGGCTCACTCCTCGAACTCACCTGGAACGGCACCGAACCGCTCGACCTGCCACAGGGCAAGCGGACGTTCCTGGAGGACGGCGACGAGGTCACTCTGGCGGCCTGGGCGCCCGGCCCGGACGGCACCAGGGTCGTTCTTGGCGAAGTGACGGGAAGGATCGTGCCGTCACCATGAGCCAGGCGGAACCGACCCTCCCCGAGGAGCTGCTGCTGCTCGCCCTGGACCCGCAGCGCGGCAAGCCGTACTGCCGCAACCGTTTCCTGCAGTACGGGATGGCGGGCGCGGCCCTGGCCGAACTCGAACTCCAGGGCCGGGTCGCCGCGTCGCGCGGCCGTGTGCAGGTGACCAAACCGCTCACGCCGCCCGACCCGCTCCTCGCTCAGGTGCTGGCGACCCTGCGGGCCCCGGACAAACGCCGGTTCGCCGGCGGCGTCGGCGCCCGGAGCTGGATCCGGCGCACCGGTCGGCAGGTGGAGGGCCTGTACCTGGACCATCTGGTCAAGTACGGCGTGCTGCGCCGCGAGACGCACCGCTTCATGGGTCTGTTCCCTTACCACCGCTACCCGGCGGGCCCGGACAGCTGGGCTCCGCACGCCCGGTCCCGGTTCGCCGCTGCGGAGGCAGCCGGCTTCCCGGACCGCCGGAGCCGACTGCTGGCCGGCTTCGCGGCGGCGACCGGGCTGGCCCGGACGATCGCCCACGGGGGCAGGCCCTCACGGGCGGCGATGCGGGTGTTCGTACGGGAGGAGTGGGCGCCGCAAGCCGTGCACCGCAATGTCGTGCAGGACAAGTCGAACCAGGCGGGCGGGGGCTGAAGCGGGCCCCGGGCCGGGCGCATCCCCTGGACCGGGCCGGTTCAGGGGCCGGGGCCCGGCTCGAGCCGGCCGGTTCAGGGGCTCCCGGGGGTCCGGGACGCCGCCGCTCAGGCTGGTTCAGGGGCTCCCGGGGGTCCGGGACTCCCCCACTCAGGCCGGTTCGGCGGCGCCAGGGTCCGCCAGCACTTCCAGCACGCCCTCCCCGTACGTCGCCAGCTTCTTCTCGCCCAGACCCGCGATCCCGCCGAGCTCGGAGAGCGACGCGGGCCGGAGGGTGGCGATCTCCCGCAGCGTCGCGTCGTGAAAGATCACATACGCCGGCACGCCCTGCTCCTTGGCCTGCCTGCCGCGCCAGGCGCGCAGCGCCTCGAAGACCGGGACCGCCTCCTGCGGCAGGTCCACGGCGGCGGCCTTAGCCTTCCGCTCGCCCTTGGCGGCCCTCGCCGCCACCGGCTTGTCGGGATCCTTGCGCAGCCGGACCTCCCGCTCCCTGGCCAGCACCGAGCCGCTGGCCGGCGTCAGCACCAGCGTGCCGTACTCACCCTCGACGGCCAGCAGGCTCTGGGCCAGCAACTGCCTGACCACGCCCCGCCACTGACCCTCGGACAGGTCGTCGCCGATGCCGAAGACCGAGAGCTGGTCGTGGTCGAACTGGATGACCTTGGCGGTCTTGCGGCCGAGCAGGATGTCGATGATCTGACCCGTCCCGAACTTCTGCCGGCGCTCGCGCTCCAGCCGGACCACCGTGGAGAGCACCTTCTGCGCGGCCACCGTCCCGTCCCAGGTCTCCGGCGGGCTGATGCAGGTGTCGCAGTTCCCGCAGGCGGGCGTGACCGCCTCCTGGCCGAAGTACTGGAGGAGCTGGGTCCGTCGGCAGCCGGCCGTCTCGCACAGCGCCAGCATCGAGTCGAGATGGGCGGCTGCCCGGCGGCGGAAGGTGTCGTCACCCTCCGAGCCCTGGATCATCTTCCGCTGCTGGACGACGTCCTGCAGCCCGTAGGTCATCCAGGCGGTCGACGGCAGTCCGTCGCGCCCGGCGCGACCGGTCTCCTGGTAATAGCCCTCGACCGACTTGGGCAGGTCGAGGTGGGCCACGAACCGCACGTCCGGCTTGTCGATACCCATCCCGAAGGCGATGGTCGCCACCACCACCAGGCCCTCCTCGCGCAGGAAGCGCGACTGGTGCACGGCGCGGGTGCCGGCGTCCAGGCCCGCGTGGTAGGGCACCGCCTCGATGCCGTGGTCGCAGAGGAATGCGGCGGTGCGGTCGACGGACGCGCGCGAGAGGCAGTAGACGATGCCCGAGTCCCCGGTGTGCTCCTCCTTCAGGAAGGCGAGCAGCTGCTTCTTCGGGTCGTTCTTCGGCACGATCCGGTACTGGATGTTGGGCCGGTCGAAGCCCGCCACGAAGTGCCGGGCGTGCGGCATGCCGAGCCGCTGGGTGATCTCCTGGTGGGTGGCCCGGGTGGCGGTGGCCGTCAGGGCGATCCTCGGTACGTCGGGCCAGCGCTCGCCGAGCATCGACAGAGCCAGGTAGTCGGGCCGGAAGTCGTGTCCCCACTGGGCCACGCAGTGCGCCTCGTCGACCGCGAAGAGCGAGATTTTGGCCCGCCCCAGCAGGGCGACGGTGGCCTCGACCCGCAGCCGCTCCGGCGCCAGGTAGAGCAGGTCAAGCTCCCCGGCGAGCAGCTCGGCCTCCACCGTGCGCCGCTGGTCGAGGTC
Organism: Streptomyces sp. NPDC051320; assembly: GCF_040682175.1. NCBI lineage: Bacteria > Bacillati > Actinomycetota > Actinomycetes > Kitasatosporales > Streptomycetaceae > Streptomyces > Streptomyces sp. NPDC051320. The sequence goes on from NZ_JBFBAL010000004.1 coordinate 382,884, forward strand.
CTGGGTGGAATTGATGAAACCGGCCCGGACCCCGAGCGCGCGCAGCGCGTCCACCTGGTCCTGCATCAGCGCGATCAGCGGCGAGATGACCACGCCCGTGCCGGGCCTGACCAAGGCGGGGATCTGATAGCAGAGCGACTTGCCGCCACCGGTCGGCATCAGTACCACGGCGTCCCCGCCGTCCAGCACCTGCTGGATGACCGCTTCCTGCTCGCCGCGGAAGGCGTCATACCCGAAGACCCGGTGCAGAGTCTCCAGCGCTTCGCTGTGCGCGACCGTCGCTTCGCCCTGTGCACCCGCTGCTCCGCTGTGCGTGCGCTCCGCCACCGCCTCGCCGCTCCCGCTCATCGTGTCGTCCCCCGTCGTACTCGTCCCTTGCCCGTCCTGCCGGTCACTCCTGCCACGATAGGGTCCCGCACCGACATCACCCGACGCCCCGGCCACCGCCCGGCTCACGGAGTGAGACGGAAGAGGAGACCCGTAGTGGCAGAGCTGCCACAGCGGGCCGCTAAAGACCAGGTCAGGCCGTTGTCCGGCGCGCAACCGGTGGCGCAACACTGATGCAACACCAGGGGTGACCCAGCGTCGGTATGGTCCACCGGCTGCCGGCCGAACGCACCCGTGAGCACGCCGCGCCGGTCTCCGCCGCGCGTCGGCGGCGGCTGCGCGCGGACCAGGTACGACCGCCGTCCACGACCCGGACGCCGACGTCCGCGCCTACGCGGGCCGGGTGTCCGCGGCTTGGTCCCACCCGCAAAAACGCCGGGCGGCCTGGTCTCCCAGGCCGCCCGGCGGTGCGCTCCGTGCCGCCCCTACCGGACGAACACGCTCGCCTGACCTGCCAGATCCAGGAAGTACTGCGGGGCGACCCCGAGCACCACCGTGACCGCGGCACCGACCGCGATCGTGGCCATGGTCAGCGGCGAAGGAACCGCCACCGTGGGCCCTTCCACCTTCGGTTCGCTGAAGAACATCAGCACGATGACCCGGATGTAGAAGAACGCGGCGATCGCGGACGAGATCACACCGACCACGACGAGCCCGCTCGCCCCGCCATCGGCTGCCGCCTTGAAGACCGCGAACTTCCCGGAGAACCCGCTGGTCAGCGGGATACCGGCGAAGGCGAGCAGGAAGACCGCGAAGACCGCGGCCACCAGGGGTGAACGACGCCCGAGCCCGGCCCACTTGGAGAGGTGGGTCGCCTCGCCGCCCGCGTCCCGTACCAGCGTGACCACGGCGAACGCGCCGATCGTCGTGAAGGAGTAGGCGACCAGATAGAAGAGCACCGAACTGACGCCGTCCGGAGTGGTCGCGATGACACCGGCCAGGATGAACCCCGCGTGTGCGATCGAGGAGTAGGCGAGCAGCCGCTTGATGTCGGTCTGGGTGATCGCGACGACCGCTCCGCCCAGCATGGTGATGATCGCGACGCCCCACATGACGGGGCGCCAGTCCCACCGCATCCCCGGCAGCACCACGTAGAGCAGCCGCAGCAGCGCTCCGAACGCGGCGATCTTGGTGGCCGTCGCCATGAAACCGGTGACCGGGGTCGGGGCGCCCTCGTAGACGTCCGGGGTCCACATGTGGAACGGCACCGCGCCGACCTTGAAGAGCAGCCCCATCAGGACCATCGCGCCGCCGATGAGCAGCAGGGCGTCGTTGCCCATGGTGTCGGCGAGTGCCGGGTCGACGTTCTGCACGGTGCCGTTGACGACGTCCGCGATCCGGGCGTAGGAGACGGAGCCCGAGTAGCCGTAGAGCAGCGCGATCCCGAAGAGCAGGAAGGCCGACGAGAACGCACCGAGCAGGAAGTACTTCACCGCCGCTTCCTGCGACATCAGCCGCTTGCGGCGGGCGACGGCGCAGAGCAGGTAGAGCGGCAGCGAGAAGACTTCCAGCGCCACGAAGAGCGTCAGCAGGTCGTTGGCAGCCGGGAAGATCAGCATGCCGCCGACCGCGAAGAGCACCAGCGGGAACACCTCGGTGGTGGTGAACCCGGCCTTGACCGCTGCCTGTTCGCTTTCACTGCCCGGTACGGACGCGGCTTGCGCGGCGAAGGAGTCGACCCGGTTGCCGTGCGCCGCGGGGTCGAGCCTGCGCTCGGCGAAGGTGAAGACCGCGAAGATCGCGACCAGCAGGATGGTGCCCTCCAGGAACAGGGCGGGCCCGTCGACCGCGACCGCACCCATCGCCGCGATGTGCGCCTTGGACGAGCCGTATCCGCCGGCCGCCAGTGCGACGACCGCGGCGAAGGACGCGGCGAGCGCGACCACCGTCAGGAACACCTGGGCGTAGTAGCGGTTCCGGCGCGGCACGAATGCCTCGACCAGGACACCCAGCAGTGCGGCCCCGAGGACGATCAGCGTGGGTGAGAGCTGCGCGTACTCGATGTGCGGGGTCGGGATCTTGGATGCGGGGTCGACCGCCCCCATCGTCCACAGGCTGTGGACAGCTGATGCGCTCACTTCGCGGCCTCCACTGCGGGCACGGAAGGACGGGGGTCCTTCTTCTGGACATCGGACATCGTGTGTTTCACGGCCGGGTTGACGATCTCCGTCACCGGCTTGGGGTAGACGCCGAGGAAGACCAGCAGCGCGATCAGCGGCAGCACCACGACCAGCTCACGGACCTTGAGGTCCGCCATGCCCTGCACCGTGGCCTTGACCGGGCCCGTCATCGTCCGCTGGTAGAGCACCAGCACGTAGATCGCGGCCAGCACGATGCCGATGGTCGCGATGATGCCGGCGGCCGGATAGGCGCTGAACGTACCGACCAGGACCAGGAACTCACTGACGAAGGGGGCCAGTCCGGGGAGCGACAGGGTGGCGAGGCCACCGATCAGGAAGGCGCCGGCGAGCACCGGGGCCACCTTCTGCACCCCACCGAAGTCGCTGATGAGCCGCGAGCCCCGGCGCGAGATCAGGAAGCCGGCCACCAGCATCAGGACGGCGGTGGAGATCCCGTGGTTGACCATGTAGAGCGTCGCACCCGACTGGCCCTGCGTGGTGAGGGCGAAGATGCCCAGCACGATGAAGCCGAAGTGCGAGATCGACGCGTAGGCGATCAGCCGCTTGATGTCCCGCTGGCCGACCGCGAGCAGCGCGCCGTAGATGATGCTGATCAGTGCCAGGACCAGGATCACCGGGGTCGCCCACTTGCTGGCGTCCGGGAAGAGCTGGAGGCAGAAGCGCAGCATCGCGAAGGTGCCGACCTTGTCGACCACCGCGGTGATCAGCACCGCGACCGGCGCCGTCGACTCCCCCATGGCGTTGGGCAGCCAGGTGTGCAGCGGCCAGAGCGGCGCCTTCACCGCGAAAGCGAAGAAGAAGCCGAGGAACAGCCAGCGCTCGGTGCCGGTCGCCATGTGCAGCGAGCCGCCGGCCCGTGCGGCGACGATGTCCTGGAGCGAGAAGCTCCCCGCCACCACGTAGAGGCCGATGACCGCGGCCAGCATCAGCAGGCCGCCGACCAGGTTGTAGAGCAGGAACTTGACGGCCGCGTACGAGCGTTGGGCGGCCGCCGCCTCGTCCCCGCCCGCGTAGGCCCGGTCCCCGAAGCCTCCGATGAGGAAGTACAGCGGGATGAGCATCGCTTCGAAGAGGATGTAGAAGAGGAAGACGTCGGTGGCCTCGAAGGAGAGGATCACCATCGCCTCGACGGCCAGGATCAGGGCGAAGAATCCCTGGGTCGGCCGCCAGCGATATGGCCGCGTCTCGTTGGGGTCTCCCCTGCTCGAACGCAGCTGAGAGCTTGGGGAAGGGTCGGCGTCGTGCCACCCGGCCAGGATGACGAACGGGATGAGCAGGGCGGTCAGGGCGAGCATCACCACGCCGATGCCGTCCACACCCAGGTCGTAGCGCACGCCGAAGTCGCTGATCCAGGCGTGTGATTCGGTGAGCTGGTAGCGGGCCCCGCCGGGCTCGAACCGGACGAGCTGGACGGCGGCCAGCGCCAGCGTGCCGAGCGAGACCAGCAGCGCCAGCCACTTCGCGGCGGTGCGCCGGGTGGCCGGAACCGCGGCGGTGGCGATCGCACCGACCGCCGGGAGCGCGGCCGTTGCCGTAAGCAGTGGAAAGGACATCAGTTCAGACCGCCCTCATCAGCAGGGTCGCGGCGACGAGAATCACTGCGCCGCCGAACATCGAGACCGCGTAACTGCGGGCGTAGCCGTTCTGCAGTTTGCGCAGCCGGCCGGAGAGCCCGCCGAACGAGGCGGCCGTGCCGTTGACGACTCCGTCGACCAGCGAGTGGTCGAGGTAGACCAGCGACCGCGTGAGGTGCTCACCGCCGCGGACCAGCACCACGTGGTTGAAGTCGTCCTGGAGGAGATCGCGCCGGGCCGCCCGGGTGAGCAGCGAGCCGCGCGGGGCGGTCGCCGGGACCGGCTTGCGGCCGTAGACCAGCCAGGCGATCGCGACGCCGATCACCAGAACCACCATGGTGGTGGCGGTGACCGCGCTCGCACTGACCGGTGAATCGCCCTCCGTGTGGCCGGTGACGGGCTCCAGCCAGTGCAGGAAGCGGTTCCCGATGCCGAAGAACCCGCCGGCGAAGACCGAACCGAAGGCCAGGATGATCATCGGGATGGTCATCGAGTTGGGCGCCTCGTGCGGGTGCGGCTCGCTGTGCTCGCCGCGTTCCTCGGCAGCGGGCTCGACGCTCGGCTCGGCGGGCGATGCGGTGGCCCGGTGGCGCCAGCGCTCCTCGCCGAAGAAGGTCATCAGCATGACCCGGGTCATGTAGAACGCGGTGATCCCGGCGCCCAGCAGCGCCGCGCCGCCGAGGATCCAGCCCTCGGCGCCACCCTTGGCGAAGGCCGCCTCGATGATCTTGTCCTTGGAGAAGAAGCCGGAGAGCCCGGGGAAGCCGATGATCGCGAGATAGCCGAGCCCGAAGGTCACGAAGGTCACCGGCATGTACTTCCGCAGGCCGCCGTACTTCCGCATGTCCACCTCGTCGTTCATGCCGTGCATGACCGATCCGGCGCCGAGGAAGAGACCCGCCTTGAAGAAGCCGTGGGTGACCAGGTGCATGATCGCGAAGACGTAGCCGATCGGGCCGAGGCCCGCGGCCAGGATCATGTAGCCGATCTGCGACATGGTCGAGCCCGCCAGGGCCTTCTTGATGTCGTCCTTCGCACAACCGACGATCGCACCGAAGAGGAGCGTCACCGTACCCACCACGACGACCGCCAACTGCGCGTCGGGCGCGGCGTTGAAGATCACGCCGGAGCGGGTGATGAGATACACGCCCGCGGTCACCATGGTCGCCGCGTGGATCAGGGCCGAGACCGGGGTCGGGCCCTCCATCGCGTCACCGAGCCAGGACTGCAGCGGCACCTGCGCGGACTTTCCGCAGGCGGCCAGCAGCAGCATCAGCCCGATGGCGGTGAGCTTGCCCTGTGAGGCGTTCCCCGCCGAGTGCAGCACCGGCCCGAAGGCGAAGGTCCCGAAGGTGGTGAACATCAGCATGATCGCGATCGACAGACCCATGTCGCCGACCCGGTTGACGATGAACGCCTTCTTGGCGGCGGTGGCTGCGCTCGGCTTGTGCTGCCAGAAACCGATCAGCAGGTAGGACGCCAGGCCGACGCCCTCCCAGCCGACGTAGAGCAGCAGGTAGTTGTCGGCGAGGACCAGCAGCAGCATGGCCGCCACGAAGAGGTTCAGGTAGCCGAAGAAGCGGCGGCGCCGCTCGTCGTGCTCCATGTAACCGATCGAGTAGATGTGGATCAGGGTGCCCACACCGGAGATCAGCAGCACGAAGGTCATCGACAACTGGTCGAGCTGGAAGGCGGCATCGGCCTTGAAGCCGGCCACCGGAACCCAGCTGAACAGATGCTGGTGCAGGGTCCGGTCGTCGGCGCCCTTGCCCAGCATGTCCGCGAAGAGGATCGCGGCGATCACGAACGACACGCCGGCGAACAGCGTGCCGAGCCAGTGGCCCACGCCGTCCAGCCGCCGCCCACCGCAGAGCAGCACCGCCGCTCCGAGCAAAGGCGCTGCAATCAGCAGCGCAATCAGGTTCTCCACTGTTCAGCGACCCCTTACAGCTTCATCAGGCTGGCGTCGTCGACCGAGGCCGAGTGGCGGGAACGGAAGAGCGACACGATGATCGCGAGCCCGACCACGACCTCGGCGGCGGCAACGACCATCGTGAAGAAGGCGATGACCTGGCCGTCGAGATTGCCGTGCATACGGGAGAAGGCTACGAACGCGAGGTTGCAGGCGTTGAGCATCAGCTCCACGCACATGAAGACCACGATCGCGTTCCGCCTGATCAGCACTCCGGCCGCGCCGATGGTGAACAACAGCGAGGCGAGATACAGGTAGTTGACCGGATTCACTTCGTCGCCTCCTCGTCCTCGCGGTCCCGGCCGTCATTCCGGCCGCCGTTCCGGTCCTGGCCGTGGTCGCGGTCGTATGCGGCGTCACGGTCGTCGGCGAGTCCCACATCGTGGCCGTGTCCGGAGTTCCGGCCGAGCCGCTCCTCGGAGCTGCGCTCCAGGGCCTTGAGGTCGGCCAGGGCTTCCTGGGACACATCGCGGATCTGACCGCGCTGACGCAGCGTCCGCATGACGGTGAGCTCGGCCGGTGTGCCGTCCGGCAGCAGTCCCGCGACGTCCACCGCGTTATGCCGGGCGTAGACACCGGGGGCGGGCAGCGGCGGCAGCTGCTTGCTGCGTACCCGCTCCTCGGACATCTCCCGCTGGGTCTTCGCCCGCTCGGTGCGCTCCCGGTGGGTGAGCACCATCGCACCGACCGCCGAGGTGATCAGCAGCGCGCCGGTGATCTCGAAGGCGAACACGTACTTGGTGAAGATGAGGGCCGCGAGGCCCTCGACGTTGCCGCCGGCGTTCGCCTGTCCCAGTCCGTCGAACTGGGAGAGCGAGGCGTTGGCGATGCCCGCGATCAGCAGGATCCCGAAGCCGAGTCCGCAGGCCGCGGCCAGCCAGCGCTGGCCCCTGATGGTCTCGGTCAGCGAGTCGGCAGCGGTGACGCCGACCAGCATGACGACGAAGAGGAACAACATCATGATCGCGCCGGTGTAGACGACGATCTGGACGATGCCCAGGAAGTACGCACCGTTGGCGAGGTAGAAGACCGCCAGCACGATCATGGTTCCGGCGAGGCTGAGCGCGCTGTGCACGGCCCTGCGCATCAGGACCGTGGAGAGCGCCCCGATCACGGCGATCGTGCCGAGCACCCAGAACTGGAAGGCCTCGCCGGTGGAGGTGGCGTAGGCGGCGAGGGACATCATCCTCCGATCACCTTCTTCGACGCCGGTTCACCGGGACCGAAGTCCGCGGCGGCCTCCTGCGGAGCTTCGCCCTTGGAGAGCGCGACCTGACGGACCGTGCCCGGCGCCGCCTCGGTCACCAGGCCCCGGTAGTAGTCCTGTTCGTCGGTGCCGGGGAAGATCGAGTGCGGCGAGTCGACCATGCCTTCCTCGAGACCGGCGAGCAGCTGCTCCTTGGTGTAGATCAGATTGGCGCGGCTGCTGTCGGCGAGCTCGAACTCGTTGGTCATGGTCAGCGCCCGGGTCGGGCAGGCCTCGATGCAGAGTCCGCACAGAATGCAGCGGGCGTAGTTGATCTGGTACACGCGGCCGTATCGCTCGCCCGGGGAGTAACGCTCCTCCTCGGTGTTGTCCGCGCCCTCCACATAGATCGCGTCGGCCGGACAGGCCCAGGCGCAGAGCTCGCACCCGATGCACTTCTCCAGTCCGTCCGGATGCCGGTTGAGCTGGTGCCGCCCGTGGAAGCGCGGCGCCGTGGTCTTCTCCTGCTCCGGGTACTGCTCGGTCAGCCGCTTCTTGAACATGGCCTTGAAGGTCACGCCGAAGCCGGCCGCCGGATTCAGCCACGGAGATTTGGGGGTGTCCCCCTCGGAAGAGCGGTCAGGCATCGTCAGCCTCCTTTCCGTCACTCACAGTGTCCACGCCACCACTGACAATCAGCTCCCGCCCCGTGCGCGAGCGCCGCCGGGGAACCGGCGGAAGGGTCTGTCCGGGCAGTGGTGGCACCGGGAAACCACCCGCCATCGGGTCGAACTCGGCCTCCGGCGCGGCTGCTTCGGCCTCCGCCTTCTCCCGCTTGTCGCGGAAGATGTCATAGACGAAGGAGAGCAGCAGGATCGCGATGACGGCCCCGGCGACATACAGCACGATCGAGGTGAAGTCGTAGTTCTCGTTCCGCAGCGCCCGTACGGTCGCGACCAGCATCAGCCAGACCACCGAGACCGGGATGAGGACCTTCCAGCCCAGCTTCATCAGCTGGTCGTAGCGCACCCGGGGCAGCGTGCCGCGCAGCCAGATGAAGAAGAACAGCAGCAGCTGGACCTTGATGACGAACCAGAGCATCGGCCACCAGCCGTGGTTCGCGCCCTCCCAGAACGTCGAGATCGGCGCCGGGGCCCGCCAGCCGCCCAGGAACAGCGTCGCGGAGACCGCCGAGACGGTGACCATGTTGACGTACTCCGCCAGCATGAACATCGCGAACTTGATCGACGAGTACTCGGTGTTGAAGCCACCGACGAGGTCACCCTCGGATTCCGGCATGTCGAACGGCGCGCGGTTGGTCTCACCGATCATCGTGACGATGTAGATGATGAAGGAGACCGGCAGCAGCACGATGAACCAGCGGTCCTTCTGTGCGTCCACGATCGCCGACGTCGACATCGAGCCCGAGTAGAGGAAGACCGAGGCGAAGGCCGCGCCCATCGCGATCTCGTAGCTGATCATCTGTGCGCAGGAGCGCAACCCGCCGAGCAGCGGATAGGTCGAGCCGGACGACCAGCCGGCCAGCACGATGCCGTAGATACCGACCGAGGCGACCGCGAGGATGTAGAGCATCGCGATCGGCAGGTCGGTGAGCTGCATCGTCGTGCGATGGCCGAGGATCGATACCTCGTTGCCGGCCGGGCCGAAGGGGATCACCGCGATCGCCATGAAGGCGGGGATCGCGGCGACGACCGGGGCGAGGACATAGACGAACTTGTCCGCCCGCTTGACGATCACGTCTTCCTTGAGCATCAGCTTCATGCCGTCGGCCAGCGACTGGAGCATGCCCCAGGGGCCGTGCCGGTTGGGCCCGATGCGCAGCTGCATCCAGGCGACCACCTTGCGCTCCCACACGATGGAGAAGAGCACGGTGATCATCAGGAAGGCGAAGCAGAAGACGGCCTTGATGACGACGAGCCACCAGGGGTCCCGTCCGAACATGGACAGGTCCTCGGCCGCGAGGTAGTAGTTCGTCACGCCTCCACCTCCGTCGTGGCCGCGGCTGCGGCAGGTGCGGCGGAGATCCGCACCGGTTCGCCCGGGTGGGCGCCGGTGTCGGCGAGGACACCGCCGCCCGTCGAGTTCAGCGGAAGCCAGACCACCCGGTCCGGCATCTCGGTGACCTGCAGCGGGAGTTCGACCGCACCGGCGGACCCGGTCACGGCGAGGACGTCGCCGTCCTTGACGCCCGTCTCGGCCGCGGTGGCCGCCGAGAGCCTGGCGACCGCGGCGTGCCGGGTGCCGGCCAGGGCTTCGTCGCCCTGCTGGAGCAGCCCCTGGTCGAGCAGCAGCCGGTGCCCGGCGAGCACCGCCTCGCCCGCATCGGGGCGGGGCAGCGGGAGCGAGGACTCGGCCGGAGCGTCCGCGTACGGTCCGGTCCACGCGCCGAGCCGGCCCATCTCCCTGCGTACGGCGTGCACGTCCGGCAGTCCGAACCGACCGGCGCGGTCGGCGCCTCCGGTGCCGGACCGCGCTTCGGCCAGGGCGTCGGCCAGCATGTGCAGCACCCGCGCGTCGGCCGGGGCGAGGCGGCTGGTCATCTGCTCCGGCTTGAGCGCGGCCTCGAACGGCCGGGCCCTGCCCTCCCAGTTGAGGAAGGTTCCGGGCTTCTCGGCGACCGCGGCCACCGGGAACACCACATCGGCGCGCTCGGTGACCTCGCTGGGCCGCAGCTCCAGCGAGACCAGGAAGCCGACCTTGTCGAGCGCCTCGCGCGCCCGCGCCGGATCGGGCAGGTCCGCGATTTCGACACCCGCGACGAGCAGCGCACCCAGTTCGCCGGTGGCGGCCGCCTCGACGATCTGGCCGGTGTCCCGTCCGAAACGGTGCGGGAGTTCCGGTACGCCCCAGGCGGCGGCCACTTCTTCGCGGGCCCGCGGGTCGGTGGCGGGGCGGCCGCCGGGCAGCAGCGCGGGAATCGCGCCCGCCTCGATGGCGCCGCGCTCGCCGGCCCTGCGCGGAATCCAGACCAGCTCGGCGCCGGTGGCCGCCGCCGCCCGCACGGCCGCGGTCAGCGCGCCGGGTACGGCCGCCAGCCGTTCACCGACGATGATCACCGCGCCGGCGCCGCGCAGCGCCTCGGCTGCCTGCTGCCCCGCGGCGTTCAGGCCGACCCCGCCCGCGATGGCGTCCAGCCACTCGGTCTCGGTGCCCGGTGCGGCGGCGAGCAGCACACCGCCCGTCTTCTCGAGTCCGCGGGTCGCGTACGAGGCGAGGGAGAAGGTGCGCAGACCGTGTTTGCGGTGGCCCTTGCGCAGCCGCAGGAAGACACCGGGGGCCTCTTCCTCGGATTCGAATCCGACCAGGAGTACGGCCGGGGCCTGCTCCAACGAGGTGTTGGTGACGCCACGGCGGTCGAGATCCTTGCCGCGTCCCGCCACCCGGGCGGCCAGGAAATCGGCCTCCTCGGCGGAGTGCACCCGGGCGCGGAAGTCGACGTCGTTGGTGTCGAGGGCGACCCGGGCGAACTTGGCGTAGGCGTAGGCGTCCTCGACGGTGAGACGACCGCCGGTGAGCACTCCGGCGCGGCCCCGGGCGGCGGCCAGTCCTGCGGCCGCCCGGCCCAGCGCTTCCGGCCAGCTCGCCGGTTCCAGGACGCCGTCCTCGCCGCGCACCAGCGGGGTGGTCAGCCGGTCGTGGCGCTGTGCGTAACGGAAGCCGAAGCGTCCCTTGTCGCACATCCACTCCTCGTTGACCTCCGGGTCCAGGGCGGCGAGCCGCCGCATGACCTTGCCGCGCCGGTGGTCGGTGCGGGTCGCGCAGCCACCGGCGCAGTGCTCGCAGACGGACGGTGACGAGACCAGGTCGAAGGGGCGGGACCGGAAGCGGTAGGCGGCCGAGGTCAGCGCGCCGACCGGGCAGATCTGGATGGTGTTGCCGGAGAAGTACGACTCGAAGGGGTCGCCCTCCCCGGTACCCACCTGCTGGAGCGCGCCCCGCTCGATCAGCTCGATCATCGGGTCGCCGGCGATCTGGTTGGAGAAGCGGGTGCACCGGGCGCAGAGCACGCACCGCTCCCGGTCGAGCAGCACCTGGGTGGAGATCGGTACCGGCTTCTCGAAGGTCCGCTTCTTGCCGTCGAAGCGGGACTCCGCCGCGCCGTGCGACATCGCCTGGTTCTGCAGCGGGCACTCGCCGCCCTTGTCGCAGACCGGGCAGTCCAGCGGGTGGTTGATGAGCAGCAGCTCCATCACCCCCACCTGGGCCTTGGTGGCGACGGCCGAGGTGAGCTGTGATTTGACGACCATGCCGTCGGTGCAGGTGATGGTGCAGGAGGCCATCGGTTTGCGCTGGCCCTCGACCTCCACGATGCACTGGCGGCAGGCGCCCGCCGGGTCGAGCAGCGGGTGGTCGCAGAAGCGCGGGATCTCGATGCCGAGCATCTCGGCGGCACGGATGACCAGGGTTCCCTTGGGGACCGAGATCGCAATGCCGTCGATGGTCAGCGACACCAGGTCCTCGGGCGGCACGGCCGCCTCGCCGCCCCCGGAGGGAGCGCTGTTGGTGGTCACTGTCATGCGTTCACCTCCGCGTTACGGGTGGGGCCGTCGGCCCATACGGTCGACTTCGCGGGGTCGAAGGGGCAGCCCCGCCCGGTGATGTGCTGCTCGTACTCCGCACGGAAGTACTTGAGCGAGGAGAAGATCGGCGAGGCGGCGCCGTCGCCGAGTGCGCAGAAGGACTTGCCGTTCACGTTGTCGGCAATGTCGTTGATCTTGTCGAGGTCGGCCATCTCCCCCTTGCCTGCTTCGATGTCGCGGAGCAACTGGACGAGCCAGTAGGTGCCTTCGCGGCAGGGTGTGCACTTGCCGCAGGACTCATGGGCGTAGAACTCGGTCCAGCGGGTGACCGCCCGCACCACGCAGGTCGTCTCGTCGAAGCACTGGAGCGCCTTGGTGCCGAGCATCGACCCGGCGGCGCCCACCCCCTCGTAGTCCAGCGGGACGTCGAGGTGCTCGTCGGTGAACATCGGGGTGGAGGAGCCGCCCGGCGTCCAGAACTTGAGCCGGTGGCCCGGTCGGATGCCGCCGCTCATGTCGAGCAGCTGGCGCAGTGTGATGCCCAGCGGCGCCTCGTACTGCCCGGGGCTCGCGACGTGGCCGCTCAGCGAATAGAGCGTGAAGCCTGGGGACTTCTCGCTTCCCATCGACTTGAACCAGTCCTTGCCCCGGTTCAGGATCGCCGGAACCGATGCGATGGATTCCACGTTGTTGACGACAGTGGGACAGGCGTAGAGCCCCGCGACAGCCGGGAAGGGAGGACGGAGCCTGGGCTGCCCGCGCCGGCCTTCCAGCGAGTCCAGCAGCGCGGTTTCCTCGCCGCAGATGTAGGCGCCCGCCCCGGCATGCACCGTGACGTCGAGGTCGAGCCCGCTGCCCAGGATGTCCTTGCCGAGGAAGCCCGCTTCGTACGCCTCACGCACGGCCTCGTGCAACCGCCGGAGCACGGGGACGACCTCGCCCCGCAGGTAGATGAAGGCGTGCGAGGACCTGATCGCGTAGCAGGCGATCACGATGCCCTCGATGAGGGAGTGCGGATTGGCGAAGAGGAGCGGGATGTCCTTGCAGGTCCCCGGCTCGGATTCGTCGGCGTTGACCACCAGGTAGTGCGGCTTTCCGTCGCCCTGCGGAATGAACTGCCATTTCATTCCGGTGGGGAATCCCGCGCCGCCCCGGCCACGCAGCCCGGAGTCCTTCACGTAGGCGATGAGGTCGTCGGGCGCCATGGCGAGCGCCTTCTTCAGGCCCTCGTAGCCGTCGTGCCGTTTGTAGGTCTCCAGGGTCCAGGACTCCGGCTGGTCCCAGAAGGCGGAGAGGACCGGTGTGAGCAGCTTCTCAGCGCTGCTTCCGTTGCTCCCGCCGCCCCCCTCGCCGTTGCCGCTTCCGCTGAACTCGGTTGCCAAGGTCATCACTCCCCCTCCTCAGCCACGGGTCCGGCCGGGTGCTCCGGGTCGGACGCGGAGGTCTTCTGTGGTGCGTCGTGCGAGCTCAGGTGCTCGGACCCCGGCTGGGGCGCGTCCTGCGGGGCCTCACCGCGCGGGGACACGACCCGGGGCTGCGGTTTCTCGCCCTTGGCGAGCCGCAGCCCGACGAGCGAGGGAGCACCGGCACCGCCGGTGGCCGCCACGGCGCCGGGGCGCTGGTCGGGGAAGCCGGCCAGGACGCGGGCCGTCTCCTGGTAGGTGCAGAGCGGCGCCCCGCGGGTCGGCGAGACCTGCTCGCCCGCCCGCAGGTCGTCCACCAGCTGTTTGGCGGACTCGACGGTCTGGTTGTCGAAGAACTCCCAGTTGACCATCAGCACCGGTGCGAAGTCGCAGGCCGCGTTGCACTCGATGTGCTCGAGGGTGACCTTGCCGTCGGCGGTGGTCTCACCGTCGCCGACGTCGAGGTGCTCGCGCAGCGCGGCGTAGATCGCGTCGCCGCCCATCACGGCGCACAGCGTGTTGGTGCAGACCCCCACCTGGTAGTCACCGCTCGGCTTGCGCCGGTACATCGAGTAGAAGGTGGAGACCGCGGTGACCTCGGCGGTCGTCAGACCCAGCATCTCGGCGCAGAAACGGACGCCGGTACGGGTGACGTAGCCCTCCTCGGCCTGTGTCAGGTGCAGCAGCGGCAGCAGCGCCGACCTGCTGTCCGGGTAGCGGGCGATCACCTCCCTCGCATCCGCCTCCAGCCTGGCGCGTACGTCGGCCGGATAGTCGGGAGCGGGCAGTTGGGGCATGCCGAGGCTCGTCGGAGCGACGTTCGTCACCGGTCAACGCCTCCCATCACGGGGTCGATGGACGCGACAGCGACGATGACGTCGGCGACCTGGCCGCCCTCGCACATCGCCGCCATGGCCTGCAGGTTGGTGAACGAGGGGTCGCGGTAGTGGACCCGGTAGGGGCGGGTGCCACCGTCCGAGACCACATGGACGCCGAGTTCGCCCTTGGGCGACTCCACGGCGGTGTATGCCTGTCCGGCCGGGACCCGGAAGCCCTCGGTCACCAGCTTGAAGTGGTGGATCAGGGCCTCCATGGAGGTGCCCATGATCTTCTTGATGTGGTCGAGCGAGTTGCCGAGTCCGTCCGGGCCCATCGCGAGCTGCGCGGGCCAGGCGATCTTCTTGTCGGCGACCATGACCGGGCCCGGCTCCAGCCGGTCCAGGCACTGCTCGACGATCCGCAGCGACTGCCGCATCTCCTCCAGGCGCACCAGGAACCGGCCGTAGGAGTCGCAGGTGTCGGCGGTCGGGACATCGAAGTCGTAGCTCTCGTACCCGCAGTACGGGTCGCTCTTGCGCAGATCGTGCGGCAGACCGGCGGAGCGCAGGATCGGCCCGGTCGCGCCGAGCGCCATGCAGCCGGCCAGATCGAGGTAGCCGACGCCCTGCATGCGCCCCTTGAAGATGGGGTTGCCGGTGGCGAGCGCGTCGTACTCCGGCAGGTTCCTGCGCATCGTCTTCACGAACTCGCGGACCTGATCCACGGCGCCCGGGGGCAGGTCCTGGGCCAGTCCGCCGGGCCTGATGAACGCGTGGTTCATCCGGAGTCCGGTGATCAGCTCGAAGAGATCGAGAATGAGTTCACGATCACGGAAGCCGTAGATCATGATCGTGGTCGCCCCGAGCTCCATGCCGCCGGTGGCGATGGCCACCAGGTGCGAGGAGAGCCGGTTCAGCTCCATCAGCATGACGCGGACGATCGTCGCGCGGTCCGGAACCTGGTCCTCGATGCCGAGCAGCTTCTCGACGCCCAGGCAGTACGCCGTCTCGTTGAAGAACGGCGTCAGGTAATCCATCCGCGTGACGAAGGTGGTGCCCTGCGTCCAGTTCCGGACCTCGAGGTTCTTCTCGATGCCGGTGTGCAGATAGCCGATGCCGCAACGGGCCTCGGTGACGGTCTCGCCGTCGATCTCCAGAATCAGCCGGAGCACACCGTGCGTGGACGGGTGCTGCGGTCCCATATTGACGACGATGCGCTCGTCGTCGGCCTTGGCGGCCGACTGGACGACCTCGTCCCAGTCGCCACCGGTGACTGTATATACAGTCCCCTCGGTGGTCTCCCGGGCCGAAGCGTGCGAGGCGCCGGACTGCGTCCCGGAGGGACCCGATGAGGGGTGGGCGCCGGGCGACGGGTGGGCGTTTGGTGTGGACATCAGTTGTAGGACCTCCGCTGGTCCGGAGCCGGGATCTGGGCGCCCTTGTACTCGACGGGGATACCGCCCAGGGGGTAGTCCTTGCGCTGCGGGAAGCCCTGCCAGTCGTCCGGCATCATGATCCGGGTGAGGGCGGGGTGGCCGTCGAAGATCAGGCCGAAGAAGTCGTAGGTCTCGCGCTCGTGCCAGTCGTTGGTCGGATAGACCTCGACCAGCGACGGGACATGCGGGTCCGCGTCCGGCGCGCTGACCTCCAGCCGGATCAGCCGCCCGTGCGTGATCGAGCGCAGGTGGTAGACCGCGTGCAGTTCCCGGCCCCTGTCCCCCAGGAAGTGGACCCCGCTCACGCCGGTGCAGAGCTCGAAGCGCAGCGCCGGGTCGTCACGCAGGGTGCGTGCCACCGTCACCAGGTGTGCACGCTCGATGTGGAAGGTGATCTCGCCGCGGTCGACGACGGTCTTCTCGATCGCGTTGCCCGGGACGAGTCCCTGTTCCTCGAGGGCGCCTTCGAGTTCATCGGCCATCTCGTCGAACCAGCCCCCGTAGGGCCGGTTCGTGGCGCCCGGCAGCGCCACGGTGCGGACGAGGCCGCCGTACCCGCTGGTGTCCCCGCCGCTGCCGCCGTTGCCGGCGCCGAACATTCCCCTGCGTACGCCGATGACCTCACCGGTGTCCTCGCGCGGGACGGGCACCGAGCCGTTCTCTTCGTGCCGTTCGTCGCTCACCGCAGCAGCCCCTTCATCTCGATCGTCGGGAGCGCCTTGAGGGCCGCCTCCTCCGCCTCACGGGCCGCTTCCTCCTGGTTGACCCCGAGCTTGGAGCTCTGGATCTTCTGGTGGAGCTTGAGGATGGAGTCGATCAGCATCTCGGGGCGAGGCGGACAGCCGGGCAAATAGATGTCAACGGGGACGATGTGATCGACACCCTGCACAATCGCGTAATTGTTGAACATCCCGCCCGACGAAGCACAAACCCCCATGGAGATCACCCACTTGGGGTTCGGCATCTGGTCGTAGACCTGCCGCAGCACCGGCGCCATCTTCTGGCTCACCCGCCCGGCGACGATCATCAGGTCCGCCTGCCGCGGTGATCCGCGGAAGACCTCCATGCCGAAGCGCGCCAGGTCGTAACGGCCCGCACCCGTCGTCATCATCTCGATGGCGCAGCAGGCGAGGCCGAAGGTGGCGGGGAAGACGGAGGACTTCCGCACCCAGCCGGCGGCCTGTTCGACGGTGGTCAGCAGAAAGCCGCTCGGCAGCTTCTCTTCGAGTCCCATGGTGTGCCCCTCAGCCCCTCAGTCCCATTCCAGACCGCCGCGCCGCCATACATACGCATAGGCGACGAAGACGGTGAGCACGAAGAGCAGCATCTCGACGAGCCCGAAAAGCCCCAGGGAGTCGAAGGTGACCGCCCAGGGATAGAGGAAGACGATCTCGATGTCGAAGACGATGAACAGCATCGCCGTCAGGTAGTACTTGATGGGAAAGCGGCCGCCTCCGGCCGGCGTGGGCGTCGGTTCGATACCGCACTCGTACGCCTCGAGCTTCGCCCGGTTGTAGCGCTTGGGGCCGATTAGCGTGGCCATGACCACGGAGAAGATCGCAAACCCTGCCCCGAGGGCGCCGAGCACGAGGATGGGCGCGTAGGCATTCACGCTCCTCGCTCCTTCCAGTCGTCCTTGACCGTGTGGACCGCATCGGGCCGGCTCGTCCGCCTCGCTCTCGCCGCCGTACGGACGGAGATCACGAATATGTGAAGCAGGTCACAAGCCCGACTGCCACGCATCCTATGCCCGTCGGTCTGTGATCTGCGACACGGGGTACTGGGGCGGCTTTGTGATCTCCACCACCAGATGAAGGATCATGAAGTCGGATGAGTAGTGATCTTCATACGCGAAGCGCACGAGTGGTCACGAGACGTGACATCCGATGTTGTTGTCGCTGGTGGGGGACGTGCGCCCCCTATCAAGTATGGACAGTCCGAAGCAAATTGGCGATGGGCGGCAACGGGTGATAGAGGGACCGCCGGACGGCCGCCGGGAGAGATCAACAACTGCCGACGGACAAGTGCGCTCATTCGCGAGCAACCCCGATCGCGGACGGTCGCCACCGAGTGACCTGCCTCACGTGATCCACGCGCCGGAGAAACAGGGCTTGGCCAACCTCGTGAACGGATGGTAAGTGGCGGGCAATTCGGGCGAATTACTGAAAGACCGTGATCACGCCGCTGATCGCCACTGCCCGGATTGCCCGTTTGGGCGTCAATAAGGGCCTCGGATAACCGGAATTGGGCGGTCCATTCGTAACTGTGGCGCAACACACGTTTGTTGAAGGGAACCGCGATCGCCTGATAGCGGTAGTGCTCATGTCCCTCACCGCTCACATACCCAGCCACCGGAAGCCCCGCCGAAGCGCCGCCAAGTCCGCGCTCCGTGCCGGAGTTGCCGGTGGCGTTCTCAGCACCATCGCAGTGGCAGGCGCCGCGGCTCCGGCGAACGCCGCTGAGCCGGTGACCGAGACGACGCTCCAGATGCCCACGCTCAGCGCCACCCAGGTCGCCGCCGCGACCGAACAGGCCGCCGCCGACCTCCAGCAGCAGGCGCAGCAGGACGCAGCGGCCCAGGACGCCGCCAAGGCGGCCAAGAAGGCCAAGGCCGAGGCCGTGCACAAGGCGGAGGCCAAGAAGAAGGCGGAAGCCGCTGCGAAGGCCAAGGCCGCCGCCGAGGCAAAGGCCAAGGCCGCCGCTGCCGAGCGCGCGTCGCGCTCCGCCACCCGCACCACGCTCAAAGCGGTGTCCGTCAGCTCCTCGCAGGCGACCGGTTCCGCCGCCGCCATCGTCAGCTTCGTGACCGCTCACCTGGGCGACGCCTACGTCATGGGCGGCACCGGCTCCAACTCATGGGACTGCTCCGGCCTCGTCCAGGCCGCGTACAAGTCCGTCGGCGTCGACCTGCCGCGGGTCTCCCAGGGCCAGTCGACCGCGGGCACCCAGGTCTCCCTGGGCAACCTGCAGCCCGGCGACATCCTCTACTGGGGCAGCGCGGGCAGCGCGTACCACGTGGCCATCTACGTCGGTGGGGGCCAGTTCATCGGCGCTCAGAACCCGAGCTCCGGCGTCGTCGAGCACCCGCTGAGCTACGACCAGCCGACGGGCGCGGTCCGGGTTCTCTGATTCGCCCGGTCGGTCCGATTCACCCGATGCACCCGGTTTACCCGTTCAACTGACATACGCCGAAGGGCCGCTGTCCCCCCGCTCGGGGGCAGCGGCCCTTCGGCACACCGGGTCCTGGGCAACCGGGGTCCTGCTCACCGGGTCCTGTACGGGCTCAAGCCTTCGGCGCGACCTTCGACAGGCCGTTGATGACACGGTCCATCGCGTCCCCGCCGGTCGGGTCCGTCAGGTTCGCCAGCAGCTTCAGGGCGAACTTCATCAGCATCGGGTGGGTCAGCCCGCGCTGAGCCGCGATCTTCATGACCTTCGGGTTGCCGATCAGCTTCACGAAGGCGCGGCCCAGCGTGTAGTAGCCGCCGTAGGTGTCCTTGAGGACCTTCGGGTAGCGGTGCAGCGCCAGCTCGCGCTGGGCCGGGGTGGCCCGCGCATGGGCCTGGACGATGACATCCGCGGCGATCTGGCCGGACTCCATGGCGTAGGCGATGCCCTCGCCGTTGAACGGGTTGACCATGCCGGCCGCGTCACCGACCAGCAGCAGGCCCTTGGTGTAGTGCGGCTGACGGTTGAACGCCATCGGCAGCGCCGCACCGCGGATCGGCATCGTCATGTTGTCCGGGGTGTAGCCCCAGTCCTCCGGCATCGACGCACACCAGGCCTTCAGCACCTCGCGCCAGTCCAGTTCCCGGAAGGCGGACGACGAGTCGAGGATGCCGAGCCCGACATTGGATGTGCCGTCGCCCATGCCGAAGATCCAGCCGTAGCCCGGCAGCAGCCGGTCCTGGGCGCCGCGGCGGTCCCAGAGTTCCAGCCAGGACTCCAGGTAGTCGTCGTCGTGCCGCGGCGAGGTGAAGTACGTACGCACCGCGATGCCCATCGGCCGGTCCTCGCGCCGGTGCAGTCCCATACCGATCGAGAGCCGGGTGGAGTTGCCGTCGGCGGCCACCACCAGCGGGGCGTGGAAGGTGACCGGAGTCTTCTCCTCGCCCATCTTCGCGTGCACGCCGGTGATCCGGCCGGTGCGCTCGTCGGTGATCGGCGCGCCGACGTTGCAGCGCTCGTGCAGCCGGACACCCGCCTTCTGCGCCTGGCGGGCCAGCTGCTCGTCGAAGTCGTCGCGCTTGCGGACGAGTCCGTAGTCCGGGTACGAGGCCAGTTCCGGCCAGTCCATCTGGAGGCGGACGCCGCCGGCGATGATCCGCAGCCCCTTGTTCCGCAGCCAGCCGGCCTCTTCGGAGATGTCGATCCCCATCGAGACCAGCTGCTTGGTGGCGCGCGGGGTCAGACCGTCACCGCAGACCTTCTCCCGCGGGAAGGCGGTCTTCTCCAGCAGCAGGACATCGAGTCCGGCCTTCGCGAGGTAGTACGCGGTCGTGGAGCCGGCCGGGCCCGCACCGACGACGATCACATCTGCGGTGTTCTCCGAGAGGGGCTCGGTCACGGCGGGATCTCCCGAAGGTTCGATTACACATGGCGAACGGCACTGAACAAGGGCAGTCTAGGGGGGCGTCCTGATCGATCAGCTGAAGGGTGAGCACCGAGTGAACGAGCCTGCGCCCACGGTCCGGCTGCGTGTCCCCACCGAGGAGGACGCCTTCGCCTGGCACCGGGTTTTCGCCGACCCCGACGTCATGGAGTTCCATGGCGGTTCCGCGGCGGAGCTGTCGGTGTACGAGGAGTTGACGGCGCGGCAGCGCAAGCACGACGCCGAACGCGGCTTCTGCCTCTGGACGATGCTCGACGAGGACGACGCGGTGATCGGCTTCACCGGCGCGCAGCCCTGGCCGCACGAGTCCTTCGGCCCGGTCGGCGAGATCGAGATCGGCTGGCGGCTGAGCCGGGCCCACTGGGGCCGCGGGTATGCGACCGCCGCTGCCCGCACCACGGTGGAGCGGGTCGGGGCGGCGGGCGTCGAGCGGGTGGTCGCCATGGTCGACGCCCGCAACGAACGTTCCATCGCGGTCACCCGGCGGCTCGGCATGAAGCACGTGGAGACCTACACGACGCCGGGGTCGAAGGTGACCGGGTACTGCTTCCGGCTCGACCTCTGACGGGTCCGGTCAAGCGGGTCCGGTCGGGCGGCTGACAGGTCCGGTCAAGCGGCCCGCTTGAACCCCCGGTGCAGGGCCACCACCCCACCGGTCAGGTTGCGCCAGGCGACATCCGCCCAGCCGGCCTGCTGAAGACGCGCGGCGAGCGCCGGCTGGTCGGGCCAGGCTCGGATCGACTCGGCGAGATAGACGTACGCGTCGGGGTTGGACGACACCGCGGTGGCCACCGGCGGCAGCGCGCGCATCAGGTACTCGGTGTAGACGGTGCGGAACGGAGCCCAGGTCGGCTGCGAGAACTCGCAGATCACCACCCGGCCGCCGGGCTTGGTGACCCGGTACAGCTCGCGCAGCGCCGCGTCGGTCTCCTGGACGTTGCGCAGCCCGAAGGAGATCGTCACCGCGTCGAACATGTCGTCGCGGAACGGCAGCTTCGTCGCGTCGCCCGCGGTCAGCGGCAGATGCGGGTGCCGCACCTTGCCGACCTTGAGCATGCCGATCGAGAAGTCGCAGGGCACGACATACGCCCCGGCCTGCGCGAAGGGCAGCGACGAGGTGGCGGTGCCCGCAGCCAGGTCGAGGATCTTCTGCGCGGGCCGGGCGCCGACCGCCTTGGCGACCTCCTTGCGCCACAGCCGCGTCTGCCCGAGGGACAGCACATCATTGGTGAGGTCGTAGTTCGCCGCCACGTCGTCGAACATCGAGGCGACTTCGTGCGGCTGCTTGTCCAGGGATGCTCGGGTCACCCGGCCATTGTGTCGTGCGGGCCCCCCGGGGCGGGCACGGGGTGGCGTCGGCGCGTCAGGTGTGCCGGCCCACCGCCGCAGGTGCTCAGAGTTCGAGCAGAGCGGACAGATCGAACTCGACGGCGAACGGCTGCTCCGTGACCAGCCGCTTGGTGTGCACCGGGTGGGTGACGGCGGGAATGTACTCGTGCCGCTCATGATGCAGCCAGTACTCGTGGATGCTCAGCCCGTCGTCGGCGCCCAGTTCGGCCCGCCAGGAGTACGGAATCTTGGCCTCCGCGAAGAGCGCGGGCTTGCGTACCCGGTCGTCCTGCCGGGACCCGGGAGAGACCACCTCGACCGCCAGAGCGACCTTGGTCACCGGGATGCACTCCAGCTCGAAGACATTCAGTCCGGTGGGGTCATAAACGATCACGTCGGGGCGAGGTGCGTTGTACCGATCCACCAGCACGCACTGCTCGGTGAGCACCGCGTACGGATTGGTCCGTGCATCTTCCAGGCGGCGCGCGATGCTGTCGCGCACCCGGTTGTGCCACACCTTGGTCTGCCCACGGGCCACGATCACTCCGTCCACGAGTTCCCAGTCGAAGGGCAGCTCGAGATCCGTCACCTGCTCGAAGGCCCACCCCTCGGGGGGCGGGAACATCCAGTTGTCCTCGGTGGCCTGTTCCGTCCGGCGTGCGATAGCCATGACTGCTCCCATGAAGCAAGTGTGAACGGAGGGACGGAGTGCGATCCCCTATACGAAGGTACCGTCACCCGAAGTGATGGGCACGGGCCATACCGTTGACCGCGTGCCGTCCCCCGACCCGGCGGCCGTCAGCGCGCCCGGTACAGCAGCCGGCCGCCGATGCAGGTCACCAGGCAGACGCCGTCATCGCCCAGCACCGCGAAGTCGGCGCGCCCCGAGACGGTCAGCGGCCGCGGTGCGGAAAGTACCGGTACGCCGGACCGCTCCACGGCGGTACGCACCGAAGGCCGGCCGAACGGGCCGGCGACCGCGGTCGTCCCCGCCGCCAGCAGCCGCTGCAGCCCGCGCCGGGCGCTCGCGCCCCACCGCGCCTCGGTCATCCCGAGCGCGGCCGGTGCGTCGCCGGTCAGCGGGTCGGAGCCGAGGTCCTCGCGGGGGTCGGGCCAGTAGCAGGACTCCAGCAGCGCGGGCGCGTCCGGTTCGTACCGGCCCGGGGTCAGCACCCCGTCCCACTCCCGGAGCCTGGCCCGCTCCCCGTACCCCGCAGCTAGCTCCTCGTACCGGCCGAGCGCGGCGACGCGGTCGCCGTCGACGACGACCGCTTCCGCGCCCGCCCGGTGGATGGTCAGCAACAAAGCCTCGGAACCTCAGTTGGCGCTGAGCAGCTTCAGCTCTGGGTGCGCGGTGCCGCCCTCGATCGCGGTGGAGGAGATGTGCGAGACGACGCGGTCGTCGACCGGGTCGTTCGCCGGGTCGTCGTGGACCACGAGGTGCTCGTAGGTGGTGGCCCGCTGCGCGGGGACGCGGCCGGACTTGCGGATCAGATCGATGATCTCCATCCGGTTCGACCGGTGCTTGGCGCCGGCCGACGAGACCACGTTCTCCTCCAGCATGATCGAGCCCAGGTCGTCCGCGCCGTAGTGCAGCGACAGCTGGCCGACCTCCTTGCCGGTGGTCAGCCAGGAACCCTGGATGTGCGCCACGTTGTCGAGGAACAGCCGGGCGATGGCGATCATCCGCAGGTACTCGAAGAGCGTCGCCTGAGTGCGGCCCTTCAGGTGGTTGTTCTCCGGCTGGTAGGTGTACGGGATGAACGCGCGGAAGCCGCCCGTCCGGTCCTGTACGTCACGGATCATCCGCAGGTGCTCGATCCGCTCGGCGTTGGTCTCGCCGGTGCCCATCAGCATGGTGGACGTCGACTCCACGCCCAGTCCGTGCGCCGCCTCCATGATCTCCAGCCAGCGCTCACCGGACTCCTTGAGCGGGGCGATCGCCGTGCGCGGCCGCGCGGGCAGCAGCTCGGCGCCGGCACCGGCGAACGAGTCGAGACCCGCGGCGTGGATCCGCGTGATGGCCTCTTCCACCGACACCTTCGAGATCCGCGCCATGTGCTCGACCTCGGAGGCACCCAGGGAGTGGATGACCAGCTGCGGGAACGCCTTCTTGATCGCCGAGAAGTGCTCCTCGTAGTACTCCACGCCGAAGTCCGGGTGGTGCCCGCCCTGGAACATGATCTGCGTGCCACCGAGCTCGACGGTCTCCGCGCAGCGGCGCAGGATGTCGTCGAGGTCGCGGGTCCAGCCCTTCTCGGTGTCCTTCGGGGCGGCATAGAACGCACAGAACTTGCACGCCGTCACGCAGAGGTTCGTGTAGTTGATGTTGCGCTCGATGATGTACGTCGCGATGTGCTCGGTCCCGGCGTACCGTCGCCGCCGCACGGCGTCGGCCGCGGAGCCCAGCGCGTGCAGCGGGGCCGACCGGTAGAGGACCAGCGCCTCCTCGGGGGTGATGCGACCACCGGCGGCGGCGCGGTCGAGGACGGCTGCGACATTTACCGACGTGAGGTCGGCGTTCTCGGTCACCGGGCGGGTCCTTCCCAAGGGGCTACTGACGACCGATCCAGCCTACGCCAGCCGCCGAAGCCGTCGGCGGCGCCCAGCCCGGCCGGCTGCGCCCCCGCACCCGCGCACCCCCGCACCGCACCCCCGCACCCCCGCACCCGCGGCACCTGCCTCGTCGCGCCTGGCCACTTCCAGCCCGGCCGGCGTTCGAGGCCACTCTTCGGGCCCGGCTCCAGCCCGGCCGGCGTCCAGGGCCACCATTCGAGCCCGGCAGACGCTTGAGGCCGCCTTCCAAACCCGGCAGACGCTTGAGGTCGCCTTCCGAGCTCTGCTGCGGCCCGGCCGGCGTCCGACACCGCCTTCCAGGCCCGTCCGGCGATTGAGGACCGGGGTCCGGGGCGGAGCCCCGAATGGCCCGCGCCCGGCGAGCCTCACCCCGCCCCCGGGAACCTCACCCCGCCGCCGCGACCCCGTCCCGCCACCCCGGCAACAACTCGTCCAGCAGCGCCTCGGTCCGCGGCGGCAGGCCCCGCGCCCCGCTTCGTGCCGCCAGGTCCGCCGCCAGTTCCCGCAGCCGCGACTCGTCATGGGTCGCGTGGGTGGCCCGGAGCAGCTCGTTCCACAACCGCTCGTCCGCCGAGGACCCCGCCACCGCCGCGTTCAGCGCGGCAATGGCCTTCTCCGGCTGCTCCTGCTCCAGGTGGTGCGCGGACAGAGCCAGCGCGACGTCCGCCACCAGCAAGGGAAGTTGGGTGTCGATGATCTCGTGGGTCAGCCAGGTGTAGCGCCCCTCCGTGCGGTCGGCCAGCAACGGCCCCCGCACCAGACCCAGCGCATCCGTCAGCAACCGCTCCCGCACCGACGCGCGCCGCGCGCCGCGCCCCTCCGTCGCCTCGTGATGGAGCGAGCGCAGCACGTCCAGGTCGGACACCACCGAGCGGGCCAGGGTGAGCCGCCCGGTCTCGTCCGTACGGAGCCGGGCCGAGCCGTCCTCGTCGGTGCCCAGCCACACCCGCAGCCGCTCGATGAGCGCGTCACACACCTCGGGGGTGACCCCGCGCGGCCACATGGCCGAGGCCAGCACCCGGGGGTGCACACCCTCCCGGTGCAGCAGCAGCAGCGCCAGCGCCTCGTGCAGCAGCACGCTGCGCTCGCTGTCCGGGGTGTCCAAGCCGATGATCTCGTACGGGCCGACCAGCCTGGCATACACCGCGGGGCGCCCCTGCTCGGAGATGTCGACCAGGAAGGGACGGGCCGGCTCGGGCCCGTCGCCCGACGGATCGGCGTCGGCGAAGAGCCGTACCACCGCTTCGTGCTGCGGCTGCGGCAGCAGCTGCGCGGCGAGTTCGAGGCCGAGCAGCGGAGCCAGCAGGGTGCCGCCTTCGGTGATCTCCAGGTCCCAAGTGGCGCCGGGCAGTTGCTCCCCGGACGCGGTACCGACCAGGCAGCCGATGCCCAACCGGCCCGAGTCGGCCGTCAGCTCGGCGAGCGCCGTGGCCTCCTCGGCGGTCGGCTGCTCGGCGATCAGCACCAGGTGCGGCGCCCAGCGGGTCTGCTGGGCCGGGCCCATCCGCCCGGTGAGCACCGAGTCGTGGCCCGCCGCACCGAGCGCCCCGCGCCGCTGCCCGATCTCCACGCCGAGCGTCTCGATGAGCTCGTCGACCGACGGGAGATGACGCAGCCGGGTCGGTGCCAGCGGGCTGAGGTCCGCTCCGAAGCCGACGACGGTGACCGTCATCCGGTCCGACCAGCCGTTGGTGGCCAGCTCGGCCGCGACCGAGGAGAGCACCGCGGCGCGCTGCCCCGCGGGGCCGCCCAGCGCGACCAGGCCGGGCACCGCCTCGAGGTTGAGCAGCAGTCGGGCGTCGTCCCGCGTACCGAGACTGACCAGCCCCGGATACGGCGCCGCCGCGGTCTCCGGGTCCACCCCCTCGTACGCCGAGACCGCCGACCGCTCCAGACGCCAGAACGTCTGGTCCTGGCCCAGTTCCCAGGGCGCCGGCGGCTGCCCCGCGGGCTGGGCGAGCTGGAGATGCAGATCCCCGTCGGTGAGCCAGCCCGCGTACACCACGGGCAGCGGACGGTTCTCGTCGGCGAGCGATGCGGACAGCCCGCGCAGCGCCAGGTCCAGGAACCGTACGGCGTCGGGGTCCGCACCCACCAGCAGCGCGTCGTGCACATCGGCCTCGTCACCGGTGGGAACCGGCGGCTCCATACCGCGCCGTCCGGCCACCGCCGTCATCGCCGACTGCCACAGCGCCATCCGGCGCCGACGGCCGAGCGCGCCGAGCACACCGGCCGCGAGCAGCGGAGCGCCGATCAGCGCGGCAGACAGCCCGAACCCGGAGTCGGAGCTCTGCGAGGGCGCCTCGGCGACCGCGCCGGAGTCGCCGAGCGGCGCGTTCGGCAGCCGCTGTTCCGGTAGCGAGATCTGCGCGGTGGGATTGTCCACCCGGCTGCCACCGCCCTGCTGGGCGGGCTGCTGGTGGTCGCCGGACTTCGCGTACTCGGAAATCTGATGCTGCAGGGACTCGGAGATCTGGGGAGCCTGGTCGGGCATCTCCACGACCTCGCCCCCATGCGCGTCGGCCGGCATCTCCATGATCCAGCCGGGCCGGATCAGACTGGCCTCGGACAGCTTCGTACCGTCCGGCTGCGTCCGGTCCTTGTTGAGCTGGTAGATCTCCTTGTACCTGCGGCCGTCGCCGAGATGCCGCTGGGCGATCTCCCACAGCGAATCGTGATGGCGCCCCTCGGGCGGATTGATCCGGTAGAACTTCGTCGCCCCGTCGGCGCTCGGGCCGGTGTGCACACTGGCCTGCTCCGCCTGTGCCTCCGCCTGCTGCGCCATCGCCGCCTGTACCTGGTGCACGGACCCGACACCGGGCGCCTGTTGGGCGGCGGCCACCGTCGGCTTGTGCGTCGACTCCAGCGCGTGCCCCAACTGGCCGATCCCGGGCGCGAAACTCGCGGCGGTGGCGCTCACCAGCAGCAGCGCGGCGATCAGTTGCCGGGCCAGCATCTGACTCGGGCCCGCGCCGGGGATGCGCGAGGGCATCCCGACCCCGGACAGGGCCGCCTTGATCTCGACGAGCACGCATGCGGCGAACTGCGCCCAGGCCACCCAGACCACGACGACCAGGATGTTCACGAACGTCTCGACGGTGATCTGCTGCTGCACCATGTCGATCGACGGCATGCTGTGCGGCAGCGGCCAGCCCTGTGTCGACAGCGCCAGCGGCACCGCGAGCAACAGCCCCACGAGCGCGAGCAACGCGAAGAACGCTTTGCCGAAGTCTCCGGCGGTACGTCGGCGGGGCAG
Source organism: Streptomyces sp. NPDC051320 (assembly GCF_040682175.1). NCBI lineage: Bacteria > Bacillati > Actinomycetota > Actinomycetes > Kitasatosporales > Streptomycetaceae > Streptomyces > Streptomyces sp. NPDC051320. The sequence continues at coordinate 410,116 of NZ_JBFBAL010000004.1, forward strand.
AGGTTGTGGCGTCCGATTCCTCGGGCCGCCCGTCGAGCCGGGATTGGTGCGCGCCATGGCGGATGTCCTGTGTGAAGGGAGCGGGTGTCGGGCGTTGTCGGGGGTGTGCTGAGCCTACTGAGATGGTACGGACGGTGTCGAAGGACAGACAGGGCCCGAGGTCCTCAACGGGTCCGGTACAGGCGGTCTGTTGACCTACGCCCCATTTGATCCCGGGACGGCATCGAAAACGTGCGTCCGGCGATGCTCGGCAACCACCTGTCCGGAACGCCACGTTCACCACGAGGCGGACACGTTTCCCACACGCCGCACGAAATCCGCTAACCGCCCCCCTGCGCCCTTTACATGCTGCTGATAGCTTCGTTATCAGTTGCCCATTTTCAGGACTGCCGATTATCGGCCACACACCGGGGGAGAACACACGTGGCTCGCCGCACTCCGATCACCGCCGCCGCTCTTGCCCTCAGCGCGGGCTTGCTGCTGACCGCTTGCGGGGGCGGCAGCGACGACTCCTCGTCGGACAAGATCAAGGGCGCGGACGATGCTCCCTCGAAGACTCCGACAGCATCCGCTTCCACGTCATCGGATGCCGCACGTCCGAAGATCGAGATCCCGAAGTCCTTCCAATTGAACTTCCAGGGATGGACCAGCGACGACTCCGACGAGCAAGCCGTGCTCGATGACGGAAAGGAGCAGGTCAGGGCGGGATACGCGGCGATCACCGCGAACGATCCCCATGCCTCCTACCTGGTCTTCTACGACACCGACGCCGGTCTCTCCCAAGACCGGAAATGGATCAAGACGTACACCGACAAAGATCTAACGGTTATCGGCAAGGCCCCGGTCTTTGACGCCAAGGCCACACTCCTCGGCAGCAACAAGAGCCGGGCAACGCTCAGTTACTGCATGGACGAGAGCAAGGCGTACTCCAAGAACCGCAAGACCGGGAAAACGGAAGGTAATCCCGCAGGTACGGATCCTGAGGTGTTTTACACGGCCACCCTGCAGAAGAGCGACAAGGGTGTGTGGCAGACCGTTTCCGTCGACTCGAAGAGGGGCGGGTGCACCTCGTGAGGGTGCTGCACAGATCAGCAATGTTCGCAGTCACCTCACTTACCGCGATAGCCCTCCTTCCGGGTTCTGCACAGGCGATCGGCGGGGGAGGCACCAAGGGCGGCTCCGACGACCACGGCAACCTCAATGCCTCCGCCACCCACTCACAGATCGTGATCACGTATCCCAAGGGCGGGGGCGGCAGTGGCAAAAAGGGCAACCTCGCCTCGATCGATCCCAACTGGAAGCCGCCGGCCTGCTGGTACGAACCGGTCTTCACACCCGAAGGCCTCAAAAGCTTCGTGAAATCGTCCGGCGGTGACGGTGACGTCGGCATCCACGAGTACTGGGCCGGCACAGGCCTCTGGACCGACCACTACCGGGATGGCAAGGCCGAAACCAACATGGACGACGCCTCGTCCACCGCCCCCGGTTACAAGAGGTACAACACCGGCAAGGACGGCTACTTCTGGCGGAGCGTCGCACCGGACGAATCCGACCCGGACTCCTGGCAATGCGGCCGCATCATGTTCTGGCAGGATGCCGACCAGGTTCCGAAGATCCCACACGCACCCACCCCAAAAATGCTCGCCGACTACGCCTACAACCAGGTCAAGGTCCCGGAAACCAAGATCGAGCTGAAGCCGGAAACCAAGTCCACCGTCAACCTCCCCACCTGGATCTGGCTCGACAAGGGCACCTTCAAGGACGTCGTGGTCCGCGCCGCGCTCCCCCACACGGGTCTCTGGGCCGAGACCACCGCCAAGCCGGTCAGCCTCCACCTCGACCCCGGCACGTCGGACGCCGAGACCTCCCCCGCGTCAGGCACCTGCACCTTCAACAAGGACGGCTCGATCGGCACCCCGTACAAGCCGGGCGACGCCGACCAGACCCCGCCGTGCGGCATCACCTACCTGCACGCCACGAACGGCAGCCCCTACCAGCTCAAAGCCTCCATCACCTGGAAGATCTCCTGGAAGGGCTTCGGCGGCACCGGCGGCGATCTCCCCGACGGCACCTTCGAGACCACCCAGGACATGAACGTCCAGGAAATCCAGGCCGTCAACCGCTGACCGCGCCCCCGGTCACCTACATCGACACGCCGTAGCTGCGTCAGCGCTGCTACAGGCGGACCCACGCGCCGACCCCACCCCGGGTAGAACACACGTGGACCGCAGAGGCCAGGCTTATGAGCCTGAAGCTGCTAGAAAAGCGCGAACATGCGCGATCGAAGCCGATTCGGCTCTGAACTCGATATGGCTGCCATCGCTGGAGACTCGAACGTTCATGCCACCTTCGTCCCCCCGCAGGATATCAACGTTCTTTTGACCAGGGCATCCCCATCCGTTGATGCGCAACTGAGAAGTTCCGGTAAAATAGAGGAAGAAGTTGATGGAATTGAATTCCTTCTCCTTCCATTTTTGTTTGGGACGTGAGGGCGGTTGCCTGGTCTCAAAGCCGAAGGTGATGCTCGTTTCGCGCTCATCGATATGAACATAGAAAAGATCACAGCTACCCAGAGCAGGCGGGCGATCATACAGCTCAAAGATATCGCTGGGGTCGGACAGGAATGTCGGCCATCCGTTTTTATCCATAGAAGCTCGTTTCATGAACGGCGGGCGTTGAATCGTACATCCGCTTGTCGATCTTTCGAGCATACTGGTGTCGTCCGCTGTCGGAACCGTCACCGTTCATCTTGAACGCACTGACATGGTTCACGAGAATGTCCTGGCTTCCGTCAAACGAAAGCCGCAGGCGCCCGCCCGTGACTTCGACGTGCATCCGGTAATCGGCACGAGGAGCGATCTCGATTTTGCAGAATTCCGGAGGGGTCCACTGGTCCAAGACGATTTCCTCCACCGCCTGAAAGGCTAGGTGGCACTGCAGGGTGTCGAACTCCTCTTCTGCCCATTCCGGCGGATGGGTGGAGAGGGGCTGCGGCAGATCGACCCTGAGGGTAACGGATGGGCCAATATAGCTCACATTGATGGATCTGAGACGAAGCTCATCCAGTGGCGGCACCGAACCCACGAAGAGAGAGCTCAGGACTTCCGGATTTCTGACGAAATCAACCCAAGTCATAGTAGTAATGCTCCTCGCACCCCGGTATCTGACCGTTGCGATCGTTTTCATACGGCCGCACATGCACATGGGCCGGCTGATGGCCCGGGGTCCCTGGCTCTTGATGCCCGAACCAGTGGTCCTGGAAAACGACGATATCTCCCGAGGGCGTCTCGTACCACTCTGTGGTGTAGTAAATGGGTTTACCGTCCGGCCCCAGCAGTCGCTTACCGCCTTGCCACGCAGGGGCTGTGGCTTCGGTCCACTCGTTGACGTCGAACGGTTCTGTCCCTTCCGGGATTCCGGCGTCTCGCAGTGCCTTGGCTTTGGCTTCAGTGAGGCACGGCGCCAATCCGCGGGGGTCGGACCACACGTGCGGGTTGCGTACGTACGCAGTGGGGTTCGGCGCAGGAGCCAGGCCGAGTGGGTCGACCGTCAGGTAACGAGCGGTCTCGGGGTCGTAATGGCGAAAATAGTTGTAGTGGAGCCCTGTTTCGGGGTCGTAGTACTGGCCAGGGAACCGGAGCGGTGTGTAGGCCCCTGCGTCAGAGTTCCAACTAGTGGTGCCCCACAGAGTGGTCCTCGTACGCCAGGCAGTTTTTCCTTGTTCGTCGATGAGTTCACTCGGTGCACCGACCAGGTCGGTGATGATCGCGAAGAAGCGTTCGTCGATCAACTCCTGACAGTCCGACATCATTCGTTCGGTCTGTGCGAGCGGCTGCCAGTTGTTGTGGTCCCATGTCAAAATGACGTCGTTCGACAGCCCTATGGTTGTCGTCGTCTGTTCGCACAGAGTTGAGCCGTCCCAGGTGAAATCGACCCGTTCGACGACGGTCTCGCAGTCCGCACCCATGCGCTGCTTTGCGACGCGGCGACCCAGGGGGTCATACAGGTAGCGCCAGACAGAGCCGTCCGGGGTGACCACCGATATCAGGTGGTCCTCCGCGTCCCAGGTGTAGCGCCAGGTATCGGGTTTGCGTGACAGGCGCGTTTTCTGACGAAGCACGATGCGCCCCTGGGCGTCATGTTCGTACCGGACACTGCCCGCCCGAGCGATGCGCGTGCCTGCGTATTCTCGCTCCCCTACAGCCTCTGCGCCGGCGTGGGTGGTTGGCCAGGATGCGGAGGTCTGGTTGCCCGCATCATCGTATGCATATCGCTCGGTCCAGTTGTTGGCGTGGACTGCGGTGACCCGCCCCGTCGAGTCGAGATCGAAACGCCGGGACCCCGTCAGTTGGTCATCGACACCGGTCAGATAGCCGTCGGCGCGATAGGTAAAGCTGCGCAGGAGGACGTTTACGTCTGAGCATGCCACCCGCTGGGTGGTCAGGCGCCCCAGTTCGTCGAACGTGTGGTTCAGCGCAAGCCCGGCATGGAGATGGCGGGAGACTTCCTGCCCGGCGGCGTCGTACGCAAAGGCAATACTGCGCCCTGAAGTGGTCAGCTCCGTTCGGCGGCCGGCTTCGTCGTAGGACCACTCGCTGGCCGCGCCGCTCGGCGTTGTGCGGTGTACCCGGCGGCCCAGTTCGTCGTACTCGAAGGACAGCTTCCTCCCATTGACCATTTCACTGACAAGACGCCCCATGGGACCGCGTTCGAATGACACGGTGGCGTCAGGGCCAGTTGCCAAGGTGAGCGCGTCCGAGTGGTTGTACTCGAAAGTAGTGATGCCACCCGCTGCCTCCTTGAGCGTGGTCCGGCCGAGAGCGTTCCGCTCGTACCGGACGGTCTCACCGACACCGTTGGTTCGGTGGCTCAGACGCCCGGCCGCGTCGCGTTCATACGTAAGGGTGCGGCCATCGAAATCCGTTTCGGACGCTATGCGGCCGACGGGGTCGTACTGGTACTTCCACGTCAGCGCCTGCGGGTTGGTTACCTGGGTGAGTCGAAGCTCCGTGTCATGGCTGAACTCCTGACGCACACCATCGGGACCAGTGCGGGCTGCGAGCAGATCGAAGTGCGTGTACTCGAAACGGGACACCTCGCCTCTCACATCGGTGTGCCCGGTGCAGTTGCCCTCGCCGTCATAGGCCCATGACTCGCTGGAACCGTCAGCGGCGATACGGCGCAGAGGCTTGCCTTCGAGCGTCCACTCCAGACGCGTCATACGGCCGAGAGGGTCTGTGACGACAATGGGGAGGCCATGGGCGTTCCGCGCGTACCGCGTGGCCGCGTTGAGGGGATCGATGACTTCGACGGGAAGTCCGGCTCGGTTGGAGCGTATGCGGGTCGTGTGGCCGAAGGCGTCAGTGATCGACGTCAGGTGGCCTGCTCCGTTGTGGGTGTAGACCGTGGTGGAACCGGCCGGATCCGTGATCGCAGTGGGGTTACCGCGATCGTCGTACTCGTGGAACCAGGATGCACCGCCGGGTGCGGTGACCGCCCTGGGTTGGCCGAGCGCGTTGTACTCGACACTCGCTACGAGTCCGTCCGGGCGGGTGGCCGATGCGACGCGTCCGTGTTCGTTGTAGGTGTAGTGGGTGGTGTGGCCGAGTGGGTCGGTGACGGCGGTCAGTTGGTGGTCGGTGTCCCATTGTTGGTGGGTGGTGTGGCCGAGCGGGTTGGTTTCGCGGATGAGGCGGTAGGCGTCGTTGTGCTCGTAGTGGGTGGTGTGGCCGAGGGAGTTGGTGACGGTGGTGGTGTGGGTGGTGTCGTCGTAGGTGAGGGTGCCGGAGAGGTAGCCGCCGGTGCCGTCGGTGCGGATGACACGTCCGCGTGGGTCGTAGGTGTAGGCGTAGGTGGTGTGGTTGCGGTCGGTCCAGGAGGTGATGCGGCCTTCGGTGTCGTAGGTGAAGCGCAGGGGCAGGCCGGAGGAGTTGGTGACGTCGGTGAGGTGACCGTCGTCGTTGTATCCGTAGGTGAGCAGGGTCGTGCCGGGTGCGTCGGGGTGCTGGGGGTCGAGGAGGCGCAGGGCGGTGATGCGGGGCTGGGTGGGGTGGTGGTCGAGGGCGATGCGGTAGCCGCCGGTGTGCGTGACGTGGGTGGGGATCCCGTCGTTGGTGTAGTGCAGGGTGATGCGCTGGTTGTTGCGGTCGACGATGGCCTGCAGGGGCAGATCGATGGCCTGGCCGTCGTCGGTCGGCTGCGGGGTGTGGAAGAGGTAGGCGAGCCCGGTGTCCGGGTCGGTGATACGCAGCCCGCCGTCGGTCTCGGTGTCCCAGGTCAGCGCGAGGCGTGAGCCCGTGTCCGGGTACACCGGTTCCTGGGGGTCATGGGCAGGAACCGAATAGACGAGGCGGGCGCCGTCGGGGGTCGTGTAGATGATCCCCTCATCGTCGACCTGAACGCGCTGGTCAAGGGTGGACGCCCAGGAGGGTCCGAACCAGCCGCCCCACCGGTAGGAGGAGAGGTGGGTGCGCTGAAGGATCAGCGGGAGGGTGCCGGGGAGCTGGACATCGGTCTGCGGCAGGAGCATGTCACCCGTGGCGACGTCGATCGGGTCGAGCTTGCACTCCTTGAACATGTTGCGGATGGAGGCGGGGAGCTTCTCCCACTCCGAGGGCCGCAGCTTCAGCCGGGACAGCCCGGACCCGTTGAGTTTCAACGCCTTCGCGAGGTCGCCGAGTTCGCCGGGCTTGAGAGCCTTGAGCCCCTTGCCGAGGGCTTTGCCGAGGAACCCCAGACCGACACCGGCAACGGCACCTTCGGTGAGGAGCTTGGCGAGCTTCCCCGGGTCCTTGAACGCGCCGGGATCCTCCAGCGCGGTCGTGAACGCGGTGAACTTCATGCCCTCACCAGCGAGTTTCCCGACCTTCGCGACGGTCTTGATGTCCTTGAGAGCCTTCAGCGCCCGCTCGACGTTACGGACCGCCTCCATCACGGTGCGCACCGTGCTGCCCAGCGCGCCGCCTTCCTCCTCGATCCGCGCCACGAGCGCGATGACCTTCAGCGCGCGCTCGCCGGCCACCAGGGTGGAGGCCACCTCCGACATACCCGCGGTCAACACGGACAGGGCGAGGCCGGCGATCTCGAACTCGGCGATCTCCGCGAGCATCACACCGATCTGCGTGATCAGCTCATGCGCCTCATCCGCGAACTTGTCCAGCGCGGTCGCACCATCCCGCAACGAGTGCGCCATATCGGTGGCGTGCTTGCGCATCGTCCGCGCCCGCTTGGAAAAGGCTTTGGCGGTCTCCCCTTCCCAGGTCACGTCCGCCAGGGCCAGCTCTGCGGCATGGCCGGCCTCGTCGAGACCCTTGGCCAGGGCCCGCCAGTGCTTCGCGATCTCCCGGACCCCGTCCGGATCGACGGCCGGGTCGGTGATACCGAGGAACTCCAGGCCACTGGCCATGGTCGACCCGAAGGCATGGTTGGCCTTGCTGATCCAGTGCAGCGGATTGAGATCAACCACCGTGCTCAGCCCTTCTTGCCGCGGGCAGCCGCACTCAGCAACACATCCAGCAGATCGAACGCGTCGGACACCTCACCGAGCAGCTTCGCCTCCGCGTTCCACTCCTCGCTCAGGCTCTCCGTCAGAGCGGACAGAGTGTTCATGCCGTCGCGGATGTCCCCGGTGGCCTTCAACAACGAACCCAGCGCCCCCAACGCCGACAGATCATGCGAAGCCGCCTTGAAATCATGCAACGGCTTCGCCGTGTGATGCGGCGCCCCCCGCAACCCCGCCGACCCCTTCGCCATCGACGCAGCATCCTTCGCCAGATCCGACACGATCCCCACCCCCGTATACAACCGCGCACATGACAACCGAACAAAGATACGCAGATGACTCCTGGGCCAGGTATGGCTCACGCCAAGGACGAGTCAAGCGTGGCGGGCATTACCTCTGCGCGTGCCCCTCAGGGCTGGGGCCGCGGCCATACGCCGGGACGTGGAGCTAGTGGATCTGGAGCGGTCGTGGCGCGGGTACTGAGAGTTGGCCCGTGCCGTCCACGCCCTGTGGTTCCGCGAAAGCCTGTGTCCACCTGCCGAAAACATGTCAGCCGGTGACGGACTCGGCGACCGACGACCCGTGCACGGTGATCGAGCTGCTGTAGAACATGCCGGTCAGGATCGGCTCGTACGTGAGCTGGACCGTCACCTCGACCCGTTGGGCGTTGGCCGCGGTGCAGTGCGAGCCCGCGATGTCCGCGGCGCTCATGCCCATTTCGACGGCGAAGGCGTGCACCCGGGCATCGCAGTCCTGGTACTTGATCGGCGCAGCGCCGCCGGAGTTGCCGTACAGGGCCTCGGTGTCGATGTCCTGGGCCGCGTACCGGGCAGCCTGTTCGGCGATGTCCGCTGCGCGTTCGCGCTGGGAGATGGACAGGCCGCCGTCGACCACGAAGGCGGCGAGCGCCAGGAACACGAAGGCGAAGATGATGACGGCGGCGGCTCCCGAGCCCCGGTCGTCGAGCCTTGCCCGGCGGGACTCGATCCAGCCCGCCAACCCGGTCACCGCGCTCACTGGGTCCTCCGGTACGGGTCGATCGGCGAGGTGGAGTGGCCCTTGAGGGTGGTCGGGATGTTCAGCCCGAGCATGGCGAGCCCGCGGATCTGGCAGCTCACATCGACGGTGAAGAAGCCGCCCTTGACGAAGCCGTTGGCGGTCACCGTCACGGGACCGGAGCAGACATCGGTCAGGTCTGCCTCGGCCGCCCTGCGGGCCTCGGACATCGCCACCGAGCCGTCCTTCTGGATGGAGCCGGCCCGGGCGGCGTCGCGTGCCGCACTGTCCACGGCTCCGCGGCCCTCGACCAGTTGGCCGAAGCCCACCAGTACCAGAATGAAGAGGATCATGATGGGCGCGAGGATGACCACTTCGATGGTGGACAGACCCCGGTCGCCTCCGCCGCCTCGGTGACGCAGGAAGTCCCGTATCCGCAGCGCCGCCGTCACTTGTCCTCCACGAACCGCTCGACCGGCCCCCGCGACTGAGCGTGCACCGTGAGATCGAGACCGGGGAAGACGCTGGGCACCTTCGCGGCGATCTCCACGCCGACGGTGTCCGGGTCCGGATTGAGCATGGTCACGGCCGGATGCAGCACCAGCTTCGAGCCGAGCTGCTGGATGTAGCTGTCCACGACGTCTCCCGCATCACCGCGCCAGCCACCGGGGTTCGCGTCCGCCTCGGCCCGTGCCTTGCGCGCCCCCGCCTGGGCGGCGGCCTGGGCCACGTGGTCGGCGAAGAAGTACAGCGCGAACTGCACTGTCGCGAAGATCATGAAGAAAAGGACCGGCGTCAGGAAGACGAACTCGATCGCGGTCATGCCGGAGTCGCCGCGGGTGGAGGCTGCCTCCACCCTGCGGCGTACGAACGCTCTGATCCTCTGACGCACCAATACCCGTTCAGTGACAGTGACGCGGGACGACGTGGACTCGTCGGGCGCCGACCCCGGTCCCGACCCGACGCCGACCTCGACCCGAGGCCGCCTCAGACTCGGCTTCCGATTCCGGCTCGGCTTCGGCCTCAGCTTCGGCCTCAGCTTCGGCGACTCAGCAGGTGCCGCTCGCGCTGGCGCCCTTGATGCAGTTGCCGACCTTGTTGGCACCGTCGCTCAGCGCCGCGTTGATGATCGCGGCGACCACGCCCACGATCGCCACCACGACGGCGGAGATGATGACCCACTCCACGGCGGAGGCGCCGCGGTCGGTGTCCTCGGAGCGGGCACGCTCGACGCGGGCCTGCAGGAACGTAATCAGGAAGTCGACAGTCGGGTGACTGAAGTGGCGTCCGAACATGGGGTGAATTCCTCTCGGGAGAATGGGTAGCGGGATCAGACCTGGAAGACGCGCATCGCGGCCGGATAGATCAGGAAGACCAGGAAGCCAGCGCAGAGAAGCAGCTGGGCGACGAGCATCGACTGTGACTTCTCACCTGCCGCTCCCTCGATCTCGGCCATTTCGCGGTGCCGCATCGTCTCGGCCCTGGAGGCCAGCGACTCACGGACTTTCGCCCCGTCGTCGGCGACGAGCGCCAGCGACGACGACAAGTCTTTCAGTTCCTCGATGCCCAGTTCCTCGCCCAGCCGGCCGAGTGCGAGCCACTGGCTGGTGCCGGTGATACGGGCGTCCGCGAGTGCGTTACGGATCCGGCGCAGCGCCCACCCGTCACTCACCTCGGCAGCCGCCATCAGCGCCTCGGGCAGACCGCGGCCACCGGCCAGGTTCATCGACACCAGGTCCAGGTAGGCGCCGATGACGCGCCGCAGATCCTTGCGCTTGTCCGCCGCGTCCCGGCGTACTTCCAGATCCGGCAGGAAGAAGAAGAGCGCCCCGAAGGCCAGCGCCAGCCAGACCGGAATGATCGGTCCGCTGCCGAAACCGATGGCCCAGGCGATGGCGAACAGCATCGGCCCGAAGATCAGACCCGATACGCCGAGCAGCACCTTGGTCGCCAGAAACCGTTCCCAGCCGCGGTCCAGGACCGCCAGGTCGGAGCGGAGCGAGCGCTGCTCCCAGCCCTGCTGCATGTACAGCTCGGCGATCCGCGCACCGACCTGGGCACGCACCGAGCCGAACCGCCCGGCGTCGTGGTCGGTGGACTGGCCGCTCGGCCGTTCGTACGCGGTGCCCGCTGCCCGCAGCGCGTCGATGCGCCGCACCTGGGAGACGGCGGATCGCTTGGTGCGGGACAGGGCGCGTACGAGGACGAAAACGCCGAGGCCGAGTACGGCCCCGATCAGTACCGGTGCGGTGAGAATGTCGATCATCGCGGTGCCCCCTGGCCCGTGTTGAACGGTGAGGCCTGCGGTGCGGGATGCGCACCGGACTGTGCGCCGGCCTGCGCGGCCGGCTCCGGCCGTACGAACCGGACCTCGACCTCGTCACGTACCAGGAAACGCTCCGGCGTCTCGATCACCGACAGCTTGCGCAGCCACCAGAAGCCGAGCGCGAAAAGACCACAGACACCGGCCAGTACGACCTGGCCCGTCGCCGTGCTGTAGGGCTGGACGAACGACCGGTTGAAGACGGCGAGTCCGAGAACGAACGCCACCGACACGACCACCACGATCTGCACACTGCGCCGGGTCGACGACCGCTGGGCCATCACCCGGTGACGCATGTCGATCTCCTCACGGGCCGACTTGGCGAGCGCGCCGAGCACCTGGCGCAGGCCGGGCCCGCGCAGCTTGGCGTTGAGGATGAGCGCCGCCACGATGATGTCCGCGGAGGCGTCGTCGATCTCGTCAGCGAGATGCTGGAGGGCTTCGGGCAGCGGCATCCGTGAGCGGAGCCGGTCGACCAGGGCGTCCAGATGCCCCCGCAGCGCGGGGGCCGCGGCGCGCGCGGACGCCGGGATGGCCTGTTCCAGGCCGACCGCGCCGGCGATGGTGTCACGCAGTGACTCGGTCCAGCCGGCCAGCGCCTCGACCCGGCGCATGGCGACCTTTTCCTGCGCGGCGCCGCCGAAGAGGCGGTCCCAGAAGAACACCAGCAGCCCGGCCGCGACACCGGCCACGGTCCAGCGTGTGAGCAGCAGCACGACCAGCCCGACACCGACCGCGATCGACCCGCGCCGGCCGATGAACTGCACGAGTTCCCGGCGGCGTTGGCCGTGCTGGGCCTTCACGTGGCCGGGCTTGGGTTCGATGCCCCGGATGGCGAGGATCAGCAGGGAGAGGCCGCCGCCCGCCGCGACACCGCACCCGAGCGCGTACAGCAGTTGCGGATCGAAGATCCCGCCCAACGAGGAGATGCCATTCATTCGGTCTCCTTCACCCCCAGGCCCCGGAAGGGCGATAGCCGTATGCGGCAAGTTCTTCGAGGCATGCCACCGGGGCGTGCGGCACGACGCGTCCGTCGGGCGTCTCGGCGAAGACCTCGCTGGAAAGCACCCGCCCGTCCACGCCGTTCACCTCACGGACCGAGGTGACAGCACGCTGCAGCCGGCCGCCGCTCTCGAAGTTGTTGCGGCGCTGGACGAAGACGACGAAGTTGACTGCTCCGGCGATGAGCATCTGGCTGGCCTCGATGGGCAGCCGCTCGGTGGCCTGCAGCGCGTAGGTGGAAATACGGTTGAAGACCTCGCTGGAGCTGTTGGCGTGGATCGTGGAGAGCGAGCCGTCGTTACCCTGCGACATCGCGTTCAGCATCGTCACGATCTCGTCGCCGAGCACCTCACCGACGATGACGCGGGAGGGGTTCATACGCAGCGACCGGCGTACCAGCTCGCCCATCGATATCTGCCCGAGTCCCTCGGAGTTGGGCAGCCGCTCCTCGAACGCCACCACGTTGGGGTGCAGTTCGGGAAACTGGTCGAGCCCGAGCTCCAGCGCGCGCTCCACCGTGACCAGGCGCTCCACCGGCGGGATCTCGTTGGCGAGCGCCCGCAGCAGGGTGGTCTTACCGGCGTTGGTGGCCCCGGCGATCATGATGTTCTTACGGGCCCGCACGGCGCAGGCCAGGAAGTGCGCCAGCTCCGGCGTCAGCGTGCCGTTCCCGACGAGGTCGGCCACGAACACCTTGCCCATCCGGGCACGACGGATGGACAGCGCGGGCCGCCGCGCCACTTCCATCACCGCGGAGAGACGGGACCCGTCGGGCAGCCGGAGGTCCAACTGCGGGTTGGCGGAGTCGAACGGTCGCGACGAGAGACCCGAGTACGCACCCAGCACCTGGATGAGCTCGACGAGCTCCTCATCCGTCTCGGCCACCGGGTCGACCCGCGCCTCACGCCCGTCGGAGTATCCGACGAAGACCTGGTCACAGCCGTTGATGTCGATGTTCTCGACTTCGGGGTCGTCCAACAGCGGCTGGAGCCGCCCGACGCCGAAGAGCGCCGCGTGCACCGCGGCCGCGTACTGCTCCTCGGTTTCCGCGTCGAACGGGGTGCGCCCGGCGTTGATCTCGGCGCGCGCGTACTCCTCGAGTATCTGGGCGATGACGGCGCGGGCGTACTGCCGCTCGTCCTCGCCCGACATCGGCGGAGTGTTGCTGACCTGGTCGATACGGCGCTGTTCCGCGATCCGGTCACCGGCGTCCTGCCGGAACCGCTTGACCAGGCTGTGATCGACGACGCTGCTCATCGACCGGCCCCGGCGCTCGGCTGCGACCACGCCGCGCCGAACTGCTGGTACACGTCGGCCGCGACCTTACGGGCACTGCGGATCAGCAGGGACTTGTCGAGCCGCCCACGACCCCGCCCGGCCAGCAGCCCGGCGCCGGAGGTGTCGTGCGCGATCGTCCCGATGACCCGGGCGCCGGTCTGCGCGGCCACCAGCATGTCGTTCACCTGGTGCGCGAGCTTGGCGGAAGCCCCTGCATCGACGACCAGCAGCACCCCGATGAGCGGGCTGGCCAGCTGCGACATCCCCCGCTGACCACCGTGCAGTTGGGCTGAGAGCGCGGCAGCCCTGTCCCGTACGCGGGCGATGTGCTCCGGCTCCGCGCGGGAAACCAGCAGTACGAGGCCGGCCTGCGGCATCAGATCGATGGCCGGCGACCCACCGACGATCCGCCCGCAGTCGGCGATGACGTCGGCCGGCGCGTGCGGTGACTCCCCCAGCGTCGCGAAGGCGTGCCCGAGCGTCGGCCATACCCCGGCGAGCCCGGCTGCCTGCTCGGCCGAACCGAGACCGACGAGCAGTTCGAGCCCGCCCGACATGGGCTGCGCATGGTCCCAGAGCTGATCGGCCACCAGCCCGCGGCGGGCGGCCGCCGCGATGGACAGCAGACCGGTGTTGGGGTTGAGCGGCCCGCCGTTGGCACCGGTGGTGCGGTAGACGAGGTCCCCGCCCGCCGGATCGGCTTCGGCGAGCAGCGCCCGCCGGGGCCAGACAGCGGCAAGGGCAAGGGCGGCCGTGGTGACTCCGGGCGAACCCTTGTCTGCGGCGAGGGCGATGAGCGCCATGTCTTCTGCGTTCCTCTATGTTCCTCTATGGGCTCGGGGTCAGCCGTTGTTGGGGACGAGCACCAGAGCGACTTCGCCGTTGGCGGAGGCCTGAGCGAGAGCGGCTGCGTCAGCAGCGTTGACGGTCAGCGTGACGGAACGGTTCCCGCTGCTGATCGTGCCGGATGAGACCTTGGGGGCCGCGGCGACAGTGGCCCGCTCAACGATGGCCGCTCCACCGGAGCCGCCGGTCTGCGCGTTGTCGTTACTGCTGCCGTTGCTGCCAGACACCTTGTCGCCGACGCGGTAGGCGGTGACGGTGTCGCCGGCCTTGATGTCGGCGGGGTACTGACCGTCCTTGAGGGAGAGGCCGACTACGGCCTTGCCCGCGGGAGTGCCCGTCTTGTCGGCGAACATGTCGCCGATCAGCACCGTGCCGCCCACCAAGGCGTTCTTCGCCTGCAGCTTCTCCAGTGTGCGCAGCTGCTTGTACGGGACGTAGTTGATGCTGGCGTCATCGGCGACCATCACCGACTCGACGTCCGAGGTGGTCAGGCTCTGTCCCGCCTGGATGTCATGGTGCGCCTTCAACTTGACGACCTCGACACGGTTACCGGCGCGTAGCACGAGCACCGTCGCGCCCAGCGCACCCACCAGGATCAGCAGCACAGCTAGCGCGGCCAGTGCCGGTTTGCGCTCACGTGTCACCGATGGAAGCCGCTCACCGGACGACTGTGCGGGCGAGGGAACCCTGTGGTTACCTGCGCCCGTGCGCTCCTGGACCTTCACGCCGCTGCTCCCCGAAAAAGTTTCTCTGCGACATAAGCGAGTCGACTTCGCCGCCATTTATCCGGTTCCGATTCCCAGGCCACCGGAGGCTGTCAAGTCATCGCACCGTAGCAGCAGCACATAAGCGCCTCAAGACGAGATAAGGATCGCGAACCTCACGCCCTTCGTCAACATCGACCCAAACCGGTCACAACCGGCCGGGCTTGGCGACCACGGAAAGCTTCACCAGATTTCCCCTCGGCCCCTCGACGGCCGCACGCCACCCTTTGCACCCGCCAAGTCTTCCCCGCAATCATCCGAACATGGCTTTCCAGCCCGGGCCTTCCACCGCAGTTGCCGATGCAGCCGCAAATCCGCGCACCTCACAGCACACACGCATCACCCTCACAACCGCGGCAGTTACGGTCACCAACCGGTCGGCCCGGCTCGACTTGCGCCACGATCACTCGGGCGGCCAACGGCCGAGCCCCGGCGGGATCGGGTGGAGTGGACTGCGGGTGACAGGGGACGCGACGGCGCGACGGACGCGGAACGTGAAATACATGAAGCGTGAACCACGCGTGACCAAGACGGAACCTTCGCTGCACCGCGCTTCAGTCGCGGGCTTTGGCCCACAGGTGATCGGACACCTCCTGGACATCCACGGCCCTCTCCCGCCCGACCGATTCACCCGAAACGCCACAAGTATTCCGCCGACACCGTCCAGTTCGCTCTGGTGAAACCAAGTACTGCCCGGATAGCGTCAATTACCTATAGTCCGCAAACGCCCCCACCGGGAGTCGCCCGTGAACCGCCGATCTTTGCCCGTTGCCGCCGCACTCGCGACAGCAGCAGCCCTCCTCCTCACCGCCTGCAGCGGGGACGGTGACAGCAAGTCCAAGGACTCGGACAAGATCGCGGGCGCCGACCAGGGGGCTTCGAAGTCGGCGTCGCCCAGTCCTTCGGCCTCGACGGCGCCCGGGCGCCCGAAGATCACGCTGCCGGCGGACATGTCGTACACCTTCGACTGGCCGAAGACCGGCAACAAGGAGAAGGATGCAATCCTCTCCGACGGCGAGCAGTTCATCAAAGCCACCGACCTGGCGGTTACGAATCAAGATCCCCTGGACAAGGCGTACCGCTTCTACTCGGAGGGAGAGGTGTCTGTCGCAACACAGAAATACGTACAGGAGTACGTCAACGACAAGGCGCGAATGACGGGGAAATTTCGCTTTTATGACGCAACCGTAAGCGTCGGCAAGGATAAAACAGCCACGCTGGTCTACTGCGAAGATCAGGGCAAGGCGTTTGACTTGCACATCAAAACCAAGAAAATTGATAAAACTCCTGTCACGAGCAATAGTTACATCCTCTATAACACAGCGTTGCGAAAGAACGATCTCGGCGTCTGGGTCACCACGAAGATGATCAGTTTGAGGGGGAATTCGAAGTGTCAGCCATGAATCGTCCGCGAATTATGGCGCTAGCGGTCACGGGATCCGCTATCTTCCTGCTCAGCACACGGCCGGCACTGGCTGATGGGTCGCACGACCAGGCCCCTCCACCTCCTCCCAAAACGGATACCTCCGGCAATGCGGACGGCAGCGGCACCATCTCGGCCAGTGCCGGGGTCGTCTATGACCGAACCAACAACGGCCACGGCCCACAGACCGGAGCCGTTGCCCCTCAGGGCAATTGGTCGCCGCCCCCGTGCTGGTATGCCCCGAAGTACACCCCAGCCCAACTCAAGGCCTACCTAGAACCCATCTGGGAGGCCCCGTCCACGGGATCCCAATGGGACCTCACACAGCGCAATCACTATGAAAAGGGCGACGGCAAGGGCGGTGACTACAAGGACTTCAACAAAGCCAAGACCGGCCAAGGCTACTGGTGGGACTCCTACGTCGACGACGCACGCATCGGAGAACCAGGCGCACTGTCCTGTGACAAGCCCATCTTCTGGGTGGACAAGGGCGACCCGCCTCCCGCGAACATCCCGCAGGCCATCACCCCCGAAATCCTGTCGCAGCTCGCCTACGCTGAAATCCGCGTCCCGACCAGCAGGGTCACCCTGGCGCCGAATGGCGCGACCAAGGTGAACCTCCCGACCTGGGCCTGGCTCGACAACACAGACTTCAAGCCGGTCTCCGTCACCGCTTCCGTGCCCGTCCTCAACATCCAGGCCACGACCACCGCCACCCCGGTCTCCCTGAAGATCGAACCAGGTACGTCGGACGCCGAGTTGTACCCCGCATCCGGGGAATGCGCCATCAACAGCGACGGCTCCATCGGCACCCCTTACGCCAAGGGCGACGCTGACAAAACCCCGCCCTGCGGCCTCACCTATCTCCGCGCCTCCGGCAACAACGGACCGTACAAACTCAAGGCCACCATCACCTGGAAGATCAGCTGGACCGGCACCGGCGGTACCGGCGGCGACCTCCCCAACGGCACTTTCGGCAACACCCAAGACGTAACAGTCCAGGAAATCCAAGCCGTCAACCGCTAAGCGCACCGGGGCGCCGGCGCCGATGGGAACTCGCCGAACGACCGGTCTGGGCACCGGCCCATCGTGGACAGGACAGGCTTCGTTTGCTCGCTCTGCGAACTTTGCCGAGCAACTCCTCACGTCGGCATTGCTCCGCAGCCTCAGCCTCGTCATCATCCTGTGGCTCGGGCGCGCCAGCCACGTGGCGCGCCTCCTCAGGTTTTCGGCCAGGTGCCGGGCCACACTGGGATTACAGCATCCGAGTTCCACAAGCGGCGGCAGGTAGTCGCTGGCGTGTGATACCCGATCGAGCCCCAGCGACGGCAGCAGAACGTCCACACCCGCCAGCGCGGAACTCACCCCAAAAAACGTGAACACTCCATGCAGAAGTGTCATCGGACTGCTCAAAGGAGCGGCCAGTGAACAATAGGGGTCGGAACGTTCACGGTTCGGGAGGGGTACGCCGCCGGTGCAGAGGCCTGGTCCCCTTGTCGGCGTCGCGACTGCAGAAAACTCGGACACCAGGCGTATTCGGTAGCCGCAGCAGCCCGGTCCTCGCCACCCGGGTCCGCAACCTCCGAATCTTGAGATCCGGGTTTCGAGGGACGAATTTCGAGCACCGGGACGGGAGCGTCGAGCTTCGAGAGCCGAAACCCCGAGCTACGGGCCTCGAGCTTCATTTTGGACTGGGTAGGTAGGTAAGGGGGGTTGGGCAACCTCCCCGCCTCCCCACCGTCGTAACGGTGAGGAAATACGACTAACCCGGACCAGCTTGCGGCGCGCGGGCGCGGCTGTTTACGGTGCGAGCAACTAAACGACCCCGACGCGGTGTTAGCAGTACCAAGCCGGGGTCTCACCCCGAGATCGAAGGAAGCGATCTCGTGGCTACCCAGAACTTGAGCGCCGCCCTGCGCGCCCCCGCATCATCGCCCGCACACCCGATGGCCGCTCCTGGCTACGGCAAACGGTCGGCCCCCGACCAGGCCCCCCGCCGGGCGGACGACTTTCTGCTGAGACAGCAGGAGACGCTGGACACCATTGTCGCCACACAGCCGAACAAGTGCCGGCCTGTGATAAGTCGCCGACCTAGCGGCAACTTCCTCATCGACACAAGCATTCCAGCGGACGTCAACGAGTCGCACATCGGCAGGCCGTC
Organism: Streptomyces sp. NPDC051320; assembly: GCF_040682175.1. Classification (NCBI taxonomy): domain Bacteria; kingdom Bacillati; phylum Actinomycetota; class Actinomycetes; order Kitasatosporales; family Streptomycetaceae; genus Streptomyces; species Streptomyces sp. NPDC051320. The sequence continues at coordinate 428,410 of NZ_JBFBAL010000004.1, forward strand.
ACCGTTTCACTTGATGGGGAGGGATGGCGAAGACGTGAGGTATCAGGATGATGATCTATGAGTAAATCCGGCGCATACCAACAAAGTGCGCAGATGTGCTTCCCGCCCTCCCCGACCATCCAGAGAGCCCTCAGCTCAGGCCAAGAGGGGTCAACGCAGAATCAACACTGCGCTCGAGCCGCGCTCCCGGACTATGTCCAGTCAGCACACTGCACTATGGACGACAGGAGCCCATCTGGAGAGCCGGCAGAGGTGCCCTGATACCCGCTTCCGTTCCCTCACGCCGCCGCATGGCATCATCGGCCACACTCGAGGACGTCACTGTCCAAGAGGTTCAGGCCAGCAACGGATGACGCAGACGGGGATGCGGCATGACTGATCTACGACTCGACGGCACGATCTTCGACGATCTCAGGAAGACGTTTTCCACCGTCTCGGATCGAATGTCGGATGTGCGCAAGATACTGCGCGGAACAGACGGTTCGGTCGTTGGCGCTCACAAACTCGTCGAGGACGTCCACGACTTCGCCGACGACTGGGGCTACGGCGTCAAGCAGCTCGGCAAGCACACGCACAACGCCGTCAAGATGATCGATAAAATCGGCGAATCCTTCAACAAACTGGACCTGGATCTCGCAGAGTCCATGAAGCCTAAGAAGCCGAAGGGCAAGTGACGTGAGCAAACGCCCCGCCTTCCCCCACATAGGCTGGGATCCCACGCCCGGTGACGTGGAACAGACCCGGGACCTGGCCAAGCAGCTCGGCAAGCTGGCGAGCGAACTGGGAACGTCGCTGAACGAGCTGCAACGCATCGAGTGCGGGGCCTGGAAGGGCAAGACCGCCACCGCCTTCACCGAGCACATATCGACCGACGTCACACCGCTGATCAAGAAGAGCCACGATTCCTTCGACAAGGCAGCGCGCGCGCTGCACCGGTGGGCCGGCGAACTCCAGGACTTCCAGGACGAAGCGGACCGGCTGGAGAAGACCGCCAAGCAGGCATTCGACGACATGTCGAAAGCCAAGGAAAAGACCCCCGACGACCTGAGCAAGCCTTCCGGGGAAATCAACGACCTCGAAGGCAAGGTCGACGACCTGGAGAGCCGGTACAACAAGGCCGCCGGAGCCATCGGCAAGGAACTCGACAAGGCAAGCGACATCGCGCCCGACGAGCCCGGGTTCTGGGACAAGCTCGTACACGGCGTCGAGGACGCCTGGAACGCCACCGGCAAGTGGATCAAGGATCACGCCGATGTCATCAAAGCAATCGGTGACGCGCTCAGCCTGATCAGCAGCGTTCTCGGCATCCTCGCCATCATTACCGCCCCGTTCGAGCCAGTGGGTGCCATCTTCGCTGCCGCTGCGATGATCACCAGCGGGGCGGCGCTACTGACGCACTTGGTCGCTAAAGCAGCTGGGGCCGACGTCAGTTGGGTAGATATCGGGTTCGATGCGCTCGGCGTCCTCCCAGGCGTCAAGGGCCTGACGGGCACTGCTGAACTGGCAAAGGGCGTCAAGGCTACAACACGCGCGGCGGAGCTCGGCGAGGGCTATCGCGGTATGCCCAGCGTCAGCAAGACTTTCGTTCTCTTCGGCAAGACAAAGACAGTCCCCGTCGTCAAGCTCGGTGAGGGCGGCAGCCGTCTTAGGCTGGCCGTAGAGAGCGGTCTCCAGAACGTCCGCAAGGGACAGTGGCTCGGCAGCCAGGGCGTCAACACGCTCGCGTCCAAGGTGCCGTTCATCAAAGAAGTCAATCCCATGAGCATCGGCAGCCGAGCTGTCGATGCCACCGTTAAGACCGGATTTACGGTCAAAAAGGCATACACATACGCGAAGAACGATCTCGGGTTTGGGGACAACTTTCACGCAGCCGCTACCAATCCGTGAGCGAGAGCCATATGGACAGCACCGCGCAGCTTCAGGAACTGGGTGTCGACAGCACCACGCTTCCTCCGATGACTTTCCAACTGCCCCACGGAATACACGCTATCGAGGTCTCACTGGATGCGGCGGAGCGTGCCGCAGCCGTCGCCCAACTCGTCCGCGACATCTACCCGCTCGGCGAAGAGCCATTGTGGGAGGTCATGGGGGCCACCTACAGTGCGATGGCGGACGAGATGCTGAGCACCGGCGTCTCCTTCTTTGGCATCGGCCTGTATGACATTGGCAATCGCGGCATCGCTCACTGCTCCCTGACCGTCGCCGTCTTCGAGTCCGATCAGACCGACCAGGACGTCGCCGCACACGGCACCCTGGAGATCTTGCAGCAGGACCCAATGCGCGATGTGCGCTGGCTGGACCTGCCGTCTGGACCCGCCGTCTCGGCGATCTCGCTGCGCAGCCTCGTGGTGGACGGGAAGTTCACCACGGATGGCACGGACCACGAATTGATCATGGGCCAGATCCAGGTTCATATCCCTTTCTCGACGGGCCCTTATACCGCAGTGTTTACCCTGGACACCGCGGCAATGGACCAGTGGGACGACTTCTCCCGCGCTATGGCGGATATCGTCCGGTCAGTGGATTTCGCGGAGATCCCCGCACACGACGAGCACCCGGCTGAGCCGGAATAACCTTTGAGAGTTGAGTCACCATGGACTGGCAACCAAGCCCTGACGAGGATCTGCTGATCCGTGCATCCGCCAAGTTCGCCACCGGCTTGGCACCAGCCGTCGCAGGCTGCCGCTGGTTCCGCGATACCGGACGCCACGACATCCAGGGCGACTTGCCGAACTGGCCGCCCGGTCCGGCCTTCACCCTGAGGTCCACGAGCGACCGCGCAGCCCGCCGCACCGGCCGTGCGCTCCTCGTCGGTATCCCCTTGATTGCGAACATCGTCGCCAGCATCGGCGGAGCACTCGGCTCGCCCTTGGGCGACGTAACTCTGCAGGGCGACCCGGAAGAGCCCGAGAACGAGGTCGAGGACTTCCCCGTGATGTGGGCCGCGCCGGGGACGCTGGCCAGAACCGTTCCGTGGCAGCTCGACCCGTCACGAAGGCCCGAGGACTACCTCACGGACATGGTGCTGACCACCCGTCGGTTGGTCTTCCTCAGCACCCGTACGGCGACGCCGGACAAGGCCGAAGAGCTCTGGGGAGTGCCACGCAACGCGATCGCCGGAGCCGAGCAGATGAAGTTCAGCGAGATCGGCGGGGATATCCGCATCACCTTCGCGGATGGGTCATGGATCCGCCTGTTCACCGGCTCGCCCGAAAGTTCCGAGCGATTGTCCCAGTTGCTCACCGGTTCCATCCAAGGGCTCATCGCGGCAGACCTCACCGACGGCCAGCGCGAACGGGTGCAGAGGTTCCAACGCGATGTTCCGGAGAACGCCGAGGCACCGACTTTCACACGGCTCAAGAGCGGAATCGTCCAGGTCGAGTGCCGAGCTCCCGCTAAGGCCGCAGCCGGGTTTTTCGAAACGCACGGGATTCTGATGGACGCCTCAGGAGCCCCTGCGGTACCGAAGCCCGGTGACCTTTGAGCGACCTCAACGGCGTCCCCGAAGGTAACGGCGTCAAGGTAGCGGACAAGACCGTGGCAGTTGCTCGAGCCGCGAGCGAGTCCGGCAAGGAGGCAAGGGTGCGAGCAGTTACAGCTGAGCCGAAGTCTGAGAGTTGATGTCACCATGGACTGGTACCCCGGGCCCGACGAGGATCTGCTGATCCGTACGCCCGCCACGTTCGCCACCGGCTTGGCACCAGCCGTCGCAGGCTGCCGCTGGTTCCGCGATACCGGACGTCACGACATCCAGGGCGACTTGCCGAACTGGCCGACCGCTCCGGCTTTTACTCTGAGGTCTACCAGCGACCGCGCAGCCCGCCGCACCGGCCGTGCGCTCCTCGTCGGTATCCCCCTGATCCTGAACGTCATCGCCGGCGCCGGCAGCGCAGTGGGCTCACCCTTCGGTGGTGTGCCCACCCGCGGCAACCCGGAGGAGCGAGAGAACGAGGTTGAGGACTTCCCCGTCATGTGGGCCGCACCCGGGACCGTCGCGCGTACTGTCCCCTGGCAGCTGGACCCCTCGCGCCGTCCCGACCGTTACGCCACGGATGCCGTGCTCACCGATCGACGACTCGTCTTCCTCGGTAACCAGCAGGCGTCGTTGAGCAAGGCTGACGAGCTCTGGGAGGTGCCCCGGAAAGACATCGCGGGAGCCCGGCAGATGAAGTTCAGCGAGATCGGCGGGGACGTTCGTCTCACCTTCGCGGACGGATCCTGGATACGCCTGTTCGCGGGCTCTCCGGAAAGCGCCGGGCGCCTCGCCCAGCTCATCAACGGCTCGATCCATGCGCTCACCGAAGCCGACCTCACGGAGGGCCGGCGCTACCGTGTACGGGACTTCAGGCAGGAACTCCCAAAGGGCGCCGAACCACCCACCTTCACTCTGCTCAAGAGCGGGACCGTCCAGGTCGAGTGCCGGGTACCCGCGAAGGCCGGACAGGGGCGCGTCGAAACGCACTCGATTCTGATGAGCCCGTCGGGCGGCCCGGCAAAGCCGAAGCCGGGCGATCTGTAGTCAGGACCGGCAGGACCCTCCCCGACCCTCCCCACAGAGACTTATGCCTCATGCCGGACACCAAGGCAATCGTCAACGGCTACCGGCATCCGGGGGACTCGCAGGCGGATCGGCGGCAGTCGGCCAAGGGTGATCAGTCGACCCCCTGGCAGGTGCGAGCTGCTCGGGAAAACGTGGGGTGCTTACCCAGAATGCCGCTTCTCCGCCTATTCGGTCTCTTACCACCAGAACGCACACCTCGCTAGAGTTCGCCGCATGAGGGAACGGAACGCAGACGCCCAGGCGCCCACCACGCCGTGCACCGCTCGTGGCGGCATCCCGCGCGTGCCCGGGCTGCGTACGGTATTCGCGCTGCTGACCCTGGCGTTCGCCCTGCTCGTTCCCGCCGGGCCGGCTGCCGCCCAGGGCAGCGTGCCCGCTTCGCAGGCAGCCCATCTCGCCGACCTGCTCCGTAGCAACCCGGTCTACGTCAGCGACCAGATGCCCCGCGAGGTGCCTTACTCCATGGCCCCGGCCTTCGCGAAGTACGCCAAGCGGACCGGCGTCCCGACGTATGTCCTGGTGCTTCCCGCGCAGCTCAGCAGCGAGGGTTCGCTGCTCGCCGCAGTGCACGACCGGCTAGGACGGGACGGGCTCTACGTACTGGTCGACGACATGGGGGTCGCGGCCGCCGACGCCTACGGCGTACGAGCCCCGGCGGACGACGCGTCCACCGTGACGCTCTATGAACTCCCCTATGACGCGGGGCCGCTGCTCAAGTTCCAGCGCTTCACCGAAGTGATCGCCGAAGGAAGCGCCAAAGCTGCGCGGCATGCGGACAGTGCGCAGAAGAGGTACGGCGGTGAAGGCGGGAGTTCGCATGAGCCGGACAATATGTACATCGGGCCGACCGACCGGGACAACCAGTCGTTTCTCACCGGCATTCTGCTGACCGGTGTTCCGCTGCTGATTCTGCTGCTGTCGCCGTATGTACGGCGCCGCCTCCGCCGCCGCGCGCCGCCGACCAAGGCGTCCAAGCCGCCCATCGACCTCGGCAAGCTGCCGAAACAGGCCGGCACCGCCTCCGCGAAGTCCGGAAACTCCGGGAAGTCCACGAAAGAGGCGACTCCCCGCGCCCGGCATCCGCTCGCCGCGCGTCTGATCGAGGCGGGATGCGCCCTGCTGGCCGCCGTCGCCGTCGTCTTCGTCACGCTGCACACCTTCGACCAGAAGACGTCGAGCGCCGCGCCGCCGCCCACCGCCGCCGATATGTCGGCCCGGGTCGACCGGGTCGCGGCCGGGCTGCGGCACGACCCGCTGTACAGCGATCCGGAAAGCCCGCAACTGCTCACTGCGGCACAGCAGTCCGAGCTGCGGCACCGCATGGCCGAGTTCAAGTCGAGCACCGGGCCGGTGTACGTCACGCTCGTGCCGCAGCTCTCCAACGACGAGTCGGGCGACCAGCCCGGCATTTTCAGCGCAGCGCTGCACAAGAAGGTGGGCAAGGACGGCGTCTACATCGTCGCCGACCCGCTCCGCGGCGATATCGGCGCCGAGGACTACGGGCTCCGGATCGAGAGCAGCCGGCTGACCTTCGACCTGCCTGATGCGATCCGCCACGACAACGCGGATTCCGAGCCGGCCGACTTCCGGCTCGGCGCACGGCTCGACCAGCTGATGACGTTCCTCGACAAGATGCCACGGACCTCCGAGCCGAGTTATTCCGAGTTCGGCACCGAACGAGCACCGGATCCCGTCGAGGACAACACGCTGCACCCGCTGTTCTTCCGCAGCGACTTCTGGCCGGGCGTCTTCGTCGGTCTGCTGGCGGGGGCGTTGGCCTTCGGCATCATGGTCGCGCTGATCAGCATGCTCGGCGGGCTGATCGCCTTGCGGCGACGGCGGGCCACCGCCCCCGCTTCCGCCACGCCCGGTGCTTTCACCGCTCCGGCCGATCCCGCCGAGTCGTACTTGCGCCGGACGGCCCGCAGCGACATCACGGCCCTCGGGAGGGAGTTCGAAGCGGCACCGGAGAGTCTGCCCGATGCGGTACGCACCCGGATCTGGGACTGTCTGGACGCCGCCACCCTCCTCGTCGACCGCGATTCCGACCGCCGGGTCGACAACGAAGCCGCGCCCGCCGAATTGGCCGCCGCCATCGCCCTGGCCCGCTCGGGCCGGGCCACACTGGTCACCGGCGCCGCCGCCGACTTCTGCTGTGACCTCAATCCGCTGCACGGCCCCGCCACCCAGAAGCACGACGTGCGTTACGTGGAGCGTGGGCGGCGCAGGCGGCGCCGCATCCCGGTGTGCGAGCCATGTCGCCACGCGGCCGCCGACCGCCGGCACGGCCCACTGAGCGCCCTTCGGCTCACTCTGCCGGGTGCGGACCACGGTGAGCGGGTGGCGTACCAGGAGGCGGCCGGTCCGCTGCCCGCCGCACAGCACGGAATTGCCCGACTTCTCGACGCCGTAAGGGAGTACGCCGGTGTCCAGTAACCCCAGGGGCCACAAGCGAACCTTCGCCGCCCCGCTCGCCGCCCTCCTGTCGGCGCTGGCCCTGGTGCTGGTGCCGGTGCTCCCGGCCGCGGCGCAGCCGCCCAGCCCGGGCGCCCGGATCGCGGCGGGGCTGCGTACCTCGCCGGTGTACGTCGACCCCGGGTACGCCGGGTCCGTACCACCCGCACGACAGAAGCAGCTCGCCGCGCAGATCGCGAAGACCGGGCTACCTATCAAGGTGGTGCTGGTGCCGCTGATCAAGGGCGACAGCTTCAACGGCGAGCCCGACAACCTCCAGAGCGTTGTACGCGACCATCTGACCCAGCCCGACCTCATCCTGATCACCACGTCCGACGAGTCCGGCTATCTGAGCGGCCATGAGTGGCCCGACGACCAGCATCAGACCAACGACGCCGTGTCGGCGGTCGGCTTCCTGGACGGCATGCGGGACGCGAGCCTGACCGATCAGGTGTCCAAGGCGATCGAGCTGGTGCAGCAGGGCAACGGGACGCAGGTGTACAACGACGCGATGGGCGACCTCGGCGGGTCCGCCCCGGGCAACGACCACAAGTCGAAGGACGGTGGCACCGCCCCCTGGCTGATCGTCGCCATCGCCGCGGTGGCGGTGCTCGGACTCGCGGGCGGCCTGCTGGTGTTCGTACGCCGCCGTCGGAACCACCACGCGTCGGGCGCCCCTTTCGCGTTTCCCCGGGCGGTGTTCGCGGCCGCCCGCAACACCGACGTACGTGAACTGCGCCGGCACGCCTCCGCAGAGGTCATCGCACTCGGCGAATCGGCGCAGTCCGCCTCCGATTCCCTGCCGGGCCTGCCGCGCGCCCTGGACGCGTACGCCGCAGCCGGCAAGGTCCTGGACGCCGCCCACGGCCTGCCCGACCTGGCCGGGGTCCTGGCCCTCGTCACCGAAGGCCGCGACGCCCTGGCGGGCCATGACCCGTCCGCACTCCCGCTCTGCTTCTTCAACCCCCTGCACGGCCGCGCCGCCCGCCGCTTCGACTGGCGCCCACTGGGCCGCCGCGACCGGTTGAACGTGGCGGCCTGCGAGGCCTGCGACCGGGCGGTACGCACCCGACGCGCGCCGGAGGTACTCACCGCCCCCGAGTCGAAGGGCGGCCGCGAGATCCCCTACTTCGAGATCCCGGCCGACCGCAGCGTGTGGGCGGCCACGGGATACGGGTCGCTGGTGCGATCGGCGGAGGACGGGATGGCGGCGCGGGTGGGGCGGGGGGAGTTCTCACACGGGGCGGAATCAGCCCGCTGAAACCGCCGATGGATCCGGCGTGGGAACCGCATGCCTGTGGCTACTGAAACCGAAGTGGGAGCGCTGTTTGGGTGCCTTCGACGGGCCGACGCGTTCGGCGAGGCGACCGCGACGGAACTGACCCGGCCCGACTACGTGGCCCTGGCGGAATTCTTCGCTGTCCCCGCGGGCCGGACGACCCCGGAGAACCTGGAGCAGGACCTCGTGAAGGCACTGGCGTCACCCAGGCCTTCCGTAGTCCTGCTCCCGGCCGTGCTGCGGATGTTCGCGCCGCCGCATCTGGGGTGAGCGCCGGCCTGCCGCTGTCCGGATTTCCCTACAGGCCGTCGCGAACCATGGCGGCGACGATGAGGACGTGGCGGTCGGCCGCAGTGTTCGACCACTCATTGTCGTAGTTCAGGCCGTAGGGCCAGAAGTGGCCGCCGCCGGTGGAGATCTTGGCGCCGGAGCCGTCGTACTGCTTGACGAGAGCGGTGGCCTGCCCGCCGGTCCAGGTGCCGCTGCCGCCGAGCCGGGACCAGCCCGAGCTCGTCCCCACGCCGATGGTGTGGGCGATCTCGTGCAGGGCCGTCCGCTCGCTCATGTAGCTGCGGTTGCTGCCGAAGCGGATCGTGCCGTTGTTGCTGCCGTCGGCGGTGGGGACGCTCGGGTCGTATCGGACGGTGATGGTCTTGCTCAGGTCGCTGAGGTTGTTGTAACGGGCCACAGCCGCGTTCATGGCCCTGGTGATGGAGTCGTAGGCCGAGCTCTGGTCCGAGGTGGGGTTGTTCGCACGGACGAGGGACCAGGTGATGGCCGCCGCGGCGCGTTCCCGTGCCGGGCCGGGTACGGCGGTTGTCTGCGGGGTGGCGGCCTGGGCAACGACGCCCGGTCCGGCCAGCAGTGCGGCCGTCAGAATGGCGCCCTCGCTGCTACGCCCGACGCCGTCACTCCCGTCCCGGACAGCGCAGCCCGACTGCCTACGAGAACGCCTACCGAACGACATCAACCAACGCCGACGCAAGCCGCATAACCCGTGTCCAGAAACCGGGTCCAAGGCCCCCTGGATGTACTCGATTCCGGAACCTTGCCCCCACCCGGGCACACAAGTTCAGCCGAGGTCATGGAGGTAGAAGGCGACCGCTAGAGTCGGTCGGATTCGGCAGTCAGTTCCGCTCAGGGGGTAACAGTGGCGTTCCGGACGAGCAAGCGGGCCGAGGAGCCTCCGGTGGAGCCCGTCGAGTGGGCGAACGTCTACAAGTTCATCATCAGCGCCACGGAACGTCCTGTAACCACCAAGCGCAAGAGAGCCATCCACGGGCTGCGCGCGGTGCGTGTGCCCAAGGGTGGCAAGGAACTCCGAGTCAACGCGCCCTGCGCGTACGTCGCTCCCGCGTCCCGAGCCCGGACTGGGCCCTCGGACTCCCATCTCACCCTGTATGAGGACCCCGAGGCGCAGCGTCTGCTCTGCTACGTCGACGCTCCACAGGAAGTGGGCGGCAAGCGTCACCATGTCGTGCGGGACGGGCAGGGCCAGGTCATAGGAACCTTGCGCCGCGTTCCCCCCAAGCGTCCCTTCAAGCACACCTGGCGCATCGACCAGCCCGGGCACCCGGAGATCGTGGGCCGCAATGAGTGGGCCAGCGGTGACTCGAAGGCCGAAGTCGTCGGGCGGGCTGCCGTCCGAGTGACCCTCGGACTCGTGGTCGGTCTGGCCGACTTCGGTGAGGGCGGCGATCAGCCGTCCAAACCGCGGACGTTGGAGTGGCGGGTGGGTGACAAGGTGGTCATGATGTCCGAGGGAAGCACGGAGGTCACCATCCGGGCGGACTGGATCGACCGCCGGCTTGCCTTCGCCTTTGCGCTCGTTGGGGACAAGTAGACAGACCGAGGGAGCCGTTGGATAAGCGGAGCTCTGTCCATCATCTCCGGGCCGTGAATGTGCTACTCGGGCCAAAATGCACGCTTGACGGAGGCCTTTCCAACCGCAGGCTGAGGCACGGTGTGACGGACGGGCGGCGGCGCCTTCACGATGTCGGCGATTCGGTTGGTGCTGCAGCGGCTCACGCAGCAATCGCCGGCCGCTCAGAGTTACGCATAGGGTCAAAGGACACATCAGCGACGCCTCAGCTGTCTCGGATCGCCGCTCGGCTTCTGCCCTTCCCCTTCTTACGGAGCCTTCGCCATCGCGCTTTCCCTTCGGCTTCGCGCCGCGCTGCGCGTATACAACGTACAAATACGAATCCCCAGCTTGCGACGCCGGCGGTCAGCAGAAACACGATGATCGACCGCCCCGATCCGGAAACGGCGACGCAACCGGTGTCGGTCGAACGTCAGTTATGTCCGGGCATCGTCCCGATCATGAACAGCACCACGCCGGATGACAAAGCCACGCATACGCCAGTGCCGAGCTTACGTCCCCACGCCGTAGCAGCCCGGCGCTTGACCCGATGACGGGCTCGATGAGCCACAAGGCCGAGACCGCCTGCGACCGCCACGAGTCCAAAAGCCTATGGGCCGCCTGGACAATCAGATCGGGGGCTTGTCGTAGTGCCGAGCGGTAGGCTCCCTTCCCTCGTAGCAAAAGGACAGCGGTCACGATCAGGAATCCTGTCAGGACAGCCACTCCCACGCTGCCCCGGCGCTGGAATCCGCCCCGGGTCTCCACCTCCCTGGCCCAGCTTCTCGTTTGGCGGGCCAGGACGAACTTCTCCGCTGCGCTCCGTATCCGTTCCGCGGTGTCATGCCCAGTGCAGCGTTCCTGCCACGACGTCAAACAACTCGACCATCTGGTCCGCCAATGGGTCCACGGGGGTAGAGAACGTCAGCATCAGCCAGTTCTTAGTGACAGGGATCGGGACGTAGTACGTGAGCGTCGTGGTGGGGAGCGTGTTGCCCAGCTGGGTCGCAGGGTCAGGGGCTTCTTTGCGTCTCTGGCGGACTGCCTTGCCTGCAGCCGACAGTTCCACCACATCGAGCTGACCGTCGTCAGCCGGGCTAGCCAGGTGCTCCGACAGTTCTTCCGCATTAAAGCACCTAGGCCATTCATCGGCCGGAGGGACGCTGATCAACAGCGAGGACGCGAGCGGCACTGGCCCAATGGTCAGCGTAGAGAGGTAGAGCTCCGTGCCGCCGACCTTGTAGGCGTCCTTTGCCTTCCTCTGCAATTCCCTCATGAACTGCTCCTTGAGGTGTGGAGTGTTGTCCACGCCTCGAAACTGCAGCTCTGCGAGGGCGACGATGCCGCGGTCTCGTGCATCAGGGTCGAGCAAGAGTTGGAACCAACCCTCCGGGACGATCAGCTGGTAGTCCCTAGGAGGTGCAGTGAAATCGCTTGCACTCAGCATGATCGGGGAGACTCACCTCGATGGATTGGTATCAATTTCGTTGCCACCGGCATCGACCGGTACGATTCGAAGAGTAGGCATCAATTCGTCGACGGTTCGGGTGAGATCTTCCGTTAGTTGGACAAATTCCCAGGTCGCTGTAACCACGATCAGACTGTCACTATCGGGAGGAAACACAGCGTACTTAATGAACTCGGTGAGGCGTCGACCGAACCCCAGGATCTTCTTGACCTTGAGCATCGACTGAACCCGTACGGTGGGTCCGGCCGGCAACTCCAAGTGGGCCACCTGAGGATCGCCCACAACCTCGCCATTCTCCCATTCCAGAAGCAACGGCTGTACCTCCCCCGGAACGGGGCGTGGCACACCTTCCTCGCCGTACGAATCGATGACGAGATTCGCCAGAGCAGTTCCATTTTCGCTGTAGTACGCGGCTGCGAGAAGAGGACCGTCCTCGTTGAGATCAACGGCCCTCCGGACCATGTCGTCGAAAACCGCGCTTTTCTCGATTTCGAGACGCAATGGATTGAGACGATTGACGGTCTCAGTGGCCAAAGCTTTCGCCTCAGCCTTAGTCCCCTCGTGCAAGGTTAGATCCACCCAACCCGCCTGAAGGTCGAGGCGGCACACGTGGTCATCCACGACAGGCCCGCCCTCGTCCTGTGTGCTCATGAGATTGCCTTTCAGTCAGAAAGATACTCTGGGATCAGCCCAGGAGCGGGTTTAGGTTACCGTCCAGCCCCAGACCACCCAGCGTCATTCCCGCACCGACTACCGACATGCGGGATGCTGTCTTAGAAATTCTATTTATGGCATTCGGGTCGAAGTTCCCTAGGCCGGACACGCCCAGCTTGATGTCCTTAAGGTCCGAGGCGACCCCGGGGTCGACCATCGAGACAGATCTTCCCAGCCCCTTTACCGGATTACCACCACCTCGGGCTCCGATCTGGTTCCAGGCAGCACGGTAGTTTCCCCTACCAAACTTCAGTGTATTGACGTTGCTGACCCACGCGCGCTTCGAAAAAGGCTCAAGGAAGGGCTCCTTGAGTGACTTCCAGCCCTCGCCCTTCCCTAGTTTAAACTTTTTCGCGGAAATCTTCCTGAGCGCCTTGTTGTTACGGCTAATCTGCTTGGTTGTCGTAGCCTTAGCTGCTCTACCCATGCGACCTAGCGCTGTCTTGGCAAATTTTCCTGCGACCTTCGAGAACGCTTTCCCTGCGCCCATCATCAAAAAGCCCAAGGCAGACATGCCGAGGTCCAGCCAATCTGCGTTCCCCTGAAATACCTGCACAAGCGTGGTCAGCGTATTCACCAAAGTCGCGATCATCGCGATGGCACCCAGCACCCCCGCCAGAGCCTGCCCGATGACAGGAATCCAGCCAACCACCAGTGAAAGGATCCCGCACCAGGTGGAGACCATCGACGTGAAGTCCGCGATGTTTTGGATTTGAGTTTCCCAGAAGCCGTCCTTCAGCGAGTCATGGCTGATAACTGCGTCGATGGACTCGCGTGCACGATCCGCCGCTGCGTCGCGGATTGACTTGGCCTGGCTGATTCTTTCCTTGGCCGCCTCGATCTCGCCATGGGCCGCATCGCGCTTGGCCTCGATTTTTTTGCGGTCGCTGCCGTGTCCGCCCGATGAGGACTCCGTATGCGAGCTCGACTTCTTGTCCGAGAGGGTATCCAGGCTCCTCTGCGCGGCGCCTTTGCGCTCATCCGCGTCCTTCGCGTCCTTGAGCGCCGCATCAGCGATCTCCTGCGCCCGGTTCAGGTCCGATGCGTAGTCCTTGGGTTTCGCATGGATCTTGTCCTGGACGGTGCCGCCGTCCTCTGTGACACTCGTACCAATGGCATCAGCTGCCGTGTCGTACCGCTTTAGTGCTGCTTCAAGCTTCTTGACGTTTCCCTTCGCCTTCTGGCGGAACTCCTTGCCAGCTTCACTGTCCCAAGCTTCAACATCTGCGACGGCTTTTAGGTTTCTGATCTGCCGTTCCAGCTCGGAGGCAGTCTTGCGCAACTGCTTGCCCAGCGCTGCCATCTGGTCCGCGTCCCCTGGGATCGGATCGTTGTCCGCTACCGGGTGCCAGTCCCGAGGCCGTCCCGCCATCGCTTACTTGCCCTTCTTCTTGGGATCCTTGGCACCCCGGATCGCGTCTGCCAACTGATGGTCGATATCCTCGTATGCCTGTGCCGCCGCTTTGAGCTCGTAACAGGATCTTGTTGGGGTGCCCTGGTCGAGCGTGACCGATGTGATGATCTGGCCGTTCGTGTGGTGTGACGACTCGGCCGTGGATCGTGGATGACGACTTGTGGGTGCGGATCGAACCCCTGCTGCCGCCATGGCCGGAGCGGTCACCAGGACCGAGACCGGTGCCCGACCGGCTGTGTCTGCAGGGCATCTTGTATGTCCTGCACCAGGACATCGCCTGGCAACTTCTGCCCCTGGAGCTGGGGTTCGGCTCCGGACAGACCTGCTGGCGACGCCTGGACCGTTGGCAGAGGGCCGGAGTATTCGAGCGGTTGCACCGCCTACTGCTCGCCGAGCTGAACGCGGCCGGCAAGCTCGATTGGAGTCGCGCATGCGTGGACGGCTCCCACGTCCGCGCGAAAAAGTGCCCCTATGGTTTTCGTCAAGCCGCAGAGGCAGTCGGTGGTTGGTAGAAGGTGCCGTCGCGGAGCATGGCGAAGAGCACATCGATGCGACGTCGGGCGAGGGCGACGAGGGCCGCAACGTGGTGTTTCCCTTCGCGGCGTTTCTTGTCGTAGTAGGTGCGTGACTCCGGCTGGGACAGAGACGCGAACGCGGCCAGGTAGAAGGCCCGTTTGAGCTGCTTGTTGCCGCGCCGTGAGGGGTGTTCGCCGCGGATGGACGACCCGGAACTTCTGGTCACCGGCGCCAGGCCGGAGTAGGCGGCCAGGTGCCCGGCGGTGGGAAACGCGGTGCCATCGCCGACGTCGATGAGGATGCGGGCTGCGGTCCTGACCCCGATGCCGGGCATGGAGGTCAGGACCTGGGAAAGAGGGTGGGCCTCCAGAAGTTGCTCGATCCTGGCGGCCAGCAGCCTGCGCTGGTCCAGGACCGAGCTCAGCGAAGAGGCCAGGCTCGGGACGACCAGCGCGGCGGCGTCCGTGCCGGGCACAACCACAGTCTGCGCGTCGAGCGCCGTGAAGATGTCCTCGACCAGGCGCTCCGCCATGCGGGGTGCTTTGGGCCGCAGCAACGTGACCAGTCGACGGCGACCGGCCTTCCTGAGCTGGGCGGGAGAGCCGAAGCGTTCAAGCAGGGTCAGGACTGCGGGATGCTCGAGCCGCGGGCCCAGGACTTTTTCCAGCGAGGGGTGGATCTGCGTGAGCAGGCCGCGGAGCCGATTCTTGGTCCGGGTCGACTCGGTGGCGAGGTCGTCGTCGAAGCCCGCGATCATCTCCAGTTCAGCGACAGTCTCGTCGGCGGCCTCAACGGCCCGCAGGGTGTGCGGCATAGTGCGGGCGGCGTCGGCGATGACGAACGCGTCGCGGGCGTCGGTCTTCGCCTCTCCTGGGTAGAGGTCTGCGATGCGGCGCATCGTCAGGCCCGGCAGGTAGGCGACGCGACAGCCCAACGCGCGGGCCACGGCCAGGGGCAGCGCGCCCACGGAGGCGGGCTGGTCAACAACCACGAGCACGGTCCCGTGCTTGGCCTGCAGCTTCGCGAACACCTCGCGCAGTTTCGGCTCGGTGTTGGGCAGGCGCCTGTCCAGGACCGTTTTACCCGCGGGGGTGAGCGCGGTGGCATGGTGTTCGCCTTTGCCCACGTCCAGGCCGAGGTAGACGTCGATGCCGTCGTTGGACACGTCCCAGCTCCAGTTCTCGAACTTCTCCCGGCCCTACCTGCGGCATCAGCGTGCCGGCATCCACGTTACGAAGAGACTGCCTCACCCAGGTTCGGGATCAGCGCTCGTGCCCCTAATCAGCGGTCTGCCAATGCCTCCGCGCCCGGTGACACCACTTTTTCGATCATGATCGACAAGGGGGCTCAGTCATGCCGGGCCCGAAGGCCGGGAGCCCCGTGCGGGGCCACGAAAACAGTAACGGGGGTGCCGCGACCGGTCCGTCGCCGGTCGACCGCCGGAAGACGGGCAGCAAACACCACCTGATCTGCGACGGAAAGGGCACTCCGCTGCACGTGATCACCACAGCGGCCAACGTCAACGACATCACCCAGACCATCAACCTGGTCGACGGCATTCCGCCCGTCCCCGGACGGCCCGGCCGACCCAGGCGGCGCCCCGAGTCCGTCCTCGGGGACAAGGCATACGACTCGAAGGCCGTCCGCCTCGAACTGCGCCGCCGGCGGATCCTGCCCGTCATCTCCCGCAAGGGCGCCCCGAACATCAAGGGCTTGGGCAAGCTCCGCTACGTCGTCGAGCAGACCTTTGCCCTGCTCCACCAGTTCAAACGCCTCGCCGTCCGCTGGGAACGCCGGCCCGAACTCCACGACGCCTTCCTCTCCTTGGCCAGCAGCCTGATCTGCTGGCGGCGACTCAAGAAAAGCGGACCATGAACCTGGCACAGGCTTCTAGGAGTGTCGGCTCACGATTGAGTTGGCGTATGAAGCCAGGTCCTGGACCAAAACCTGCAGGCGCCGTCTCCTGAGCTTGTCCAGAAGGGGGAGGGTGTGCCGGTAGGTTGCTGACCAGGTGATGTCGGTGCCGCCGTGGGGTGCTCGGGCCACGTCCACAGACCCCCTATGAGAAGCGAACAACCCGGCGGCCTGTTCGTAGCTGAACCGCTGGTCGGGAACCATCTCGACGATGCGCTCGCGGCAGCACACCCGTCCAATGCGAGAACGAATGGTGCGGAGATCACCTACCCGTGCCGGTCGCTCGACCCCCGCGGGCAACTCCCACTCGACCTCGTAGTAGGAGGTCCACGACGGCCAGGATTCTGCATCCACGAGCGCGGCGTAGACGAGAGCAGCAGGCGCCGATGAGTGCGAGGTGGCAGTAACAGCAAGGGACGACACCCAACAAGGCTAGACCGTGTCTCACCATGATCGTGTTACGAGCTCTTTGGCGATCTGTGCGAGGGTATCGATCTCCTTCGTCAGCTTCTTCCGGCTGAGTTCCCAGTTTCCGGCGAAGTCATGGAACTTGTCGGCGAGATCGCCATCACCAAAATCATCCGCATATTTATTTTTAAGATTGTCCAGGCCGTCAAACGCCCTTTTGACATTACTGAGCCCGGTCCCCATGCCCTTGATTACATCCAGATCGAGCCTGGTGTGATCACTCTCGTTACCCATGGACTCATCCCCCGAGTCGGCGTGCGGCTTCGTAGCGGCGTTGAATTCAAGTACGAGCCAGGACCGCAGGAACGACCAGGTGCGATGTGCCCGCAGACCCTCGCGTGCCCATCGCACCTGGTAGCAACAACGTCTGAGGCGGCTGCGACTAGCCCTTGACGCCCTTGGCCAGCTCGTCGTCCAGGTCCTGGTACGCCTTCGCGGCGTTCGTGAGGAACTTGGCCATGCCGGTGAGGCCCTCGACGGTGTCCTTCGCGCCCTTCGTGAACTCCTTGAAGGAGTCCTCGAACGCCTGCGATCCCTTACGAGTGGTGTAGCCGTCCTTCACGAGGCCCTCGATGTACTTCTCGAGGCCGTCCAGCTTCTCGTCGAGCTTCTCCTTCTCCGAGGTCAGCCGGCTGGCGGCCTTGTGCATCTCCTCATAAGTGATATCGGCGTCTTTGGCCATGAGGCACTCTCTCTTTCTGACTCGCCGCAGGGCCAACCCCCGTGGCTCCTGGCGCGGATGATCCGATCGTCCGCCTGGGAGAGCAGCTTACGGGTGGGCCGACTGGGAGCACAGCCTTGCCGGTATTGCGCGACCCGTGAGCTGGTGCACAGCCCGTTGCCAGTGGGAAGGGCGCAGCAGCTATCGTCATTGGCACTGTGGTCAGCGTCCGGAAGCGGCCTCAGGTCCATGGGGAGGACGAGCGTGCGCCTGACTCTGACCGTGGTCGACCCGCTCGGTGGTGCCAGCGCCGACGTCGTCCTCGATATCGATCCTGAGTCCTCGGTCGGGGACATTTCGCGTGAACTGGTCCATCACGTAGGGCATGGCGGCGGAGCGCAGATCATTCCCCTGGGTGGTCAACGCAGGACCGGCGACGGCTCGCCCCTCGTATATGTGGACGGGCACCTCGTGGATCCGACGGCGACGGTCGTCACTTCTCCGCTCCGCGAGGGCGCCGTCGTCAGCCTGCACGATCCGGCGGGATGTCTGCCCGGTGAGCCGATGGGCCTGGTGGAGCTGCGGGTGGTCGGCGGGCCCGCTGCCGGCGCTGTGCACCGGCTGGGAGTCGGGCGTTACGACATCGGCAGCGGCCCGGCCTCGTACATACGCATCGACGACCCCGAGCTCCCGCTTCGCGCTGTCACCTTGTCGATTGCAACCGATGGCACTTGCCAAGTCGCCATACAGGGTGACAAGGAGGACGCCAGGCTCGACGGAGAGGCGCTGAAGGACGAAGGGTGGCCGCTCGACAGTCAGTTGGCCGTCGGGAATTCGCTGCTGGAGATCGGCCGGTATGCACCCCCCGACGCCGCACTCAAGTGGTCCGAGGACGGTGCGGGACTCGACTACAACAGGCCGCCACGGCTGCGCCCGCCGGAGCGCGAGACTCATTTCCGCCTGCCGACACCGCCGCGTGACCGCGAGACCCGGCCGTTGCCCTGGCTGATGGCCATCTTTCCGCTGGTCTCCGCGATCGTCATGGCCACGATTTTCGGGCGCTGGTATTACCTGATCATGGCCGTGATGAGTCCGCTCATGCTGTTCGGCAATTACTTCAATGACAAGAAGCAGGGGCGCAAGTCCCATGCGAAGCAGGTCAAGGAGTACAAGGAACACAAAGCGAGAATCGACGACGAAGCACAGGAAGCGCTGGTGGCCGAGCGGCTCGACCGGCGCCGCTTCAACCCCGACCCGGCCACGGTGCTCTCGCTGAGCACTGGTCCGCGTACCCGTCTGTGGGAGCGCCGGCGTACCGACCGCGACCATCTGCTGCTGCGGGTGGGGACCGGGCGTCTGCCGTCCGAGGTGATTCTCGACGACCCGGAACAGGATGACCACCGCAGGCAGGTCACCTGGCAGATCGAGGACGCGCCCGTCACCCTCCCGCTGGCCACGCTCGGCGTGATCGGTATGGCAGGCCCCGGCGATTCCGCACGGGCACTCGCCCGGTGGGCGGTGGCTCAGGCGGCCGTGCTGCACAGCCCGGTGGACGTCCAGTTCTACGTACTGACCGAGGGGACCGCGCAGGAGAGCTGGGACTGGGTGCGCTGGCTGCCGCACGTACGGCCCTCCGGGGGGCATGACACCAATGTGCTGATCGGTACCGATGCCGAGACGGTCGGTGCCCGCATCGGTGAGCTCACCCAGCTGCTCGACGCCCGGCGCAAGGCCGCCAAGGAGAACGGGAACAAGGGCGCGACCTTCTCCGAACCCGACATCGTCGTCGTCTGGGACGGGTCGCGTCGGCTGCGTTCCATGCCGGGTGTGGTGCGGCTGCTCCGTGAGGGCCCCTCGGTAGCGATGTACGCGGTGTGCCTCGACTCGGAGGACCGCTTCCTGCCCGGCGAATGCCAGGCCATCGTGGTCGCCGAGCCCCGGCCGGAGGAACACCCCACCCCCAAGGCGGTGTCCGCGGCAGCCACGCCCCAGGCATCGGGCGGCTTCCCCTCGTTCCAGGCCTGGCACGCTCCCGCGGCCAGGACCATGGAGGCGGCGCAGGGCACTCCGCAACTGCGGCTGCGGGTCGAGCAGACCGACGCGGCGCGCATCACCAATGTGCGCCCCGACTTCGTTTCCCCCGCCTGGAGCCTGCGACTTGCCCGCTCCCTGTCACCCATCCGCGACATCAGCGGCGAGGCCGAGGACTCGGCGCTGCCCGGCTCCAGTCGGCTGCTCGACGTGCTCCAGCTCGAGCCGCCCACCGGCGAAGCGGTCGCCGGGCGCTGGCGCATGGGCGGACAGTCGACGATGGCCGTGGTGGGTGAGTCGTACGACGGCCCCTTCGGCATCGACATCCGACGGGACGGACCGCACGGCCTCATCGCCGGCACGACCGGTTCCGGTAAGTCGGAGCTGCTGCAGACCATCGTTGCCGCGCTGGCGGTGGCCAATACGCCCGAGTCCATGACGTTCGTACTCGTCGACTACAAGGGCGGTTCGGCGTTCAAGGACTGTGTGAAGCTGCCGCACACCGTGGGCATGGTCACCGACCTCGACGCGCACCTGGTCGAACGCGCCCTGGAGTCACTGGGCGCCGAACTGAAACGCCGCGAACACATCCTCGCGGCCGCCGACGCCAAGGACATCGAGGACTACCAGGACCTGGTGCGCCGCGATCCGTCACATGCTCCCGTGCCCCGACTGCTCATCGTCATCGATGAGTTCGCGTCGATGGTCCGCGACCTGCCGGACTTCGTCACCGGCCTGGTGAACATCGCCCAGCGGGGCCGGTCGCTCGGTATTCACCTGCTGCTCGCCACGCAGCGGCCGAGCGGTGTGGTCTCCCCCGAGATCCGCGCCAACACCAACCTCCGTATCGCACTGCGGGTGACGGACGGCAGCGAGTCCACCGATGTCATCGACTCACCCGAGGCCGGCAACATCTCCAAGAGCACGCCGGGGCGCGCCTATGTGCGTCTCGGGGCGTCCTCTCTCGTACCGTTCCAGTCCGGGCGGGTCGGTGGACGCAGGCCGGGCGCCGCGGACCCCACGGCCATCGCGCCGTGGGCCGGCCTGCTCGACTGGCAGGATCTGGGCCGCGCCGCGCTCAGGAAGCCCAAGTCCGAGGCGCGTGAAGAAGAGGAGATCACCGACCTCAAGGTGCTGGTGGACGCGGTACGGGAGGCCAACGAGCGGCTCGGCATCCCGCCGCAGCACAGCCCGTGGCTGCCCGCGCTGTCCGAGACGCTGCTGCTGGACGAGGTCCCCGCACCGCAGAGCACCGGCGCCCTGCCGCCCGCCCCGTACGGCGTCGAGGACATCCCCAGCGACCAGGCGCGCCGGCCTGTCTCCATCGACTTCTCGGCCTTCGGTCACCTGCTGATCGGTGGGGCACCACGCAGCGGCCGCTCCCAGGTGCTGCGTACCATCGCCGGTTCGCTCGCCCGCACCCACTCGGTCGCGGACGTCCACCTGTACGGGATCGACTGCGGCAACGGCGCCCTCAACGCGCTGACCAGGCTGCCGCACTGCGGGGCAGTGGTCGGCCGCGCGCAGACCGAGCGTGCCGTGCGCCTGATCAACCGCCTGAAGGGAGAGGTCACCCGCCGTCAGGAACTCCTGGCCGAGAAGGGCTTCGCCGACATCGGCGAGCAGCGGGGCGCCGTTCCGGTGGAGGAGCGGTTGCCGCACATCGTGGTGCTGCTGGACCGCTGGGAGGGCTGGCTGCCCACCCTCGGAGAGGTCGACCATGGTGAGTTGACGGACGAGGTGACTGTCATCATGCGCGAAGGCGCGAGCCTCGGCGTGCACATGATCGTTACGGGCGACCGGCAACTGCTCATCGGACGGATCGCCTCGCTGACCGAGGAGAAGTACGGCATGCGGCTGGCCGACCGCTCCGACTTCTCGATGCTCGGCATCAACGCCCGGAAGATCCCGGACGAGATCCCGCCCGGCCGTGCGTTCAAGAACGAGTTCGCCACCGAGACGCAGTTCGCGCTGCTCACCGAGGACGCCACGGGCCAGGGCCAGGCAGCCGCGCTCACCGCGATCGGCGAGATGGCGGCCACACGGGACGCGGCGGTCCCGCGCGGCCTGCGGCCGTTCCGGGTGGACACACTGCCGAGCCGTATCTCGTTCGCCGATGCCTGGGAGATGCGCGACCCGGCGGCGTCGCGGTCGCCGCTCTGGAGCCTAGTCGGTGTGGGCGGTGACGACCTGGTCGGCTTCGGCCCCGATCTGGCTCAGGGCGTGCCGACCTTCGTCATCGCCGGTCCCGCCAAGTCCGGCCGCAGCACCGTTCTGCTGAACATGGCCCGCTCGTACCTGACCCAGGGCGTACGTCTGGTGGTCGCCGCACCACGACAGTCGCCGCTGCGCCAACTGGACGGCCAGGAAGGCGTGTTGAAGGTCTTCACGGACGACGACATCGAGAGCGACGACCTCAAGGAAGCCATCTCCACGGCGACGCCGGAGACCCCTGTGGTGGTGCTGGTCGACGACGGCGAGAGCCTGGAGGACTGCGACGCCGCTTCCACCTTCAAGAAGATCATCCAGCGGGGCATCGAGCAGGGCGTCGCCCTGGTCATCGCCGGCGACGAGGAAGAGGTCTGCAGCGGGTTCAGCGGCTGGCAGGTCGACGCCAAGAAGGGCCGTCGGGGAGTGCTGCTGTCGGCGCAGGATTCGTCAAGCGGCGAGCTCATCGGCATCCGCACGACCCGCAGCATGGTGGGCGGGCCGATCGCGCCCGGGAAGGGGCTGCTGCACCTCGGGGACGGAGAGGTGCGGACGGTGGTCACACCCATGTGAGGGCGGAGGAGGCGCCTCCTGACCGCGGTACTGCTCCGCTCTTACGCGTTTCCCCGACCGGCAGTCTTTAGTAACTTCGCACCTACGTACGGCTACTGAGACCAAGTCGGGGGTTGGGGCATGGGAGGTCATCGGCCGGCGGATTGGCATGTGTTGGATCTGGACAAGGATCCGACACCCGGCGATCCGGACCGGGTTCGTCATTTGGCGAAGAACCTGCATGACTTCGCTGACGACGTGTCCGGGGTGCTGCGGGACATCAAGGGCATGGCGGGCAACGGGGGCGACGGCAAGTAGGGCTCGCGGAACCCCGGTGAAGCCGCCGACGCCACCCGGTCTCACACGGCAGGCAGCGCGTACAGCTCGTCCGAGTGGGCCACCAGCAGTCGGCTGCCCGCTCGGCTGATCTCCCACTCACCATCGTCCGATGCGCCGTCGTTGTAGTCCCAGCGGTACGTGCCGGTCTTCGCGTCCAGGGCGTAGATCCCGCCGCGGTCGAAGACCGACGCGATGTACAGCGAGTCGCCCGCACGCACCATCTGATCGCCGAACGGCCGGTCGCCCAGATCCTCCATCCAGCGCTTGTGACCGGTCCTGGGGTCGGCAGCCCACACGCCGCCGTCGAAGTCCAGCCCCGACAGGAAACACAGATCTGACGCCACAGCCCAGTGGGTCAACGAGCACTATCCGTACGGCTGGACGATGGTGCTGCTGGGGATCACCGTGTCCGTCGCCCTGCCGCTCGCCGTATACAGCAGATACAGCAAGCATCAAACGGCTGAGGGCACTCGGACCGACCGGACGAGCATGCCCTGAGGGCAGCCCGCGCTGCCGCTCAGGCACGGCCTCAGGGTGCGAGCAGCTCGACGCTCACATCGGTGGGGAAGCCCGTGGTGGCGCCGACCCGGCGGGCGAACTCGCGTACGCCTTCGAGCTGGTCCGCGCCGAAGCGGAAGTCCAGCGTGGTGAAGTACCGCTCCAGCAGCTGCGCGTCGAATACCTCCCAGTGCGAGGCCTGCTCGGCGACTTTGGTGACCTCTTCCAGCGACACATCGCGTGAGGCGAGGAATGCCTCGTGCACCGCCTTGACGACGCCGGGCTCGCGGGCTGCGTAGTCCTTGCGGGCCGCCCACACCGCGAAGACGAACGGCAGCCCGGTCCACTCCTTCCACATCTGTCCCAGGTCGTGGACCTCCAGACCGAGCTTCGGAGCGTCGTGCAGGTTCGCCCGGAGCGCGGCGTCCCCGATCAGTACGGCGGCGTCGGCCTCCAGCATCATCACCCGGAGGTCGGGCGGGCACTGGTAGTAGTCGGGGGCGACGCCGTACCGCTCGGCGAGCAGCAGCTGGGCGAGGCGTACGGAGGTCCTGGACGTGGAGCCGAGCGCCACCCGTGCTCCGTCGAGCTGGTCGAGCGGCTTCTTGGAGACGATCACGCAGGACATGACGGGCCCGTCGCAGCCGACCGCGAGGTCGGGGAAGGCGACCAGATCGTCGGCGTTCTTCAGGAACTCGACGAGGGTGACGGGCGCGATGTCGAGTTCGCCGCGGATCAGCTGTTCGCTGAGCTTCTCGGGCGTGTCCTTGGTGAGCTCGAGGTCGAGCAGTGTTCCGGTGCGGGCCAGCCCCCAGTAAAGGGGCAGGCAGTTCAGGAACTGGATGTGTCCGACCCGGGGCCGGCTGCGACGGTGGTCGGCTTCGGCGGCGGTGCGGGCGGCGTTCCCGGAGGTGTTCCCGGCGGTGCGGGCGGCGGAATTTTCGGCGTATGAATTGTCCACATCGTGAGGCTAGACCCGCCGCGGTCGGCACGGTACGCAGGGGCGGCCGTCAGCCTGACGCGCCGGTCGACGGGCCGGCTGAAGGGCCGGTCACAAACGTCCGGGTGAAGTGATCTTCGCCTCTATCGCGGGCGCGCGAGCGCGTGCTAGGCTCGCTCGCAAGTTGCAGTTTGGTTTCCCTTGCAGTACAGAGCCTGCGGAGCATGTGACCCGCAGGCTCTCGTAGTTTTCAGACTTCTTAGCAGGTTCTGGAGCAGGGCAACCCTTTGGCCCAAGGAGGGCTTATGGCTACCGGAACCGTCAAGTGGTTCAACGCTGAAAAGGGCTTCGGCTTCATCGCCCAGGACGGCGGCGGCCCGGATGTCTTCGTCCACTACTCCGCGATCAACGCGTCTGGTTTCCGCTCTCTCGAGGAGAACCAGGTCGTGAACTTCGACGTCACGCAGGGCCCGAAGGGTCCGCAGGCGGAGAACGTCACCCCGGCCTAGTCCCGTCAGGGGCACAGCCTGGGCCGATCGGATCGCGGTCGGGAATAGCACCACCCAAGGAGCCCGCTCCGTACGTTTTTCGTACGGAGCGGGCTCCTGCCTGTGTCCGCTCGGTGCCTGAGCCGCCCGGGCGGCCGCTACCC
The DNA here is from genome assembly GCF_040682175.1 of Streptomyces sp. NPDC051320. Classification (NCBI taxonomy): domain Bacteria; kingdom Bacillati; phylum Actinomycetota; class Actinomycetes; order Kitasatosporales; family Streptomycetaceae; genus Streptomyces; species Streptomyces sp. NPDC051320. The sequence goes on from NZ_JBFBAL010000004.1 coordinate 452,940, forward strand.
GCCGACCGCTACTGGGCGTACAGCGCCTGGATCTCCCGCGTGAAGTCCCTCAGGACCGCCGCCCGCTTCAGCTTCAGCGACGGCGTCAGATGGCCGCTCGCCTCGGTGAAGTCGGTCGGCAGGACGGTGAACCTCCGGATGGACTCGGACCGGGACACCAGCCGGTTCGCCTCGTCCACGGCCCGCTGCAACACGGCCCGCAGTTCCTCGTCCGCGACCACCTCCGACAGCCGGAGCCCGGCTTTCTTCCGCATCCGGAGCCAGTGCCCGAGCCCGTCGGGTTCCAGGGTGATCAGCGCCGTGATGTACGGCCGGTTGTCGCCGATCACCATGCACTGGCCGACCAGCGGATGCGCCCGCAGCCAGTCCTCCAGGGGCGCCGGCGCGACGTTCTTGCCGGTGGATGTGATGATCAGATCCTTCTTGCGGCCGGTGATGGTGAGGTAGCCGTCCTTGTCCAGCGCGCCGATATCGCCGGTGGCGAACCACTGGTCAGGCTCCTGCCAGACGGCCTCGCACCGCTGCATGTCCCAGTAGCCGCTGAACACCTGGCCACCGCTGAGCAGCACCTCCCCGTCCTCCGCGATACGGACCGCGGTGCCGGGGAGCGGCCAGCCGACCGTGCCGAGCCGCGGTTTCAGCGGGGGCGTGACGGTCGCGGCCGCAGTGGTCTCGGTGAGTCCGTATCCCTCGAAGATCTCGATGCCGGCCCCGGCGTAGAAGGCCGCGAGCCGGTGGCCGAGCGGCGAGCCGCCACAGATCGCGTACTCCACCTTGCCGCCGAGGGCCGCTCGGATCCGCCGGTAGACCAGCGGGTCGTACAGCGCACGGGCCATCCGCAAACTCTTTCCGGGACCTGACCCGGTGCCGTGCTCGACCGCTTCCAGGGCCTCGCCGTACCGCTGGGCGATCTTCGCCGCGCGGTCGAAGGACGACGCCCGGCCCATCTTCTCGGCGGTCGCGCGACCGGCGTTGTACACCTTCTCGAGGACGTGCGGGATGGCCAGCAGGAAGGTCGGCCGGAAGCCGGCCAGATCGGCCAGCAGGTCGTCGGTTTCGATGCTGGGGGCGTGGCCGAGGCGCACCCGGGCCCGCAGGCAGCCGATCGCGACCATCCGGCCGAACACATGGGACAGCGGGAGGAAGAGCAGGGTGGACGACGGGTCCTCGCCCGCCGATCTGAAGACCGGGTGCAGCAGCTCGATCGCGTTGTCCACCTCGGCGAAGAAGTTGCCGTGGGTGAGGACGCAGCCTTTGGGGCGGCCGGTGGTGCCCGAGGTGTAGATGAGCGTCGCGATCATGGCCGGCGAGACACCGGCCCGCCGGTCAGCGACCGTCTGGTCCGGTATGTCGCGGCCGGCCTCCTTCAGTACGCCGACCGCGCCCGTGTCGAACTCCCAGAGGTGGGTGAGCCCCGGCAGCTGACGGCGCTCGGTGCTGACCAGCCGGGCCTGCTCCTTGTTCTCCACGACGCAGGCGGCCGCGCCCGAGTCCTGCAGGATCCACCGGGTCTGGAAGGCGGACGACGTCGGGTAGACGGGCACGGTGACCAGGCCGGCCGCCCAGGCTGCGAAGTCCAGCAGCGTCCACTCGTAGCTGGTGCGGGCCATGATCGCGACTCGTTCGCCGGGTCGCAGCCCCTCGGCGATCATCCCCTTGGCCACGGCCTGCACCTCGACGGCGAACTCCATGGCGGAGACGTCGTACCAGCTGCCGTCCGGGCGCTTCCTGCTGAGCACCGCGGCGTCGGGTGCGTGGTACGCGTTGTCGAAAGGGATGTCGGCCAGTGAGCCGTGCTCGACGGGCCGGACCAGCGGCGGCACGGACACCTGCCGCACCATGCCATCGACCCACCGCTTGTCCGGTTCCACCTGCTGCATCGACACGGTCACTTGCGGCTCCTCATGTCGTGCTGCGCGGTCGGCCCGTGACCCAACGAGCGACCTTACTCAGCAGTAATCTACGACGCGGTGAGAGCCCGGACAATGGCTACGATCGCTGTCTGCACGTCACCACCACAGCACCCGGCCGTTTCCCGACCGAACGGGTGGGCCGTCAGCTCCCTGCCGGTCCGAGGAGCCGGGCCGGAACATGGTGGAGCCGGCCGGGACATGATGGAACCGGGCCGGTCACGCGCCCGCATCACCCCATCCCGCTGAGAGCAACCGGAACGGCGAGCCCCTGGCGGCGGGCGGCGCCGGGCGCGCGGTGGAAGCGGCGGAGGAGACGGTGAGCGCTCAGCCTGCCTATCGGACGAGGCTCAGCCCGCCGCGAGAAGCATGCATCTCACGGGCGCGGTGACGGTGCCCACCGCACGCCCTGCATGAGGTTGTCCAGACCCGCCCAGGCGAAGTTCATCAGGGTCGCCGCGGCCTCCTTCGCCGAGACGCCGGGGTTCTCGTTGGCCCAGCCGGCGAGCGACTCCGCGGCGCCCACCAGCGCCTGGGCGAGTCCGGCCACATCGCCGTCGGGGAGGGCCGGATCACGGTGGGCCTCGCGGGCGGCCTCCCCGATCAGACCGGTCACGAACTTCACGATCTCCTCGCGCAGGACGCAGACTTCGGCGGCGAACGGCTCACCGTGCATGCGGGCCTGGTGGTGCAGGATGCTCCAGCCGTCCGGGTGTCGCGCCGTGTGCTCGAAGAACGCCCGCAGCCCGAGCCACAGTTGCCGGTCGGCAGCAACACCGGGCCGGACTCCGCTCTGCACCGCGTCGACCAGCGACCGGGCCTCGCGCCGGATGCAGGCGGAGAAGAGCTCTTCCTTGGAGTTCAGATAGAGATAGACCAAGGGCTTGGACACGCCCGCCAGTTCGGCGATCTCGTCCATCGAGGCGGCCCGGTAACCCTGCTGCCCGAAGCTCCGCACTGCGGCGTCGAGCATCTGCCGCTCACGTACGGCACGGGGCATCCGTTTGCCCTTGGCTGCCTTGACTGCACCCACCTGGGAGGCTCCTTACGCCGGTCGGTCGTTCTCGTCGGGACGAGAGTACGGCTCCGGCCCGGCCCGTTCGCCCGGAGTCGGGGAGGGTGGCGTGAAGTGAGCGATGAAGGCGGGTCGCGGGGCCTATTCGGCGGCGACGCCGTCCTCCTGGGTGCGGCTCGCCTCCAGCTTCGCCTTCGCGTGGTCGACCCTGCTGATCAGCTGCGCGGACATCTCGTCCCGCTGGTTGCGCAGCAGTACGAAGCTGAGCGGTGCGGAGACCACCAGGGCGAGCAGGATGGTCCAGACACCGTTGGACCCGCCGAGCCCCTTGGGCAGCACGCCGAAGTGGATGAGCAGCGCGACGAAGACCAGGGACCCCATGAAGATGCCGATCCGCATCGCGGTGTAGCGAATCGTGGCGCCGGGCTTGGCTACAGACACGGCTGAGGCCTTTCTCTTCGTACGTATGGCATATCCGACCCTGCCCGACAAGTGAAGCACGCCCGAGTTGTGATCAGGTCAGCGGGAGGAACATCGTGATGTCATCCCGGTCATCACCAGGGGCGACCCGGATCGCGTCCGGCACCCGGCCCACCTCCTTGTAGCCGCAGGAAGCGTAGAACCGGTCGGCGCCGGTGCGGCCGCGACAGGTGAGCCGGATCGCCTCGATACCGTCGATGGAGCGGGCCGCGTCGGCGGCCGCGGCCATCAGCCGGCGGCCGTCACCCCGCCCCTGGCGGGACGGGTGGACCATCACCGTGTAGAGCCAGAGCCAGTGCCGCATCAGGCGGTGGGTGTTGAGCATCAGGAAGGCGCTCGCCGCGACCCGCCCGTCCGCGTCCCGTCCGACCAGCAGCCGGGTACGGCCCTCGGCCATCGACGCCAGGTGCTTGAGCAGTTCGGGGCGGACGTCCTCGGCGGTGACGGGTGGCACGAAGCCGACCGCGCCGCCGGCGTTCGTCACGTCCGTCCAGAGTGAGAGGACACCATCCCGCAGCTCCGGGTCCATTCGCGGGTCCAGCTGAAACGTGAGGCTCATGCGAACCAGCGTAGGAAGCGGCGAAGCCCCGGCGTCAACCGGGGCTTCGTCACAGGGCCGCGAGCAGGATCGCGTCAGGAACACATCAGATCGGTCAGAACCGCATCAGCTGCGGCGCCTCGCGGCGGTCCGGGTCCGGTCCCTCGAACTCGCGGACGATCTCGTAGTGCGTGTTGCGTTCCACCGGGCGGAAGCCCGAGTCGCGGATCAGCTCGAGGAGGTCCTCGCGGCCGAGCTTGTTCGGCGTGCCGAAGTTGTCCGCGTCGTGCGTGATCTTGTACTCGACGACCGAGCCGTCCATGTCGTCGGCGCCGTGCTGCAGCGCGAGCTGCGAGGTCTGCACCCCGTGCATCGGCCAGAAGACCTTGACGTGCGGGACGTTGTCGAAGAGCAGCCGGGAGACCGCGAAGGTCTTCAGGGCGTCGACGCCGCTCGCCATCGTCGTCCGGGCCTGAAGGCGGTTACGGATCTTGCCGTCCTTCATGTCCTCGAAGTCGTGCTGGTAACGCAGCGGGATGAAGACCTGGAAGCCGCCGGTCTCGTCCTGCAGCTCGCGCAGCCGCAGCACGTGGTCCACGCGGTGGCGCGGCTCCTCGATGTGCCCGTAGAGCATCGTGCACGGGGTCTTGAGACCCTTCTGGTGCGCGAGACGGTGGATGCGCGACCAGTCCTCCCAGTGGGTGGCGTGGTCGACGATGTGCTGCCGGACCTCCCAATCGAAGATCTCGGCGCCGCCCCCGGTCAGCGACTCCAGGCCGGCCTCGATCAGCTCGTCGAGGATCTCGGACGCGGAGAGTCCGGAGATCGTCTCGAAGTGGTGGATCTCGGTGGCGGTGAAGGCCTTCAGGGCGACCTGTGGAAGGGCCTCCTTGAGCGCGCTCAGAGAGCGGGGGTAATAGCGCCACGGGAGCGTCGGGTGCAGGCCGTTGACGATGTGCAGCTCGGTGAGGTTCTCGCCCTCCATCGCCTTGGCGAGACGGACGGCCTCCTCGATGCGCATGGTGTACGCGTCCTTCTCGCCCGGCTTGCGCTGGAACGAGCAGTAGGCGCACGAGGCGGTGCACACATTGGTCATGTTGAGGTGGCGGTTGACGTTGAAGTGGACGACATCGCCGTTCATGCGGGTGCGCACCTCGTGGGCGAGACCGCCGAGCCAGGCCAGGTCATCGGTCGCATAGAGGGCGACCCCGTCCTCGCGGCTCAGCCGCTCGCCGGCCCTGACCTTCTGCTCCAGCTCGCGCTTGAAGCCGACATCGTCGACAGATGCAGTCATGTGGCGGCCGCCTCCCATTTCAGTACGTACAAACCCAGCCAACCGTACGCCGCCCCGGCGGCCCCGGGCCCGGGGCCCCCTGGACGACCGCGCGTCAGTCCTGCTCCGGCAGCTCGCCCACCCGGTTCTCCCACTTGGTCGAGAGCACGATGGTGGTCCGGGTCCGCGACACGCCCTTGGTACCGCTCAGCCGCCGGATCGTGCGCTCCAGGCCGTCCACGTCGTCGACCCGCACCTTGAGCATGTACGAGTCGTCGCCCGCGATGAACCACGCGTCCTCGATCTCCGCGAGGTCCTTCAGCCGGTGCGCCACGTCCTCGTGGTCGGCTGCGTCCGAGAGCGAGATGCCGATCAGCGCGGTCACCCCGAGACCGAGCGACTTGGCGTCGACGGTCGCGCGGTAACCGGTGATGACGCCGGCTGACTCGAGCCGGTTGATGCGGTCGGTGACGCTGGGCCCGGAGAGGCCCACGAGCCTGCCGAGTTCGGCGTAGGAGGCCCTGCCGTTCTCTCTCAGCGCCTGGATGAGCTGCCTGTCCACCGCGTCCATAGGGATGAGCCTTCCATTATTCAGCAATAGCGCGAGTCTGGGTGTAGAATCTAAGGCGTGCAGGGGAAATGCCCTGCGAATCTTTCATCAGGAGTGATTTTCACCGTGTACACGATCGAGATGGCCTACGCCCGCATGCGCGAGCTGCAGGATCGGGCCAACCGTTCGCGTGACCACCGGCCCGTCCCCGCCGAGCGCCGCGGCAGGCGCCACGCCAAGAAGCGCTGACCTATAACGGCGGCTAATCGGCACGGGACCCACCGAGCTCCCCCTTCCACCGGCGGTACAGCTGGTGCGGCACCCCTGCCGCGTCCAGCACCCGCCCGGCGACGAAGTCCACCAGGTCCTGGATGTGCGTCGCCCCCGCGTAGAACGCCGGAGAGGCGGGCAGCACCACGGCGCCCGCCTCGTCCAGGCTCACCAGGTGCTTCAGCGTCTGACCGTTCAACGGGGTCTCCCGCACCGCGACCACCAGCCGGCGACGCTCCTTGAGCGTCACGCTCGCCGCCCGCTGCAGCAGGTCCTTCGACAACCCCAGCGCGACCCCGGCCACACAGGCCGTCGATGCCGGCACGATCAGCATCCCCTTGACCGGATACGAGCCCGACGAGGGGCCGGCGGCGAGGTCCCCGGCAGGCCAGTGCCGCACCCGGTCGGTGTCCACCGCGAAGGTCTCCGGCTTGCCGTCCGCGCCCCTGGCCAGCCAGGCCCGCAGGTCCTGCTGCCAGTGCGCGTCCCGGTAGGCGATCCCCGTTTCGTCGAGGAGGGTGAGCCGTGCCGCCCTGCTCACCACGAGGTCCACGTCCTCGCCCGCGTCCAGCAGCCCGCGCAGCACCGACGCGGCGTACGGCGTACCGGACGCCCCGGAGACTCCGACGATCCAGGGCCGCCGAGGCCGCTGACTGTGTACGTGTCCGTGCTCCACGTGCCCGAGCCTATCCGGCACCCCGGAACCGGCACGGAGTCAGGTGCGCCCGGGGCCCACGGGAGGCGCCGGGCCGAACGTACTCACACGGTCAGACCACGCACCAGCAGATCCAGCAGGGCGCACACGAAGAGGGCGATCCCGATGAAGCCGTTGACCGAGAAGAACGCCCGGTTCAGCCGGGACAGATCGTGCGGCTTCACCACGGTGTGCTCGTAGACGAAGGCCACCGCGACGATGACCAGGCCGATCCAGAAAAACGTTCCCGCGTCGGTGGCGAGGGCGTACCAGACCAGCAGCGCCGTCGTCACCGCGTGGCAGGCGCGGGCGCCGTACAGGGCCGCCGGGATGCCGAAGCGGGCCGGTACGGAGAGGACGCCGTGCGCCCGGTCCGCCTGGACGTCCTGGCAGCCGAAGATCAGGTCGAAACCGCCGATCCAGATGCCGACCGCGAGACCGAGGATCACCGCGTCCCACGACCAGGCGCCGGTGATCGCGATCCACGCGCCGACCGGGCCGATCGCCTGGGCGAGGCCGAGGATGGCGTGCGGGAAGTTGGTGAACCGCTTCCCGTACGGATAGACCACCATCGGGATCACCGCGAGCGGCGCCAGCGCGAGACAAAGCATGTTCAGCGCGGCCGCGGCGGCCAGGAAGACGACCACCGCGACCAGCGCACCGGTCCACGCCGACCGCACCGAGACCGCGCCGGTGACCAGTTCCCGGGTGGCGGTGCGCGGGTTACGGGCGTCGATCTCGCGGTCGATGATGCGGTTGCAGGCCATCGCGAAGGTGCGCAGCCCGACCATCGCGAGGGTGACGAGCAGCAGCCGCCCCCAGTGGATGTTGCCGTCGAGCCGGTACATCGCGGTCAGCGCGGCGATGTACGCGAAGGGCAGCGCGAAGACCGAGTGCTCGATCATCACCAGCCGCAGAAAAGCCTTGATCCGGCCCGGCGGTGCGGGCTCGGACCCGAAGAGATCGTGGGTTGCTGAATCGGCGCTCACGAAAGCCCGTACTCCTTCCAACGGCGGTCGACCTTCGCCGCCGTCCGCGGGTCCGACTCAACCATCTGCGGCCAGCCGCCGTCCCGCGTATAGCCCTCCTCGGGCCATTTCCTGGTGGCGTCGATTCCCGCCTTGCCGCCCCAGAACTGCTGGTAGGAGGCATGGTCGAGGTGGTCGACGGGGCCCTCGACGACGGTGAGGTCGCGGGCGTAGTCGGTATTGCCGAGGGCTCGCCAGGAGACCTCGTGCAGATCGTGCACGTCGCAGTCGGCGTCCACCACCACGATCAGCTTGGTCAGCGACATCATGTGGGCGCCCCAGACGGCGTGCATCACCTTCTGGGCGTGCTTCGGGTACTTCTTGTCGATCGAGACGATGGCGCAGTTGTGGAAGCCGCCGGACTCGGGGAGGTGGTAGTCCACGATGTCCGGGATGATGATCTTGAGCAGGGGCAGGAAGAAACGTTCGGTCGCCCTGCCCAGCGGCCCGTCCTCGGTCGGGGGGCGGCCGACGACGATCGACTGGATCAGCGGGCGCCGGCGCATCGTGACGCAGTCGACGGTGAGCGCGGGGAACTCCTCCTGCGGGGTGTAGAAGCCCGTGTGGTCGCCGAACGGTCCCTCGGGGAGGGTCCTGCCCGGCTCCAGCCATCCCTCGATGACGACTTCGGCGTTCGCCGGGACCTGCAGCGGGACCGTCCGGCAGTCCACCATCTCGATCCTCCGGCCCTGGACGAAGCCGGCGAAGAGGTACTCGTCGATGTCCTCGGGGAGGGGGGCGGTGGAGGCGTACGTCACGGCCGGGGGCGCGCCGAAGGCGATCGCGACCGGCAGCCGCTCGCCCTTCCTGGCGGCCACCGCGTAGTGGTTGCGGCTGTCCTTGTGGATCTGCCAGTGCATCCCGATGGTGCGCTTGTCGTGGCGCTGGAGGCGGTACAGGCCGAGATTGCGGATGCCGGTCTCGGGGTGCTTGGTGTGGGTGAGCCCCAGGTTGAAGAAGGAGCCGCCGTCCTCGGGCCACGTGAACAGCGCCGGGAGCCGGTCCAGGTCCACGTCGTCGCCGGTGAGGACGACCTCCTGGACGGGCGCGTCGTCGGACTTCACCTTCTTCGGAGGTACGTGAACCATCGAGCCCAGCTTGCCGAAGGCATCCCGTACCCCGACGAAACCCTGCGGCAGCTCGGGGCGGAGCAGCCCGCCGATCCGGTCGCTGATCTCGTCGTACGACGTCAGGCCGAGTGCCTTGAGCAGCCGGCGGTCGGTACCGAAGACGTTCATCGCCAGGGGCATCGAGGACCCCTTGACGTTTTCGAAGAGCAGCGCGGGCCCGCCGGCCTTGTTGACGCGGTCGACGATCTCCCCGACCTCCAGGTAGGGGTCGACTTCTGCCGTGACGCGCTTGAGGTCGCCGTCGCGCTCCAGCGCCCTGAGCAGCGAGCGAAGATCGTCGTAAGCCATGCCGTCCAGTCTGTCATCCCCGCGGGGACGACAGACCGGCACCTGCGCGGACCGCTACCCTGTGCCCGACATCGGGGCGTCCGCGCGTCCCTTCACCATTCCCGGGGGGAATCTTCGATCATGCTCAGGTATCTGCCGTTTCTGCTGGTCCTGGCGCTGTGGATCTACGCGTTCATCGACTGCCTCAACACCCCCGAGGAAGAAGTCCGCGGTCTTCCCAAGGTGGTGTGGGTCATCATCATCCTGCTCTTCGGCGAAGTGCTCGTGGGTCCGATCGCCTGGCTGGTGGCCGGCCGGAACCGGCGCGGTCCGGGGGCCGGATCGACGCCCTCCGAGTGGCACCGCAACCAGCGGACGACCTGGACCGCACCGGACGACAATCCCGAGTTCCTCAGGTCGCTCAAGGAAGAGGCCAAGAAGGACGAGTCCATGCTGAAGGACTGGGAGGCGGACCTGCGGCGCCGCGAGGACGAGCTGCGGCGCCGCGAGAGCGAGGACGAGGTCTGATGGACCGCGCCCCCGACCGCCCCCTCGACCGCGCCCTCGCCGAGCGGTGGCTGGCCGCGGCGGTCGCCGAGGCACGCGCCGGACTCGCGGAGGGTGGCATCCCGATCGGCGCCGCGCTGTACGGGGCGGCGGGCGAGCTGCTCGGCCGCGGCCGCAACCGGCGCGTCCAGGACGACGACCTTCCCCAAGCTCTCGGCTTCGCTCGAGCAGGGGAGACCCCAAGGTGCACGCGGAGACCGCGGCGTTCCGCGCGGCCGGCCGGCAGCGGTCGTACCGGGGCACCACCATGGTCACCACCCTGTCGCCCTGCTGGTACTGCAGCGGTCTGGTGCGGCAGTTCGGGATCTCCCGGGTGGTCATCGGCGAGGCGGCGACGTTCCGCGGCGGGCACGAGTGGCTGGCCGGGCACGGGGTGCGGATCGTGCTGCTGGAGGACGCGGAGTGTGCGGACCTGATGCGCGGTTTCGTCGCCCGGAACCCCGAGCTGTGGAACGAGGACATCGGCGTCGACTGAGGGCCCGCCGGACGGGGAGCCCGGTCAGTCGTGCTCGGCGCACACCGACCGGTAGCCGTCGCGCAGCCTCCGCCAGTGCTCCGGATCCTGCGCCGACCAGTCCTTGGGCCGGCCCGCGAGCGCGTCGTGCAGGAACTCGAAGTGCTGGTGCCAGCCGGCCAGCCGGTCCAGGCGCAGCCCGTCGGGCCCGGTGAACTCGTTGGTGAAGCGCAGCACGCTCGCCCGGCGCCCGACCGACTCCAGGTGGAAGCGGATGCGGCCGTACACGGAGAGCGTGTACTCGGCGACGTGCTCCACGTCCCAGGCGGTGACGGTGCCTGCCGCGACCGTGGACTCCTGGAGCCAGCGCAGGGTGACCCGGCCGCCGAGCCGTGACTCGAAGACGTCCGCCGCCGCGAGCCAGCCGGGAAGCCCCACCGGGGTGGCCACCGCGCCCCACACCTGCCGCGCCCCGTACGGCAGATACAGGGCGAACCGCAGGACCCGGGTGTCCCCATGGCTGGAACTCGTGCCGTGCGCGATCGCCTTGGTCATGTCATCAGCCTGGCCCGGCGGGCCCGGTTCCGCACCGGAAAGGGCCGGTTTCCCGAGGCGTGTCGGGAAACCGGCCTCTTCCGTGAGACGGCGGGCCGGTGCAGGCCGGTTCAGACCCCGGCGTAGGAGTGCTTGCCGGTGATGAAGATGTTGACGCCGTAGTAGTTCCAGATCCAGCAGCCGAAGGCGAACAGCGCCAGGTAAGCGGCCTTCCGGCCCTTCCAGCCGGCAGTCGCCCGGGCGTGCAGGTAGCAGGCGTACACGACCCAGGTGATGAACGACCAGGTCTCCTTGGGGTCCCAGCCCCAGTAACTGCCCCACGCCTCGCCCGCCCAGATCGCACCCGCGATGATGGTGAACGTCCAGAGCGGGAAGACCGCGGCGTTGATCCGGTACGAGAACTTGTCGAGCGAGGCCGCCGAAGGCAGCCGGGAGAGCACCGACTCGGCGAACGCGCCGGGCTGCTCGCCACTGGCCAGCTTGGCCTCGTAGTTGTCCCGCAGAAGATAGAGCAGCGTGCCGACCGCGCCCATGTAGAACATCGCGCCGCAGATGATCGCCGTGGAGACGTGGATCCACAGCCAGTACGAGTGCAGGGCCGGGACCAGCTGGTCGCTCTTGGTGTAGAGCACCGTGGTGGCGAGACCGAGGTCCAGCAGGACCGTGGTGACCAGGGCGAGCCCCAGCCAGCGGATGTTCTTCTTCAGCACCAGCAGGACGAGGTACGCGGCGACCACGACCGTGGAGAAGGTCAGCGAGAACTCGTACATGTTGCCCCAGGGGGCCCGCTGTACCGATGCGGCACGGGCGACCACACCGCCGGCCTCGACCAGGAAGCCCAGGACGGTCAGCGAGATCGCCATCCGCCCGTACAGGTCGCCCTTCTCGGTACCGCCGGCCGCGCCCGGACCGTCCGGCACGTCACGCGAGCCGACCGCCGACCGGGTGACGATCTTCGGCCGGTCGAGTACGTCGGTGCCTCCGCCCTGCTTCTTGACCTGGACGACCGGTGCGGTCGCCGCGGCGGACGTGGTCGTCAGCGCGGCCGCTGTGCGGCCGACCTTGCTGCGCCCGCCGAAGGTCCACTCCGCGATGTGCGCGAAGAAGGCCAGCGTGTAGACGGCCATCGACGAATAGACGAGCACATTGCTGATGTGCGCCAGGTTCTCATTGGTTCCGGCGGCGAGATTCACTTCTCGGCCCCTTCGGCAGTTTCTGCGGTTGCTGCGGAATCCGGCGCCGACGGCGCCACTGAATGGAGCGTTGCGGCCAGGTCGGCCAGCTCCTCGGGGAGCTTCGCGGACTCGCTCCGTCCGAGGCCGGCCATCTCGACGACGGTGACGCCGTCCTCTCCCCGTACGGCCCTGACCCAGACGCGACGGCGCTGGATGAAGAGCGATCCGGCGAGACCCGCGATGGCCGTCAGTGCGCCGGCCAGCGCGAAGCCGTTGCCCGGCTGGTGCGAGATCTGGAAGCTGGCCCACTGCTTGACACCCACGAACCGGATGGAGCCCGCGCCGTCCGGCAGCTTCATCGTCTCGCCGGGCAGCAGCAGCTTCGCGAGCTTCTTGCCGGAGCCGGTCGTGAACTGGGTCATGTGCTTGGTGTCGAGCTGGTACACGCTCTGCGGCAGCCCGGAGTCGACCCCGAGGTCGCCGTGCAGACCGGACACGGCCATCACCGGGAAGTCCAGCCCCGGGTAGGTCGAGAACATCGTGCCCTTGCCCTTACCGGCGAAGGTCGGGACGAACAGCGCGTTGAAACCGAGCTGCTCCTTCTTGCCCTTGGCGTCCCGGTAGCCGTCCATGACCTTGATCGCCCCGGTCGACGTCGCATTGGAGTCGATCGGCAGCATCGGCACCGCGTCACGGTAGACCTCCTTGCCGCGCCCGTCCTTGACGGAGACGATGGGGGCGTAGCCGTGCGAGATCAGATAGACCTTCGAACCGTCGACCTCGAGCGGCTCGTTGACCTTGATGACGGCCTTCTTCTCCTTGCCGTCGGGGCCCTCGGAGTACGTCACCTGTGCTTCGTACTTGCGCGGCGTACCGCGGTTGGGCCCGTTGTGCTCGTACGTCCCGACGAACTTGTCCAGGGTGAAGCTGAACGGGGCCAGGTCGTCGGAGTTGAAGAGCGTGCCGGGGGTGAAGTCGTCGTACTGGGTGAGCGTGTTGGAGAAACCGTCGCCGTCGACGATCAGCTTGCCGCCGTCGGACTTCCACAGCTGCCCGCCGGCGAAGGAGACCAGCAGCACGATCAGCGCGATGTGGAAGAGCAGGTTTCCGGTCTCGCGCAGGAAGCCCTTCTCGGATGCGACCGCGTCACCTTCGGGATGCGCCCGGAAGCGGCGCTTCTTCAGCATCGCCAGTGCGGCCTCGCGTACGGCCTCCGGTTCGGCGTCGGTACGCCAGGTGGTGTACGCGGGCAGCCGGGTCAGCCGCTTGGGCGCGGCCGGCGGGCGGCCGCGCAGCTGGCCGACGAACTGCCAGGTGCGCGGCACGATGCAGCCGATGAGGGAGATGAAAAGCAGGATGTAGATCGCGGAGAACCACACCGAGCTGAAGACATGGAACATGCCCAGCTTCTCGTAGATCGGCGCGATCACATGGTGCGCGGCCTTGAACTCGTCGACCTTGACCTGGTCCTTGCTGGTCTGCGGGATCAGCGAGCCGGGGATGGCGCCGAGCGACAGCAGCAGGAGCAGCAGCAGCGCGATGCGCATCGAGGTCAGCTGGCGCCAGAACCAGCGGATCCAGCCGATCACACCCATGGCGGGGAGGACGGCCGCCGACTCCTCCTTGGGCGCGGTGGACAGCTGGGAGCCGGCGGCTCCGAGATCGGCCTCGGTCTCCGCGGCTTCGTTGGCGGCGGCTGCGTCGGCGGCGGCCGTCGCTTCGGTCTTGCTCATTCAGATCCCCACCGTGAAGCCGTGTGACCAGCCCTGCATCAGCTGGATGATGTGGTCCCAGGCGCCGGTCACCAGCAGAACTCCGGTCCCGATCATCATGATCCCGCCGATCCGCATCACCCAGGCGTAGTGCTTCTTGACCCAGCCGAAGGCACCGAGCGCCTTACGGAACGCCACCGCCGCGAGCACGAACGGCACCCCGAGGCCGAGGCAGTACGCGACGGTCAGTATGGCCCCGCGGCCGGCCGTCGCCTGCTCGAAGGCGAGAGCGTTCACCGAAGCGAGGGTCGGTCCCAGGCAGGGTGTCCAGCCGATACCGAAGAGCGCACCGAGCAGCGGAGCGCCGATCAGCCCGGTCACCGGCCGCTTGTGCAGCCGGAACTCCCGCTGGGTCAGCCAGGGCATCAGCCCCATGAAGAACACCCCGAGCAGGATCATCAGGACGCCGAGCACCTTGCTGATGGTGGACCGGTACTCCTGGAGCGTATTGCCGAAGTACCCGAAGAGGGCACCACCGGAGACGAAGACGGCGGTGAATCCGAGCACGAAGAGCGTGGCGCCCACGGCCAGCCGACCGCGTCGTGCCTGTGCCAGGTCCGAACCGCTGACCCCGGTGACGTAACTCAGATAGCCGGGGACCAGCGGCAGGACGCACGGCGAGAAGAACGAGACGAGCCCGGCCAGCACCGCAAGCGGCAACGCCAGCAGCAGCGCCCCGTTCCTCACTGTTCCCTCTATGCCGGAGCCGGCCGCCTCGGCAGCGAATGCGAGCACGGGATCACTTCTCCGCGATCAACGGGTCGATCATCTTGTGCAGCGTCTCCTCGTCGACCGCGCCGGACTTCCGCGCTGCGATCTTCCCCGCGCGGTCGATGACGACCGTGGAAGGAATGGACTGAGGACTCAGGCTGCCCTTGGGGAAGCGCAGGATGAGCTTTCCGGACGGGTCGAAAAGGCTCGGGTACGGCATGTCGTGGCCGGTCTCGAAAGCCTTGGCGTTCCCTGTGGTGTCCCGGGTGTTGATGCCAACGAATTCCACGCCCTTGGCTTTGAGCTGCTTGGCGACCTTCACCAGGTGGGAGGTTTCATCGCGGCAGGGCGGGCACCAGGAGCCCCAGACATTGACCACCACGATCTTGCCCTTGTCGGTGGCCCCGACGTCGAGCTTTTTGCCGTCGACGGTGGTGCCGGACAGATCGGGAGCATCCTGTCGACCGGTCTTCGCCGCCGTGACGATCCCACTGCTGCTCGTCACATAGTGGGCGTCCTTCGAACTGCTCACCTTGGTCCCGGACCCGCAGGCCGACAGGGCGACCGCGCAGGCGGCGGCAGCGGCGCCCAGCTGGACGGTGCGGCTGAGCCGGGTGCTGGAGCGGAGGGGGCGGGGAAGAGCCATGTGAAAAGTTTCGCATGGCCGGTCCGCAGATTTTGGCCACCCCCCTCTCTGCCCGGAACGCCCGTTGTCAAGCGGCCTTAAGGAAACCGTTCCAACCGCCGGCGGGGCTCTCGCCGACATCGAGCGCGCGCAACTTGTCGAGCATCGCCGGATCCTGGACGTCGAGCCAGTCGCAGAACTGCTTGAATGAGACCAGCCTCACATCGGGGTGCCCGGCGATCTTCTTCAGCGCTTCTTCGACGGCATCCATGTAGATTCCGCCGTTCCATTCCTCGAAGTGGTTTCCGATGTACATCGGCGCGCGGTTGGATTCGTAGGCCCGCTGGAACCCGGCGAAATACGAGGCCGCCGCCTGCTGACGCCATTGGGCGTAATGCGAGGTCATGCCTTTGGTCGAATTCTTCGACTGGTTGGCCAGCATGTTGTAGTCCATGGAGAGGACTTCGAACTTGTGCCCGGGGAAGGGGATCTGCTGGAGCGGCAGGTCCCACAGTCCGCCGCGCTTGACCGGCCAGACCTGCCGCCCGCCGGGTGAGCTCGCGTCGTACCGCCAGCCGAGCTTCCTCGCGGTCGGCAGCAGATTGTCCTGGCCGAGCAGACAAGGGGTGCGGCTGCCCGCGAGTTCCTGGCGGTAGTCGAAGGGCAGCGGGTCCTCGTCGTGCCAGCCGGTGTTGGTGCGCCATTCGGTGATGAAGGAAACCGCCTGGTCGATCTCGCTCTGCCAGTCCGCGGGGGTCCAGTGCGCGACCGATCCGGATGTGGTGCCGCAGAAGTGCCCGTTGAAGTGGGTCCCGATCTCGTGGCCGTCGAGCCAGGCCTGCCGGGTGTACTTCATCGTCGCCTTGATGTGCTCGTCGCTGAGGTATCCGATGGCCGAGGCGCCGACGCGGTTGTTCGGCGGGTGGTAGAGCGCCTTCTTCGACTCGGGCAGCAGGTAGAGGCCGGAGAGGAAGAAGGTCATTCCCGCGTTGTGCTCCTTGGCGAGCTGCAGGAACCGGGGGAAGAGTCCGTTGCCGACCTCGCCCGCACCGTCCCAGGAGAAGATCACGAACTGCGGAGGGGTCTCACCCGGCTCCAGCCGTACCGGCTTGGCCGGCTGGTGCGGCTGCGGTCCGGTGTCGGCGGTGGACCCGTCGCCAATGAGCCGGACCGGCGTGGACTTGTCGGGGCCGGCGCCCGCCCCGAGGTTGCCCTTGTCCTTCGCCCGGTGGGCGGGGCCCGAGCCACCGGACCCTGAGCCGCAGGCGGCCAGTCCGGCCGCGGCCGCGGCTCCTACCCCCAGTCCCAGCAAACCCCTCCGGCTCATGTTGTGCATAGCGCCACCACCATCCATCGACTACCGCCCATACAAGCGAACAACTAGTCAGATGATGGTATTAATGTGATGGTTGCCCGCTAACCGCCACAAAATTTCACCCTAGGCACCGAAGGATTTGGCTTTCCCTTTGGACGGCTTTGCCCCCGGCAGAAGATGGGACGGCACCAGGTCCCTCGCCGGTTCCGAGTAACCGACCGAAACAATGCGGTCACCCTGATACGTAAAGCTGGTCAGCGAGGCGAGCGTGCACTGCCGCTTACGCGGGTCGTGCCAGAGCCGCCGCCGCTCGACATAGCTCCGCACGGTCCAGATGGGCAGCTGATGGCTGACACAGACTGCCTCGTGCCCACGGGCCGCGTCGCGTGCGGCGCTCAGGGCGGCCATCATCCGTACGACCTGATCGATGTACGGCTCGCCCCAGGACGGGCGGAACGGATTGGTGAGGTGCTTCCAGTTGGCCGGCTTGCTCAGGGCGCCGTCGCCGACCCCGAAGGTCTTCCCCTCGAAGATGTTCGCCGCCTCGATCAGACGCTCGTCGGTGGCGATGTCCAGGCCGTGCGACGTGGCGACCGGGGCGGCGGTCTCCTGAGCGCGCTCCAGCGGGGAAGCGACGACATGGGTGATGTCGCGGCTCGCGAGGTGCTCGGCCACCCGGTCGGCCATCTTCCGGCCCAGCTCCGACAGGTGGTAACCCGGCTTGCGCCCGTACAGCAGGCCGTCCGGGTTGTGCACCTCACCGTGGCGCATCAGATGGACGACGGTGATCTCCTCGCCGTCGGCGTTGCCTCTGTTGCTTCCGGTGGTGCTGGTGTTGCTGTCGTTCATGCGGACACCTCGGCGGCTGCTCGGGCGGCGGCGGGGAGTGCGGCGGCGATGCGCTCGACCGCCCGCTCGTCGTGCGTGGTGGAAACGAACCAGGACTCGAAGGCCGACGGCGGCAGGTAGACACCCTGCGCCAGCATCGAGTGGAAGAACGGGGTGAACCGGAAGGCGTCCTGCGCCTTGGCGTCCTCGTAGTCACGGACGTCACGGTCGCTGAAGAAGACCGAGAACATGCTGCTCGCCGTCTGGATCCGGTGCGCCACGCCCTCCTTGCTCAGCGCGGCGGAGACGAGCCCCTGGATCTCCTGGGAGACGGCGTTGACCTTGTCGTACGCGGTGTCGTCGAGCAGCCTCAGCTGCGCGAGCCCGGCGGCGGTGGCGACCGGGTTACCGGAGAGTGTGCCCGCCTGGTAGACCGGGCCTGCCGGGGCCAGATGCGCCATCACGTCCGCGCGGCCGCCGAACGCGGCAGCCGGGAACCCGCCACCCATGACCTTGCCGAAGGTCATCAGGTCGGGGCGGACCCCGTCGACGCCGTACCAGCCGGCCTTCGAAGTACGGAACCCGGTCATCACCTCGTCGGAGATGTACAGCGCGCCGTGCGCGGCGCAGAGTTCCTTGAGCCCGGCGTTGAAGCCCTCGCCCGGGGGCACCACGCCCATGTTGCCCGGCGAGGCTTCGGTGATCACGCAGGCGATCTCGCCCGGGTTGGCCAGGAAGGCCTGGCGCACCGCTTCGAGATCGTTGTAGGGCAGCACGATGGTGTCGCCGGCCTGGGCGCCCGTCACACCGGGCGTGTCGGGGAGCCCGAAGGTCGCCACCCCGGAACCGGCGGCGGCCAGCAGGGCGTCCACATGACCGTGGTAGCAGCCGGCGAACTTCACGACCTTTGCGCGGCCGGTGAAACCACGGGCCAGCCGGATCGCCGACATGGTCGCCTCGGTGCCCGAGGACACCAGGCGCACCTGCTCGACCGGCTCCACCCGGGAGACGATCTCCTCGGCCAGTGCGACCTCGCCCTCACCCGGCGTACCGAAGGACGTACCGCGCGCGACCGCGGCCTGCACCGCCGCGATCACCTCGGGATGGGAGTGGCCGAGAATCATCGGTCCCCAGGAGCACACCAGGTCGACGTACTCACGTCCGTCGGCGTCGGTCAGATAGGGGCCGGAACCAGACACCATGAAACGGGGCGTACCGCCCACCGCCCGGAAGGCGCGGACCGGCGAGTTCACCCCGCCGGGTGTCACAAGGGACGCACGGTCGAAGAGCGTCTGCGAAACTGGGGCTTCATATTCGTACGGATAGCTCACACAAGCCATGGTGTCAGAGGCGCAGACGGTATTGCGGACAGGTGTTTCACCGCACATCCGTGGGGGAGGTCTCTGACACGATGATCGGGTTGCGCGGCGGGGGCCGCGAGTGGTCGGGTGGAGATATGCATCGCGGTGGCGGACTGGGCGAGGGGACCGACGACCTGGGTCCCGAGCCTGCCCGAAGGGGCAAACACCGACGAGAGGCTGAGGCGCGGGCGCAAACAGGGAACAGAAGCAGTGGCAGCGGTGGACTTGTGGGCGTGACCTACAAGTATTTCGGCGCGCCCGACGGAGCTACGGCCGCGCGCGTGCCCATCACCATGCGCCCGGAGGAGCTCGGCGGTGACGAGCTCGGCATGGGTGGCATGTTCACGAAGATAAAGCCGGAGACGATGGCCGCCATGGTCCTCACCGGTATCCAGGGCATACCGCTGGGCAAGGTCCCGCCACTCGAACTGGTCGTGCTGCACCCCGATTACGCGGTGGTCAAGCTCCCCATGACGGTCGTGGACCCGCTCCGCGGCGTCGGCGAGGAATCGGTGGGCGCGGCGGCCTTCATCTGGTCGACGGTCCCGGACCGCGGAGGGCCGCGGGACGCGTTCAACGCGTACCAGCTGCTGCACGAGTGGCAGGACTTCAGCCATCGGCTGCACGATGCGGGGCACCAGGCGTACTGCCTGGTGTGGCCCTAGCCGGGCCCCAGGCCGACGGACCTGCCCGCTATCGGGCCCAGTGCGGGTCGCGTCCGGTGGCGGCGAGCAGCTTCTCCAGGTCGGAGGCGTCGTCGGGCACCGGAACCGGCTCGCCGAAGACCCCTGCCTTGCGGGCCATCGGCGCCATCTGCGTGAATGCCGGGCGGGTCTCGTCCAGTACCGCTTCGGGTGCCGTGTACTCCTGCCCGGTCGCCCGCGCCAAGTCCCAGGCGTGCACGGTCAGGTCGCCGAGGACCATGTGCCCCACCGTCCTGGCGGGCAGTCCCATCGAGCCGGTGGTGCCCTCCTCGGCGCCGGGGGCGGCCCAGGCGTCGATCAGCCTCCGCGTCTCCTCGCCGAACTCCGTGCGCCAGTCGCCGCCCAGGTAATCGGCGCCGTCATCGAATGCGACGTCCTGCCGGGCGGCCAGTGCCTGGAAGTTGATCACCACCTGGATCAGGTGATTGAGCAGCTTCCGCACGTCGTACTCCGCACACGGTGTGGGGTTCGCGAGCTGCGTGTCGTCGATCGCCCGGACGATGGGTACCGCCCGTGCCGCGGCCGCTTCGAGCAGTTCGCTGATGGGGCGCGGCTCACCGGTCCGCGCTCCGTTCGCCCGCGCTGCTGCATTCATGGCTTCTCTCCTGGTTTCGTTCCTGGCTTCGCTCATGAATTCACGCTACGGAGCACGACCGTCCGCGTCTTGAAGAAACGCGACATACGATCGCCCCATGCCTGGTCCGCGCCGCGACACCCGGGGCATCGTCGACGCTCCCGAGCTCTTTGCCCGCGTCCGATTCCGCCGCCGTGAGCCGGCGCCCGCGTTCCATCCGTATGTGGAGCACTACTGGCTCATCGACTGGGACCTGAGCGAGCCGTACACCTCCCAAGTGGTGCCGCACCCGTCCGTGAACGTGGTCTTCGAGAAATTCGGTGATTCCCCGGCCTTCGGTGAGGTCGCCGGCATCGGACCGGATCTCTTCACCCAGCGGCTGGAAGGACAGGGCAGGGTCTGCGGAATCCAGTTCCGGCCCGGCGGCTTCCGTCCCTTCGCCCCCGACCGGCCGGTGTCCGACTGGACGGGGCGCCGGCTGCCGTTGGAGGACGTCTTCCCGGCAGGCACCGTCTCCGCCACGCCGAAGGAGGTGCTGGGTCCCCCCGACGAGGACGACCGGGTGCGCGCGCTGGACGCCTTTCTGCGCCTCCTCGGCCCGGAGCCCGACCCGCAGGCGGCACGTGCGATGGACATGGTGGACCGGGTCCGCAGCGACCGCACGATCCGGCGCGTCGAGGAACTGGCAGCCCAGGAAGGCGTTTCGGCACGCTCGCTGCAGCGGCTTTTCGCCGCCCACGTCGGCGTCAGCCCGAAGTGGGTCATTCTCCGCTACCGCATCCATGAGGCGCTGGAGCGTGCGGAGACCGCGAAGGCGATCGACTGGGCCGGGCTCGCCGAAGAGCTCGGATACAGCGACCAGGCACATCTCACCCGTGACTTCACCGCCACCATCGGCGTCCCGCCGACGGCGTACGCCATCCGCTGAACCCTGCTGAACAACCCCTGCTGAACCGAGCCGGAGGTTGCCGAACCGTGCCGGAGTCTGCCGAAGCCGCACCGCGCTGACCAGCGACCCGGGCCGATTGTCCGACCCTGCGCCTACAGTCGGTGACATGGGACAGGACGTGCGTATCGAGCCGTGGTCGGAGAGCGATCTCGACCTGCTCCGACGGATGAACGCGCCGGAGCTGATGCGCCACCTGGGCGGCCCCGAAACCGAGGAGCAGCTGCTCGTCAGACACGAGCGGTACGTCGCCATGAGCGCCGGCACCGGCGGCGCGGGCACGATGTTCCGGATCGTGCTGTCCGAGGGGGAAGCCGTGGGGACCATCGGGTACTGGGAGCGGGACTGGCAGGGACAGCGGGTGTACGAGTCGGGGTGGGGCGTGCTCACCGCCCACCAGGGACGGGGCATAGCCTCCGCCGCGATCGCGGCGGTGATCCAGTGGGCCGGTCAGGAGCGGAAGCACCGCTATCTGCACGCCTATCCGTCCGTCGGTAATCCGTCGTCGAACGCGGTGTGCCGGAAGGCCGGTTTCACGCTCATGGGAGAGTGCGACTTCGAGTACCCACCGGGCACACCGCTGCGCTGCAACGACTGGCGCGTGGAGCTCGATCCGGCCGGTAGGCGCTCTGCCCCCGCCGCCCCCGTCAGTGCATGAGTTCGTTACCGGCCGTCAGCAGGTCGCTCCCGGCCCTGGCGGCGTCCTTGACGGCGTGTACCTTCTCGCCGACCTTGTCCCCGACGACGCCCTCCGCCACCGGTTTGGCATGTTCGCCGACTACCGAGGCGGTCTTCGCGGTACTGCCGAGGTTGCCCCCGAGGTCACTGGCCTGAGCGGCCTGAGCGGCCGGCGCAATGGCGGCGAGCAGGGCGGATGCGGCGGCAGCGGTGGTGAGGATTCGACGTACGTTCATGACCCATGCAACGCGCGGGAGCCCCCGAGGGCACGCGGTTCCCCGGGACTCCACCCCAAGTGGGTACTCCGATGGGCAAGGCGAGGCCGTTCCACGGAAATCCGCTTGACGAGCAGACCGCGGTCGCCAATATTTACCTGCGTCACACAGATTATTCGCCGCGGATGTAATGACTCGCCGAGAAACGGAACCTCATGACCACCCTCGTCACCGGAAGCCGCGGCAAGGTCGGCTCCACCCTCATTCAGTTGCTGCGGGACCACGGAACCGACGTCCGGGCCGCATCCGCCCGCCCCGACGAACTCGCCGTGCCCACCGGCGTGACGACCGTACGGGTCGACCTCCGCGACCCGGCCACCTTCGCGGACGCACTGGACACGGTCGACTCGGTCTTCCTCTACGCCGAACCCGCACAGATCGGCGCCTTCCTCGAACGGGCCGAGTCGGCAGGCGTTCAGCACATCGTGCTGCTCTCCTCCAGCTCGGTACTCGACCCCGCGTCCGCCGACAGCCCGATCGTCGCATCCCACCTCGCCGTCGAACAGGCACTGGGCGTCACCGCCATCGAGACGACCGTCCTGCAGCCCGGAGCCTTCGCCGCCAACGCGCTGCAATGGTCCTGGGCGTTGAAGGGCGGGGGCGCCATCGACCTTCCGTACCCCGGCAGTTACACCGACCCGATCCACGAACGGGACATCGCCGACGCCGCCCTCGCGGTACTCACCGAATCCGGGCTGCGCGGCACCTCGTACCACCTCACGGGACCGCGGTCCCTGACCTTCGCCGGGCAGATCGCAGCACTGGAGCGCGCCACCGGCCTGACCATCCCCGTCAACCACGTCTCACCCGACGCCTGGAAGAAGTCCGTGAGCGATTACCTGTCCCCCGCTTTCGCGGACGCCCTGCTGGGCTACTGGGCGGCGAACGACGGCATACCCACGCCGATCACCCGCAACGTCGAGGTACTCACCGGACATCCGGCTCGTACCTTCGACACCTGGGCGGCGGAGAACGCCGACGCCTTCCGCACCCCGTCGGGCCCCTCCCCCGCGTAAGCCGCTCGCGCACCGGTCCCGGGTGCACCCGCCCGGGTGCGCCACGACAGGAAACGACTGGTTCAGCGCCTCCGCTCAATGACATCCTGACCGTGTGAACGGACCGGAGATCCACCTCGACTTCGCCCCGGAACTGCGCCTCTTCGTTCCGTCGGGCCACCGGCAGGGACGTACGCCGGTGATCACCGACGGCCGGTCCACCCTCGGCCACGTCATCGAGTCGATCGGCGTCCCGCTCACCGAGGCCGGCCGACTGGTGGTGGACGGCCTCCCCGTGGAGACCTCCCACATCCCCGGTGCGGGCGAGTCCATCGAGGTGTACGCCGTCGAGCGGCCCCAGCACGTGCCCGGCGCCCCGCTCCGCTTCCTGCTCGACGTCCACCTCGGCACGCTGGCACGACGACTGCGGCTGCTGGGGGTGGACGCGGCGTATTTCAGCGAGGACATCGGCGATCCCGCGCTCGCCACCATTTCGGCGCGCGAACGGCGAGTGCTGCTGTCACGCGACCGGGGCCTGCTGCGGCGCCGCGAGCTGTGGGCCGGGGCCTACGTCTACAGCGACCGGCCCGACGAGCAACTGCGCGACGTGCTGAGCAGGTTCACCCCCGAACTCGCGCCATGGACCCGCTGCACCGCATGCAACGGCGACCTCGTCCCCGCCACCAAGGACAGCGTCCGCGACCGCATCGAAGGCGGCACCGAGCGGACGCACGACGTCTTCGCCCAGTGCGTGGCCTGCGAACGGGTGTACTGGCGGGGCGCACACCACCAGCGTCTGGATGCGATCGTCGCTGCGGCGCTGCGCGACTTCAGTCCAGTGCCCCGCTCCGCAGACGACTGATCTCTACGGCACTGAGCTCCACCGTCCGTCGCATGTGCGCGCACAGCAGCGCGATCTCCTCGTCGCCGCAGGTGTCGAAGAGGGCGAACCAGTCCCCGCTCAGCTGTTTCCAGACCGAGCCGAGCTGCGTCATGCGCTCGGGTACGGTCGCGACCAGCACCTTGCGCCGGTCCCCGGAGTCACGCCGACGCGTGACGTAACCCGCACGCTCCAGACGGTCGACGAGCCGGGTCGCGGATCCTGTCGTCAGTCCGGTCAGCTCGGCGATCCGCCCGGTGGTGACCGGATCGCGTTCGAGCCCCAGCAGATTGAGACACTGCAGATCGGTGGGATGCAGCTGCAGATGGTCGGCCATGGCCTGGTTGAACAGGGCGTACGCCGCCATGTATCTGCGAGCCGTGACCCCCATCTCGGCTATCAGAGCATCCCGCGTCTCGCGCTGCCCATCCGTCCTCTGCGTCATGCAGAAAGTGTAGAGAGCAGGCAGGCCCCGGCCCTGTCCGGCTACTGCCGGGAGCGCCTGCGGCACTGCGGCAGGACCTCAGGGCTGCTCGGCGGTCAGGTACCGCTGGATCGTCGGCCCCAGCCAAGCGATCAGCTCCTCCCTGGTCATTTCCACGGCAGGCGGAAAGCGCAGGATGTACCGCGCCATCGCCATCCCCAGGATCTGGGCGGCGACCAGCGCGGCCCGGGCCGGCGCCTGCGCGGGATCCGGGCAGACGCCTTCGGCGATGGGGACGAGCTGCTGCTTGAGGATGCTCCGCATCCGCTCGGCACCCGCCGGATTGGTGACACCCACCCGCAGCAGAGCGCTGAGCACGTCGTCCTGCTCCCAGCGGTCGACGAAGTGCGAGGCCAGAACGGCGCCGATGTGACGGCCGGGCAGTGCGCCGAATTCGCTCAGCACGCCCGGCCCGCTCTCGCCGAGACCGATGAGCTCCGCCGGCCCGGGAAGCCGCAGATCGATGTCCGAGGCCGCGGCGAACAGCGCCTCCTTGTTGCCGAAATACCGCATCACCATGGACGGATCGATCCGGGCGTCCCGCGCTATGGCCCGGATCGTCGCGCGCTCGTAGCCGTCGGCGGCGAAACGCTCACGGGCGGCTTCGAGAATCGCCGCCTTGGTTACTTCGGACGAGCGCCTGGGAGAGGCCGGAGCCGACGTGTCGTTCATGTTGCCAACTGTATGCCAACGGACGTTGGCCAACAAGTGTTGACTTCATTCGGCCGGGCGCTATAGCTTTGCCAACAAGCGTTTGCCAACGTCCGTTGGCAGGCTCATCGGCAGGAGGCCGCCATGACAGACCAGCCCAGCCCCGGCAGCAGCCCCGCGACCGCCGACGTCCTCGTGGTCGGCGCCGGCCCGACCGGACTCCTGCTCGCCGGCGACCTCGCCGCTGCCGGTCTGAGCGTCACGCTCGTCGAGCGCCGTCCGCACGAGACCAGCAACCTGACCCGCGCGTTCGCCGTCCACGCCCGGACCCTCGAAATGCTCGATGCCCGTGGCCTCGCCGACGAGCTGACAGGGAAGGGCGAGGTCATCCGCAGCCTTCAACTGTTCGGCCGACTCGCTCTCGACCTCGGCCGGCTGCGTTCCCGCTTCCCGTACCTTCTGGTCGCCCCTCAGTACGAAGTCGAGGGCCTGCTGGACCGCCGGGCCCGGTCCGCGTCCGTGGACTTCCGCTACGGCACGGAACTCGTCGGCCTCCATCAGGACGCCGACTCGGTCACCGCTGAGGTCAGGGCCGGGGACGGCACACCGACCACTCTCCGCGCCCGGTACCTGGTCGGCACGGACGGAGTCCGCAGCGCCGTCCGTGAGGCACTCGGCCTGCCGTTCCCCGGCACCGCGGTCATCCGCTCCATCGTGCTCGCCGATGTGCGCCTCACCGAGGAACCCGGGACGCTCCTCAGCGTCAGGGGCAATGGCGAAGCCTTCAGCGTCATCGCCTCTTTCGGGGACGGCTGGTACCGCGTGATGGGGTGGAACCGCAACCACCAGGTCCCCGACACCGCGCCGGTCGATCTCGACGAGGTTCGCGAGATCACCCGGGCGGCTCTCGGCACCGACCTCGGGATGCACGACGCCCGTTGGATCTCCCGGTTCCACAGCGACGAACGCCAGGCGCCCTCCTACCGGGCCGGCCGGGTCTTCCTCGCCGGAGACGCCGCCCATGTCCACTCGCCGGCCGGCGGCCAAGGGATGAACACCGGCATCCAGGACGCCGCGAACCTCTCCTGGAAGCTCGCCGCCGTGCTGCGGGGACACGCCCCCGTCTCCCTCCTCGACAGCTACGAGTCCGAGCGACACCCGGTCGGCGCAGCGGTGCTCCGCAGCAGCGGCGCCCTGGTCCGCCTCGCCATGGCACACACCCCGCTCCAACGCGCAGCGCGGTCAGCCTGCGCACGGCTGCTCAGTACGGTCCGCCCCGCCTCCGCCAAAGCCATCGCGATGGTCTCCGGCATCGGCATCTCGTACCCGGCGGCCCGCGGCGCCCACCGCCTGACCGGCAAGCGGGCCCCCGATCTGCACCTCGCCGAAGGCCGCCTCCATACCCTGCTGCGTGAGGGTTCCCCGATTCTGGTGACGCCGGCCGGCCGGACACCTGGGCTTCCGGCCCACGTCATATCCGCCCACTGGTCAGGCACCCGGCGCACCTCGCTTCTCGTCCGCCCCGACGGCTACATCGCCTGGGCGAGCGAGAAGCAGCACACCGCGGACGACCTCGCGCCCCTGCTCGGCCACTGACCGGCGGCGGCGTGCCACCCTGTCGGCCATGCAGATCGCCCGCTCCGCCGCCCTGTTCGTGCTCGCCGCCCTCTTCGAGATCGGCGGCGCCTGGCTCGTCTGGCAGGGAGTACGGGAATATCGGGGCTGGGTCTGGATCGGCGGTGGCGTCATTGCCCTGGGCATCTACGGATTCGTCGCCACCCTCCAGCCCGACGCGGAATTCGGCCGGATCCTCGCCGCCTACGGAGGTGTTTTCGTCGCCGGGTCCATCGCGTGGGGAATGGTGGCCGACGGTTACCGCCCTGACCGCTGGGACATCACCGGAGCGCTGATCTGTCTGGCCGGCATGGCAGTCATCATGTACGCGCCGCGCGGCCGATGACCGCCCGACAGCTTGCAGCGCAGCGGCCCGGGGCCGGCCACACCACCCGCCTATCCTGTCAGTGAATCGACCGTATGCCCGAGGAGCACCCCTATGACCGCCGCGCCCGCAGCCACCAACCGCATCGCCGTCGTCACCGGTGCGAGCAGCGGCATCGGCGCCGCCACCGCCCGGCAGCTCGCGGCCGCCGGTTACCGCGTCGTCCTCACCGCACGTCGCAAGGAACGGCTGGAAGAGCTCGCAGCCGAGATCAACGCGGCCGGCCACCAGGCGACCGCCTACGCCCTGGACGTCACCGACCGGTCTGCCGTCGAAGCCTTCGCCAGTGCCTTCCCCACCATCGGCGTGCTGGTCAACAACGCCGGTGGGGCACTCGGCGCGGACCCGGTCGCCACCGGCGACCCCGACCAGTGGCGCCGGATGTACGAGACCAATGTCATCGGCACCCTCAACGTCACCCAGACGCTGCTCCCCGCCCTGATCGCGGGCGGCGACGGCACCGTGGTCGTCCTCTCCTCCACGGCGGGTCACGCCACGTACGAAGGTGGTGCCGGCTACGTGGCGGCGAAGAACGGCGCCCGGGTCCTCGCCGAGACACTCCGCCTGGAGATCGTCGGTCAGCCCGTGCGGGTGATCGAGATCGCTCCCGGGATGGTCAAGACCGAGGAGTTCGCCACCACCCGCTTCGGCGGCGACGAGGAGAAGGCCGCCCGGGTCTACGCAGGCGTGGCCGAGCCGCTCACCGCCGACGACGTCGCGGACACCATCACCTGGGCGGTCACCCGCCCCAGCCACGTCAACATCGACCTCCTGGTGGTCCGCCCCCGCGCCCAGGCCTCCAACACGAAGGTGCACCGGGAGATGTGACACGGCTCGGCTCCGGGAACTGGGTCCCGGAGCCGCCGTTCACCTGTTGCGCCCCGGGGCCTCAGCCCTTCACACACACGACCTGCTTCAGCTTCGCCACGACCTCGACCAGATCACTCTGCCGGTCGATGACCTGCTCGATCGACTTGTAGGCACCCGGAATCTCATCGACGACACCGGAGTCCTTCCGGCACTCCACTCCCTGCGTCTGCTCCTCCAGGTCCCGGGTGGAGAAGCGCCGCTTGGCTGCGTTCCGGCTCATCTTCCGGCCAGCACCGTGCGAGGCCGAGTTGAAGGCCTTCTCGTTGCCGAGCCCCTTCACGATGTACGACCCGGTGCCCATGGAACCCGGGATGATCCCGAACTCACCCGATCCCGCACGGATCGCACCCTTCCGGGTGACGAGCAGGTCCATGCCCTCGTACCGCTCCTCCGACACATAGTTGTGGTGGCAGCTGATGACCGGTTCGAACGCCACCCGGGCCTTCTTGAACTCCTTGCGCACCACGTCCTGGAAGAGGGTCATCATGATCGAGCGGTTGTACTTCGCGTACTCCTGCGCCCAGAAAAGATCGTTCCGGTACGCCCCCATCTGAGGGGTGTCCGCGATGAACACCGCCAGGTCACGGTCGACCAGGCCCTGGTTGTGGGGCAGCTTCTGTGCGACGCCGATGTGGTGGTCGGCCAGTTCCTTGCCGATGTTCCGGGAGCCGGAGTGGAGCATCAGCCAGACGACACCCGACTCATCAAGACAAACCTCGACAAAGTGGTTGCCCGAGCCGAGCGAACCCATCTGCTTTACTGCCCGCTCCTGACGGAATTTGACCGCTTCCGCGACCCCGTCGAACCGCTCCCAGAAGCCGTCCCAACCAGCCGTCGGGAACCCGTGCAGCCGACCCGGGTCCACCGGATCGTCGTGCATCCCCCGGCCGACCGGGATCGCCTGCTCGATCTTGGAGCGCAGCCGCGACAGATCGCCCGGCAGCTCGTTGGCCGTCAGTGAGGTCTTCACCGCCGACATGCCGCAGCCGATGTCCACGCCGACCGCAGCCGGGCAGACCGCCCCGTGCATGGCGATCACCGAGCCGACCGTCGCTCCCTTGCCGTAGTGGACGTCGGGCATCACGGCCAGCCCCTTGATCCAGGGCAGCGTCGAGACATTGCGCAGCTGCTGCATGGCGCCGTCCTCGACCGTGGCGGGGTCGGCCCACATACGGATGGGTACCTTCGCACCCGGAACCTCTACATACGACATAACTCCTCGTTTCCCCCGAAAGTTCAGAAGCAGGAAAACCCGCGACAAGGTCCGCGAAAGCGACAGCGGACCGGCATGCACACCAGTGCGTGCGATAGACATTGTGTCCGGCCACCGCCATCGGGCGGTATCCGTTTTTCGTCCCGAAGGAGCCTCGGACCAGTGCAGCGTAGGGCGTACGTACCCAGCTTGATGCTGTTCGCAGCGCTTGTCGCGGGCTGCACCTCGGGCTCCGGGGACAACAGTTCCCCCGACGACTCCAAGCCCGGCGAGACCACGCCGGCTGCCGCGCCGGGGAAGTACCTGACGCTGCCCGAGCCCTGTGGCGCGAGCGATCGCGGCGTGCTCAAGGACATGTTCCCCGGGGCGGCCGGCCTGCCCGAGGAACAGCAGGAGAAGGTGTACGCGGGCACGCCCGAACCGACCTTCGACACCGACCGCCGCGTCGGCTGCCGCTGGAAGGGCGGTGACGCCACCACATCGCACCGTCTGTACGTCGACATGGAGCGGGTGGTCAGCTACGACAACGCGGTCAGCGACGACGACCGGGCGAAGGCGCTGTACGCGGACAGGGAGACCGCAGCGGACCTGCCGGACCCCGCCACCGGCAAGCCCAGCGGAAAGCCGTCGGGATCGCCCTCCGGCTCCCCGTCCGGCACCACCGACGAGGCGAACACCTCGGACGGCTCGGACGACGCGACCGGGTCCGACGGATCCGCCGACACAGCCGGCTCCAGCGGCGCGCAGACCTCCACCGCCCTCCAGTCACGCATCCTGAAGGGCCTCGGCAGCGCCGCATACCTCGAGGACATCCCGTCCGGACCCGGCGCAGCGACTCCGCAACGCACCGTCCGGGTGGTCTTCCGCGAGTCCAACGTCATCGTCACGGTCGAGTACAGCGAGCAGCCCATCGGTACGTCCGAGGTGCCGGCCGGCAAGGACCTCCAGGTCCGGGCCCAGGCCCTGGCACACAAACTCGCCGGACAGATCGGCGAATAGACACCACCCGCCGCCCCCGGCGTACCGTGGCGCCCCGAACCTGAACCGCACGAAGCGTGCCGGTCCGGCACCTGACCGCAGATACAGCCCCGAACGACACAGCCCGCACGACACATGAGCGAAGGAACCATGCACCGATCAGCCCCGCGACTCACCCGCCTCCTCGCCTGTGCAGCCGTCCCCGTGATGCTCGTCGTCGCCGGCTGCTCATCGGACTCAGGCTCCAACGGCAAGAAGGACTCGAGCGCCTCGAGCACGCCCAGCCCGTCGAAGTCACCGACGGTCGAGAAGGCCGCGTTCGCCAAACTGCCGGACGCGTGCAAATCGATCTCGGCCAAGACGATCGCGGACCTGGTCCCCAAGGTGAAGGACAAGTCGGGCACCGAGGACAAGTCGAGCGATCTGTCGGCACGCGCCGGCTGCTCCTGGAACGGCCTGCAGAGCAAGGGCACCAAGGGTTCGCAGTACCGCTGGCTCTCCGTCTCCTATCTCCGCTACGACTCGGACGCGGTGCTCGGCAGCGGCGCCAAGCGCGCCGAGCAGCAGTACACGAAGTCCGTCAGCGATGTGCAGGCCACCGACGGCGCCAAGAACGTGAAGTCGTCCCCCGCCACCGGGCTCGGCAATGAGGCGACCACGGTCACCTATGAGCAGCGCAAGACCGACGCGGACTTCAACTACGCCCTGGTCATCATCCGCACGGAGAACGTGGTGGTCGTCGTCAACCACAACGGTGCCGGCTACGAGGGCTCGAAGTCGCCGTCCGTCAGCGATATGACGAAGGGGGCCCAGACCGCGAGCAAGGAGGCGGTGGCCGCGGTGGCCGCCGCCAACAAGTAGCTCCGGGCCGCCTCGCACCCACCCGCGCAACGCCGTCCGCACACATGTGCCAGGCTGTGCCCGCCAGATGTCGAAATGGGGAGGGGAACGCGGGTGGCCGCGATGCAGCTGACACGCACGCACCGGATACTCGTCGCCGTCGTGGTCGCAGGCGCTGTGATCATCGCGGGGATCGGTTTCGCGGGCTCCTACGCGGCCGTGCGCGAGCTCGCCCAGGAGAAGGGTTTCGGCCGGTTCTCGCTGGTCTTCCCGATCGGCATCGACGCGGGCATCTGCGTGCTGCTCGCACTGGACCTGCTGCTGACCTGGATCCGTATCCCGTTCCCGCTGCTGCGGCAGACGGCGTGGCTGCTGACGGCGGCGACTATCGCCTTCAACGGCGCGGCCGCGTGGCCCGACCCGCTCGGCACCGGTATGCACGCCGTGATCCCGGTCCTGTTCGTCGTCTGCGTCGAGGCGGCGCGGCACGCGGTGGGCCGGATCGCCGACATCACCGCCGACAAGCACATGGAGGGCGTCCGCCTCACCCGGTGGCTGCTCTCCCCGGTTCCCACGTTCCGGCTGTGGCGCCGGATGAAGCTGTGGGAGCTGCGCAGTTACGACGAGGTCATCAAGCTCGAACAGGACCGGCTGATCTACCGGGCCCGGCTGCAGGCGCGGTTCGGCCGCAACTGGCGGCGCAAGGCCCCGATCGAGTCACTGATGCCGCTTCGCCTCGCGAAGTACGGGGTCCCGCTCGCCGAGACGGGCCCCTCCGGCCTCGCCGCCGCCGGCGTCGAGCCGGTGCTGCTGCCGTCGGCCCCCGCTCTGGAGGCAGCGCGTGTACCCGCCGCCGAGACGTCCGCCGTGGTCGCGCCCGCACAGCCGGAGCCCGAGCCCGCGCCGGAACAGGCCCCGCAGGAGCCTTCTCCCGCGCAGGAGAGCCCGTGGTTCGCGCCGCAGCAGGTGTCCCAGGAGTATGCGGGAACGTACGACCCGGCGTACGAGATGACGTACGACCAGGTGACGTACGAGCAGCAGTACCCGGAGCAGTACGAGCCCCCGCAGGGCTACGACCAACAGCCGTACGACCAACAGGCGTACGACCAGCAGCCGTACGCCGAGGCCGCGGAAGACACCGACGCCCCCGAGGACCCGGATCATCCCCAGGTCATGGTCCCCTCCGGCCCCCACCGCACTCGCCCCCTCGGCCGTGCCGTGCCCGGACCCCGTACGGAGGGTCTGTCGGCGGAGGTGGCCGACGTGGTGGGGCCGGAGAGCACCGGCCTGCCGGAGGACGTCACCCGCGAGGACGCGTACTTCACGGCGTTCCGCAAGTACATCAGCGAGAACAACGAGTCCCCGACACCACGTCAGTTCGGCCGGTACCTCAAGGACTTGTACGGCGTCACGGGCCGCAACGGAGACACCCTCAGCGACAGTTCGATGCGCGGCTACATCAGCCGTTTCCAGGTCCGGTACAACACCGAACTGGACGCGGAACACATCGCGTAGCGCCGCCGAACACGGGCTGAGGGCCGCCGCCCCGGACCGTTCCGGGGCGGCGGCCCTCAGCCGTGCGGCGCGCTCAGGCGCCGAGCAGCTTCCGTACCCGGTCGGCGCCGACGGCGAGCAGCAGGGTGGGCAGCCGGGGCCCGGTGTCGCGGCCGACCAGCAGCCGGTAGAGCAGCGCGAAGAAGGTGCGCTGCGCGACCTTCATCTCCGGGGTCGGCTTGGCGTCCGGAGCGAAGCCCGCCTGGATCTTCGGCACGCCATAGACGAGCGCCGTCAGGCCCTCCAGCGACCAGTGCGAGTCCAGGCCGTCGACCAGCAGCCGCAGCGACTCCCGGTCCTGGTCGGCGAGGCCGGTCAGGATCTCGGTGTCCGGCTCGTCCCGCACCACGGTGCGCTGCTCGGCCGGTACCTGGGTGGTGATCCAGTTCTCCGCGCAGTCCAGCCGTGGCCGTACCGCGTCGAGCGAGGCGATCGGATTCTCCGGGTCCAGTTCGCTGAGGATCCGCAGCGTCTGCTCCTCGGCGCCCGCCGTGATGTCCGCGACCGATGCCAGCGTGCGGTAGGACAGCGGGCGCTCGGTGTGCGGCAGTTCACCGGCGGCGGTGCGGGTCGCCCGCGAGTGCGCCGCCGCGTCGGCGGGCAGCACGGAACCGTCGGCCACCTTCTTGGCCAGCGCGTCCCACTCGTCGTAGAGCCGCTGGATCTCCTGGTCGAAGGCGATCTTGAACGACTGGTTGGGCCTGCGCCGTGCGTACAGCCAGCGCAGCAGCGGCGCCTCCATGATCTTCAGCGCGTCGGCCGGCGTCGGCACGCCGCCCTTCGAGGACGACATCTTCGCCATGCCGCTGATCCCGACGAACGCGTACATCGGTCCGATCGGCTGCACGCCGTCGAAGATCTCCCGGACGATCTGCCCGCCGACCACGAACGACGACCCGGGCGACGAGTGGTCGACACCGCTGGGCTCGAAGACCACGCCCTCGTAGGCCCAGCGCATCGGCCAGTCGACCTTCCAGACCAGCTTGCCGCGGTTGAACTCACTCAGCAGCACGGTCTCGGAGTGCCCGCAATGGGTGCAGGTGTAGGTCAGCGACGTGCTCTCGTCGTCGTACGCGGTGACCTTGGTGAGGTCCTTCCCGCACGAACCGCAGTACGGCTTGTACGGGTAGTACTCGGTGCCGGCGCCGCTGCCGTCGTCCTCGTCCGCCGCTCCGGATCCCTCGGCGGCCTCGATCTCGGCCTCGTCGAGCGGCTTCTGGCTCTGCTTCTGGCCCTGCTTCTTCGACGGCTTGTCGGCCTGCTTGTCCGCCTGCGCCGGGTCCTTCTTGGTCCGGTACCGGTCGAGGATGGCGTCGATGTCGCCGCGGTGCTTCATCGCGTGCAGGATCTGCTCGCGATAGGTGCCGGCCAGATACTGCTCGGTCTGGCTGATCGGGTCGTACTCCACGCCCAGCTCGGTGAGCGCCTCGGCCATCGCGGCCTTGAAGTGCTCGGCCCAGTTCGGGTACGCGGACCCGGCGGGCGCCGGCACCGAGGTCAGCGGCTTACCGATGTGCTCGGCCCAGGAGCCGTCGACGCCGGGCACGCCGTTCGGCACCTTGCGGTACCGGTCGTAGTCGTCCCACGAGATCAGGTGCCGCACCTGGTACCCGCGCCGCCGGATCTCGTCCGCGACCAGGTGCGGGGTCATCACCTCACGCAGATTGCCCAGGTGGATCGGCCCGGACGGGGACAGCCCGGACGCCACGACGATCACCGGCGAGGCCGCGCCGCCGAGTTTCGCGCCCTGGGCACGACGCTCCGATTCGGCGATGACATCGTCCGCGAAACGGGAGACCCAGTCGGTCTCTGTGCTCTGAGCCACGATCGGCACGTCCTTCTTTCTCGTACGCCGGTGAGTACGGTCCGCGAGTACCGTTTGCAGGTACCGTCGGCCAGTACTGGCGACAGCCATTGTCCCAGGTCCCCCGCCGACCGCGAAAATGGCTTTACGGGCCATGGGATACTTGGGTCCATCCCTTGTACCCCTACGGAAACGGCAGTCGGCCCCATGCCTGAGCCAGTCTCGGTCACCTCGCTCGCTTCGAC
The DNA here is from genome assembly GCF_040682175.1 of Streptomyces sp. NPDC051320. Taxonomy (NCBI): domain Bacteria; kingdom Bacillati; phylum Actinomycetota; class Actinomycetes; order Kitasatosporales; family Streptomycetaceae; genus Streptomyces; species Streptomyces sp. NPDC051320. Next base: position 487,148 of record NZ_JBFBAL010000004.1, read on the forward strand.
GCTCCAGCAGCACCTCTCGGACGCCCTGACGGCAGCTCTGCCGGACGCCGGCGTCTCGGACCCGCTGCTGCGCCGAAGCGACCGGGCCGACTTCCAGGCCAACGGCATCCTGGCGCTCGCCAAGAAGCTCAAGGGCAACCCGCGCGAGCTGGCGGCCACCGTCACCGCGGCGATCCCGGCCAACGAGCTGATCAAGGACATCGAGGTCTCCGGACCCGGCTTCCTCAACATCAGACTCGCCGACCGGGCGATCACCGAAACCCTCGCCGCCCGCGCCGCCGACGGCCGCCTCGGCGTGCCGTTCGCCGCGAACCCGGGCACCACGGTCATCGACTACGCCCAGCCGAACGTCGCCAAGGAGATGCACGTCGGGCACCTGCGCTCCGCCGTGATCGGCGACGCGATGGCCAAGATCATGGAGTTCGAGGGCGAGACGGTGGTGCGCCGCCACCACATCGGTGACTGGGGCACCCAGTACGGGATGCTCATCCAGTACCTGATCGAGCACCCCCACGAGCTGGACCACGAGGGCGGCGAGGCGGCCGGTGAGGCCGCGATGTCCGCGCTCAACCGGATCTACAAGGCATCCCGGGCGGTCTTCGACTCCGACGAGGCGTTCAAGGAGCGCTCGCGTGACCGGGTGGTCGCCCTGCAGTCCGGGGACCCGGAGACGCGCGCGCTGTGGCAGCAGTTCGTCGACGAGTCGAAGATCTACTTCTACTCGGTCTTCAACAAGCTGGACATGGAGATCAGCGACCCCGACATCGTCGGTGAGTCCGCCTACAACGACATGCTCGAGGAGACCTGCCGCCTGCTGGAGGAGTCCGGCGTCGCGGTCCGCTCCGAGGGCGCGCTCTGCGTCTTCTTCGACGACGTGAAGGGCCCGGACGGCAACCCGGTGCCGCTCATCGTCAAGAAGACCAACGGCGGTTACGGCTATGCGGCCACCGACCTCTCCGCCATCCGCAACCGGGTGCAGGAGCTCAAGGCGAACACGCTGGTCTATGTCGTGGACGCCCGCCAGTCCCTGCACTTCAAGATGGTCTTCGAGACGGCCCGCCGGATCGGCTGGCTGAGCGACGAGGTCAAGGCCTACCAGCTGGCGTTCGGCACGGTCCTCGGCAAGGACGGCAAGCCGTTCAAGACCCGTGAGGGCGAGACGGTGCGGCTGGAGGACCTGCTCGACGAGGCCACCGAGCGCGCGTCCGCGGTCGTGCGGGAGAAGGCGCAGGACCTCACCGAGGAGGAGATCGCCGAGCGCGGCACGCAGGTCGGCATCGGAGCGGTGAAGTACGCGGACCTGTCGACGTCCGCGAGCCGGGACTACAAGTTCGACCTGGACCAGATGGTGTCGCTGAACGGCGACACCAGCGTCTACCTCCAGTACGCGTACGCCCGTATCCAGTCGATCCTCCGCAAGGCTGGCGACACCGGGCCTGCCGCGCACCCGGAGCTGGCGCTGGCCCCGGCCGAGCGCACGCTGGGCCTGCACCTGGACCGGTTCGCCGAGACGCTCAGCGAGGTCGCCGCCGAGTACGCCCCGCACAAACTGGCCGCGTACCTCTACCAGTTGGCCTCGCACTACACGACGTTCTACGCCGAGTGCCCGGTCCTCAAGGCCGAGACCCCGGCGCACATCGAGAACCGGCTGTTCCTCTGCGAGCTCACCGCCCGCACGCTCCACCAGGGCATGGAGCTGCTGGGCATCCGGACGCCCGAGCGGCTCTGAACCACGGCTGCCGGGGCCTCATTCGCCCGGCTCGACCGCTTCCCAGCCGTCGCCGCCCAGCGGGTGGACGTAATGCGGCAGGCCGTTCCCGGCGGCGCTCGCCCGGAACGGCTTGCCGTGGTCACCGATGAGCAGCGTCCCGTGCCGGTCGCCGCTGCTCCAGCGGAGCTCCAGGTACCAGCTGACGTCGTGGCCCGCCGTGTGCGCGTTCACCTCGAGCACCTGCGGGTCGGTCGTGGACACCATGTACGGGAAGTCCGTGGCCGGAATCTTTCGGTCGCCCTGGACCCCGCTGGTCGCCCGGGTCACCGGCATACCCGCGTCGAGGTTCACGTCGAAGGCCGCCGGGACGAGTCCGCCGCCGCAGCCGTCGCCCATCGCGTACGACGCCCAGCCGAGCGGCGCGTGACGCCCCACGATCCGTACGTGCAGGGCCTGCAGCACCACCGCGTCCGTCGTTTTCCCCTGCACGGACAACTCGATCCGCGCCCCGCCGGAGGACACTGCGCCGAGACCACTGGCCCAGTCGGCGGCGTCCTGTTCGGTGACCGGCGGGGGCACTCGGTCCGGTTTCCGGTCCACCAGATACGACTGGCTGCACGGCCCGTCCCAGAGGTACGGCCGCACGTCCACGCTCAGGGGCACGGCGGGAACGCTGGCCCCGTCGGCGCCCAGAGCCCCCGATGGGGCGTGGCTGTGACCGGCGGATACGGACGGCGAGGCGGACCGGGACGGGGGCGCGGAGCCGGTCGGCCGCTTCGACGGTTCGGCAGGCGCCGACGAACTCGGAGGCGCCGGGATCTTCTCGGGAACGACGGCGACCGTCGACGTCCCCGAAGGCCGCGATGTGCCCGAGTGCGTGAGAGCTACGGCGACCGGCACGGCCACGGCGACGCTCGCGGCGACGGCGGCTCCGATGAGCCACGGCTGTCGCCGCCTCGTCCAGCGGGCGGCGGGGGCAGCAGCAACGGGGCGCACCGGTGCGGGCTCGGGCGCGGCCACCGGGACGGCCTCCGGGACCACCTCGTCCGTGGCCACCACACCCTTCGGCCGCCGCCTCACCGCGTCGGCCAGGATCCACCGCCGGTGCAGCTCGACCAGCTCGTCCGGTGTCGCCGTGCAGAGCCGCGCGAACCGCTCGACCGGCGCGTACTCGGTCGGCACCGCATCGCCGTTGCAGTAACGGTGGACAGTGGAGGTGCTCATGTGGAGCTTCCCCGCGAGCACCCCGTAGCTGCGCCCCGAACGGACCTTCAGCTTCCGCAGCAGCGCGGCGAATTCCTCGGTCTCCGAGCCCACAGCCACTGTTCCCCCTCGTACCGCGTCCCAGGCAGGCGTTCCAGGGACCTCGTATCTCCCCAGGTCACAGTACGCGCAGGCGTTCCAGCGTCCCCAATGGACCGGGAACGATTGCGGCCGGAATCAGCCACCCCACAAGCTGAGTTCGTGACCAGCAGATTCCGGTCCGGCCTCACCGATCTCGTGGCCCTGGTTGTCCTGGCCGCGTCCACGGCGACCGTCGCGACGCTCATCGCGCACTTCTGACACGTCATTCCGAACAACACGGGGAGAACCACTCACCATGAACATCCGCCGCACCCGCATCGCCGCCACCACCCTGGTCGCCGCACTCGCCCTGACCGGCCTCTCCACGGCCGCCGCCACTGCGGCGCCCGCCGGGGCCGCGAAGCGGGTCACCTGTGTCGGCGACAACACCAAGGTCACCGTCAGCAAGGTGAGCCGACCGGTGAACCACCTGCTCATCAAGATCACCAACGCCGGCACCCGCACCTGCGACGCCTACTACGCCCCCACCGTCACCTTCGACCACGACACCTGGCACGCGAAGGTCGTCGAGGACAGCCAGCCGCAGGCCGTGGTCACCCTCTTCCCCGGCGAGTCCGGTTACGCGTCGCTCGGCCTGGCCGGCGAGGGCAACCACCACCAGCACAAGGCCAAGCACGCCACGCTCTCCTTCAAGGCCCGTAACGGCGGCTCAACCCACACCGCCCCGGACCGGCTGAAGCTCCCGGCGGGCACGGTGGTGAACAACGGCGCCTACGTCACGTACTGGCAGTACTCGGCAGCCGACGCGCTGGTCTGGTAGCGGAGTCGCGGGTTGTGCGTTGCCCGCAACGCACAACCCGCGCCCTTCACCCCGCGAACCAGCTCGCGGCGTCGAGCCGGAACGCCCCCTCCGGCGCCATCGTTCTGAGGCTCGACTCCAGGTCGGCCAGGCGGGCCGGGCCCAGCTCGCTCGCCCACTGGGCGTGCAACCGGTCGAAGATCGCGGCCGAGCGCACCAGTACGTCGACGCCTCGCGCGGTGAGCCGGACCAGCTTCCGCCGTCCATCGGCGGGATCGTCGAAGCGCTCGACGTAACCCAGCATTTCCAGCCGCTCCACCGTCTTGCCGGCCGCCTGCTTGGAGACGCCGAGCCGCCGCCCGATCTCGGTCGCGGTGGCGCCCTGCCGGCCCACGGCCTGCAACGCGAACCCGTACGCGGGCCGCACCTCGGGGTGCCCCTCCTGAGCCAGTTCGGCGTGCAACTCGTCGATGAGCGAACGGAATCCGGCGAACAGCAGCAGCGGCAACTCGAAGCCGCGCCCCGGCCCCGGCGCAGCCTCAGCCATTGCGAAACTCGACAATGTGGTTTACCTTTTCGTCAATCACGTTGTCGATTTTACGGCCGAGGGGTCATCTATGCCAGTCACCGCGTTTCCCGATCACACACTCGAATCCGCCCCCGAAGCCGCACGTCGCGCCCTGCGGGCGACCACCGACCGGCTCGGCTACCTGCCGTCGCCCGTGGCCCGGATGGCCACCTCGCCCCACACCCTCGACGGCTTCCTGAAGCTCAGCGCGATCTTCGAATCGACCACCCTCGCGCAACTCGACCGCGAGGTCCTGATCCTCACCATCGCCACTCGCAACGAGTGCCACGTGTGCGTGGCCATGCATACGGCGAAGCTCACCGCGATGCACGCGGACCCCGCCCTCATCAAGGCACTCCGCGCCCAACAGCCGCTGCCGGACGCCAAACTGGAGGCGCTGCGCGCCTTCACCCTGGCGGTACTCGCCACCGCCGGCGCGGTCGAGGAGACCCGACTCAGCGCGTTCCTCAAGCACGGCTACACCGCCCAGAACGCCCTGGAAGTCGTCCTGGGCATCGGCACCTACACCCTCTCCACCTTCGCCAACCGGCTGACCGGCGCACCGATCGACGAACAGCTCGCCGCGTTCGCCCCGGAGGGTTAGGGCCTGTCCGGCGGATCACACTCTGGTCGCGCATCCTCGTTCGTTTGCGCGAAAGGGGTTCTGGACGGTGTGATCGGCGCCGCACTACGGTCTTCTGATGTCCCTTCTCACCCCGATGCTGCCGTCCAGCTACCGTTCACGCCCTGCGACTGCCGACGACATCGGCGTGCGCCACGATCACCGGGGCCAAGGCATCGCGCGACTACTGCTGCGCCGTACCTTCCGCGCCTTCCATCGGGCAGGCCGACGCTCCTGCACGCTCTGGACACACTCGGACACCGGCGCACTCGACCTGTACCTGCGGGTGGGTATGACGGTCCGGCACAGCTCCACGGTCTTCCGCAAGCAACTGCGGTTGAACGCACCTTCGCCCACGCCGACCTCCTGGCCACCCCGACCACCCCCCACGCACCACACGGCCACCAGGGGCCGCCCGGGAACGCCCGGGAACGCCCGGGAACGCCCGGGAACGCCATGAGCGTGGCCTTGACCTGGGCCTTCAATATCAGCGGACGCCCTGCCATCAGCCTGCCCGCAGGCACCACTCCGACCGGCCGGCCGGTCGGGCTCCAGTTGATCGCCAGGCATGGAGGGGAGGCCGGCCTGCTGGCTTTGGCCAAGGCAGCTGAGGAGGCAGGGGGCGCCCCGGCAGCGAAGTTTCCCCACCGCGCGTAAACACCGACAGGGGGTTGTCGCCGCCGTCCCCGAGAGTGGGTCGAGCCGGGAGAGGCCCGGTGCGACACGAGAGGGATGACATGCCTGGATTCAACGGCATCGGCTGGTTCGAGATCGGCACCGACGACCCGGCGGCCGCGAAGCGGTTCTACGGTGACGTGTTCGGCTGGACGGCCTCGCACGACGACACGAAGAGCACCGACCCGGCGTACCAGGTCCTCACCACGGGCGACGCGGAGGGGTTGCACGGCGGACTCTTCGCGACCGAGGGAAAGATGCCCGGTTACGCGGTTTTCAGCGTGCTGGTCGAGGACGTCGAGGCGGCCTGCCGACGGGCCGAAGAGGCGGGTGGCCAGGTTCAGCGCGCGCCGCAGGTCAACCCGGTCGGGGTGACGTTCGCGCATCTGCTGGACCCGGCCGGTAACCACTTCTCGGTGTTCACGCCACCGTCCGTCCGGCCCTGAGCCGAGAGGCGGCCCTGTCGGCCGGGGGCTCTGCTTCGTCAATTCAGGGTGAGCTGACGGACGATGCCCTCCGGAATGTCGAGATCCTCGCTGCGCAGCGAGCGCGGCGGGGGCACCTCGGCGGTGACCGAGACCGAGGTGATCCGGTCGGTGCGGAAGACGCGCAGGGCGTCGCGCAGCCGGCACCAGGCCACCAGATACCAGCGGTCGGTCTTGCCGATGTAACCGAGTGGCTCGATCTCGCGCATCGAGGTGGCACCGTCGCGGTCGCCGTAGCCGATGCGCAGGACGCGGCGGGTCTCCAGCGCGTCGGCCACCATGCGGGGCATCGACGGTGTGGTGGTCGCGTCGCCGAGCAGGTGGATACGGCCCGCCAGGTCATGGGCCGCGGCGGCGTCGTCACCCTGCATCGCCGCGACCAGCTTGCGCAGCGCCGAGCCCGCGGCCGCTTGGAACGGCGTGCCCTCCAGCCGCCGCAGCGCCACCGCCATCGCGACCGCTTCGCCCGGCGTCAGGTTGACCGGTGGCAGCGTGCGTGCCTTGTCGAGGCAGTAGCCGCCCGTGCGGCCGGGCTCGGCGTAGACCGGCACCCCCGACTGCTGCAGCGCGCTGATGTCCCGTTCGACCGTGCGGACGCTCACCTCGAAACGACCGGCCAGCCAGCGCGCGCTGCGCGGCCGGGGCGCGACAGCCCGCAACTCCTCGACCAGGGCGTAGAGGCGATCGGTTCGGTTCACACGGCCAACCTACAAGGCGGGTATGACACAGGACGACGGCCCCGGCCCGCACACCGTCCCTGCGAAAAAACGTGAGCACTTCGCCGCAAAGTGTTCAGTGCCCGCTCAACTGAGCGCCCCGTGAACACATCGGCTGCAACTCTTCACGTTTTTCACGCAGGGGGTCAGCCGGGAGGGCGATGGGACCGACGGAACGACCAGTGTCAGTGGCCCCCTCTATGGTCATCGTCATGGCGACGCTCCCGAATCCGCTCCCTTCCCTGGCCACGTCCGGCCTGGACCTCCCGCCCGGCACGCTGGTGGACACCACCTCCGACGGCCCGTGGCACGAGCCTCTTCTCTGGTACGCCGACGCGCCGGGAAACCCGACCGCGTGGGCCGGTCTGCGGGCGGCGGGCCGGCCGCTCGGGCTGCTTCCCGTGCTGATCGACGGCGGGGACCGCGGCCAGTGGCCCGAGGAGTGGGACCTCGCCCCGGCCAGGACCTCGTATGCGGGCGATCACGACGCCGAGGACGTACTGCGCGAGTTCTGGGAGGAGTACGCCGACGACGAGCTGGGGGCCGGCGGCGCCCCGTGGCCCGGTCTGGGGCCGACTCCGTCCCGGAGCACGTCCGAAGACCCGGACGAATTGGCTGCCGAGGTCGCCCGGCAGCTCGCCGCATCCGAAATACCGGGCGCGCGCCCGGCACTCGTCCCGGCACGGCGCAGCGCGGACATTCCGGCGGCCATCGGCTGGTCGGGGCCGGTGAACCAGGAGAACGACGTGGCCCGGCTCTGCGCGGTGCTGCGTTCGTGGGAGGACCGCTTCGACATCCGGGTGGTGGCGCTCGGCTTCGACACCCTGACCGTCTCCGTCGGGCGGCCGCCCACCACGGCGGCGGAGGCGCGGGCACTCGCCGACGAGCACTTCGCGTTCTGCCCGGACACCATCCAGCAGAGCCCGCCGTACGACCTGGACGGGTACGCCGAGAAGGTTCTGCTGAACCAGGGGGCGTGGTGGTTCTGGTGGGACTGAGCGCCTCGCAGCGGGCAGTTGAGCACACCGCGACCGCACCGCCCTCGGGTGCTTCGCCCGGCGACCGGCCGTAGGCCGGTCAGGCCGCGAGTCCGAGAGCGCCGCCTGGCGGGGAGGCGGCAGGCACTGGCGGGGAGTGCTTCGGAGCGGCCGGGGACAACAACGAACGGGCCACGGTATCCGTGGCCCGTTCACCGTCGGCGCGTCAGAGCTGCTGCGCGACCTCCGTCGCCCAGTACGTCAGGATCATGTTCGCGCCCGCCCGCTTGATGCCCGTCAGGGTCTCCAGGATCGCGCGGTCCCGGTCGATCCAGCCCTTCTCGGCGGCCGCCTCGATCATCGAGTACTCGCCGCTGATCTGGTACGCGGCCACCGGCACGTCCACCGATTCGGCGACCTTGGCCAGGACGTCCAGGTAGGGGCCGGCCGGCTTGACCATCACCATGTCGGCGCCCTCGTCGAGGTCCAGCGCCAGCTCGCGCAGCGACTCGCGGATGTTCGCCGGGTCCTGCTGGTAGGTCTTGCGGTCGCCTTTCAGCGACGAGCCGACGGCCTCGCGGAACGGGCCGTAGAAGGCGGACGAGTACTTCACGGTGTACGCGAGGATCGCCACGTCCTCCTTGTCGATGGTGTCCAGGGCGTCCCGAATCACGCCGACCTGGCCGTCCATCATGCCGCTGGGGCCCACCACATGGGCGCCCGCGTCGGCCTGGACCTGGGCCATCTCGGCATACCGCTCCAGGGTGGCGTCGTTGTCGACACGGCCCGAGTCGTCCAGCACACCGCAGTGGCCGTGGTCGGTGAACTCGTCGAGGCAGAGATCGGACATGATGATCAGCTCGTCGCCCACCTCGGCCCGCACATCGCGCAGCGCCACTTGGAGGATGCCCTCCGGGTCGGTGCCGGCCGAACCGGTCGCGTCCTTCTTGGCGTCCTCGGGGACGCCGAAGAGCATGATCCCCGAGACGCCCGCGGAGACCGCCTCGACGGCCGCCTTCCGCAGGGTGTCCCGGGTGTGCTGGACCACGCCGGGCATCGCGGCGATCGGCACCGGCTCCGTGATGCCCTCCCGCACGAAGGCGGGCAGGATCAGGTCGGACGGGTGCACCCGCGTCTCGGCGACCATCCGCCGCATCGCGGGGGTGGTGCGCAACCGCCGGGGACGGGCGCCGGGGAACGATCCGTACACAGTCATCTTCAGTTACCTTCTCGAACGCGTAAGACCGGTCGGCAAACGGGGACGCCGACCGCTCAGGTGGTGCGTCGCCTGCGGCCACCCGGGCGGCGCTCACTGGGGCGGGTGACGGTCTCACCCGCCTCCTTCGCCGTCTCCCGACGCTGCGCGCCGAACTCGGCGAGTGCCTCGGCCAGCCGGTGCACGGACGGCTCGGGCGACATCACGTCGACCCGGAGGCCGTGCTCCTCGGCTGTCTTGGCGGTGGCCGGACCGATGCAGGCGATGACCGTCACATTGTGCGGCTTGCCCGCGATACCGACCAGGTTACGGACCGTGCTCGACGAGGTGAAGAGCACCGCGTCGAAACCGCCGCCCTTGATCCCCTCGCGGGTCTCGGCCGGGGGCGGCGACGCGCGCACCGTGCGGTAGGCGGTGACGTCGTCGACCTCCCAGCCCAGCTCGATGAGCCCGGCCACCAGCGTCTCGGTGGCGATGTCGGCGCGCGGCAGGAAAACCCGGTCGATCGGGTCGAAGACCGGGTCGTAGGGCGGCCAGTCCTCCAGCAGCCCGGCCGCTGACTGCTCGCCGGACGGTACGAGATCGGGCTTGACGCCGAACTCGATCAACGAGGCGGCCGTCTGCTCACCGACGGCGGCGACCTTGATCCCGGCGAAGGCCCGGGCGTCGAGCCCGTACTCCTCGAACTTCTCCCGGACCGCCTTCACTGCGTTGACCGAGGTGAACGCGATCCACTCGTAGCGGCCGGTGACCAGGCCCTTGACCGCGCGCTCCATCTGCTGCGGGGTGCGCGGCGGCTCGACGGCGATGGTGGGGACCTCGTGCGGCACCGCGCCGTAGGACCGGAGTTGGTCGGAGAGCGAGGCCGCCTGCTCCTTCGTACGCGGCACGAGCACCCGCCACCCGAAGAGCGGCTTGGACTCGAACCACGACAACTGGTCGCGCCGGGCGGCGGAGCTGCGCTCGCCGACCACGGCTATGACCGGCTGGTGGCCGTCCGGCGACGGCAGCACCTTGGCCTGCTTGAGCACCTGGGCGACCGTGCCGAGCGTGGCGCACCAGGTGCGCTGGCGGGTGGTGGTGCCGGCGATGGTGACGGTCATCGGGGTGTCGGGCTTGCGGCCCGCGGAGACCAGCTCACCCGCGGTCGCACCGACCGTGTCGAGGGTGGCGGAGACGACGGCGGTGGCGTCGCTGGCACCGACCTCGCTCCAGCAGCGGTCGGACGCGGTACGGGCATCGACGAAGCGCACGTCCGTGCCCTGCTGGTCGCGCAGCGGCACACCGGCGTAGGCGGACACACCCACCGCCGTGGAGACGCCGGGGACGACCTCGAAGGGAATGCCGGCGGAGGCGCAGGCCAGCATCTCCTCGCCGGAGTTCCCGTCCAGGCCGGGGTCGCCGCTGACGGCACGGACGACCCGCTTGCCGCTCCTCGCGGCCTCCATGACAAGATTGCCCGCATCTCGGATGGCCGGGATACCGGCGGCTGTTGACGCTTCGTCAACAATCGTCAGCTGAGGCGTGCTCACGGATGCCCGTGCATGGCCGCGTACCACGTCGAGCACCTGCGGCTCGGCGATCAGTACGTCCGCACTCGCCAGGGCTTCCACGGCGCGCAGTGTGAGCAGTCCCGGATCTCCGGGTCCGGCACCGAGGAAGGTGACGTGCCCGTGCGTGGGAAGGACGGGGTGGTTCGATGTGGTGGGGCTCATCGTGCTCGCTCCCCCATAAGACCGGCCGCACCCTTGGCCAGCATCTCGGACGCGAGTTCGCGTCCGAGCGCCTCGATGCCTTCGTGCGACGCAGGTACGGGACCGGTGGTGGACAACTGCACCAGCGAGGAACCGTCGGGCGAGCCGACGACGCCGCGCAGGCGCATCTCGGTGACAGCAGACTGCCCGTCGGCCAGGACGTCGGCCAGTGCGCCAACAGGCGCACTGCAACCGGCCTCCAGGGCGGCGAGCAGGGATCGCTCGGCGGTGACGGCGGCCCGCGTGTACGGGTCGTCGAGCTCCGCGAGCGAGGCAATGAGGGCGGTGTTCGACGCCGCGCACTCGACTGCCAGGGCCCCCTGGCCGGGGGCGGGCAGGATGATGTCGACCGGCAGGAACTCGGTCACTTCGGCGGTCCTGCCGATCCGGCTGAGCCCGGCCGCGGCGAGAACCACCGCGTCCAGCTCGCCGCTGCGGACGAAGCCGATGCGGGTGTCGATGTTGCCGCGGATCGGCACGGTCTCGATGCGGAGCCCGTGGTTACGGGCGTACGCGTTGAGCTGCGCCATCCGGCGCGGCGAACCCGTACCCACCCGGGCACCGTCCGGCAGCCGCTCGAAGGGCAGGCCGTCCCGCGCGATCAGCACGTCCCTGGGGTCCTCACGGACCGGGATCGCGGCGAGCACCAGCTCGTCGGGCTGCGTGGTCGGCAGGTCCTTCAGGGAGTGCACGGCGAAGTCGACATCCCCGCTCACCAGCGCGTCACGCAGCGCGGTGACGAACACACCGGTCCCACCGATCTGCGCGAGATGCTCACGGGAGGTGTCCCCGTACGTGGTGATCTCGACGAGCTCCACGGGGCGACCCGTGATGCGGCGCACCGCCTCGGCAATTTGTCCTGACTGGGCCATGGCGAGCTTGCTCCGCCTGGTCCCCAGCCTCAAGGCATTGGTCATGCCCGCCCTCGGTTCTTGACATCTGTGTTGCTCAGGTCGGTCATATCGGCCCTGCTGACGGCCGCGACCGTCAACGGGTCGAGGTCGAAGAGTTCACGCAGCGCGTCCGCGTACCCGGCTCCGCCGGGCTCGCTCGCGAGCTGCTTCACCCGCACGGTGGGCGCGTGCAGGAGCTTGTCGACGACGCGGCGCACGGTCTGGGTGATCTCGGCGCGCTGCTTGTCGTCCAGGTCGGGGAGGCGTCCGTCGAGACGCGCGATCTCACCGGCGACCACGCCGGCCGCCATCGTACGCAGCGCGACGACGGTCGGGGTGATGTGCGCGGCGCGCTGCGCGGCGCCGAAGGCCGCCACCTCGTCGGAGACGAGGGTGCGTACCGCGTCGACGTCGGCGGCCATCGGTGCGTCGGCGGACGCGTCCGCCAGCGACTCGATGTCCACCAGGCGCACCCCGCCGATCCGGTGCACCGCGCCGTCGACATCGCGCGGCATGGCCAGGTCGAGCAGGGCGAGCCGGACGGGACGCGCGTCCCCGGACGCACCGGCGGGTGCGGGCCGCCGGTCCAGGGCTTCCGCGATGGCGTCCGCGGTCAGTACCAGGCCGGTCGCACCCGTACAGGAGACGACGACGTCGGCACGGACCAACTCGGCGCCGACCGCGTCCATCGGGACGGCCCTGGCTCCGGTACCGGCGGCGCGGAGGATCTCCACGAGCCGCTCGGCACGGGCCGGTGTGCGGTTGGCCACGACGACCTCACCGATACCGGCCCGGGACAGCGTGGCGGCGGCCAGCGAGGACATCGAGCCCGCGCCGATCACCAGGGCACGCTTCTCCTTGGCCCACACGGCCACGTCCGTACCATCGGCGAGCTGCTCGAGACCGAAGGTGACGAGCGACTGCCCGGCCCGGTCGATGCCGGTCTCGCTGTGGGCCCGCTTGCCCACGCGCAGCGCCTGCTGGAACAGATCGTTCAACAGCCGCCCTGCGGTGTGCAGTTCCTGGCCGAGGGCCAGGGCGTCCTTGATCTGGCCGAGGATCTGTCCCTCGCCGACGACCATCGAGTCCAGTCCGCAGGCCACCGAGAAGAGGTGGTGAACGGCCCGGTCCTCGTAGTGCACATAGAGATAAGGAGTGAGCTCGTCCAGGCCGACCCCGCTGTGCTGGGCGAGCAGCGTGGACAGCTCGGCGACGCCCGCGTGGAACTTGTCCACGTCGGCGTACAGCTCGATGCGGTTGCAGGTGGCGAGCGTCGTGGCCTCCGCGGCGGGCTCCGCCGCCAGGGTGTCCTGCAACAGCTTGGCCTGCGCGTCAGTGGAGAGCGCGGCACGCTCGAGCACGCTGACGGGGGCGCTGCGGTGGCTCAGTCCGACGACCAGGAGACTCATGCCGGCATCACGGCGGGCATGTCCCCGTCGGGTCCCTTCCGTTCGGCGTGGGCGGCGTGCGCGGCTCCCCGGAGGGGCGGCGCCCCGGCGGCGGCCGCGGCGGCTGCCCCTTCGCCGGCCTTGCGCTGCTCGTGGAAGGCGAGGATCTGCAGCTCGATGGAGAGGTCCACCTTGCGCACGTCGACGCCGTCGGGCACCGAGAGCACGGTGGGCGCGAAGTTGAGGATCGAGGTGATGCCGGCGGCGACCAGCCGCTCGCAGACGGGCTGGGCCGCGCCTGCGGGGGTCGCGATGACGCCGATGGAGACGCCGTTGTCGCTGATGATCTTCTCGAGGTCGTCGCTGTGCTGCACCGGGATCCCGGCGACGGGCTTGCCGGCCATCTCCGGGTCGGCGTCGATCAGTGCGGCGACCCGGAAGCCCCGGGAGGCGAACCCGCCGTAGTTGGCGAGTGCGGCGCCGAGGTTACCGATGCCGACGATGACGACTGGCCAGTCCTGGGTGAGACCGAGCTCACGCGAGATCTGATATACGAGATATTCGACGTCGTATCCGACCCCGCGGGTCCCGTACGAGCCCAAGTAGGAGAAGTCCTTGCGCAGCTTCGCGGAGTTGACCCCCGCGGCGGCCGCGAGCTCCTCGGACGAAACCGTGGGTACGGAACGCTCCGAGAGCCCGGTGAGGGCGCGAAGATACAGCGGAAGTCGGGCGACTGTGGCCTCGGGGATTCCTCGGCTACGGGTCGCCGGTCGGTGAGTTCGGCCAGTTGCCACGGTGCTCCTGCGGGATGAGCGAGGCTGCAGGCGGCCTCGTGTCGCAGGACCGCCCCGTCGAATGCAGGCTATGTCTTTGTGAACGCGTGCACAAAGATTGTGTCCGTTTTGTCCGCCTGAAGTGACCGGAGTCACGCGATGCGACCGCGCGACGCCGGAACTGCGGGCCGGTCCGATGCGTTCGCTTCCCGATGGGGGCAAAACCGCACACACTCCTCACGTCATCGCCCCCGAGACCGCTCAAATCGCCCACGATGGTAGCCGGGTTTAGGGGTCAGGCGCCCAGTGCGCGACGAAGGCGGTCCGGATCGACGCGCCAGAACGTGTGCTGAGCGCCGTCGATGAGGACCACGGGGATCTGCTCCCAGTACGCGGCGTTCAGCGCCTCGTCCTGGGTGATGTCCTTCTCTTCCCACTCCGTGCGGAGGTCCTCGCAGACCGTGGCGACGACCTTTCTCGCGTCGTCGCAGAGGTGGCAGCCGGGCTTCGCCAGCAGGGTGACGGTGTGGGGGGGCTCGGGGCCGCGGTGCGGGCGGCGCAACAGGGGACTCATCCCGCCATTGTCCGCCCGGTCCGGTGGCTTCTCCCCCCACGCGCCCCTTCCCCCAACCGGAACTCCGCCCCGGGCCCCGGTGAGGCGCCGAACGCCGACCCGGCCGGAGGCGCCGAGGTCCGCAGTGTGCGGTGACGCAACGAAGAGTTCACCCCACCGCATCGCCACACGGCGGGAACAGCCGAACAGACTGGCTATGCTCACGACATGGCCGCACTGGGATGGCTCACCCCTCGTAAGCGCTCGGCAACCGCACGCAGCGTGCTGGCAGGCGAGGCCGCTGCCGAAGCAGCCCGGAAGTCCTCGCAAGAGCTGGCGCAGGTGATGCCGGAGGGCGAGACCGCTGCGGAGCTCGGATTCCCCGTCGTGGGGGACGATCTGGCCGCTGCCTTCTTCGACCTCGACAACACCGTGATGCAGGGCGCCGCGATCTTCCACTTCGGCCGCGGCCTCTACAAGCGGAAGTTCTTCCAGCGCCGGGAACTCGCCAGATTCGCCTGGCAGCAGGCCTGGTTCCGGCTGGCCGGCGTGGAGGACCCGGAGCACATGCAGGACGCCCGCGACAGCGCGCTGTCCATCGTCAAGGGCCACCGGGTCTCCGAGCTGATGTCCATCGGCGAGGAGATCTACGACGAGTACATGGCGGACCGCATCTGGCCCGGCACCCGCGCGCTGGCCCAGGCCCACCTGGACGCGGGTCAGAAGGTGTGGCTGGTCACGGCCGCCCCCATCGAGACCGCGACGATCATCGCCCGGCGCCTGGGCCTGACCGGCGCCCTGGGCACCGTGGCCGAGTCCGTGAACGGCGTCTATACGGGCCGCCTGGTCGGCGAACCCCTGCACGGCCCGGCGAAGGCCGAAGCCGTACGGGCGCTTGCCGCCGCCGAAGGCCTGGACCTGGGCCGGTGCGCCGCGTACAGCGACTCGCACAACGACATCCCGATGCTCTCGCTGGTCGGACATCCGTACGCGATCAACCCGGACTCCAAGCTGCGCCGCCACGCCCGTGAGCGCGAGTGGCGGCTGCGCGACTACCGCACCGGCCGCAAGGCCGCCAAGGTCGGCATCCCCGCAGCCGCAGGGGTCGGCGCCCTGGCCGGGGGCACCGCCGCGGCCATGGCTCTGCACCGCCGCCGCCGCTGAGCCCACCCACCCGGCCCGCCGTGCCCCGCGCGACAGCCGCGACGCATCCGTTCGACGCGCCGACACGCCAGATCCGCACCTGACCGCGACACGCCGCCAGCCGGCACGTGCACGGGCAAATCGAACTTCTTACCCGTCCACCCGCGCCGCCAGTCCCGTTGCACCCGCTCGCGCACAAGTGGCCCCGCAATCAAGCGGATCGTGAGGCAATCCGATCAATAAGCGGTCACGAAGTGCTACTTGATTCGACGCGTTCACGTAAGAGAAGCGACGTAATCGATGATTTGAGCAACTGGGTGTAGCACTGCCTGTACGAAGCGTTATTCTCCTCAGACGCATACCGGACCCCACTCGTCATCACGTCGGGTGAAAGGTCCAGCACTGCACGTGATGGAAGCTCTGCCTCTGGGAGTCCCGTGTACCCACACGTCGGGGTTGACGCCTCGGGCCTGGCTACGCTGCGCGCAACGGTCCTGGACCAGCTGCGCGGCATTGTCCCCACCGCGTACGCCGTCCCCGCTTTTGCCACCCCTGTGCCCGCCGGCCCCTGCTATGCCCTCGCCGAGAACGGTGCGGCGGTCGGCAGACACAGCCGGGGCGGCACCGGCACGTCCACTGTCCGTCGGCCTGCGGCCGACAGCGACAGCGCTCGCATGATGGACCTCGTCGAACGTGCTCAGGCCGGCGAGGCCGATGCCTTCGGGCGCCTCTACGACCAGTACAGCGACACGGTCTACCGCTACATCTACTACCGCGTCGGCGGAAAGGCGACGGCGGAGGATCTCACCAGTGAGACCTTCCTACGCGCTCTGCGCCGTATCTCCACCTTCACCTGGCAGGGCCGTGACTTCGGCGCCTGGCTGGTCACCATCGCCCGGAACCTGGTCGCGGACCACTTCAAGTCGAGCCGATTCAGGCTGGAAGTGACCACGGGCGAAATGCTCGACGCCAACGAGGTCGAACGCAGTCCGGAGGACTCCGTCCTGGAGTCCCTCTCCAACGCCGCCCTGCTCGAAGCCGTCAAACGGCTCAACCCACAACAGCGGGAGTGCGTGACCCTGCGCTTCCTGCAAGGTCTCTCCGTCGCCGAGACGGCACGTGCGATGAGCAAGAACGAGGGTGCCATCAAGACGCTCCAGTACCGGGCCGTGCGCACGCTGGCACGACTGCTGCCGGATGACGCCCGGTGATCAACACCGATCGCAACTCACCCTCGGTCATGGGCTGATGACGCTGCCGTCATACTGCGGTCGGATCATCTTTCGTCCGTAACCCAAGCGCTGTGCGGCTCGTTGAGTGGGATGCAGGCTCCCTGTGGTCACGCCACGCCCGTAAGTGCTCACTCGATCGTGTGAATGCGCTCAAGGTGGGCAACCTTCCGGACCCCGAGGGGAGTCGATCGTCATGACGAGAGGAGGTGCCGCCAGTGATCGGACAAGTTTCGGCACACCGGCGGGCGAACGCCTTCGCCCAGGTCCTGGAGGAGCAGTCGCTCCGGGACACGGCGGCCGACCAGCCAGAAGATCCCGGCGATTCGGACGGACCAGGCGAACAAGAGCCGTTGCTCGCCCTGGTGACCCGTCTCGACGAGCTACCGAAACCGCAGCTGGACCCCGAGGTGAGAGTCGTGCAGCGGGCCCAGCTCGTTGCCGCCATGGAGGCCATGCTGCTGGAAGGCACCGCCCCGGGGGGAGGTGCGTCCGAGGGCCCTCAGGTGCCCGAACAGCGGACCGGTCGCGGCGCCCACCGGGCGAGCGCGCTCCGGAAACTGCGCCCCCGTTCCCGCTGGTCGAAGGGCATCGCTGCGGGCGGACTCGCCGTCGGTGTGGCCGCCGGAGCCTTCAGCGGCGTCGCCGCTGCCAGCTCCGACGCCCTCCCCGGTGATTCGCTGTACGGGCTGAAGCGCGGTATGGAGGATCTCAAGCTCGGGATGGCGGATGACAACGCCGACCGCGGTGAGATCTATCTGGACCAGGCCTCGACCCGGCTCCAGGAGGCCCGTCGCCTCATGGAGCGCGACCGGGCAGGCCAACTCGACCACGAACAACTGAGCGAAGTCCGCCGCGCGCTGAACGGCATGAACCACGATGCCAGCGAGGGCCACCGCCTGCTGCACGAGGCGTACGCACGGAACGGCGCACTCGGCCCGATCCGGACGCTCTCCTCGTTCTCCCACTCGCACCGGGAGGCCTGGAGCAAGCTCCGCGGTCGGCTGCCCGCGCAGCTGCATGACGTGGGAGACCGGGTGAGTTCGGTCTTCGACGCCATAGACCAGGAGGTCGAGCCGCTGCAGTCGCGGCTGCCCGAGCCCCCCGGCAGCACCCGAGGCCCGGCACACGCGGTCCCGTCCCAGCCGGGGGCCTCCGGGACCGAACGAACCGGACCCACGGCGTCCACCCCGGGCCGGGACAGGACGGGCAGCGGCACCCCGCAGCCCTCCAGCTCCGGCAGCAAGGCGGACCAGGGGCTGATCGGCGGCGACACCGGCGGTCTGCTCGACCCGCCGAAGTCGGACACCAGCCCGTCCTCCTCGCAGGACCCGGACCGGTCCGACAACAGCCGCCCCGGCGCGCCGCACGTCACCCTCCCACCGCTGCTCCCGGGGCTGCTCCCCGGTCTGGGCATCGACGAGCAGGACGCGCAGTAGCAGCACGGGCGTGAGGGGGGGGGGGGGGGGGCCCCCCCCCCCCCCCGGGGGGGGGGGGCCCCCCCAAAAAAAAACACCAGCGCCGCACCAACAGGT
>NZ_JBFBAL010000005.1:0-341359 GCF_040682175.1 Streptomyces sp. NPDC051320
CCCTTTTTTTTATTCACCCCCCCACCCCCTTTAAAAAAACCTAACATTAAAACCTCTCCCCCACCCCCCCCCTCTCCCGTTCCCCATCAACCTCCCCCCCCCCCGGGGCCCCGCCCCCCACGGGCGGGCCGGACACCGGTGCCGGTGCATGCCGGTGCCAGGGCATACCGGTACGCCGCCGCTCAGGCCGGGAGCTGCGCCTCGATGACCGCGACGACCTCCGGCGCGTCCGGCTCGGTACGCGGGCGAATGCGCGAGACGACCTCGCCCTGCGGGGAGATCACGAACTTCTCGAAATTCCACTGGACGTCCCCGGCCTCGCCCCCGGCGTCGGCCACCCGGGTCAGCTCCGCGTACAGCGGATGCCGCCGCTCGCCGTTGACCTCGGTCTTCTCCAGCATCGGGAAGGTCACCCCATAGGTGGCCGAGCAGAAGGTCTGGATGTCCTCCGCGCTGCCCGGCTCCTGGCCGGCGAACTGGTTGCAGGGCACGCCGAGGACGGTGAAGCCGCGGTCGCCGTACGTCTTCTGCAGTCGCTCGAGCCCTGCGTACTGCGGCGTGAGGCCGCACTTGGACGCGACGTTCACCAGCAGCACCGCCCGCCCCCGATAGTCGGCCAGCGAAGTCGGCTCACCGGTCAGGGTCCTCAGCGGGATGTCGTACAGGCTCATCGATGGCTCCTGTCATGGGTCACTGTTGCTCAGCAGTGTTCCAGGACGTGCCGGGCCGGTCGTCACCGGCCGGGCAGCTCGTCCGGCCAGCGACCGAGCGATTTCAGTATCCCGACGAAGGCCCGCTCGGCGGGAGACGGCAGCCGGTCCCGGCGGCGCACCAGATTGACCGGCCGGGACCGCGGCTCGGGTCCCACCGGCACGAGGACCAGCGTCCCGGCACGTACGTGGTCGGCCGCTGCGTGCTCGGAGATCAGCGAGACCCCGAGGCCGGCCGCCACGCACTGCTTGACGGCCTCGGGGCCCCACACATCACTGCGTGAGTAGTCCGTCAACTCCGAGTCCTGCAGCACCTGTTCCTGAAGTTCGCGGGTCTGCGAGCCCGGCTCGCGCAGCAGGAACCGCGAGCCGCGCAAGGCCGCCGGCTCCACCTGCTGCCCACCGGCCAGCGGATGGCCGGGGGCGGCGATCAGCACGAGCCGTTCGGAGAGGACCGTCTCCGAGACGAGCTGCTCGGCGCTGGGCGCGCCCGCGACGACGGCGATGCCGATGCCGCCGGCCAGCAGCCGTTCCAGTACGGCCTCGTTGTTGCCCACGTAGACGTCGCACTCGATTCCCGGATGGTGCTCCTGATAGCGGGCGAGCAACTGCGGCAACAGGTAGGTGCCGACCGTCGTCGTGCCGCCCACCAGCAGCCGTCCCGAGGTGAGTCCGCTGACTTGCTGCACGGCGGCGACCGCCTCGTCGGCGAGGAGGAACACCCGCTTGCCGTACTCGGCCAGGACCTCGCCCTCCGCCGTCGGCCGGATCCGGGCGCCGGAACGGTCGATCAGTGTGACGCGCAGTGACTGCTCGAGCCTGCGTACCTGATTGGAGACGGACGGCTGGCTCATGTAGAGCTTGTGCGCGGCTGCCGAGAACCCCTGGTGCTGGACGACCTGCATAAAGATCCACAAGCGGTGAAGGTTGAGTTCCACACTCCTCCTCCCAGGACCCGTCATGATCGGTTGTCGGGCGATCCTATCCGCGATCAGCCCTGGTGGGGAGGGGCGCGCGGCAGCGTGCATGCGGCTATGACCGCTATAGCAATCCAAGAGGTTCTGCGCCGGCGGCGCCGGGTGTTACCCCTTTGGTACGGGACGGAAGTGGCCGTCCTCGTCTTCAACCTCAAGGGGTGGATCCGTACATGAAGGACTCTCTTACCGGGCGAGCCGAGTACCTCTCCGTGAACGGGCGCGACTACGCATGGCCCCAGCGGCCCGTCGTCGTGGTCTGCATCGACGGCAGTGAGGACGCCTACCACGAACGGGCGGTGGCGGACGGCCGGATGCCTTTCCGGGAGCGGATGCTGGAGCGGGGCAGCGATCTGCGGGGCCACTGCACGATGCCGTCCTTCACCAACCCCAACAACATGTCCATCGCGACGGGTGTGCCGCCGGCCGTGCACGGCATCTGCGGCAACTACTTCTACGACACGGCGACCGGCACCGAGGTCATGATGAACGACCCGGAGCTGCTCCGCGCCCCGACCATCTTCTCGGTGTTCTCCCGGGCCGGCGCCAAGGTCGCGGTCATCACCGCCAAGGACAAACTGCGCCGGCTGCTGGGCAGCGGGCTGAAGGACGGCATGTGCTTCTCCGCGGAGAAGGCCGATCAGCTGATCGAGGAGAACAACGGCATCACCAAGGTGCTGGAGCGGGTCGGCATGGAGCTGCCGTCCGTCTACAGCGCAGAACTCAGTGAGCTGGTGATGGCGGCCGGCGTCGATGTGCTGGAGCAGGAACGGCCGGAGCTGATGTATCTGTCGCTGACCGACTACATCCAGCACAAGCACGCCCCCGGCTCGCCGGCCGCCAACGACTTCTACGCCATGCTCGACATGTACTTCGAGAAGATCGACGCTCTGGGAGCCGTCCTCGTCATCACCGCCGACCACGGCATGAACGCCAAGAGCGACGGCGGGGGCACGGCGCAGGTCGTGTTCCTGCAGGATCTGCTCGACGAGAGGCTCGGTGAGGGCGCGTCGAGGGTGGTCCTGCCGATCACCGATCCGTACACCGTGCACCATGGGGCGCTCGGGTCGTACGCCACCGTGCATCTGCCCGACAGCGCCGACGTACCCGCCGTCGTGGCCGGACTCGCCGCGGAGGACGGCGTGCAGACGGTCCTGACCCGCGCGGAGGCGTGCGAGCGCTTCGAGCTTCCCGGCGACCGGATCGGCGAGATCGTCGTCATCTCCGAGCGCAATGCGGTCCTCGGGACCACCCCGGCGCGCCATGACATCTCCGGCTTCAAGGAGCCCCTGCGCTCGCACGGCGGGTTGACGGAGCAGAAGGTGCCTTTCCTGGTGAACGCGGAGACCGGGGCGCTGCCCCCGGGGCACCGACTGCGGAACTTCGACGCTTTTTGGGTGGGCACTTCGCTCGCCGCGGGACGGTCGCTCACCGACTGACCTCTCGCATCCTGCCGCCGCCGAAGCGTGTACGGGGCCGGGCAGCGCCCGAAAGCCGAAAGGAAGACCGAACCCTGTGCCCGCACCACCCGAACTCTCCCTGTATGCCGAGGACAGGACACCACCATGGCCGACCTCGTACCACAGCAAGAACCGGACAGCCGGACCAGCGCCGCCGTCACCAGCCGCGAAGCGCTCAGTCAGGTTTCGCCCGTACCGCTCTCCGCCCGGGCCACGCACTGGCGTCGGCAGATTTTCGTCATCACCTGGCTCGCCTACGCGGGCTTCTACTCCGCACGCCAGACGTTCTCCGTCGCGAAGCTCGGGATTCTCGACGATCCCACGGTGAACACCATGCTCACCGAGCATGCGCTCGGGGCCATCGATGCCGTCTATCTCGCGGCATACGCGGCCGGCCAGTTCATGTGGGGCATGTGGGCCGACCGGTTCGGCCCCCGCGTCGTGGTGATCGGCGGCATGATCGGCGCCATCACCGCCGCCTGCCTGATGGGGCTGAGCAGCGCCCACCCGTCGTCGCGCGACGGACGGACGGAACTGACGCTCAGCCCCGAGGACGGCGTCACGATCGTCAACGGACTCGGCGGGGCCGGCATGACACTGTCCTTCGGTCTCGCACAGGAGGTCGTCGGCTCCTGACACGCACAGCGGCAGGGCCCGGCGGGAAATCCCGCCGGGCCCTGCCGCTGTTTCGCTGACGAGGGCCGTCAGTAACTGATGCAAGCCGAATGCCACTCGGTGTAGAAGTCCCACACCTCCGGGGAGCACTCCGGCGGCCCGTACTGTGATGCCTTGGAACCGACATGCGGCAGATGCGCGTACGCCCCGACACCCGGCCGGTTGACGTGCAGCATCCCTGCCTCGAAGCGGTCGATGGCCTCGAAGGCCCGCGACTGCGAAACGGTGAAGACGGTGCCCGACATCCCGTACTTCACCGAGTTCGCGATCGTCATCGCCTGGTCGAAACCATCCGCATCGACGACGGCGAGAACAGGACCGAAGACTTCCTCCTGGGCCAGTTCGCTGTCCCATGGGACGTCCCGGATCACCGTCGGCTGGACGTAGCAGCCCTCCGGCAGACCCTCCCGGGTTTCCCGCTCGCCACCGCACAGCACTTTCCCGCCGTCCCGCTGCGCCCTCGTGATCGCGGTCAGCGCCGCTTCCAGCCGGGCGGTGTTGACGACGGGACAGATCTCAGACGCCGGATCGTTGCCCGGACCGACCCGCAGATCCGACACCCGCGCCACGAGCCGGTCCAGGAACTCGTCCCGCACCCTGATGTCGACGACGGCCCGGCTGGTCGCGCTGCACCGCTGCCCGGCCTGCCCGAAGGCACCGAGCAGCACGGCTCCACGGCCCTGCCGATGTCGGCGTCGTCACAGACGATCAGCGCGTTCTTGCCGCCCAGTTCGAGTTGGGTACGCAGCAGCCGCCGCGCGCCGCCCACATGGATGGCGGTGCCCACCGGCAGCGATCCGGTGAAGCTGATCCCGGCGACCGCGGGATTGGCTACCAGCGCCTCGCCCGCCGCGACGTCGCCCTGCACGAGATTCAGCACGCCGTCCGGGACACCCGCCTGCTGCAACACCTCGACCAGCAGCGCCGACGTGAGAGGCGTCAGGGGCGACGGCTTGAGCACGGCCGTACAGCCGGACAGCAGCGCCGGAGCCACCTTCCACATCGGAATGGCCAGCGGGAAGTTCCACGGAGAGACCAGACCGACGACCCCGATCGGCTTACGGAAGGTATAGGCGAAGGTACGTTCCTCCTCGGCCGGCGCCGTCACTCCGCCGAGCAGCCGAGCCTGTCCTGCGGTGAAGTCGAGAATGGCGCGCGCCCGCGACACCTCGCCGCGGGCCTCCGACAGCAGCTTGCCCTGCTCGCGGGTGATGGCCGCGGCGACCTCCTCGGCGCGCTCACCGAGGATGCGGCTCGCCTCCGTCAGATGAGCTCCGCGCCTGATGGGGCCGAGCTGCCGCCAGGCGGGCAGCGCGACGGCTGCCGCGTCGACCGCGTGGTCGATGTCGACCCCACCGGACTCGGCGAACTCGCCGATCACGTCCGAGAAGTCGGCGGGGTTGACGTTCTCGCGGGTCTGTCCGGACTCGGCCGGTACCCACTTCCCGTCGATGAAGTTGAGCCGAAGGTGTGGTGCCATTTACTCCCCCTCGCTGGACTCGCCGGCCCGGTGCCGACTCTGTGGCCAGGCTCGCTCAGCAGGGGGGCCGTCACAATGCGCGATTCACGAATGCGACCGATAGCCGAACCTTATGCGGGAGGCCCGGCGGCCATCAGCCGCCCAGCTTGCGGAACAGCCCCTCCTGGACGACGGAGACCAGCAGCTGTCCCGCCCGGTCGAAGATCCGGCCGCGGGCCAGGCCCCGGCCGCCGGTGGCGATGGGGGACTCCTGGTCGTAGAGGAACCACTCGTCCGCACGGAAAGGCCGGTGGAACCACATGGCGTGGTCCAGCGACGCCATGTCGAAGCCGCGCGGCCCCCACAGCGGTTCGACGGGGATACGGACGGCGTCGAGCAGCGTCATGTCACTGGCGTAGGTGAGCGCACAGGTATGGACGAGCGGGTCGTCGCCGAGCGGCCCGACCGCGCGCATCCACACGGCGCTGCGTGGGTCGGCGCCCGCGATCTCGACCGGGGTCCAGCGCAGCCGGTCCACATAGCGGATGTCGAAGGGTTGCCGACGCGCCATACGCTGCAGCGTCTCCGGCATGGCCCCCAGATGTCCGCGGATCTCCTCGGCCACCGTCGGCAGCGTCTCCGGGTCCGGCGCAGGGTGTGACGGCGGCAACTGGTGCTCGAAGCTGCCCTCCTCGGGCCGGTGGAAGGAGGCCGTCAGATTGAAGATGGTGCGGCCCTGCTGCACGGCGGTGACCCGGCGGGTGGTGAAGGAGCGTCCGTCCCTGACCCGCTCGATCTGGTAGACGATCGGCACACCGGGAGTGCCGGGACGCAGGAAATACGCGTGCAGTGAGTGGACCGGCCGCTGTCCGTCCGTCGTACGGCCGGCGGCGACCAGGGCCTGACCGGCGACCTGCCCGCCGAAGACCCGCTGCAGAGACTCGTCCGGGCTGCGGCCGCGGAAGATGTCGACCTCGATCTGCTCCAGATCGAGCAGATCGATGAGCCGCTCGGCGGGGTTCGTCATGCGTTGTTCTCCTGGTTCACCTCGGCCACCTTCACCACGTGGCCACGTTCACAGCTTCGTCCCCCACGGCGGGGCCGCGTGCACGGATCGGCCCGCTCACAGCTGGCCGACAGCCGTCGTGCGGATCACCGCGCGGCCTTCTTCGTCGGAGGCAGCGAGGTCCACCTCCGCGCTGATGCCCCAGTCGTGATCGCCGTTCGGATCCGCGAAGATCTGCCGGACGCGCCACAGCCCGTGTTCCGCGTCCTCCTCGATGATCAGCAACTTCGGACCGCGGGCGTCCGGGCCCGTACCCAGCGTGTCGTACTCGTCCCAGTAGGCGTCCATGGCGTCGCCCCAGGCGTCCTCGTCCCAGCCGGCGTCAGCGTCGAGTTCGCCGAGCGCGGCCACCTGGTCGAGCGCCGCCAGCTCGACCCGGCGGAACATCGCATTGCGGACCAGCACCCGGAAGGCGCGCGCGTTGGCCGTGATCGGCTTCACCTGGTCGGCGCGCTCGGCGGCCTCCTCGGCGGTCTCCACCTCGGGGTTGGCGAGCTGCTCCCACTCGTCGAGCAGGCTGGAGTCGACCTGGCGGACCAGCTCGCCCAGCCAGGCGATGAGGTCCTGGAGGTCCTCGGACTTCAGATCGTCCGGAATGGTGTGGTCCAGCGCCTTGTAGGCCCCGGCGAGATACCGCAGCACGATGCCCTCGGTGCGCGCGAGCTCGTAGTGCGAGGTGAACTCGGTGAAGGTCATGGCGCGTTCGTACATGTCACGGATGACGGACTTCGGCGAGACCGGGTGGTCGCCGACCCACGGATGACTGGTGCGGTACACGTTGTACGCGTGCACCAGCAGCTCCTCGAGCGGCTTGGGGTACGTCACCTCCTGCAGCCGCTCCATGCGCTCCTCGTACTCCAGCCCGTCGGCCTTCATCTGGCCGATCGCCTCACCGCGCGCCTTGTTCTGCTGGGCGGCCAGGATCTGCCGGGGGTCGTCCAGCGTCGACTCGACGACGGAGACCATGTCCAGAGCGTAGGAAGGCGATTCGGCATCCAGCAGATCGAACGAGGCGAGCGCGAACGTCGACAGCGGCTGGTTGAGCGCGAAGTCCTGCTGCAGGTCCACGGTGAGCCGGATGATGCGGCCCTCCGCGTCCGGGGTGTCCAGCTGCTCCACCACTCCGCCGTCCAGAAGCGAACGGTAGATCGCGATGGCACGGCGGATGTGACGCAGCTGCGCCTTGCGCGGCTCGTGGTTGTCCTCGAGCAGATGGCGCATCGCGTTGAACGCGTTGCCGGGGCGGGCGATCACCGACAGCAGCATGGTGTGGGTGACGCGGAAGCGGGAGGTCAGCGGCTCGGGATCGGAGGCGATCAGCTTCTCGAAGGTGCTGTCGCTCCACGCGATGAAGCCCTCCGGAGCCTTCTTGCGGACCACCTTGCGGCGCTTCTTCGGGTCGTCCCCGGCCTTGGCGAGCGCCTTCTCGTTCTCGACCACGTGCTCGGGCGCCTGCGCGACGACGAAACCCGCGGTGTCGAAACCGGCCCGGCCGGCGCGGCCCGCGATCTGATGGAACTCCCGGGCCCGCAGAGTCCGCACCCGCGTCCCGTCGTACTTCGTCAGAGCCGTGAACAGCACCGTGCGGATGGGGACGTTGACCCCCACGCCGAGCGTGTCCGTACCGCAGATCACCTTCAGCAACCCGGCCTGCGCCAACTTCTCGACCAGGCGTCGGTACTTGGGGAGCATGCCGGCGTGGTGCACACCGATGCCGTGGCGCACATAGCGCGAAAGGTTCTGGCCGAACTTCGTGGTGAAGCGGAAGTTGCCGATCAGGTCGGCGATCCTGTCCTTCTCCTCGCGGGTGCACATGTTGATGCTCATCAGCGACTGCGCACGCTCGACGGCGGCGGCCTGCGTGAAATGCACGATGTAGACGGGTGACTGCTTCGTCTCGAGCAGCTCGGTCAGCGTCTCGGTGATCGGCGTCAGCCGGTACTCGTAGGAGAGGGGCACCGGGCGGCTGGCGGACCGGACGACGGAGGTGGGCAGGCGGGTACGCCGGGTCAGGTCCTCCTCGAAGCGTGAGACGTCGCCGAGGGTCGCTGACATGAGGATGAACTGCGCCTGCGGTAGCTCCAGGATCGGGATCTGCCAGGCCCAGCCGCGATCCGGCTCCGCGTAGAAGTGGAACTCGTCCATCACGACCTGGCCGATGTCCGCGTACTTGCCGTCGCGCAGCGCGATCGAGGCCAGCACCTCTGCCGTGCAGCAGATGACCGGGGCGTCCGCGTTCACCGAGGCGTCGCCGGTGAGCATGCCGACGTTCTCGGTGCCGAAGAGCTTGCACAGGTCGAAGAACTTCTCCGAGACCAGTGCCTTGATCGGAGCGGTGTAGAAGGTGACCTTGTCCTGAGCCAGCGCGGTGAAGTGTGCACCCGCCGCGACCAGGCTCTTCCCCGATCCGGTGGGGGTCGAGAGGATGACGTTCGCACCCGAGACCACCTCGATCAGCGCCTCCTCCTGAGCCGGATAGAGCGTGATGCCCTGATCCTCCGCCCACGACGAGAAAGCCTCGAACAGGGCATCGGGGTCGGCGGTCGGCGGGAGCTGATCGATAAGGGTCACACCCCCATCTTGCCTGCCTTCCGCCTCCAGAGGGGAACCGGCTGCCGCCAGGAAGATCACGGGAGATACGCTGCCCTCTCGACCAGGGCTCAACTGGCCTTCGGCACAAGCAAACGGGGCGGGAACGACCATGATGGGACCGGCACACTCACTGTCAGGGGCAGCAGCCTGGCTGGGGGTGGGTGCGGCGGCCGCGGCATACGGGCATCCCATGCCGTGGCCGGTCCTCGTCGTCGGCGCGCTCATCAGCGCGGGCGCCGCGCTGGCTCCGGACCTGGACCACAAAGCAGCGACCATCTCGACGGCGTTCGGCCCGCTGTCGCACGCGCTCTGCGCGATCGTCGACACGATCGCAGCCGCCGTCTACAAGGCGACCCGCGGCAAGGGGGACCCGCGCAGGTCGGGCGGACACCGCACGCTGACCCACACCTGGCTGTGGGCGGTGCTGCTCGGCGCGGGCGCCGCAGCGGCGGCGGTCTTCGGCGGCCGGTGGGCCGTGCTCGCCATACTCTTCGTCCACATGGTGCTCGCCATCGAGGGGCTGCTGTGGCGGGCGTCCCGCGGCACCAGCAGCGATGTCCTCGTGTGGCTGCTGGGCGCGGCCAGTGCGTGGATCCTGGCCGGCGTGCTGGACCAGCCGGGCAACGGTTCGGACTGGCTCTTCGACGCTCCCGGCCAGGCGTACATGTGGCTGGGACTGCCGATCGTGCTGGGCGCACTGGTCCATGACATCGGGGACGCGCTGACGGTGTCCGGCTGCCCGATACTCTGGCCGATCCCGCTCGGACGCCATCACTGGTATCCGCTGGGTCCGCCGAAGTTCATGCGGTTCCGGGCGGGGAGCTGGGTCGAACTGAAAGTGCTGATGCCGCTGTTCATGGTGGCCGGCGGGGTGGGGGCAGCCGCGGCGATGGGGGTCATCTGAGGTTCGGGTCTGCTGCGTGTCCGTCCCGTTCCCTGCTCGGGCCGGAGGGGCCGGGGGAGCAGGGAACGGAACAGTCCCGCGCCGGGCGCCCTACCCGTGCCATGACCTCCACAGCGCCGCATACGCCCCGTCCGCCGTCACCAGCTCGTCATGGCTGCCCAGCTCGCTGATCCGCCCGTCCTCCACCACCGCGATCACATCCGCATCGTGCGCGGTGTGCAGTCGGTGCGCGATCGCCACCACCGTCCGCCCGTCCAGCACCCGCGCCAGCGACCGCTCGAGATGCCGCGCCGCCCGCGGATCCAGCAGCGAAGTCGCCTCGTCCAGCACCAGCGTGTGCGGATCGGCCAGCACCAGCCGGGCCAGCGCGATCTGCTGGGCCTGCGCGGGCGTCAGGGCAAGGCCGCCCGAGCCGACCTCGGTGTCCAGGGCGTCGTCGAGGGCCCGCGCCCAGCCGTCCGCGTCGACCGCGCCGAGCGCCGCCCACAACTGGGCGTCGTCCGCGTCCGTCCGGGCCAGGAGCAGGTTGTCCCGCAGCGAGCCGACGAAGACGTGGTGTTCCTGATTGACCAGGGCCACGTGCTTGCGGACCTGTTCGGCCGGCATCCTGGCCAGCTCGGCACCGCCGAGCGTGATCTCGCCGGTCCGCGGACCGTAGATCCCCGCGAGCAGCCGGCCCAGTGTCGACTTGCCCGCGCCGGACGGGCCGACCAGTGCCATCCGGGTCCCGGGCGGCACGTCCAGCGTCACCCGATGAAGTACGTCGACGCCTTCGCGGTAGCCGAAGTGCACGTCGTCGGCGCGCACCTCGCGCCCGTCGGGACGCACCTGTTCGTCACCGGCGTCGGGCTCGATCTCCCGGACACCGACGAGCCGGGCCAGCGACACCTGGGCGACCTGCAGCTCGTCGTACCAGCGCAGGATGAGGCCGACGGGGTCGACCATCATCTGGGACAGCAGCGCGCCGGTCGTCAGTTGTCCGACGCTGAGCCAGCCCTGCAGTACGAAGACCCCGCCGAGTATCAGCACGGCGCCCAGGATCGTCACGTAGGTGACATTGATGACCGGGAAGAGCACCGAGCGCAGCCAGAGCGTGTACCGCTCCCAGGCCGTCCATTCCTTCACCCGGCGGTCGGAGAGGGCCACCCGGCGCGCGCCGAGGCGGTGTGCCTCGATGGTCCGCCCGGCGTCGACGGTTTCGGTGAGCATCGCGGCGACAGCCGCGTAGCCGGCGGCCTCCGAACGATACGCGGACGGCGCCCGGCGGAAGTACCAGCGGCAGCCCGTGATCAGCACCGGCAGCGCCACCAGCACGGCCAGCGCCAGGGGCGGCGCGGTGACGGTGAGCGCACCGATCAGCAAACCGGTCCAGACCACCCCGATCGCCAGTTGTGGCACGGCCTCACGCATCGCGTTGGCGAGCCGGTCGATGTCCGTGGTGATACGGGAGAGGAGATCTCCCGTACCGGCCCGCTCCAGGACGCCCGGCGGCAGCGCGACTGATCGTACGAGGAAGTCCTCGCGCAGATCGGCCAGCATCTGCTCGCCGAGCATGGCGCCCCGCAGCCCCATGACGCGGACGAAGACCGTCTGGACGAGCAGGGCCGCCGCGAACACCAGTGCGGTGCGCTCCAGATGGAGATGGTGCGCACCGTCCGAGAGGTCCTCCACCAGCCCGCCGAGCAGGTAGGGGCCGACCAGCGAAGCAATCACGGCGATGGCGTTCGCCCCGATCAGCACGGCGAACGCGCCGCGGTGGCGCTTCAGCAGCCGGCGGACATAGGCCCGTACGGTCGCGGGCGTACCGACGGGCAGGGTGGCCGCCGTCTCCGGTGCCGCCGGGTCGTACGCCGGTGGCGCGACGCCGATCATGCGCTCTCCTCGATGTCTGCGAACGCCTGCGCGTCGTCGGTCAGTTCCACGGTGCTCGACCCTGCTCCGGTCGGCGCTCCTACCGGCCCGGCTCCTACCGGACCGTCACCGGCCGGTTCCTCGTCGGCTTCACGTGTGACGACCGCCCGGTAGTGCGGATCGCTGCGCAGCAGTTCGCGGTGGGTACTGACGGCCGCGACGGCTCCGTCGTGCACGAAGACCACCCGATCGGCATGGTCGAGCAGCAGCGGAGACGAGGTGAAGACCACGGTCGTCCGCTCGGCGCGCAACTCCTTGACGCCCTGCGCGACCCGCGCCTCGGTGTGCGAGTCGACGGCGGATGTCGGCTCGTCGAGTACCAGCGCCTCCGGGTCGGTCACCAGGGAGCGGGCCAGCGCGAGCCGCTGCCGCTGCCCGCCGGACAGCGAACGCCCGCGTTCGGTGATACGGGTCCGCATCGGGTCGCCGTCGGCGTCGACGGACGCCTGGGCGAGCGCCTGCAGGACGTCACCGCACTGCGCGGCGGCCAGCGCGTCCTCGGCCGTCACCTGGCCGGAGGCCGGTACGTCCAGCAGATCGCGCACCGTGCCGGAGAGCAGCACCGGGTCCTTGTCCTGTACCAGGACGGCGGTGCGTGCGGTGTCCAGCGGCAGGTCGTTCAGGGCCACACCGCCGAGCAGTACGGAGGGGGTCTTCTCCTCGGTCGGCGGGTGCCCGCCAAGGCGCTCGGCCAGGGTGCCCGCCGCATCCGGGTCACCGCACACCACCGCGGTGAAGCGGCCGGCGGGTGCGAGCAGCCCGGTGGCCGGATCGTAGAGATCGCCGGCCGGTGTGCCGTCCGCAGTGGTCTCGTAGGAGGTGCGCTCCAGCGCCAGCACCCGGGCCGCCCGCTTCGCGGAGGGCCGGGAGAAGGAGTACGCCATGGCGATCTCCTCGAAGTGCCGCAACGGTGAGAGCAGCAGGGCCACCGCGCTGTAGACGGTGACGAGCTGACCGACCCCGATCCGTCCCTCGCTGGTGAGCTTCGCGCCGTAACAGACCACGCCGATCAGCAGCAGCCCCGGCAGCAGCACCTGGATCCCCGAGATCAGCGACCACATGCGCGCGCTGCGCACCGCCGCCTCGCGGACCTCCTGCGAGGCGCGCCGGTAACGGCCGAGGAAGAGTTCCTCGCCGCCGATACCGCGGAGGACCCGCAAACCGGCGACGGTGTCCGAAGCCAGCTCGGTGGCCCGGCCGGCCTTCTCCCGCTGGATGTCCGCCCGTGCGGTGGCACGGGAGAGCAGCGGCAGGACGGAGAGGGCCAGCACCGGCATGGCGAGCGCCACCACGATGCCGAGCGAGGGGAGATACAGCATCAGGCCGACACAGATGATCACCAGTGCGGCAGCGGCGGCGAGGAAGCGGGAGACCGCCTCCACGAACCAGCCGATCTTCTCCACGTCGCCGGTGGAGACGGCGACGACCTCACCGGCCGCCACCCGGCGGGTCAGCGCCGAACCGAGTTCGGCGGTTCGGCGGGCCAGCAGTTGCTGGACCCGGGCCGCGGCGGTGATCCAGTTGGTGACGGCGGTCCGGTGCAACATGGTGTCCCCGAGCGCGATCACCGCGCCGAGCAGCACCATCAGCCCACCGGACAGGGCCAGGCGACTGCCCGACCGGTCGATGACGGCCTGGACGGCAAAGCCGACAGCCAGCGGAAGACCCGCGATCCCGCACTGGCTCAGCAGCCCCCAGGAGAGCGACTTGAGCTGCCCGGCGAGCTGGTTGCGCCCGAGCCAGTAGAGAAAACGTGGACCTGACCGGACGTCGGGTTCGCCTGGATCTGGATAAGGAAGATCGCGGATCTGCATGGCGTCCCAGGAATCGGAGGTTGGCTCAAACCGTGCAAGGTTCGCGCTTCACCACCGGTCGGGGCAATCGAATTTATTGCTCGGACGTCGGCGGGCAGTCGCCGTTTCGACGGACGGGTGCTCCGTCCATCAGCGTGGACAGCAACTCGCCGAGGGTCTCGCGCTGTTCGGGCGAGAGCGGTGCCAGGATCTCCTCGGCGGCAATCCTGCGCGCGTCGCGCAACGCCCGCAGAGTGGCCCGGCCGTTGTCGGTGAGCTCGATCCGCACCACTCGGCGGTTGGTCGGATCGGGGACGCGGCGGACGCTGCCGCTCTCCTCCAGCGCGTCGACGAGGCTGGTCACGGCGCGTGGCACCACCTCCAGACGATGGGCGAGATCGGCCATCCGCGGCGGTTCGGCGCAGTGCGAGACGGTGCGCAGCAGCCGGGACTGCGCGGGCGTTATCCCGACCGGGGCCAGATGCTGCTTGTGGATACGGAAAAGTCTCCGGGTCACCCGGAAGAGCTGCTCGGCCAGCAGCGCGTCGGCGTCGGGGGGACCGGAAGAGGAGGGCTGCATGCCGGAACAATATCAGGACCCAGTTCATTGTGAGTATAGGTAACAGTGAGCTATGCTCCACGCAGATATGTACCGGACCCCTCCGAAGGAGCTCATGAACCCCGACCGCATCAACTGGACGCCCCCGCCCCGCGAAGCAGGCCAGCCGCCCGCCGAGCTGCGGCGCATCCTCCGGCTCTTCCGCCCGTACCGCGCACGCCTGGCGCTCGTCGGGCTGCTGGTCGGCGCATCGTCGCTGGTTTCGGTTGCCTCGCCTTTCCTGCTCCGAGCCATCCTCGACACCGCGATTCCGCAGGGCCGCACGGGTCTGCTGAGTCTGCTCGCCCTGGGCATGATCGCCACCGCGGTCGTGAACAGCGTCTTCGGCGTCCTGCAGACCCTGATCTCCACGACCGTCGGCCAGCGGGTCATGCACGACCTGCGCACAGCCGTCTACGGCCAACTCCAGCGGATGCCACTCGCGTTCTTCACGAGGACCCGAACCGGAGAGGTTCAGTCCCGCATCGCCAACGACATCGGCGGCATGCAGGCGACCGTCACCTCCACCGCGACCTCCCTGGTCTCCAACCTCACCGCCGTCATCGCCACGGTGGTGGCGATGCTCGCCCTCGACTGGCGGCTGACCGTCGTGTCCCTGCTGCTCCTCCCGGTGTTCGTCTGGATCAGCCGCAGGGTCGGCAGGGAGCGCAAAAGAATCACGACCCAGCGGCAGAAGCAGATGGCGGCGATGGCCGCCACGGTGACCGAGTCGCTGTCGGTCAGCGGAATCCTGCTCGGCCGCACCATGGGCCGCGCCGACTCGCTCACCCGGAGCTTCGCCGAGGAGTCCGAGCAACTCGTCGACCTCGAGGTGCGCTCCAGCATGGCCGGACGCTGGCGGATGTCGACCATCGGCATCGTCATGGCTGCCATGCCGGCCGTCATCTACTGGGCGGCGGGACTGTCGCTCCAGGCCGGCGGTCCCGCCGTTTCGATCGGCACGCTCGTCGCCTTCGTATCGCTTCAGCAGGGTCTGTTCCGGCCTGCTGTGAGTCTGCTGTCGACCGGCGTGCAGATGCAGACCTCGCTCGCGCTCTTCCAGCGGATCTTCGAGTACCTCGACCTGCCGGTGGACATCACCGAACCGGACGACCCGGTGCGGCTCGACAAGGTCCGCGGTGAGGTGCGCTTCCGGAACGTCGACTTCGCCTACGACGAGAAGTCCGGCCGTACTCTGCACGCCATCGACATCGCGGTGCCTCCGGGGGGCAGCCTGGCCGTCGTCGGACCCACCGGATCCGGCAAGTCCACCCTCAGCTACCTGGTGCCCCGGCTCTACGACGTCACCGGTGGCCACGTCACCCTCGACGGAGTCGACGTGCGCGAACTCGACTTCGCCACGCTGGCGCGCGCCGTCGGCGTGGTGTCGCAGGAGACCTATCTCTTCCACGCCTCCGTTGCGGACAACCTGCGCTTCGCCAAACCGGACGCCACCGACGCGGAGCTCGAGGAAGCCACCCGAGCCGCCCAGATCCACGACCACATCGCCGCACTGCCCGACGGATACGACACCCTGGTCGGCGAGCGGGGCTACCGGTTCTCCGGCGGTGAGAAGCAGCGCCTGGCGATCGCCCGTACGATCCTGCGCGACCCACCGGTGCTGGTCCTGGACGAGGCGACCAGCGCGCTCGACACCCGCACCGAACACGCCGTCCAGCAGGCCATCGACGGACTCTCCGCAGGCCGGACCACCATCACCATCGCGCACCGGCTCTCCACCGTGAGGGACGCCGACCAGATCATCGTGCTGGACGAGGGCCGGATCGCCGAGCGCGGCACGCACGAGGAGCTCCTTGCCCTGGACGGACGCTACGCGGCTCTGGTGCGCCGGGACAGCGAGCTGACACCCACCGTGTGATCCCGTTGCCGACGGCTCGGGGGCGCAGCCGGGCCACACGGCAGCGCCGCCGCTCCCGTGGGACGGGAAGCGACGGCGCCAGTCGAGACGGGTGTCAGATGAGCCAACCCACGAAGTGGACGACGCCGGCGAGCAGGTTGGTGAGGAAGTTCATGTGGTGCTTCTCCTTGTGCGTGGTGCATCAGTGGGACTGCGCACATACGGTCTGCAGCCCGTCGCTTGCGCACCGTAAGCATCCGGCTCCGGACGATGAGAAAGCCACGGAACCTCGTACGCTCACGCGTTCGGGGGAACAGGCGATCCCCTGTTCGTCTGTCCGGTTCATGCGGGTGCCGGAGCTCGGTCCAGCAGACGCTTGATATCGCGGACAGCAGCCCGTCCCGCCCGGTTGGCGCCGATGGTGGATGCGGAAGGCCCGTAACCGACCAGGTGAATCCGCTCGTCCCGCGCGGCGCGGGTCCCTTCCATCCGGATGCCACCGCCGGCCTCCCGGAGCTTCAGCGGGGACAGGTGGTCGATGGCCGCGCGGAAACCGGTGGCCCACAGGATGACGTCGGCCGCCACCATGCGTCCGTCGGCCCAGGTCACTCCCTCGGGGGTGATCAGGTCGAACATCGGCAGCCGGTCGAGTGTGCCGTTGGCGAGGGCGGCGCGGACCGCGTCGTTCACCGGCAACCCGGTCACCGAGACCACGCTCTGTGGCGGCAGGCCCCGGCGCACCCGTTCCTCGACCAGGGCGACTGCGGACCGCCCCCACTCCTCGTTGAACCGGCCTTCCCGGAACACCGGAGGCCTGCGCGTCACCCAGGTGGTGGCCTCGGCGGCCTCGGCGATCTCCATCAGATGCTGGGTGCCTGATGCCCCGCCGCCCACCACGACCACCCGCTGTCCGGCGAATTCCTGTGGACCGGGATAGTTCGCCGTGTGCAACTGGCGCCCGGCGAACGTCTCCTGGCCGGCATAACGAGGCCAGAACGGCCGGTCCCAGGTGCCCGTCGCATTGATCACCGCGCGGGCCGGCCACACGCCTTGTGACGTCTCGACCAGCAGCAAGCCGCCGTCCCCCTCCCGCACCGCCGACACCTCGACCGGCCGGTGCACGCGAAGGTCGAAGGCGTCCTCGTACGCCGTGAAGTACCCGGCGATGACCTCGGACGCCGGGCGGCCGCCGTCGGCGTCGGTGAGCTCCATTCCCGGCAGGGCGTGCATGCCGTGGACCTTGGCGTACGTCAGCGACGGCCAGCGGAACTGCCATGCGCCGCCCGGTCGGGGTGCATGGTCGAGCACCACGAAATCGCGGTCCGGAACCAGCCCGGCACGTCGCAAGTGGTGCGCGGCCGACAGGCCTGCCTGCCCGGCGCCTATGACCACCACGTCCACCGGATGTGCCGCAAAGTCGTTCACACCTCACCCAACGGGCCGGAAGGGTGAGATCTTCCCGCCGGAGATCTCCGTCCCATTGGCACAACAGACGCGCGCTTCCGCCACTCGGGAGTGAAAATGGTGCGCATGCCGGACGACAGCTTCACCACACGCATTCTGCATATCGACACGGGAACGGCCGAGCGGGTCGCCGATCTGACCGGGGACTGCGAGCAGTTTCTGCGGGAGACGGCGGCGGGCCGCGACGGCCTGCTCAATGTCTTCGTCCCGCACGCCACGGCCGGTATCGCCCTCATCGAAACCGGAGCGGGCAGTGACGACGATCTCCTCAGCGCGCTGCACGGACTACTGCCCGCCGACGACCGCTGGCAGCACCGCCATGGCAGCCCCGGACACGGCAGGGACCACGTTCTGCCCGCCTTCGTGGCCCCGCACGCGACACTTCCGGTGATCGGCGGCCGCCTTGAACTGGGCACCTGGCAGTCGGTCTGTCTGGTGGACACGAACGTCGATAATACGAACCGTCAGGTGCGGTTGAGTTTCCTCGGCTAGTCAGTCCCTCCGGTGGGACCGTAGAGGGGAAGTCCGGCCGCACCAAATGAATAGCAAGTAGCTCCAGCCTGGTGGGCGAAGGCCAGATGGTTCCGCCGCCTGAGGCGAACGGTAAGCCGATCCCCCGTCGTCCCTGAGTACGGTGCAGCCGCGGCTTCCCGGTCGCGCCTCACGATCGGCTCGTCCGGGAGGCTGTGGCGAGGTCGGCGGCGGTCCAAGCCATGGCGATGGCGCCGTCGATGACGGCGCGGTCGGCGACCGGTGTGATGCACGCGGCGGTGAATTCTGGCTGGTGGTTGACCGCGGGTGCGCAGTCCAGTCCGAGCATGGGATGGATGCTGGCGACGACGTGGGAGACGTTGCCCATGTCGGTGGCGGCTCCGGTGGCTGCGCCGCCGGGCAGGTCCGGGAAGGTTCGGCCGAGGGCTTCTGCGTTGGTCCGGTACAGCGCCAGTAGGCGGGGGTCGGGTCGCAGGTCGGCGTAGTCGGGGCCGGCCGGGGCGATCGACAGTTCACATCCGGTCGCGAGTGCCCCGGCTTCGAAGCAGCGCTGTACGCGTGCCGTGAGCGGTGCGAGCGCCGACAGTGTGTCCGAGCGGACGACCCATCGGCCTCGGCTGGCCTCCGGGATGATGTTCGCCGCGCTGCCGGCTTCAGTGACGATGCCCTGGATACGGTCCCCGCTCGTGGTCTGCTGGCGCATCAGTCCGATGGCCACCTGGGCGACGGTCATGGCGTCGGCGGCGTTGAGGCCGCGTTCGGGATAGGCACCCGCATGCGCGGGCGTACCGCGGTAGGACACGTCGAACATGGAGACCGCCGAGCCGGGCATGGCATCCATCTCGACGGCCGCGGGATGCACCATCATGGCGGCTTCGAGTCCGTCGAAGGCTCCACGTTCGAGCATCAGGACTTTGCCGCCGCCGCCTTCCTCGGCCGGTGTCCCGAGCACGGTGAGCGTGATTCCGAGGTCGTCGGCGAGGCCTGCCAGCCCAAGGCCGGCGCCCACCGCGGCGGCAGCGATCACGTTGTGTCCGCAGGCGTGGCCGATCTGCGGCAGCGCGTCGTATTCCGCGCAGACCGCGATGTGCAGTGGCCCGGAGCCCACGGTGGCACGGACCGCGGTGGGCAGGCCGTAGCAGCCGTGTTCGACCTCGAATCCAGCTTCGCTCAGGTGCTGGGCGACCCAGTCACTGGCTCGGATCTCCTGGAAGGCAAGTTCCGGATGGGCGTGGATCCGGTGGGACAGATCCACCAGTCCGTGTTCCGCTGTCCGGATCCGGCGCTCGATGATGCTCCGGGGATTCACCGGTGTGGTTCTCACCGCGCCGTCTGCGGGGCGATGTGGACGGTGGCCGGTCGGGTGGCGGCGTCATAGGCGGCGGTCGCACCCGTGGCTCCCATGCCGCTGTCGCCTGCGGGTTCGTAGACGCGTTCGGGGCCCCCACCCTGCCACTGATTGATCCAGACGACGCCTGCGGGGATCCGGGCGGCCGCGGCGATGTGGTCGGGGTCGTTGGTGTAGACCGTTGCGGCTAGGCCGAAGCGGGACCGGGAGGCACGCTCGAGGCCCTCTTCGAAGGAGGAGACGACCACGACGGGGGCGAGCGGGCCGAAGGTCTCCTCGTTCATCGCCAGCATTGACTCGTCGACACCGGTCAGAACTGTGGCCGGGTAGAAGAAGCCCTTGACGTCCGGATCGACCCCTCCCGCGCGGACCGTCGCACCGCGCTCGACCGCATCGGTGACGTGCCGCCGGACGATGTCGCGCTGACGCTCGTCGACCAGCGGGCCCATCATGACGCCGTCGTCGTGACCGTCGCCCATGGTGTACGTCCGCGCCGCCTGCACCAAGGCGTCGATGAACTCGTCGGCGATCTCCCGGTGCACGTAGACGCGTTCCATGGACGTGCAGATCTGCCCGGTGTTGACGAAGGCGCCGAACGCGACGGCGGCGGCCGTCGCGGCGGGGTCGACTGCCGCGTCGATGACGACGGGGTCCTTGCCGCCGAGTTCGAGCACCGCGCGGTGCAACAGCCTGCCGGTACCCGCTCCGACTTTCCGGCCGGCCTCGACAGATCCGGTGAAGTGCACGAGCTGGATCTGCTCGTGCTCAGCCAGAGGCGCTCCGGCACGCGCATCGCCGAGGACCAGGTTCACCACCCCCGGCGGCAGGTTCAGCAGCTCGAAGAGCCTCACGGCCGACAGCGGGGAGCGCTCCGAGGGCTTGACGACGACGGTGTTGCCGGCCGCCAGCAGGGGGCCGAGCGCGCCGAGAGCCATGGGAACCGGGAAGTTCCAGGGTGTGATCACCGCGGTGGTGCCCAGCGGATGACGCAGGATCCTCGTCGCGCTGCCGTCCGGGTGGCTGACCGTCTCGTCGAAGCTGTACGACAGCGCCTGGGTTGCCGCAGCCTTGAGGCCGGTCACCGCACCGTCGATGAAGGTGCGGCCGATCCCGGTCGGCTTGCCCATCTCCCGGCACTCGAGTTCGGCGAGTTCATCGGCGTGCTCGGCGATGGTGTCGGCCCAGACGGAGATGTTTGCGACGCGCTCTGCCAAGGGCAGCGCGGCCCATGCGGGCTGTGCCCGCGCGGCTGCGGCTACCGCGCGGTCGATGTCGCCCCGGCAGCCACCGGGAGCGCGGGCGACGACGTCCTCGGTCGCGGGGTTGACGACATCAAGCAGTGCGTCATTCAGGGAGTCCTCCCACATGCCGCCGATATAATTCTGCAAGGTCTTCATCGGGAAGGTCTCCTCCGTGGACAGAGCGGGGACCGTGGCACTGACCGGCCCGCTGAAAAGAATCGGCAAGCGGGGTTGTGTCAGGCGATCCGGTCGGCCATGAGTTCACCGACCATGATCGTGGCGAGATTGGTGTTGGCGCGGGGCACGGTCGGAAAGACCGACGCGTCGACCACGTGAAGGCCGTCCACGCCAAGGACGCGGCACTCGCTGTCGACGACCGTGCCGGGGTCGCTGGTCGCGCCCATGCGGCAGGTGCTGGTGCCGTGCTGCGCGTCCGCGACCGTCGCCAGCAAGTAGTCGTCGAGTCCGGTGTCGCTCTCCAGCACGCGGAACAGAGCCGCGTTCTCCTTCTCGAGCGAGCCAGCTGTGATCTCCGCGACCTCGGGCCGGCAGGCCACGTCGACCAGCGCCCGCACACCGTGGCGCATGCGGGCGAGGTCCGCCTCGTCGGACAACATCCGCTGCTGTACCAGCGGCTGGTCGGAGGGGTCGGCCGAGGCCAGCGTCAGCATGCCGCGGGAGTAGTGCTGGTTCAGC
Source organism: Streptomyces sp. NPDC051320 (assembly GCF_040682175.1). Lineage (NCBI taxonomy): Bacteria > Bacillati > Actinomycetota > Actinomycetes > Kitasatosporales > Streptomycetaceae > Streptomyces > Streptomyces sp. NPDC051320. The sequence continues at coordinate 21,242 of NZ_JBFBAL010000005.1, forward strand.
CAGATCCCGAAGGCTCCTGAACTGGTGCCGGTCGAGGCGGTGGCCATGGCCAGCACGTTCTGGTTGAGCGAGACGAACATCAAGTCGTTCTGCGGGGCGCTGGAGCCGCTGGTCCATCGGACGCAGACATTGGTGTGCCGATCGTGCGGCGTCTTGACCGCTGCCGCATCCGTCAGCGGGATCGATACCAGAGCCATCGGGTGGTCCTGCATGCCGCGCCCCACCGGAAGGTCGTGGCGCACGTCGATGCCCACAGAACGTAGGTGCGCCGCGGGGCCGACGCCGGAGCGCATGAGGATCGCAGGGGAGTGGATCACACCGGCACTGAGGACGACCGTGTCGGCCTGCTCGGTCACCACCTGTCCACCGACGAGCAGCCGGACTCCCGCCGCCCGGCTCCCAGCGAAGACCACCTGGTCGACGAGAGCGTCTCCGCGGATGGTGAGGGTGCTCAGTTCCCTGGCCGCCTCCAGGTATGCGTCGTTGACCGTCACCCGTCGACCATGACGCGAGTTGATCGGGTACGGCGAAACGCCGGTCGCCGAAGGCGCATTGACGTCCGGGGCCCAGCCGAAACCGGCCGCGAGAGCGGAACGGGCCAGCGCAGTGTCAACAGCGCCCCACTCGTCCTGCTGCATCCGATGGATCGGCGTCGGCCCACCACGGCCGTGGTACGGCTCGTCACCGAACTCCGTGTCGTCCTCCAGTTTCGCGAAGTAGGGCAGGACATCCTCCGGCGACCAACCCGAACAGCCAAGGGCCGCCCAGTCGTCGAAGTCCGCCATCGGCGGCCGGATCGCGATCTGTCCGTTGATCGACGAGCTGCCGCCGACCCCCCGACCGCGCCAGTAAGGCGCCTGCTGCTGCTTGTCGGTGCGGGAGGACGTCAGCCCCCTCCACATCAGCCCCTTGGCCGCTGTGGGATCCATCAACGCGACCACCGGGTTCGGTGAGCGCCACGCCTCATGCATCTGCGCCGACCGGTAATCGGGGCCCGCCTCCAACAGCAGGACGCGCTTGCCCTTCTCGGCCGAGCGAACCGCAAACGCCGCGCCCGCGGATCCCGCCCCCACCACGATGACGTCCCAGCCGTCGCTCGTCATATCTCGTCTCCCGCCGTAGGGTGATCGGTCGTGGCCTCGGAGGTCCGCAGGCTTGCCCGGTACTCTCCACTCGGGCAGACAGTTCAGTCAATACTGAACGTTCAACTTATTCTGATTCTTGGAGGACCTCGGTGTCCCAGGCAGCCGAGGGCGCCGACGCCCACGAAGCACTTGTCGGGGAGTTCGGCACGCATGTCGGCCGGGCGATGGGCTGGCCACCGATGGCCGGCCGGGCAGCCGGCCTCCTGATGCTGAGCGAGAAGCCGATGACCCTCGCCGAACTCCAGGACGCCCTCGATGCGAGCAAGGGGTCGGTTTCGGAGATGACGCGGCTGCTCGTCACCAACGGCACCGTGGAGCGCTACAAGGAGGCGGGACAGAGGCATTTCGTCTACCGCTGGAGGGACGACGCCTGGGTCGGGTGTCTGCAACACATCGTCGCTTCGACCGCACAACTTCGCGAGCTTGCCGAACGAGCGCAGGTGCGAGGCGCCAGGATGACGGCAGTGCAGCAGTGCCGGCTCAGCGAGATGCAGGAGTACTACCGCTTCATGACGAGCCATCTCGAGTCCCTGCTGTCGCAGTACACCGCCGGACGGGCATCTCGCGGGAAGCAGCCGTAACAGCGGGTCGACCGAGGACGGACTACGGCGCATCCGAGGCGGGTGGTAGCCGTTCGGGCGCCGGGAATAGTGCGCCCATCGCTCGCGGCATCGTCGAGGCGGTGCGCTCCGTGACGGACGGTTTTCGTGCCCACCACCGCGTTGAACCGTTCCGGGTGACGCATCACGTGGACTGCGTGGGGATCCCTGAACCGGCCGCGAAGTCCGCCTGACCTGTGCTGTTGCCGTTCGGATGGGTGATTCGGCCTCTTTCCCGCTGCGTCACATGGAGGGCGCATTCGGGTGGCTCGGGGGTTGTCCCGACGGAGGTTGGTGGATACGAACGTCGACAATACGAACCGTCAGGTGCGGTTGTCGTTTCTCGGGCAGGTATGAGGACATCACGGCTGTAGTGGTGATTTCCGGCCGTACCGAGTGAGGGGCTCGTCCAGCTCTGGTTGGGCCGTGCGAGGGCTCCTGTGCGGCGATGTCTGCCTGGGGCGGAGGGTCGCTGACGGGCCCGTCCCCGCGTGGCACAACAGACTTCACCGTGTGCCAGGCCCGCTTCGTAGGCCCGGACAACTCTCAGGTTGTCCCGCACGCTGGTCGTCCCGCACGCTGTGCGGCTTGTGCCGGAGGACCGCTTGCGCGACGAGCCGGGCCGGCAGGTTCGACTTCCGCCGGCGCAGCTCGGCATCGCGGTCCTCCCGTCCTTTCATGGCGGTGTTGAAATGACGGTCAGCGGGTGAAGGTGAACCAATTGACGTTGACGAAATCGGCGGTGCTCTCCGCGAAGGTGAGGTACACGTCGTGCACGCCGGTCACCCCCCGCGTGATGTTGGCAGGCACCGTGTGCCAGGCCTGCCAGCCGCCGGTGGAGCCGAGGTCGATCTCGGCGATCTGCGGCCCGGTGGCGCTGTCCACGCGCACCCGGATCGCGCCGCTGACGCCGGCGCCCGCACCCGAGGCGACCCGGCCCAGGAATTGGGTGGGGGAGGAGGAGCCGAAGTCCACCGAGGCGTACTTCAGCCAGTCCCCGGCGGCGAGGTACCCCACGTCGCGGCCGCCTCCGGTATCGGTGCAGGTCTCGGTCTGAGTGCCGTTCTGGGCGGCGTAGCTCTCCGCCTGGAGGGTGGAGTACGCACTCGTCCCGCCGCCGCCCGGCGGGTTCGTCGCTGCGCCGCCCGGGCCGAGGGTGACGGACCAGGACGTGGGGGCCGGGTCTTGGAGGTGACCGTCCACCGGGGCCGCACCGGTGGGGCCGACGTCGTCGTACGGGAAGGCGTAGCCGATGCTCGCGTACTGGTGCACCAGGCGGGCATAGTGGTTGGTGGTCGACTCCGTGTAGTACTGGGCGGGCGTGACCCCGTTCGGCTGGGAATCGCCGCCGGAGACCAGGAGGTCGGAGCGGTTGAGGGCGGCGGCGAGGCGAGCTGCGACGGCGGAGCGGGCGTCGGCGCCGGAGTTGTACAGGGGGCCGCTCGCGCAGCCGAAGATGTCGGCCGCGGAAGGTCTGGTGAACGGAACGCCGTTGGTGTTGAGTCCGGAGAAGGTGAGCACGTCGCCGGTGACGGTCCCCGAGTAGGCGCCGATCGAGCCCTGCCCGTCCACGGTGAGGGTGTGGGTGCGGTAGTAGTCCCACACCCGGTCCAGGTACGGGCTCCAGTACGAGCCGAAGTCCGCCGGCGCGTGCGAGGGCGCCAGCACGCGCAGGACGGTGCCCGATGAGTCGGTCGCCACCAGTTGGTCCCAGGGCGCCCCGTCCGCCGCGTGCTGGGCCCGTAGTCCGGAGGCGATGGAGGCCAGGGCCCCCGACGGCAGCGCGGGCACCGACTGGTTCCCGACGGCGCCGGTGGTGGCCATCGAGACCGGCATGGCGACCATGTCGACGTAGCTGATGTTCGCGTACAGGTTCGCCGCGTTGTAGGTGAACTCGCAGAAGGTCCAACCCGTGGTCCAGTTGGGATCCGAGCTGGTGAAGCCGGGCTGCACCAGACCGGGGACGCCGCCGTTGCCGCCCGGCGGGTTGACGAAGAACTGGATCTTGCGCCCCGTCGAGAACCAGACGCGGCCGCCGATCACGTAGTCGCCGAGCGTCAGACGGGCGGGCGCGGAACCCGATGCGCCGAGCGGGATGGCGTAGTCCGGCGCGGGGGTCAGGACCGAGGACGGGCTCGGCAGCCGGTGAAAGACCCCGTCCGCGGTGACGAAGCCGGGCCAGCCTGAGGTGTCGGCGCCGGAGATGTAGGCGTAGACCGGTGCGGAGCTGCCCGAGTTGTTCGCGAGCACGATCGGGAGAGCTGCGGCGAGGACACTCGGCCCCGGGCGGGCGGCGGCGGTGGCGGTGCCGGCTGTGGCCAGGGGAAGAGCGGCCGCGGTGGCCACTGCGGTGGTGAGAAGGGCACGGCGGGATAGCACAACGGACTCCTGGGAGTGTGGGTTTGTTGCCGCAAGGAGTTGGGGGGAACCTTGACGCCCGAGAGTCGACCGGGCGCAACCGGATGGCCGGCGCGGGCCGAGGCGGACCTCAGGAGACCGCGCGAGCCGCGCCGGCCACCGTTCGGGGGGCGGAGGGCGGCGCGGCCGGGAGTGCGTGCGGTCACCTCACGCCGTGGTGAGTGTGAGGTGGTATCGGTTCAGGATCTCGTTGACCGGCTGGTACCAGGTCTCACCGCCGCTGCTGCAGTTGCCCCAGCCGCCGGAGGTGACGCCCTGCGCTTGGTCGCCGCTGATGAAAGAGCCACCGGAGTCGCCGGGTTCGGCGCAGACATTCGTCTTGGTCATCTCATGTACCGCTCCCTCGCTGTAGTTGACGGTTTCGTTCTTGGCGAGCACGGTGCCGCAGTGCCAGTGCGAGGTCGAGCCGGAGCGGCAGATGGAGGCGCCGATGGGTGCCTCGGCCGAGCCGCGCACGAGCTGGTCGGAGACGGTTCCCCAGCCGAGTACGACCGGCACGGTCCACCAGCCGCTGCCGACGTTGACCCAGGAGTAGTCGTTGTCCGGGAAGGAGGAGCCTTGGAAGTTGCCGATGTAGGTGTGGTCCCAGCCGTAGACGGCGGCGCCGGGCTGGGCGCAGTGTCCGGCACTGATGAAACCGCCGGACACGGAGAAGCCTATGGAGCAACGCACGTTGCCCGTGTAATAGGGGTCGCCTCCCACGGTGCCGGCCGCGAGGGTGCGAGGAGTGTGGTCGGTCCGGCTCACGGTGACCGGGCCCGCCTTGCGGGCTCGGGCAACGAAGCTGCGGACATCGTTGTCCTGCTGGTGGGCGGCGACCACGTCCAGGGTGATGGAGTTGTTCCGGGGGTCGACGTGCCAGCCGGCCACCCCGATGGGCGCGTGAAGGGCGTTGACGCGCTTCATCGTCGCGTTCAGTTGCCGTTCGCTGTGCTGGACGAGTGTCACCCGGGCGCCGGTTGCCTCGACGGCTTTACGGGTGCCGGTGCGGGTGAGGGCCACGACGAGCTTTCCGCTCGTCGCGTCGAACCATGACCCCCCGTACGAATGGCCTGCCGCTCGTTTGGCGCTGCGTTCGACCTGGCGGGCCGCCGTTTCGGCGGCGAGCCGGCCGGCCGCCTCGGTCCGAGTGAGCCCGAGGTCGTGCTGCATGGCACTCAGTAGATCGTCCGAGGCAGGGGCCTGACGGGCGGCGGTGGCGGTGGAAGGCGTGGACGTGCCGTCAGCCGCCGCTTCGGTGAGCCCGACGGTCGTGGCGGTCAGGAGAAGGCCTGCCGAAAGCACTGCGCGAAGAACTATTGCTTTTCTCAAGGTGGTTGCCTTTCGTCGATCCGGAGTTCGGTGGGGGTGCGAAGGGCAGAGACTGAGAGCGCTCTCACGGTTGGGCGGTTTCACAGTAGCGCCGTTGATTTGGCAGGTCCATACCATGTTCGTTGGTCATGCCCAGGAGCCCTCCTGGCTTGTCGGCGACGGCGTGCGCGGTCCGAACGTCGCGGGTGCTTGCGCGACCATGTGCGTCCGGCCGCGGTCGAGCACAACCGGAGCATGCGAGAGCTCGGCCGACCTGCCTATCGGCTGGGCCGCTGAGCGAGATGCGCCGGGCGCTTCCTGACGTCGGGGCTCCTCCCAGCTCCTGGACGAGAACCGACAGTTGCCGATCACGTGCGGAGCCGGATGAGGAGGGCAGCAGCGGTGATGGTGCCGAGGAAGATGTAGCCCCGCTTGCACGAGGTGGTAGGTATCGTGGAATCCGTGGGCTGTGACGTCAAAAACGTCCGGCCGGACGAGCGTTTCCTCGTCGGTGACAACGCGTCGGGCTGGAGAGATCCTGCCTCCGAGAACGGCCACCCGACCCAGTTGGGCGGATCGTTCGGGCGACTCACGTTCGCGAATCTGGAGCAAGGCGTATCGTCGAGCTCTTCCATTGCGGCGGTGCCGACGCCAACACCGCGAAAATTTCCGATGGAATATCCGGCGAAGCGGCCCTCCATGGGGCTGTCATGTTTTCAACGGGATTCATGGGCGCCGAGCACGGCACCACCCCGATGGACGGGACCACAGATGTTCTCGCCTCACGGCCCCGTGAGCATGATGACGACATCGGTGGGACGGGCGACCTCACGGGCCGCTTCCTCCTGCCCGCGCTGGCCGCCCTGCCCACGGCGGGACACATCGACGACCGGTTCGGCTTGACGGCCGCCAGCCGGGAGGACTGGGACCGCGAGCGGTACCGGGAGTCGGCCGTGGCCAGCTCGACCAGCAAGGCACCGACCTCCCGGCCGACGCCCGGCGAGCCGTCACGGCGTCGGCGGACTACCGCAGGGCCGATGTCACTGACCCCGCGGACGTGGCCGCGGCGGTCGCCGGTGACGACCCCGTAGCCGTCTACCTCGCCCCCCGGCGCTCTTCCCGGTGACGGTGACCGCGTTGCACGAGGCGAGACTGCCCCGGGGTCGTCGCATCGTCCTGGAGAAACCTTTCGGTGAGGACCTGGTCGGCGCACGGTGAATCGGCTGCTCGCCGATCTCGTCCCGGTTCTTTGTCGATGAACTGTGACTCACTGCTTCAGCGGGTCGTGGCCCCAGTTCATCAATGAGTGACGCCACCGGCTCTCCTGGATGTCACCGGAGGGTCGCTGGGCCAAATGGCGGTGAATGTAGCCATTGACCTTTTGCATGTGCGTGAAGTCGTCCTCCGACAGATCTGCTTTCTTGCTCTGCAGGATGTGCACGATGTGGCGTCCGGAGGCGTGGCCCGTCGACTCGCCACCTTCCTTGTGCTGACCTGCTTCCTCGGATTCCTTCGTGCCCAGCCATTTCTTCAACTCTGTGGCCGTCATGTTGACGAGGCGGCTGAAGTCCTGCCGCACTTGTTCCTGCTCTGATGAGTTCACCGTCAGGTGTCTTTCTTCGGGTGAAGCGCGTCGGGCTTGTGTACTGCGGCCTTGCCAGATTTGGCACTGCGAACCTTGTACTGCGGATCGTCCGACGACGCGTCCACGGTTCGGCCGGCGGCTTCGGTGCGTTCGGTGATTTCTTCCTCGACGCGGCCCTCCGCTTCACTGCCATGGCTCTTCCACCCGACCTTGTCACCCTTGCGTGGTTTCCTCTGCTTGCTCATCTCGCTCCTCCACGTCGTCGCGTCGTTGCGAGCAAGTCGCCCGGGCCGTCCGGTGCCTCAGGGGGTGCTGCCCGGTGGGCCAGATGGCCGTGTGTGCGGCGGTCTTCTCTCATCAGGGCTTCCTAGAGGTGATGTGGGCCGGAGGCGAGCCGGTCGCGGACCTTCTCCTGGGTTCAGGGCTGGTTGCGAGCTTGCTCGCCCGCCTGTGAGGCGGCCTCCTGCTCGGAGCCGGCACCGGCTGTGCTGAGCCTGCCGCCGGCGCTTTCCAGGTGGGCGCGGACGAACCATTGGAACAGTTCGAGGCTGCGCAGGTTCTCGATGAGCAGGTCCTGGGTCACCGGGTCGGGCTCTTCGGTGGCGCGTACGGCGTCGCGGTGGTCCTCAATGAGTTTGCTGTAGACGAGATCGAGAGCGCCGAGGTGCTCGATGGCTTCGGCCCGGCCGACGGTGTAGTCGTTCCAGGAGCGCTCGGCGACCAGGACCCCCGGTGTTCCCGGGGGAGATCCGCCGAGAGTGGAAATCCGCTCGGCGACGTTGTCGATCATTTCCCGCACGGCTTCCACCTGCGGGTCGAGCATCTCGTGCACGGCGATGAAGTGCGGCCCCACCACGTTCCAGTGAATGTGTTTCAACGTGAGAGCGAGGTCGTTGAGGGCGTGCAGACGTACTCGCAGCAGTTGGATGACCTCACTGCCGTTGGTGCTGGACATGCCGGGGACCGTGTACTTGGGTGCGGGCGGGGTGCTGCTCACCAGATGTCTCCCTTACCGTGCGGTCCGCAGGTCTCGATCGGCTCCTGTGCCTCATTCGAGCACCGGCCCGGCTGCGGCGCGCGGTATCGCCGGTCGAGGAACCGCCATCTGGCCCAGGGATTGACTGCCCGCTGCCCGCTGCCCGCGCAGTGTGCGCAGTTCGGCCCTCGACACGCCGCGTCTGAGAGCTGCAAGCCGCTCACCGGCCGGTCCGGCCATGGGTGGACCCTTGGTGACCGGGCACGGGGAGTTGTACGGCCTCTCCTGGTCGGGCGACGACATCAGGGCGGCTCGCCATGCGGGCGCTCATCCGCCGGTGAGCAGGGCGAGGGCACGCATGCCGGCTGAGTGCGGCGAGGTGACGGCAGGGGCGCCACGGCCAACGCCACCCTGACCGGCTGGGGACCTGCACCGCCTCCGCCGACCAGCGGTGGACGACGAACCAAACATTCCGACAGGCGGCACCGGCGGTGCCCGGCGGGTCCGGGATGCCGGACCCGCCGGGCGACAGCGGAGGCGCGTGGCCGGCCGGCGTAGGTCTCGTGGGGTCAGGTTGGGACCGGTCATTGCGGGCTGGGTCCTACGGCTGGCAGCTGCCGTCCGAGACTTGCAGGCCCTTGTCGGCGCCTGCCGTCCGGCTCACGATGTCCGGCACGCAACTGGCCTCGTCGAGGCTGTAGGAGTACGGGATGCTGACCGTGGTGTTGGACTGGGGGTTGGGGCCTGCCGGGTGGTTCTCGCTGCCGGGGCTGGACCAGGTCACGTTGTCGAAGACGTTGCCGCTCACCTGCCAGTAACCGGCCTTGTCGGTGTAGAAGGTGCCCAGGACGTCCTTGGAGTCCTTGAAGTAGTTGTTGTCCACCTTGGCGTGGGCTCCGACCCGGGAGTTGATGCCGGACTTGTTGAGGTCCACGTAGTAGTTGTTGTAGATGTGGGCTGTGCCGCCCCGCAGCAGGGGTGCGCGGGAGTCGAGGTTCTCGTACAGGTTGTGGTGGTACGTGAGGAAGCTGCTCGACAGGTCGCTGTCACTGTGGCCCACGAGGCCGCCGCGGCCGGAGTTGCGCAGGACGCTGTAGGACAGGGTCACGTACTGGGTGTTGTCCTTCACGTCGAAGAGGCTGTCGTACCCTTCCTCCTCGCCGCCCGACGCCTCGAGAGTGGCGTGGTCGACCCAGACGTTGTGAACGTTCCTCTCCATGCCGATGGCGTCTCCGCCGTTGGAGGTGGGGGAGCCGGACTTCTTGACGTTCCGGACGGTGACGTTCTGGACGATGATGTTGCCGGCGTCGCGGATATGGATCCCCAACTGGTCGAATACGGCACCACTGCCGACCCCGACGATCTTGACGTTGCTGACCTGTTTGAGCTCGATCACGTCGTCGGCGGTGCTGCAGCTCTTACCCGACACCTTGCTCGTGTTGCCGTGGTTGATGGTTCCCTCGACTTCGATGGTGATCGGGGTGCTGCTACTGGCCCGGCCGCACAGGGCCGCATTGATGGCGGTTCCCGTCGTGGCCCGCACCGTCTTCCCACCCGCACCGCCGGTGGTGCCACCGTTCTGGGTCGCGTAACCGGTGGCGCCACCGGTCGCCGCCGACGCGTCGGGCACGGACAGAACCGCACCGGTCGCGGCCGCAAGGGCCATCGTGGCCAGCGCCGCATGGAGTCGCAGTACAACTGTTCTCTGCATTCTTGGCTCCTCGTTCAGCTTCGATGCTCGGCACTTGCTTCTGCTGATGTGCTCTCTTCGGCAGGGTGTTGAGGGCGCTGACCTGCCGTCGGACGGCCCCCACACGGAGGTGGCCGGCTGAGGGTTCCGGCGCGCTTCGGCGAGCGGTCGGCCCTCCGGCTGCGTTTGATCGGCGACGCGCTGGGAGACCCGCCCGCGTGATCCGTCACGCGGCGGCCGGGACCGTCGGACACCGCGCTGGACGGCGTCGCCCGGGCGGTTCCGTCAGGGCGCGTTCAGGATGTTGCGTTCCGGGTGACCGGTGCACTCACGGCGTCACCACTTTGCCTCCGAAGGTCACGGCGAGGTGGCCGTCCGAGGCGAAGGACCAGCCCAGAGCGCCGGTGTAGGAGGAGCACCGGGACCCGTTCGTGCCGGTCCAGAACTGGTTCGAACTGTCGGCATTGCCGACGACCTTGTCGTTCGAGCCGCTGGTGCTGCGGCACGAGGTGTTGTTCCGGAACACTGAACTTCCGTCGTCGAACGAGAAGTTGCGCTCACCGTTGCTGATACTGGCGTTGTTCGAGATGGACATCGTGCCGGGGTTGCTGTTGTAGGTGAATCCGTGGTGACCGTTCATGTAGGCGATGCTGTGCCGGACGGTGTGGTTGACCTTGATGTCGTCGCCGCCGAGCTTGTAGCCGTTGCGGTCACCGTTCTTGTTCTGGGTGCCGTTGCTGAGGGTGCCGTTGCCGTAGGAGAGGGAGTACTCGATGGTCACCGGGCCGATGGGGCCAGTGTCTGTCTTCGTGAAGAGGTCCCAGCCGTCGTCGATGTTGTTGTGGGACACGTCGTAGCGGAAGACGTTCCCGCTCCCGGTGGTGAGCTTCGAGGCGAATCCGTCGGCATCCTCGCCGTCGGAGTCGGAGTTGTCATGCGACTCCGAACTCACGATCAGGTTGTTGGAAGGCCACTGGGATGTGGGTGTGCTGGAGGAGATCCGGCCGAGCTGCAGTCCGGTGTCGCGGTTGTACGCCGTCACCGACCGCTCGACGACGTTGTTGCTCCCGCCGACGTAGATTCCGTTGTCCCCGGCATGCTGGACGGCCAGGCCGTACAGGTGCCAGTAGTTGGCGTTCAACTGGATGCCACGGTTGGACGAGCTCTCGCTCTGCGCCGAGAAGTTCAACACCGGTTTCTCGCCCATGTAGGCGGACAGGGTGGTGCGGGCGCTGGAGGTGCCGTTCTTGCCGGCCGGGATGGTGACCGTGGAGGAGTAACTGTACGTTCCACCGCGCAGGTAGATCGTGCCACCGGGGGTGATGCGGCTGATCGCCGAGGTGAGCGTGGTCGGGGCCGACTGGGTTCCGGCCGCGCTGTCCTTGCCGTTCGGCGCGACGTAGAGGACGGCACCCGCGGCCTGCACAGCGCTGACAGCTGTGGGCAGGGCGTTGCTGCGGGCGCCGTGCACCGACACGGCCTGCGCCGTGTTACCGGACAGTGTGAGGAGGGCGCCGGCCAGCAGGCTGACGGATGCTGTTGCGGCTCTCGATTGCATCGCTTGTCTCCAGATTCGTTGTGGGGGGTGCGGTGTCCGCAGGCCCTGTCGTCGGAGGGCGGGCCTTTGGTCCGGCGACGGAAGAGCGGGCGCACGAACTGGTCCCTGTCTGCGGCAGCTCCCCCACTGGCGGGGGAGCTGTTCGACTGCTTGAACGGGCGGGGCGTCACAGACGGGAGAAAGCGCTTTCTCCGACGACGGTAAGGACTTGCCGTGACCGCGTCAATAGAGCGGTCTCTTGAATTCTGTCCACGTAGATGAATCCAGGCGGCGGTCGTATGAGGCGGGCGCACAGGGGGCATGGCAGGCAGTACTCAACCCAGAGGACCGTCCATACCGTCGCCGGACGGACTCCCGGTTCAGGTCGACCCGGCCCCATCGAACTCATGCGGAACCACCGGTCGGTTGAGGCCCAGCGCCACGTCAGCGATCTGACCTGCGGCGAGCACGACAGGCGCGTCGGCACGGATGCGACCTCTGTGCCGACGGGGTTCTGTGTCTTGGAGGGGCCTCGTCGTGTGCGGCACGGGAGCAGCCCTGAGGTCCCTGTTCGTCACCCGCTTTGCTCTGCCGTACTGCCCTGCGGCTAGTTTGTGTGCAGGACAGGTACGCAGGCCCGTGGTGGCAGAGGTGCACGGGGAACGGGAGGGCGGGAAAAAGTGTCGCTGCGCGGAGGTGATCCAGCCGAGATCGGCGGCTATCCGCTTGAGGCGCGGCTCGGCTCGGGTGGCATGGGCACGGTCTATCTGGCCCGTACGAGTTCGGGGCGACCTGTCGCGATCAAACTGATTCACCAGCAGTTCGCGGGGGACGACGAGTTCCGTATCCGTTTCCGGCAGGAGGTAGCGGCGGCGAGGCGGGTGAGCGGCGCATTCACCGCCGCCGTGGTAGACGCTGCCCCTGAGGCGGAGCGGCCGTGGATGGCGACGACTTATATCGAGGGGCACACGCTCGCCCAGCGCATCGCCACGAAGGGTCCGCTGAACGGAGCGGAGCTGAGGAGACTCGCCATCGGGCTGGCTGAGGCGCTGCGGGACATCCACCGGGTGGGGGTCGTCCACCGTGACCTGAAGCCCTCGAACGTCGTGCTCTCACCCGAGGGCCCGCGTGTCATCGACTTCGGCATTTCGCGCGCGGTGGACCAGCAGACGCTGACGATGACCGGGCGGGTCATCGGTACGCCGCCCTTCATGTCGCCGGAGCAGTTGCAGGCGCCGCGTGGTGTGGGGCCGCAGTCCGATGTCTTCTCGCTGGGGACGCTGCTGGTGTACTCGGCGACGGGACACGGGCCCTTCGACGCGGACAGCCCATACATGACGGCGTATCAGGTGGTGCACGAGGAGCCGTCGCTGGGGGCCGTGCCGGTGGCTTTGCGCGCGGTCGTCGAGTCGTGCCTGGTCAAGGAGCCAAAGGGGCGCCCATCGGCGGACGAACTCCTCGTGCTGCTGCGAGACCTGCCGACCGACCTCGGTGGGACCGAAGTGAAGGGGGTTGACGCGGGCCGCACCCGCGACGTGATCACCCAGCATCACGTCGCGACGCGTGCCACCCCGTCGCCGACTGCCCGGGCCACCGGCCAGGACGGTCCCGATACAGGGAGCATCGGCTCCCCCATCGGCCGCCGTCTGCGTCGCCGATGGCGTCCGGTGCTCGCGGCCGCGGTCGCGGTGGCAGCGATCGGCGGTGGAGCCGCCGCGCTGAAGGCGGGCGGCGTTGGCGGGAGCAACGGTGGCGACAAAGGCCACAGCGTTGCGGCGCCGGGTGCCGCACTCCCGGACGGCTTCGAGCCGTGGCGCAAGACCGTGCGGGGTGGTCGCGACGACATCCCCGACGAGCTGCGTTGCGTCGCGCGCGGCGACGCCCTGTTCTGCGGGGGCGGCGGTGTTGTCGCGACCCGTATCAGGGCTCGGGACGGCTCGCGGGTGTGGACGGCGAAGAGCCCGGGCGTCCCCGTCCAGGGCATGCACCTGGTGGGCGCCACCGACGACACGGTGCTCGGTTACCGCTTCGCCGCCGAGGGCGCCTCGCAGGACCCTCCCAGCGAGGTGGTGGCCATCGACGCGCACAATGGCCGGGAGCTGTGGTCCGTGCCGTCCGGCGCCCAGTCGACGGCGATCACGGGTCGGACTCAGGACGCCATGGTGGTCGGCTCCGCCGTCGTGACGGTCGACGCTTCCAACTCCCGCTTTGAAACCCGGGACGCGCACAGCGGTGAGGTCACCTGGACGACGTCGTTCCCCGCGGGCACGCAGTGCGCTCCCGTCTCGGTGGGCCCACAGGTCTTCGCGATGTGCGCGAAGGACGCGGAGATGGATGCCTCAGAGGTGCGCCGCCCCACCCTGTACACGGTCGACCGCGCCTCGGGGACACTGGGCAGGCCCATCGCGGTCAACGGCCCCGTCGTGCCGATGGGCGTCGCCAACGGCAGGCTCGTACTCCTCCGGGAGCACATGGCGGGAACGGCGTTGGACGGCTACGACGGGGTGGCCCGGGTCGACCCGGTCTCCCGGAAGGTCACGTACTCCCGGCTGGCCACGACGTACGCGGGGACGCCCGGCATGGCGGGCGGCACCGTCTACGTGAGCGGGCAGACCGGTCTGGTCACAGCGCTCGACCCATCGACCGGCCGGAAGAAGTGGTCGCGGCAGACGGACGTGGAGGGCGCGTCGGGTCCCGTTGCGGGAGCCGACGCGCTGTACTTCAGCTCCGCCACCGGCCGGGTGGTCGCGCTGTCGCCGTACGATGGCAAACCCCTGTGGACAACAGACCCGCAGGCCGATGGTTTGACGGGCGAGCAGGGCGCAAGCCCGCGCGTGACCCTTGCGGGGCGTGCGGTGATCGTGGCCGCGGCCAAGAACACTCTCTTCGCCTTCGACGCGCAGAAGCCGCCGAAGTCGGGCTGACCCCGGCGGCACCGGACGCCGGCCGTTGCCGTGCCGACACCTCAGCGGCTCACTCGGTTGCTGCGACCGCCCCGGTGAGGCGTGGGAGGTGTTCGGCGGCTGACCAGCAGCACACAGACCGCCCCGCCTGCTTCCAGCGCGTTCCCGCAGGCGAGGTCGTTGAGAATCGGCTGCATCGTGACGTGCGGGTCGCCACCGGACTCTGCGTGACGAGGGCCTCGCCGCACGTGAGGCCGAGTGCGCACGCTGCTCGCTCGGCGCGGTACACGTGCGACCAGTGCGTGCCGATGGCGTCAACGAGTCGCGGCTCCTCATGCAGGACATCGAAGGCCACGAGTTCTGTCTCGACCGAGTGCCCGCGCACGGGGCACCTTCACGAGGAAGTGGCGTGAACGCGCGCTCGGCAGACCGCGCCGCGCTTCCCTCGTATGGCCCTGAGAGCCCCGGTCGACCGCTTGATCGTCCTTGGGCGGGGTAGCGAAGTGGCATGGCCACTGACAACACATCTACTGCTGCGAGCGGTTACGTGCAGCCCGAGATCGACGTCCAGGCACTGACCGAGGTGCTCGACGGCGAGTACGCCGAGATCCGCGACCTCGTCCGAACCAACCTGGTGACGTATGCCTCTGTTCTCGAGGAGGCCGACGAGCTCGGCGTCGACGCGTTTCGCGAGCGGGTGCGTGAGCTCGTGGTCGAGATGGCTGCGACGGGCCAGACGGGCATGGGTTTCCCGAGCAAATACGGCGGGGGAGGCGACATCGGAGCCTCGATCGCCGCCTTCGAGACGCTTGCCTTCGGCGACCTGTCGGTGCTGGTAAAGGTCGGCGTGCAGTTCGGACTCTTCGGTGGCGCGATCCTGCATCTGGGCACCGAACGCCACCACGACGCCTATCTGCCGGACCTGATCACCGGGCAGCTGATGGGATGCTTCGCGATGACCGAGACCGGGCACGGCTCCAATGTCCAGGCGCTCGGCACCCTCGCGAGGTACGACGCCGCCGGCCAGGAGTTCGTCATCACCACTCACGGCGACCAGGCGCGCAAGGACTACATCGGCAACGCGGCCCGCCACGCCGAGCTGGCGGTCGTCTTCGCCCAGCTGGAGGTGGGCGGGAAGTCCGAGGGTGTGCACGCCTTCGTCGTGCCGATCCGTGTCGGCGGCGAGGTGGCGCCCGGCGTCCGGATCGAGGACGACGGCCGCAAGATGGGCCTCAACGGTGTCGACAACGGCCGCATCTGGTTCGATGGCGTGCGGGTGCCGCGCGAGGCGCTCCTCAACCGGTTCGCCGACGTCACCACCGAAGGCGTCTACGAGAGCTCGATCGAGAATCCCGACCGACGCTTCTTCACCATGCTCGGCACGCTGGTGCAGGGCCGGGTCAGCGTCGGCGGCGCCGGGGTCAACGCCGCCAAGGTCGCCCTCGCGATCGCCACGAAGTACGCAGTGCGGCGCCGGCAGTTCCAAGCGATCTCGGATGCAGAGGAGCAACTACTCCTTGACTACGGTATGCATCAGCGTCGCCTGCTGCCGCTCATCGCGCGTACGTATGCGTTGCACTTCGCGCAGGACGTCGTGCGCACCCAACTGCACGAAGTCTTCTCCGGCATCAAGGACGACGCGCACGCCCGGCGCCAGCTGGAGTCACGGGCCGCCGGCACCAAGGCGCTCGGTACCTGGCACGCCACCCGGGTCGTCCAGGAATGCCGCGAGGCGTGCGGCGGCGCCGGTTATCTCACCGTCAACCGGTTTGCCGCCCTCAAGTGCGACAGCGACATCTTCACCACATTCGAGGGCGACAACCACGTCCTGCTGCAGCTCGTGGCCAAGGGCCTGCTCACCCATTACGCAAGTGAGTTCGAGGACCTGGACCAGCTCGGCATGGTCCGTTACGTCACCAGCCTCGCCGTCGAGACGGTCATCGAGAAGACTTCGGTCCACAAGCTGCTCGAGCGGGTGCGTGACCTGCTGCCCGGTGGCGACGAGTGGGACCAGGAAGCCGGCCTGCTGGACTCGGAATACCAGCTCGCCATGCTCCGCTACCGGGAGGAGCACATGCTCGCCGGCGCGGCCCGCCGGCTCAAGCGCGGGATCGACCAGAAGCGCAATCCGGGCGTGGTGTTCTCGCAGGTGCAGGATCACGTCATCGCGGTCGCCCACGCACACGTTGAGCGGCTGGTGCTGGAGGCGTTCGTCGACAAGGTGCGTGCGCTGCCTGAGAGCGGTAACAAGGTCGCGCTGGGCTTGCTGTGCGACCTGTTCGCCCTGTCGACGATCGAGGCGGACCGGGCCTGGTTCATGGAGCACGGCCGGCTGACCATCCAGCGTTCCAAGGCGATCAGCCGTGAGGTGAACGACCTCTGCCGCAAGGTCCGGCCCCTCGCAGAAGGCCTCGTCGACGCCTGGGGCATTCCGCCCGAAATGCTGCGCGCGACGGATCTGGTGGGCTGACCCGAAGACGAGTTACGCTCAGCCACGCCCGGGACGGCGCCGGACTCCGCGCCCACGGCCGGGGAGGCGACTCCCGGGCACATGCGCTCGCCGGCTCGGCCGGTCTTCGACGCCTATGTCGTTCGACTGGCGGAGAGGCAGTATTCATCCTGTGCGCCATGCCCGCGGCGGCGCAGATTGATCGGCGAATCACGGGCTGCCGCTCGGTCATCGTCCTGCGCCTGGACCGCAAAAAAGCCCGCTACCGGGAGGGCACGTTCCGATCGGAGCGGGCCCTCCCGGTCATCAGGACGTCAGACGCGGTCCGCCGCGATGAGGAGGTACTGGAAGGACCCGTCCCGGTAGGAGTTGATGAACGCCTCCTCGATTCCGGTGACCAGCGAAGACGTGGCCCGTAGCTCCCAGTAGGGCAGGGTGTCGGGGGTGAGGTCGACGACGGCCTGTGGTACGAGGCGATGGTCGGCCATGGCGCGCAGGTACTCTCGGCGTGAGTGGATGTTGCACTCGAAGTGCGCGTTGATCTGCGAGACCCACTTCGAGGGCTGGCCGTACCGCGGGTTCCAGCAGCCGGTGATGGTCACGTAGCGACCGCCGACCGCGAGGACGCGGGAGTGTTCGGCGAAGAGGTCCTGCAGGTCGACGTACATGCTCGACTCGTTGTTCCATGAGGCCGCGGCCGACCCGGTCTCGAAAGGCATCGCGAGCATGTTGCAGACGCGGGCGCGGACCTGGTCCTGGAGCCCGAGTTCGCGGGCACGACCGTTGGCGAAGTCGGCCTGCTTGGCCGACAGGGTGACGCCTTCGACCTTGCAGCCGAAGCGCTGGTGCGCCATCACCATCGAACCGCCGCGGCCACAGCCGGCGTCCACCAGCGTGTCACCACGCCCGATGTCGCCCAGGTGCCCCAGAAGGAACTCGGCCTGCGCCGACTCCAGTCGGTGGAGCTCGGCGATCAGCTTTTTCTCGCTTGCGCTGTCCTCGCTGTCGCCGAGTGCGGCGTGGTCTACTTCGCCGATGCCGTAGTGGTGGTGGTAGAGGCCGTCGACATCGCCGAGACGCAGGTTGACGGGCCTGGCCTCCCCGTCCCAGTAGCGGGCGATGTCGCCCTGGTAGGGCGTCGCCGGGCGGGGGATGCGCAGGGTGGTGGACGTGGTGGTGAGTTCGGTGTTGGTCACAGATGAGTCCCTTCTCTTACCAGAAATCGGGCAGGCTGTAGCGGTAGGTGTTGGACCGGTGCCAGTCGTGGTTGCCGTCGACCCATGCGGCCACGCCCCGCAGGAAGCGCTGCACGTTCGGGGCCGGACAGGCGGCGGCCAGAGCCGCGGCTTCGGTCTCGAAGTCGTGCATGAGGTCGTTGTGGACCTCGACCGACTTCAGATAGGCGTCCCGGTCGGAGAGGCCCTCACGTGCGGCGATCACGACGGGGAGGTTCAGGTGCTGGCCCGGAGCGCCGAGTTCTTTGGTGTAGGAGTACAGGTCATTCACGATGGTCGTCGCGTTCCCCGCGAGAGCGATGACCTTCTGCATGCGGGCCTGGGCGTGCAGGTCCGCCGGCAGTTCGTAGCCACCGACGGTGTCGGTGATGGTGGGACAGGGACGGAAGTTGTTGAACTGGCGCATCGCCAGGTACTCCCACACCTCCGGGATCTGGTCCAGCTGCGCCCAGGCTGCTTCGGCGAGGTACCCCATGTGCAGCCGTGCCATGTCGTGCCGGAGCCGGTCCGCCTGGGAAGGGCTGGCCGCTCGGACGAAGTACTCCATGGCAGAGCGGTAGGCACGCCGCGGCGCGTCCTCATGGAGTGACTTCGCCCATTGCGGCTGGTACTCCTCCGTTGTGTGCAGGGCGTCGAGGGCGGTGTGCGCCAGTAGAAGACGTCCGCCGAGGCCGATGGGTGAGCCCCCGTGGTCCTCGCAGTAGCAGTCGTCCACCGCGTTCTCGGCGACCATCAAGCGTGTGGCGAGCATCAGGTGGTCGATGGTGGGCGCGTCCGGATGGCAGCCGACCATGTAGCGGCCCACCGAGAAGCCGTCGAATTCCTCCTCCCAGTCCTCGGGATACAGGGTGACCTCGTCCAATGCCCAGGACTTGATCCTTCGGCTGACCTCCGCGACCCGCACCGGGTCGGGTTCGGGCACCGGGTGGTAGTAGAGGCCCGGGACCGGCGTGCCTTCCGCTGTATCCGCCGACGGGTCCGAAGGCGTCGGCGGCTTTTCCCGCAGGCTCAGGCGCAGGCCCGCCGTGCCCAGGCCGCGGGGGCCACGCAGGATCCGTTCCAGGTCGGCGCCCGGTGCCGGCAGCTCGGCCACCGGGGTGTCTGAGGGAGGCGGGGCGGGGGCGGAAAGCGCAGGCGGGGCGGGCATCGAAGGCGCGCAGGGTGGGCCGCCGATGGCGGCCTTGATATCGCAGGCGCGGGCCGCGGCAGAAGCGAGTACGTGCGCCCCGAAGTGGGAAGCGGCCTCTGGCAGGCTCGACTGTGGCGGTGGCAGCTCAGGCACGGGCATCCATGGCTCCTTGGGGGTGGGCGGCGGTCCCGAAGCCCTGGGGGGCATGCGCGACTGCCCCGGGAGGCTTCGGGGAGTCGCACCAAGCCTTTCGGGCTGGGCCTGTTACTGGGGCCGGCGGGCGATCTGCACGTTTTCCAGTACGCCGACCGCGTCCGGCACGAGGATGGCGGCGGAGTAGTAGGTGCTGACGAGGTAGGACGTGATCGCCTGCTCGTTGAGGCCCATGAAGCGGACCGAGAGACCCGGTTCGTACTCGTCCGGCAGTCCGGTCTGGTGCAGACCGATGACGCCCTGGTTCTGCTCGCCGGTACGCATGACGAGGATCGAGCTGGTTCCTTGCCGGGTGACGGGGATCTTGTTGCAGGGGAGGATCGGGACCCCGCGCCAGGCAGGGACCTGCTCGCCACCGAGATCGACGGGGTCCGGACAGAGCCCACGCGCGTTGAACTCACGCCCGATCGCCGCGATCGTCCGGGGGTGAGCGAGGAAGAACTTGGAGCCGCGGCGCCGACAGAGCAGTTCGTCCATGTCGTCCGGGGCCGGCGGACCGGAGTGCGTCTGGATGCGCTGCTTGAAGTCGGCGTTGTGGAGCAGACCGAACTCCCGGTTGTTGATCAGCTCGTGCTCCTGGCGCTCGCGCAGCGCCTCGATGATGAGCCTGAGCTGTTCCTTGGTCTGGTTCATCGGCCCGTTGTAGAGGTCGGCGACCCTCGTATGGACCCGCAGAACGGTCTGGGCAACCGAAAGTTCGTACTCGCGCGGTTTCACTTCGTAGTCGACGAACGCACCGGGCAACTCGTGCTCGCCGACGTGGCCGGCCGACATCGCGATCTCTGCCTCGCCGCGATGGTTCTGCCGCCGGCGCGAACGCGATGAGAACTCTTCGACGTGGTCCCGGAGGCCCGGCGCTGCGGACAGCACGGCCGCGAAGTCGGAGCGGGACAGGGTAAGCAGTGTGCCCGGGGTCTCGGCGGTGGCGGTGTGCTCCCACCGGGCGTCCTCGTCCAGCAGGGCGTGCTCTCCGAACCGGTCGCCATCGGCGAGTACGTCCAGAGCGACCTCGTCGCCGTAACCGCCGACAGAGGTCTGACTGATACGGCCGTGGGCGATCAAGTGAAGCTGATCCGCGGGCGTCCCGCGCTCGACCAGTGTTTCGCCGATGCGGAAGTCGCGTTGAACGCACCGATCGGCGATGGCAGTCAGCACCTCCACGTCGTCGAAGCCACGCAACAGAGCCAGTTCACCGAGCTCGCGGGGAATCACCCGGACGTCGGCCCCGTCCTGGACGAACTCGACGCTCCCGTCGCCGACGGTGTAGGTCAGGCGGCGGTTCACCCGGTAGGTCCCGCCCTGGGCCTCCACCCAGGGCAGCATGCGCAGCAGCCAGCGAGAAGTGATCTCCTGCATCTGCGGGGGGGACTTGGTCGTGGTGGCAAGTTGGCGGGCAGCCGCCGTGCCCAGGCTGGATTGCCGGGGCAGCTCCGGTCGTGCTTCCGGGCTCGCGTCAACGGTCATCGGGCAAGCTCTCCTTGGTCAGGGCGGTGACGCGCATATACGGACGCCACCGGTCAACAGGAGGGAAAAGCGGTATATGAACGGGAATCCGTCCAGATCCAGAAGAACACTAATGGCCGCTTCACCGCGTTGACCAAGGGAAGTCGCCGAAATTAGCTCGATACGATGATCGCGTCCGCACGATGTTTGTCCCGGTACCGGCTTGATTCGGCCGCGGTCGGCGGCGCGTCCCAGTGAGCGGCCGGTTTGACGTCAACGGTGCGGGGATGGATGCGTCGAGACGCGGCGGAAGTGCCATTCGCCAAGGACATCGCGGGCTATCGGGCCGGGTGGGGCGACCGCCCGCTGACGCCCCCTTTGTACGTGCCACGACCGGACAAGACCGTCGCCGAGATCCGCCGACAGGGTGCCCCGGCATGGTCCACCACGTTGCGGCGGACCCATGTTTCCGTGAGGTTACGCCACCGCCTGACCGCCCTCCGGCGCTCTGACCAGGGGGCGAGTGGAGGGGACGAGCAGTTCCGCCGCCCCGACATCCGACCTGAAAAATACCGTATGTCGGAAGACTTGTTCCGCTTCCTGGAGTAGTTCTAGGGTCGGGCCACCCGGCGCGGTCGACCTCGTATGCCGGTGATTTCCGGCTCCGGCACGTGTGCGGCACACCCGCTGCCTCAGGTGCGCGGACGCCTCTGGAATGTCAGTGGAGACGGACGGAAAGCAGGCGAGCGGGTTGGCGAACGACGGGCAGTGGCAACGGGATCTCTCCAGCGGGGACCCGCGAAGTCCGGGGCAAGGACCGTCCGGCGGGCAGCGGCCGGACGGAAGGGCTGTCACGGGGCGGAGAGGGGGCCAGGGCGGTGTCGGACGGCGCGGGTTCCTCGCCGGGGTCGGACTGACCGGTGCGAGCGGGGTGCTGGAAGCCTCCGCGGCCGCCGGTCCGAGCGCCGCCGCCGAACCTCCCCGGCACGTCCCCGCAGGGGGCGCGGCCCCTGCGGCTCCCGCGGCGGGTTCCGGGGCGGGCGACGCGCGCGAGCTCCGACCGGACCGGTTTTCGGGCAGGCGCGTGCTGCTCGTACCCGAACTGCTGCTCCTTGCGGACGGACCGGTGCGCGGGCAGGCTGTCCTCGTGGAATCCGGGAAATTCCGCGACATAGGTCCGGCCCAGCGGCTCATCGCCGCCCACGGTGACCTGAACCCGGTCCGGCTGGACGGGCACTTGCTCATGCCGGGCTTCATCGACGCCCACCACCATCTGACCCAGAGCTTCGGCAAGGCCAAGTCGTTCGGACAGCCCTCGGAGATCTTCAAGACGATCTGGGAGCCGCTGGAGCACGCGCTGGACGAGGAGACCGCCTACCTCTCCGCGAAGCTGGCCGCGCTGGAAGCGCTGCGTGGCGGCTTCACCACCGTCGCCGACGCGGGGACCCGCGCCCCGGTCGACGTGGGTGCGCTGGCCAAGGGCACCGAGGAGGCCGGAATCCGCTGTGTGCTCTCGAAGATCGTCTCCGATGGGAAGGGCGGACCCGCACACCTCGGACGGTGGGGCGGTCACCCGCTGATCCATCCCTCCCTGGCCATCGCCGTCCCGGAGGACGCGACGGCCGCGGTCATCAAGAAAACCGCTGATATGTGCGCGGAGGCCGACGCGGTGCTCCAGATCCATGTCAACGAACATCTGGCCTCGGTGGAACGCTCGTTGAAGAGCGTGGGCCGACGCCCCGTCGACTATCTGCACCACATCGGCGCGCTCGGCCCGCATCTCCTGGGCGCGCACGCCACTCTGCTCACCCCCACCGAGATGCGTCAGCTCGCGGACTCCGGCTCGGCCATCAGCTACAACCCGGTGGCCAGCGCCTGGAAGGGCAATGCCGTCGCACAGGCCACCATGATGGCCGTGATGGGTGTGCGGTTCGGTACGGGTACCGACGGCACCCGCGGTGACGGGTTCCGGCTGGTCGACGCGGCGGAGTCCGCGCAGCGGCTGACGACCGGCCTGGCGACGGGAGATTCCTCGTGCGGCGCCGGACGGCTGTGGCTCGAACACGCCACGACACTGAGCGCCGACGCCGTCGGGCTGGGCCGCGTCACCGGTGAGATCGCCGTCGGCAAGGCAGCCGACTTCCTCGTCGTGGACGTGAACGTCCCGGAGCTCACCCCGTCCTGGGACATCGGCTGGGAACTGGTCCGCCTCTCGAACCGTGACCAGATCACCGCGGTCGTCGTGGACGGCCGGCTGCGGCTGTGGAACGGCTGGCCACCGGACTGGGACGGGCGCGCGCTGGTGGCCCGGGCCGCCGAGGTCGGCCCCCGGGTGGTGCGTCGCGCCAAGCTGCAGCGCGTCGAATCCACATAGCGGCAAGCGGCTTTGCCTCGCGGCCGGGTGGTCGGCCGGGCCGCCCGCTGGGCCTCGCGCAGCGAGGGCTCCAGCCGGGCGGCCGTCCACGACACTTCGACCGGTGTCAGAGGTACTTCTTCAGCTCGCGCCGGGCCAGCGAGCGCTGGTGGACCTCGTCGGGGCCGTCCGCGAGTCGCAGCGTGCGTGCCCCCGCCCACAGCTCTGCCAGCGGGAAGTCCTGGCTGACGCCACCGGCTCCGTGCAGCTGGACGGCTCGGTCGATGATGTCGACGACCGTGCGCGGTGTCGCGATCTTGATGGCCTGGATCTCCGTGTGGGCGCCCTTGTTGCCGACGGTGTCCATCAGCCAGGCCGTCTTGAGGACGAGGAGGCGCAGTTGCTCCACCGCGACCCGCGCGTCTGCGATCCACTCCTGCACGACGCCCTGCTGGGCCAGCGGTTTGCCGAACGCGGTCCGGGCGACGGCCCGCTTGCACATCAGCTCGATGGCGCGCTCGGCCATGCCGATCAGGCGCATGCAGTGGTGGATACGGCCCGGGCCGAGCCGCGCCTGCGCGATGGCGAAGCCGCCGCCCTCCTCACCGATCAGATTGCTCACCGGCACACGGACGTGGTCGAACACGACCTCGGCATGGCCGCCGTGGTAATGGTCCTCGTACCCGTACACCTGCATGGCACGCCGGACTTCGAGACCGGGGGTGTCGCGAGGGACGAGCACCATGGACTGCTGTCGGCGGATGTCGGAGCCGTCGGGGTCCGTCTTGCCCATCACGATGAAGATCTTGCAGTCCGGGTTCATGGCCCCGGAGATGTACCACTTGCGGCCGGTGATGACGTACTCTCCCGCACCGTCGCGTTCGATCAGGGTGGTGATGTTCGTGGCGTCGGAGGAAGCCACCTCCGGTTCGGTCATAGCGAACGCGGACCGGATCTCCCCGGCGAGCAGCGGCTCCAGCCACTGCTTCTTCTGTTGCTCGTCGCCGAACTGGGAGAGCACCTCCATGTTGCCGGTGTCGGGGGCGGCGCAGTTGAGAGCCGTGGGCGCCAACTGCGGGCTGCCGCCGGTGATTTCGGCCAGCGGCGCGTACTGGAGGTTGGTCAGTCCGGCGCCGTACTCCGCGTCGGGAAGGAAGAGGTTCCACAGGCCCTGCCGCCTGGCCTCGGCCTTCAGCTCCTCGACGACCGCCGGGGTGTCCCACGGGGACGAGAGGTGTGCGCGCTGCTCGTGCGCGACGGTCTCGGCCGGGTACACGTACTCGTCCATGAAGGCGAGAAGTTTCGCCCGCAGTTCCTCGGTGCGCGCGTCGAATGCGAAGTCCATTGCGGTCAGCCTTCCTTGAGGGTGGTCAGGCCGTGTTCGATGAAGACGGGCACGAGTTCGCCGATGCGGTCGAAGCCCTCGCCGACGGTCTGGCCGAGTGTGAAGCGGTAGTGAATGCCTTCGAGGATCACGGCGAGCTTGAACCATGCGAAGGCCGTGTACCAGGAGACGGCGGACACGTCGCGCCCGGAGCGCGCGGCGTACCGCTCGACCAGCTCCGCGGCGTCGGGGTGCCCGGCGGCCGCGGCGGTCGTGGAGACGGGGGAGTCGGGCAGCTCCAGCTTCGCGCTGTACATCACCAGGAGGCCCAGGTCGGTGAGCGGGTCGCCGAGCGTGGACATCTCCCAGTCGAGGACGGCCTTGATCCGGTCGACACCGTCGTCGTCCTGGTCGATGAGGACGTTGTCGAGGCGGTAGTCGCCGTGCACGATCGTGGCGCTGGGTGAGGTGGGCAGCGAGCGTTCCAGCGCCGCGTGCAACGCGTCGACACCGGCGAGCTCACGGTTCCTGGACGCGTCGAGCTGCTTGCCCCAGCGGCGTAGCTGCCGGTCGAGGAACCCGGCGGGTCGCCCGAAGTCCGCGAGGCCGACCTCGCTGGGGTCCACGGCGTGCAGGTCGACGAGCGTGTCCACGAGTCCGAGCACGGCGGCGCGGGTGCGCTCCGGCCCGAGCTGTGCGAGTTGGTCGGCCGTGCGGTAGGGCGTGCCCGCCACGTACTCCATCACGTAGAACGGTGCACCCAGCACGCTGTCGTCCTCGCAGAGCAGCAGCGCCTCGGGCACCGGCACGGGCGTCGGGTGCAGCGCGTTGATCACCCGGTGCTCGCGCTTCATGTCGTGCGCGGTGGCCAGCACATGGCCCAGCGGGGGGCGCCGGACCACCCAGGTCGAGGATCCGTCGCCGACGACGTACGTGAGGTTCGACCGGCCGCCCTCGACGATCCGTCCGGACAGCGGACCGGTCACGACGCCCGGGCGTTCCCGGTCGAGGTGGCCGCGCAGCTGGTCGAGATCGAGACCTCGGGGGTGGCCGACACTCATCATTGCTCCTACGGACGTCTGCACTGGACGGACTCATCATCCTGACTGGTCGGTATGTCGTCCAGTGGGCGCCGCGAAAGTGATCGGAGTCTCAACCCGATCCGGGTCCCGGACCGTACGCAGGAGACCGCTTTGAGGAACCGTGCGCAGGACGGCCCACCGACCGGGGAGCGCCGGAGAGGGTGAGTGGCCGCGACGAGCGGGGGTACGCGCAGCAGGTGGGCGTTGTGGTGATCGGCCAGCTCGGGCGTGACCTGGTGCTGCGCACGGACGGTCTGCCGCAGGCCGGCGGATCGGTGACTGCCGAGACACGGTGGGAGTCGCTCGGCGGCAAAGGCGCCAACCAAGCGGTCGCGCTGGCTCAACTGGACGTACCGGTCTCGCTCGTCGGCGTGGCAGGTGATGACCACCAAGGAGCATCGGTGCTGCGTCAGGCAGGCCGGGACGGTATCGACACCGCCGCGGTCGTTCGGCGCGGGCGCACCGCGTTGCTGGTCGACATCGTGGACGAGTCGGCGAGCCGGCGTCTGCTGGAAGACATTCCGGAGCAGAGCCTGGTGACCGTCGAGGACCTCCGGCAGGCCGAGGCTGTGCTGGGGGAGGCGGACACGGTGTCGATCCAGTTGCAGCAGCCGGCGGCGACCGTGCTGGCCGCGGCGCGGCGGGCCCGCCAGGGCGCCGCGCGCGTGGTGGCCGACGGCGTACCCGAACCGAGCCTGTGCGATGAGCTTCTGGCCTCGGTGGACGTGCTGCGCGCGGACGCCGCGGAGGCGGAACTGCTGGCCGGCGGGCCCATCCGCACCGTGCCGGACGCGCGGGCACTGGGGCATCGGCTGCTCGCCAAGGGCCCCGGACTTGTCGCCCTGGCCATACCCGAAGTCGGCGACCTGCTCGTCCGGCCGGACGGCAGCCATCTGCTGCCTCTGTCGGACGTTCCGGTGGTCGATCCCACGGGAGCGGGTGACGCCTTCACCGCCGGGCTGATCACCGGGCTGCGCGACGGCGCGGACGTCATCTCCGCAGGCCGTTTGGCGTCGGCCGCGGCGAGCGCCACCGTCCAGCGGCTCGGGGGGCGCCCCGACCTGTCCGGCCTGTCCGAAAAGCTGAAAGGTACGACGCGCCGTCCGAAAGCGCTCCCGTAGCGGCACGAGCCCGGTCGCTCAGCGTTTACGTATCTTCGGTGCCGGCACCAGGCGGACAGCCGTGTTGAGCACATGATCGATCGCGTCGCGCGACGGCTTGTCGGTGAGGTTGGTCAGCAGTCGGGCCAGCGTGTTGAGCAGCGCCGGTGAGCCCATCACGTAGCGGTTGAGCACGGGCTGAAAGCCGGAACGGCTGAAGACGAGATCGGCGGCCGCGTTGCCGAGACGGTAGTAGCGACCCCAGCGCCGGTTCATCTCGGCGGGGTAGTTGTGCAGGGCCTGCTCCCGTCGCGGTCCTCGGGGGAGGGCCAGCGCCAGGGCGGCACTATCGGCCGCGACCTCGCCGGCTTCCATGGCCTGGGCGATGCCCTCTCCGTTCCAGGGGCTGACCATGCCTCCCGAGTCCCCGACCAGCAGCAGCCCGCGGGTGTACAGCGGGTGCCGGTTGAAGCCGAGGGGCAGTGCCGCACTGCGGACGGGACCTTCGGCGTTCTCCTCACGCAGCCCCCATGCGTGAGGGGTGCGGGCCAGCCAGCGGTCCAAGGTGGCCCGCAGGTCCGCGGTTCCGTGCCGCCGGTGCGGTAGCGCCCCGAGGCCCACGTTGACACGACCGTCGCCCATGGGGAAGATCCAGCCGTACCCCGGCAGGAAGTGATCGGTCCCCGGGAAGCGGAGATCGGCCCACAACTCCAGGTATTCCTCCTGGGAACGTTCCGGGCTGCGGTAGTAGCGGCGAGCGGCTGTGGCGATCTGCCGGTTCTTGTCGCGCTGCACCCCCATGGCGAGGGCGAGGCGGGCGGAGGCTCCATCGGCGGCGATCACGATCGGTGCGTGGAAGGCCAGGGGTTTCCCGTCCGAGGCGAGGGCGGTGACACCGGTGATACGGCCGGCCCGATCGGTCACCGGCCGGGTGACTTTGACGCCGTTTCGCAGCCGGGCGCCGGCCGCGACGGCGTGGCGGGCCAGGATGTCGTCGAAGTCATGACGGCTGCGTGCCAGGCCGAAGTCCGGATAGCCGCCCAGAGCGGGCCAGTCGATGTGCACCTGATGTTTCCCGGCCACCCAGCGCATTCCGCGGGAGCGCATCCAGCCCGGGCCGGTGATGTCGATGCCCATCCGGATGAGCTGGTGGACCGCCCGCGGGGTCAGACCGTCTCCGCACACCTTCTCCCTGGGGAAGTCGGCCTTCTCCAGGAGCAGCACATCGACGCCCGCTCCGGCGAGGTGAAAGGCGGCCGACGAACCCGCCGGCCCGGCGCCCACCACGATCACCTGCGCCTCTTCGACCGGGCCGTGGTCGGCCCGCTCGTCCTGCGGGGACTGTTCCGGCTTCGTTTCCCGCATCGGGAGCCCTTTCGTGGGGGTGGGATGCCGTGTCGAGAACGGCAGGCAGTCCGGTACATCATCACGGTCCGCACCGGCCGGTGCGGAAGCGGGCCCCGCCCCGGCACCCTGCGAAGGCGAAATGGACAGACAATCAGCGATGTGCTGGATTGGAGGGAACGTACTTCCCTCCGGGAGTCCACCGTGAGCGACGTCGACGTACTGGTTGCGGGGGCGGGCCCGGTGCTGACGGCCGCAGCGGAATTGGGGCGCCGGGGGCTCGGTGCCGCGCCATCGACAGACTCGCGGCTCTGGACGTCCCGGTCGTGGCGGCCCCGCAGGAGGAGATCGACCTCCCGGGCCTGCCCACCGTCCGCGACGACCGCGGCGAGTTCCGGCAGATGTACGGCGCACGTGGCCGAACGGGGTTTCTGGTCCGGCCGGACGGCTACCTGGAACTCCGGGCCGATCCGGCGGCCGGCCCCGGACCCCCGTCACGACTGTCCGCCCACTTGAGCGCGGTCTTCCGGGCACGACCGCCACGTCGAGCCCGTAGCGGGATGCCGCAGAGTGCCTGGGGGGGAGCGGGGCCCTGTCGAGAGCAGGGCCGTCAGGAGATATCTTGATGTCAAGCAATGTTGCAGACGTGGAGCGGAGCACCCGGTGACTGACTCGACCATCATCTATACGCACACCGACGAGGCCCCGGCCCTGGCGACGTATTCGTTCCTGCCGGTGATCGAGGCCTACGCGTCGACGGCCGGTGTCACGGTGGAGAGCCGCGACATCTCCCTGTCGGGACGGATCATCGCTGTCTTCCCCGAGCGTCTGGAGGAGAGCCAGCGGATCGACGACGCGCTCGCCGAGCTCGGCGAGCTGGCCAAGACCCCCGGCGCGAACATCATCAAGCTTCCGAACATCTCGGCCTCCATCCCGCAGCTGAAGGCCGCGATCGCCGAGCTGCAGCAGCTGGGCTACGACCTGCCGGACTACCCGGACGACCCGAAGACCGACGAGGACAAGGACGTCCGCGCCCGCTACGACAAGATCAAGGGCAGCGCCGTCAACCCGGTGCTGCGCGAGGGCAACTCGGACCGCCGCGCCCCCGCCTCGGTCAAGAACTACGCGAAGGCGCACCCACACCGGATGGGCGCGTGGACGGCCGACTCGAAGACGAACGTCGCCACCATGGGCGTCGACGACTTCCGCTCCACCGAGAAGTCCGCCGTCATCCCGGAGGACGGCACGCTGCGCATCGAACTGGCGGGCGACGACGGCAGCACCACCGTGCTGCGCGAGTCGGTACCCGTACTCAAGGACGAGGTCGTCGACGCCTCGGTGATGCGGGTCGCGGCGCTGCGTGAGTTCTTCACGGCGCAGCTCGCGCGGGCCAAGGCCGAGGGCGTGCTGTTCTCGGTGCACCTGAAGGCCACGATGATGAAGGTCTCCGACCCCATCATCTTCGGCCACGTGGTCCGGGCCTTCTTCCCGAAGACGTTCGCGGAGCACGGCGCGGCGCTCGCCGCGGCCGGCCTGACCCCGAACGACGGCCTCGGCGGCATCCTCAAGGGTCTGGAGTCACTTTCCGACGGTGCGAAGATCAAGGCGTCCTTCGAGGCCGAGCTGGCCGAAGGGCCCGAGCTGGCGATGGTCGACTCCGACAAGGGCATCACCAACCTGCACGTACCGAGCGATGTCATCGTCGACGCGTCGATGCCCGCCATGATCCGCACCTCGGGTCACATGTGGGGCCCGGACGGCCAGGAGCACGACACCCTCGCGGTCATCCCGGACAGCAGCTACGCCGGTATCTACCAGGTCGTCATCGACGACTGCCGGGCGAACGGCGCCTACGACCCCGCCACGATGGGCTCGGTCCCGAACGTCGGACTCATGGCCCAGAAGGCCGAGGAGTACGGCAGCCATGACAAGACCTTCGAGATCCCCACCACGGGCACCGTGCGGGTCGTCGACGGCAGCGGCAAGCTCGTGCTCGAGCAGGCGGTGGGCGCCGGCGACATCTTCCGCGTCTGCCAGACCAAGGACCTGCCGATCCAGGACTGGGTCAAGCTCGCCGTCACGCGCGCCCGCGCGACCGGCAACCCCGCTGTCTTCTGGCTCGACGAGGACCGGGCGCACGACGCCGCCCTGATCGCCAAGGTCAAGGCGTACCTGCCGGAGCACGACACCGACGGCCTGCAGATCGAGATCATGAAGCCGAAGGACGCCATCGCGTTCTCGCTGGAGCGCATCCGCCGGGGCGAGGACACCATCTCGGTCACCGGCAACGTGCTGCGCGACTACCTGACCGACCTGTTCCCGATCCTTGAGCTGGGCACCAGCGCCAAGATGCTCTCGGTCGTCCCGCTCATGAACGGCGGCGGGCTGTTCGAGACCGGCGCCGGCGGCTCCGCTCCGAAGCACGTGCAGCAGCTCGTCAGGGAGAACTACCTGCGCTGGGACAGCCTGGGCGAGTTCCTCGCGCTGGCGGTCAGCTTCGAGCACCTCGCGCAGACCACGGGCAACGCGCGCGCCCAGATCCTCGCCGACACGCTCGACCGCGCCACGGGCACCTTCCTCAACGAGGACAAGTCGCCCAGCCGCAAGCTCGGTGGCATCGACAACCGCGGCAGCCACTTCTACCTGGCGCTCTACTGGGCGCAGGAGCTGGCGAAGCAGACCGACGACGCGCAGCTGGCGGAGGCTTTCGCGACTCTCGCCAAGACGCTGACGGAGCAGGAGCAGACCATCGTCGGCGAGCTGATCGCGGTGCAGGGCTCGCCCGCCGACATCGGCAGCTACTACCGTCCCGACGCCACCAAGGCTACGGCCGTGATGCGTCCTTCGACGACCTTCAACGAGGCCATCGCGTCCCTCGGCTGACCGGAGAGCCACCCTTGACCGAGGGGCCCCGGCAGGCCGAGCCTGCCGGGGCCCCTCGGGGTTCAGCGACGGGGTTCAGCGACGGGGTTCAAACGCCTGGAGCTCAACGACTGCCCGACCGCGCCAGCGGAGTCCCGGGCGCTTGGTGGCCTCCGCTGGCGAGCATCCGCACTTCTCCCTGCAGGCTGATCTCGGCGCGGACGATTCCCGTCTCGTCCTCGTACACCGGATTCCCGCCGGCACCGGCGGCCGCGGTACGCCGGACGGTCACCACGTCTTCGGCACCGGTGGGTCCTTCGAAGACGAGTTCATAGCTTCTCGGGTATTCCATGAAGAGCTCCCGGAAAGACGCTATTGGGGCTTTCCATCATTGCTCAGACCGGCGCGGCGCGCCTCGGGAGACGTGCCCGCGGGAAGCGCGGCGGAGGTAAGTGACGGAAGTCCGAAACGGACCGCTACACCGGGCGAATACAGCACACTGACAGGCTCTCCCGCGGGCGGGGACAGCCCTGCCGCCGCCACCAGGCTCTCGTCGCACTCGATCAGCTCGGCCCGGTACAGCGGCCAGCGCGGATGGCTGTTGGGCAGATACAGCGTCCGGCCGGCCACGGCATTGTGCAGGCCCCACCGGGCGGTCAGGAAGTGTTCCAGCTCGGTCGGTTCCGCCACCGGCTCGCCGACCCGTACGGCGATGCGGCTGTGCGCGCCCCGGGGCCCCGGCCAGCGCCGGGAACTGCTGTACGTGAGGATGTCCCCGCGCCGCCGGACCGTCATTCGGGACCACAGGTACGGAAGCCGGAAGACGGTGCGGGCGACGGCCACCGGTATCAGCCGCGAGGCGTCGAGTGAACGGAAGACCACCCCGCGGCGGCCGCCCTCGTCCACCGAGTAGAGCCGGACGTTGGTCTCGTGGAAGCTCCCCAGATACGGGACGCCCGGCAGCCGGAGCCAGCCGACCTGGTGCATACGGAAGGCGATCAATCCCACATAGGTCACCCCGTCGAGGGTGTCGGGGACCGTGCCCGCCGGCAGCAGCGGAGCGACCTTCTCCGGTTCCACGGCCCAGTGCAGGAAGGCCAGATCGAGCCAGGACTGGGTGAGCAGCGGCCGCCCGACGCGGGAGGAGGGGTCGGCTGCTACCGGTTCCGGGACGTGCGGGGTGGACGGCACCGCCTCAGCATGGCACCCCTGCGCACAGCGGCGGAACCCGTAGCTGATGACGTACGGCATGCCGAGCCGCAGCGAGGCGGGTGCGGGGCAGGCTCACTGCATCTGCCGCCGCACCAGCTCGTGCAGTCGTCCGCCGGTGTCAGCGAGCAGTTCCGCGGGCGGGCCCTGCTGGACGATCCGGCCGTCCGACATGACGATCACGCGATCGGCGTCCAGCACCGTGGACAGCCGGTGCGCGATCACCACGCGGGTGGCGTTCAGTGCGCGGGTGCTCTCGATCACCGTGCGCTGGGTCTCGTTGTCCAGTGCGCTGGTGGCCTCGTCGAAGAACAGGATGCGAGGGCGGCGCACCAGGGCCTGGGCGATCATGAGGCGCTGGCGCTGTCCGCCGGAGATCGCGCCGCCGCCGGAGACCATGGTGTGCAGACCCATCGGCATCCGCTTGATGTCCTCGGCCAGGCCCGCCATCGCCGCCGCCTCCCACGCCTCCTCCTGCGTGAAGACCTCCGCGCCGCAGATACAGTCCAGGATCGACCCGGTGAACGGCTGGGCGTTCTGCAGCACCACGCCGCACTGCCGGCGCACCGCCGCCCGGTCGAGGGCGGACAGATCCTGGCTGTCGTAGAGCACGTTGCCGGAGACCGGCTTGTCGAAGCCGATGAGCAGCCTCAGCAGGGTCGACTTGCCGCAGCCGCTGGGCCCGACGATCGCCACGAACTCCCCGGCACGCACCCGCAGCGACACCCCGTCGAGCACCAACGGGCCCTCATCGCTATAGCGGAAGGAAACGTCCCTCGCCTCGATGTCCCCGGACAGCATGCCGGGCTGGGTGCTGCCGGCACGCACCTCGGGGGCCTCGTCCAGCACCGGCCTGATCTGTTCGAACATCGGCAGCGCGGCAGCGGCCGACACGAAGGCCCCGGTGAGCTGGGTGACCGAGGTCAGCAGCATCGTCACCGAGGTGTTGAAGGTCAGAAAGGCGCTGGACGACAGTGATCCGCGGGCCGGTCCTGCCAGCAGCATGAACATGGCCAGCGAGCAGAACGGCAGATACACCGCGTTGAGTACCGTCGTCAGGTTCTTGATCCGCCCCGCCCGCTGCTGCAGCTCCCGGCTGCGGGCGAACTCGCCCGCCCACGCCGCGTAGGCGAAGTTCTCCGCCGCGGCGACCCGCAGTTTGGGGAGCCCGCGCAGCGTCTGGAACGCCTGGTTGTTGAGTTTGTTGCTCAGCTTGATGAGCCGCCGCTGCCAGCGCAGTTCCCACAGCCCCATAGTGAGGAATACCGCGGCGATGACGATCAGCATGGCGATCGCGGTCAGCGCCAGCGGCACGCTGAAGCAGAACAACAGGACCAGGTTCATCGCCCCCACCGTGCCGGCCTGCACGGCCACCGGACCGATGCCGGACAGCACCCGGCGGATGGCACTGATTCCCATCGCGGCGCTCGCCAGCTCTCCGGTGGAGCGCTCGGCGAAGAACTTCGTCGGCAACCGCAGCAGACGGTCCCAGAGGGCCGGCTGGAGGATGCTCTCGATCCGCCCCTCCATGCGCAGAATGGTCAGATTCTGCAGCAGCATGAAAGCCGCCGAGACAACGCTCGTCACGATGACGGCCAGCGAGACCTGCACGATCAGGCTGGTCTCGGCGTTGGGCACATACACGCCGAGCACCTGTCCGGTGGCGAGCGGCACCAGCGCGCCGAGTGCCACCGTCACCAGGCCGGCCAGGATCAGATTGCGCAGGTCGGCGCGGGTACCCCGCAGGCTGAAACGGGCCAGCCGCCACTTGCTCAGCGGCTGCTCCGGCAGCGGGCGGTAGAACATCACGGCGCGTTCCTCGAACTCCGCCGCGCTGCTCCGGCCGATCCGGGCGCGCCGACCGGTCGCCGGGTTCACCGCTTCGTACCCGCCGCGGCGCCAGAGCAGGGCGACCGGCGCACCCGAGGCGCTCCGGTGGCCCACCAGCGGCCCGGCGTTACCCCGCCACCAGCGCCCTTCGAGCCGGACCGGCCGGGTACGGATGCCGGAGGCGACCGCGACCCGTTCCACCGGATCCACCCGCTCGCTCACCGCGCCGCTCGCCGGCGCCTCCGCCAGCGTGATCCCGGCCGCTTCCGCCACCACCCGGCAGGCCGCGTAGGTCGCGTCGTCACCGCCGCCCCCGGTCCGGGCCGCGGGCTTCCCGGACCTGCCGATGGACGCCAGCAGCGCCTGGTCGGCCTCTTCACGGACGGCCCGGCCCGCCTTGATCCCGGCCGCCGTCCGGTCCTCGTGGGCCCGCTCCAGCCGTTCGATCCAGCGGTCAAGGGCAGAGAGCAGCCGGAACTGCTGGTTGACCATGCTCTGCCACATCGCGGGGTCGACGAGTAGGTCCCCCGCCGCCTCCGCGCTGAAGGCGGCGCCGTACTGCACACTGCCCGGGGACACCGGGAGCCAGAGGATGTCGTCGTCGGCCACCGCCTCGTCCATGGTGGTACGGCCGTCCAGCGGAGCCTCGAACAGCACGTGCTGGCTGCGTCCGACGCCGAGCGCGAAGGCGTGCTCCAGCAGGCTGAGCGCGGCGTCCCCGGTGTCGTACTGACTGCGGTACTGGCCTTCGTAGGCATAGCCGTCCGCGTACGCGGCGGTGCGGTAGAGCTCGCGCAACGGGATCCGGCGCAGCACGCACTCCTGCAGTGGCCTGCCGACCAGCGTGTGCTGCGGTCCCTCGACCGGACCGAGCAGCAGCGTGCCCGGCTCGAGGCGGCCGAGGAAGTGCCAGTGGCCCTGCTGCGCCGCGTCGACCGCGAACAGGTCGAGGGCGCCGCCCGCGACCAGCCACAGCACCTGTGGCCCCTCCAGCGCGAGACTGCGCAGACCGGCGCAGTCGACGGGCTCGCCGAGGTGCCCCAGGGCGCCGAGGACCGGATCCTGCGCGATCCCTCCCGGGACGACGTCGTGCACGGATGTCACGTCAGTGCTCCTTGACCAGCTCGGCGTACGGCCCGCCGGCGGCGACCAGGTCCTCGTGCCGTCCGCGTTCCACGACGGAGCCGTGATCGAGAACCACGATCTCGTCGCTGTCGCGGACCGTGCTCAGCCGGTGCGCGATCACCACACAGGCACATCCGCGCCGCCGCAGGTTGTCGATGATGAGCTGCTCGGTCTCCGCGTCCAGGGCACTGGTCACCTCGTCGAGCACCAGAATGCTGGGCCTGCGTACCAGCGCCCTGGCGATCTCGAGACGCTGCCGCTGTCCGCCGGAGAAATTGCGGCCGTCCTGCTCGACCCGGCCGTGCACACCTCCCGGGCGCTTGGCCACGACGTCGTACAGAGCCGCGTCCTGCAGTGCGGCGACGACAGCCTCGTCGGGGATCGACGGGTCCCACAGCGCCACGTTGTCCCGGACGGTGCCCTCGAAGAGGAAGATGTCCTGGTCGACGAAGGACACCGAGGCGGCAAGCGCGCTGCGCGGGATGTCCTCCAGGCGCCGGCCGTCGATACGGATGGTGCCCTCCCACGGGCTGTAGAGCCCCGAGATCAGCCGTGACACCGTCGATTTGCCGCTGCCGGAGCCACCCACCAGCGCTACCTGCTGTCCCGGCCCGACGGACAGCGAGAAGCCGGTGAGCAAGGGTTTGTCGAGTGGGCTGTAGCCGAAGGTGATGTCCTCGAGCGTCACGTGGCCCTTGAGGCGGCGGGTGCTCGCGGCGGGCTCGTGGCGTGAGTACAGCGGGTCCACCGGGAAGTTCTCGACGTCCTTCAGCCGGGCCACGTCCGCGGCGAAGTCCTGGATACGGCCCGCCACTCCGTTGAGCCGGGTGACCGGTGCGGTGAAGCGGACCACCAGCGCCTGGAAGGCGACGAGCAGTCCGATCGAGATGTGCCCCTCGACCGCCCGCAGCCCGCCGATCCAAAGGATCAGCGCACTGTTGAGCGTCGCCAGCGCGGGCGCCACGATCCCCAGCCACGCGCTCGGCACCCCCAGACGCTGCTGTACCTCCAGCGTGGTCGCGTGCTGGCCCGCCCAACGGCGGAAGTAGCCGTTCTCGCCACCGGTGGCCTTCATGGTCTCGATGAGCTGCAGACCGGTGTACGACGTGTTGGTGAGCCGGGCGCTGTCCGCGCGCAGCTTCTGGGTGCCGGTGGCGCGCAGCCGCACCACGATGCGCATCGCGACGACGTTCAGCAGTGCGAGCCCCACGCCGATGACCGTCAACTGCGGGTCGTACGTCCACAGCAGCACCGCGTAGAGCAGGACCACGACCCCGTCGACCCCGGCCGCGGTGAGGTCCCGGGCCAGTGTCTCGGCGACCGCGTCATTGGACTGGAGCCGCTGGACCAGGTCGGCAGGTCCGCGCTGGGCGTAGAAGGTGACCGGCAACCTGAGCAGATGCCGCAGGAAGCGGGCGCTGCTCAGGGTGGAGGAGATGATGCGCCCGCGGAGCAGATTCGCCTGTTGCAGCCACGTCAGCACCGCGGTGAGCGCCACCATGACGCCCATCGCGGTGAACAGCACGCCGAGCAGGGAGGTCTGGTCACCGATCAGGAACATGTCGATATAGGTGCGGCTCAGCGCCGGCACCGCCGCGCCCACGGCGACCAGCAGCAGACTGGCCAGCATCGCGGCCAGCATGGTGCCGGTGGTGCCGCGCAGCCGGGCCGGCAGCGCCCGCATGATCCCCGGCCTGCGGCCGCCCCGGGTGAAGTCGTCACCCGGTTCGAGCACCAGGACGACTCCGGTGAAGCTGGTGTCGAAATCCTCCATGGACACGAACCGACGGCCCTTGTCGGGGTCGTTGATGTGTACGCCTCGCCGGCCGAGGCGGCGCCCCATGCCGTCGTACACGACGTAGTGATTGAACTCCCAGAACAGGATGGCGGGCGCCTGCACCTCGGCCAGTGCCGTCGGCTCCATCTGCATGCCCTTGGCCTGCAACCCGTAACTGCGCGCGGCCTTCAGCAGGTTGCTGGCCCGCGAGCCGTCCCGCGAGACACCGCAGGCGATCCGGAGTTCCTCCAGCGGCACGTGCCGTCCGTAGTGGCCGAGCACCATGGCCAGCGATGCGGCACCGCACTCCAGGGCCTCCATCTGCAGGACCGTGGGACTGCGGACGGACCTGGCCTTCTTGCCCTTCGGGGCCGGCCCGGGGCCGGAACGGCGCCTGCTGGGAGGTGCGCCGGCCGGACGGTGACGGCCATGGCCGGGGGGAGGCAACTGCTGGGCCGTAGGGGAAGGGTGTGGCGCGGTCACGGGAGCAGCCAATCGATCGGGCGCTGGTCGGCCAGGTGAATCGACCCGGTGGTCAGCGTCATGGAGTCGATCTTGTACGGCGGGCCCTGCGCCGACGACCACCGGTAGCCGGATCTGGTGGTGGCGGAACGGTCCAGGCACACCAGGACGGCAAGCGGCCTGCCGTGCTGGGAGAACTGCTCACCGAGCTGGCTGTCGCCGAGGAAGCCGCTGATCTGTTCACGCGTCTGGGGCGCCCCGCCGACCGCGGTCACCCGGCCGCGCAGCACTCCGTACTGCTGGGCCGGCACGGAACGGACCGTCAGATCCACTGGCGCCCCGACGGGCACCGCCGAACCGTTGTCGGCGGGCAGGTACAGCATCACCATCAGCGGATTGTCGGCGGCGCCGCTGCGCTCCACGCTCGCCACGTCGGCTCCGGTGGTGACCACCGCTCCGATGGTGGCCGTCAGCGCGGTCACCCGGCCCGCGGCGATGGTGCGAACCAACCGGTCGCCCTGCTGGGTACGGACCTTGAGCAGCGGTGCACCGGCTGCCATGGTCTGACCTTGCTTCGCGAGGACATCGGTGACCTGGCCCGCGACAGGGCTCTGCAGTACGTAACTGCCCTGAGCATGGGTGAGGATGCCCGGTGCGCTCAGGGTGGAGGACACCGAACCGGTCACTGCCCAGAAACACGCGGCGGCCATGACCACCACGGTGACGCACAGTACGAGCCAGCCCTGCGGGCGGGCGAACCGCACCGGCAGGTCGAGTTCCTCCGGCGACTGCAGCTTGGAAAGGGCCTGCTGGCGGAACTGCACGGGAACTCTTACCTCACCTGTCGACTGTCCGCAGTGAGCCCCGGAACCAGGAGGTTCCGGGGCTCACCTGCCGCTGTCTCAGAGACCCGCGACGAGACCGGAGGCCAGACCGGTGGCCGGACCGGCGTTCACGCCGGTGGTCGAGCCGACGAGGCCGGTGACCGAGCCCACGATGCCCGAGACCGGGAGGATGGAGTCCGCGGTGCCGGTGACGTTGCCGACGACGTTGCCGAGGAGACCACCGGACACGTTGTCCAGGTCGTTGTCGGAGATCTCGAGGGTCTCGACATTGGGGGTGGAGTTCATGAGGAGAACATCCCTTCCTGTGGATATGTAAAACCGCGAACGCCTTGGTGTGGCTCCCGCATTGCGCTGGATCAAAGCACGTTGACGCGTTGCGCAGCCAATCAAACTGCCACTGATCAGGGGCTCATGCCGATATCGGATATGCCTGCGTGCAGGAGTGTCCATTGGTTGGTGGCATCTCCTTCACATGATCCACCTTCTGTGATCCCGCAATCGGAATGGGTAGTTGCTTGAAGTAGGGCACTCCCGCACCAAAGACCCGTCCACTGGTCCGGACTATGGCGTGGACGCGCCGCGAGGTGACCCGGCTGCGCCTTCTGTGTGCAGATTTACTGAAGATGTGATCGGTGAGCTTCATGAGCGCCGCCCGAGCGGGCGGAAGCGGCCCGAGCCGGACGTCCGCGCGGGATCACCGGGCTCGCTACCAACCCCTGCTACGGTCGGCCGCAGACGGGCCGGACACGCACCCGTGGCACCGGAGGAGAGGGGTTGCACGGTGAACAGCACAGTCACCGGGCGGGCATTCATCGGGTCGTTCACCGAGAACGCTGGACGGGGCGTCATCGCGGCCTCCGTCGACGACGGCACCGGGGCGCTGACCGTGCTCGGCGCCACGGACGCCGTGCCGAACCCGTCGTTCCTCGCCGCAGCCCCCGGCGGCCCGCTGTACGCCGTCTCCGAGACGGACGACGGGGCCGTGGCGGCCTTCGACGTCACGGACACCGCACCCCGTCTCATCGGTTCACCGGTGCGGGTCGGCGCCGACGGCCCGACGCACCTGGCCCTCGCCGACGGCCATGTCGCGACCGCCAACTACACCTCGGGCAGCGTCAGCGTGCTGCCCGTCCGGGCCTCGGACGGTGGACTGGGCGCGCCCGTGGCGGTGCTCCAGCACCGGGGCGGCGGACCGGTGCAGGACCGCCAGGAGGGCCCGCACGCGCACCAGGTGAAGCGGGACCCCAGTGGCCGGTGGCTGCTGAGCGTCGACCTCGGCACGGACTCGGTATGGGTGTACGCCCTCGACCCGGCCACCGGAGCAGTGCGGGGACAGGGCGAGAGCCCGCTTCGGGCGGGCAGCGGACCGCGTCATCTGACGTTCCATCCGGCAGGCGCTCACGCCTATGTGATCAACGAGTTGGAGCCGACTCTCACGGTATGCCGCTGGAACGGGGAGTCGGGCTCGCTGGAGTCGCTCGGTGAGACCTCGCTCCTGCCCGACGGCGACCGTACGGAGACATTCGGCTCCGAGGTGGTCGTGGCGCCCGACGCGCGGTTCATCTGGGCGGCGACCCGTGGCCACGACAGTATCTCGGTCTTCACGCTCGACCGGGCAGGGGAGAAGCCCGAACTCGTCACGACCGTGGGCTGCGGCGGCCGGTGGCCGCGTGATCTTGCCCTGGACCCCACCGGGCGGCGGCTCTACGCGGCCAATGAGCGCTCGGGGGACGTGACCTGGTTCGACATCGACGCGGGGACAGGTGTCCCGCGCCGCGCGGGTTCCCTCGAGGCGCCCGCCGCCAGTTGCGTGGTGTTCACCTGACGTCGGAGCGGACGCCCGAAAAAGCCGTCCGAAAAAGCCGCCTGAAGGGGGCCGCACCCACTGTCTCGTTCGCCAGCGTTCGGTACCGGCCCCCTTCAGCAGGGCGTCACTGCTTGCCGGTTCAGCTGACCGGGGCCCCCTGCGACGGCTGCTGCGGCACGATGCCCAGCGCGCCGGTGTACTTCGACAGGACCAGCTTGCCGACCGCCGGGTACGCGCCGAGTGCCTCGGCCGAGGCGCACCCGGCCTCCTTGGCGGCGGTGTCCAGCAGCCCACCGGCGACCTCGGGACCGATCAGGTACGGCGCGAGCGCGAGCTGGGTGGAACCGGAACCGCGCAGCTGCTCCGCTACGGCGGTGACCGCTCCCTCGACATCGAGTGCGGCGGCCATCACCGGTACGGCGAGGCGCGCTGCCAGCAGCATGCCGGTGATACCGGCGGCCTGCACCGCCTCTTCGCCGCCGACCGTCACCAGGATGATGCCGTCGGCCGCCGTGGCGACGGTGAACAGCCGGGCGCGGTCGGCGCGGGACAGTCCGGCCTCCGACAGGCGGACGTGCAGACCCTCCGCGAGCAGCGGGTGCGGGCCGAGCACCTCGGTCTGCTCGGCGGCTGTGCCGCTGTCCTTGACGGCCTGCTGTATCCGCTGCTCGGCGGTGGCGTCGGGGCCGGCCAGCAGCGGCACCACGACCGCCGTGGGGCCGGTGGGCTCGGCCACCTCGCGGCCGGCTGCCTTCGCCTGCTCATAACGCGCGATGCGTTCGGCGGCGGTCTGCGCGAGGACCGTGTCCAGCGTGGGGAACTCGGCGTCCGCGCCTTCCAGGTAGCCGATGCGGGCGTCCAGGCCGGGAAGCTCGGAGCGAGCGATGGAGATGACTTCTTCCGCCAGGCTGCGCACAGCGGAAGAAGGGGTGCCGGGAACGGCGAGAACCAGCGCGGGCGCACCCTCAGGGGCCACCGCGGGTTCCGGGCGGCGGTGCCGTCCGGTCTGGCGAGGTCGCGGCATTCGTACAGGCAGGCCGGATGCGGGCCCATTGGGGGAGCTCATGGCGCCGCATGCTACTGGCTTCGGAGGCCCGACTGCTGAGGGAGGGTGCTTTCACGCGACATCTGTCCGCATTTATCCGGTGCATGGCGGGCAGATCACCTGAGCTGTTCCCCCGCCAGTCGCAGGAGACGCGGGTCCGACGGAAGTCGCAGTGTTCCGGTGGCGAGTGCGGCAGCGATCCGGACCGCTCCGGCCAGCGGGTCACCGGCCGCCGGTACCGC
Organism: Streptomyces sp. NPDC051320; assembly: GCF_040682175.1. Classification (NCBI taxonomy): domain Bacteria; kingdom Bacillati; phylum Actinomycetota; class Actinomycetes; order Kitasatosporales; family Streptomycetaceae; genus Streptomyces; species Streptomyces sp. NPDC051320. The sequence continues at coordinate 62,261 of NZ_JBFBAL010000005.1, forward strand.
CCGCACGTGCGGCAGCCGTGCGGCGAACTCCTCCCGTACGGGGATCAGCAGCGGGTCCCCCAACTTGAGGAGACCACCGGTAAGTGCCATCTCCGCAGCCCCGGCCCCGGCCGGCGGGCAGACCGCCTCCGCGGCGTCGACGATCTGCCGGGCCGCCTCCCGCAGAATCCAGGCAGCCACCGGGTCGCCGGCGGAGCACCCGGCCACTTCCGGGGCGAACGAGGCGAGCAGGGCGGGTCGGTCATGGCGCGGATACAACTGCCCGGGCAGACCGGCAGCGGGGCCGAACACCGCTTCCAGACGCTCGAGCAGGGCGGGAGAGCCGCCGCGCCGGCCGTCGTGGGCGCGCATCGCCGCCTCCAGACCGGCCCGACCGATCCAGGCTCCGCCGCCGCAGTCGCCGAGCAGATGGCCCCAGCCGTCGGCCCTGCGCCACCCGGTCAGATCCGTGCCGAGCGCGATCATGCCGGTGCCCGCGGCGACCACTGCCCCCGGTTGCTGCCCGAGTGCCCCCGCATAAGCGGTCACCGCGTCCGCGGCCAGCGCCAGGCGGCGGACGCCGAGCGAACTCTCCAGCGCGGCCGGCAGCCGTTCCCGCAGATCGTCGCCGAGGGTCGCCATCCCGGCAGCGCCCACCGCCACCGCGGCCACCTCGACGCCGCCTGCTCGGCCGAGCAGTTCCCCGGCCATCGGCAGCAACTGGGCCAGCAGATGCGCCGTTTCGATGCCGGACGGGCCGGTGCGGACCGCTTCTCGGGACACCACGGACTCGCTCCGCGTGGGATCCGCCGCGTCGGCGAGTGCGACGCGCAGCCCCGATCCGCCGGAGTCCACTCCGAGGACCCAGCTCACGGCAGCCGCCAGTCGACGGGGTGCGCGCCCTGACGCACCAGCAGGTCGTTGGCACGGCTGAAAGGACGCGAGCCGAAGAAGCCGCGGTCCGCCGACATAGGGGACGGGTGCGCGGATTCGACCGCCGGGAGGCTGCCGAGCAGCGGCCGCAGATTGCGGGCGTCCCGTCCCCACAACACGGAGACCAATGGCTTCCCGCGCGCCACCAGCGCCCGGATGGCCTGCTCGGTCACCTCTTCCCAGCCCTTGCCGCGATGAGCAGCCGGCTTGCGGGGCGCCGTGGTGAGCGCCCTGTTGAGCAGCAGCACTCCCTGCCCGGCCCAAGGCGTCAGATCGCCGCTGGAAGGACGTGGCAACCCCAGGTCCGTGTGCAGCTCGCGGAAGATGTTCTCCAGGCTGCCCGGCACCGGACGGACCTCGGGTGCCACCGAGAAGCTCAGACCCACAGCGTGCCCTGGGGTGGGGTAGGGATCCTGCCCGACTATCAGGACGCGCACCTCGTCGAACGGCTGCTGAAACGCGCGCAGGACATGCGCTCCCGCCGGGAGATAGGTGCGCCCTGCGGTGATCTCGGCGCGCAGGAACTCGCCCATCGCGGTGATCCGCCCGGCGACGGGCGCGAGCGCCTGCGCCCATCCCGCCTCGACAATTTCGTTCAACGGTCGTGCTGCCACGGGGCGTCACTCTACTGGTGCGGGGCGCCGGGACACCGGCGGGTGCCGCTCAGGCGATCACCGCCGCCCGTACGCACAGGACGTCCGGCAGATGCGAGGCGAGCTGCTGCCAGCTGTCGCCGTCGTCCGCGCTGGCATACACCTCGCCGTTGCGGTTGCCGAAGTACACCCCGGCCGGGTCCGCGTCGTCAGTGCGCAGCGCGTCCCGCAGCACCGTGCCGTAGTGCTCGCCCTCGGGGAGCCCCGCCGACAGTGGCTCCCAGCTCGCACCGGCGTCGCTGGTGCGGTAGACACGGCATCTGCGGTCCGCCGGGACCCGGTCGGCGTCGGCGGTGATGGGGAAGACGTACGCCGTGCCCGGCCGGTGCGGATGAGCGGCGATCGCGAAGCCGAAGGTGGACGGCAGGCCGGCGCCGATATCGCCCCAGGTGGCCCCCGCGTCGTCACTGCGGTAGACGCCCCAGTGATTCTGCAGATAGAGCCGGTCCGCGTCCCCGGCATCCTGCGCGATCTTGTGCACGCACTGTCCGAACTCCGGATCCGGATCGGGCAGGAAGACGGCCGATACCCCCTTGTTGGACGGCTCCCAGGCCGCTCCGCGGTCCCGGGAACGGAACACTCCGGCGGTGGAGACAGCCACCGTCACCGGGTCCGCGCTCCGCCGGTCGGTGACCACGGTGTGCACGGCTTCGCCGCCGCCGCCCGGTACCCACTTGGACCGCGTCGGGTGGTCCCAGAGTGGTCGTACCAGTTCGAACGTCTCACCCCGGTCGTCGGAGCGGAACAGCGCGGCCGGCTCGGTGCCCGCATAGACCACGTCGGGCGCGGCAGGACCGGCCGGATGCAGCTGCCACACCCGCTCCAGCGAGGCCCCGGTGTCCTTGGGGAACTTCACGGCGGGTTTCTTCGGCTCGACCCAGCTCGCTCCGAGATCGTCGGAGTGGAACACCGAGGGGCCCCAGTGCGCACTGTCCCCACCGACGAGCAGCCTCGGTGTGGGGCGGCGGGTGTCGATCGCCACCGAGTACACGGCCTGGGCGTTGAAATGCGGTCCTTGGAGCTCCCAGCTCCGGCCGCGCTTACGGCCGATGAACAGCCCTTTGCGCGTTCCCACGGCCAGCAGTACTTCAGTCATGTACAGCACCTCCAGGACGTCCTTGTCACGGATGAGAACCAGTCTGCCCCGCACCACTGACAACGACGGACGGGACTCGCGATCGTGCGGGCCGCGCCCCGTTCCGGCACACCACTTCTTACGGACCGGTGACACCGGCGTGGACGGCGCCCCGGACGGCCGCCCGGCGCCGTACGGTCCGGATATGCGTGTACTCGTCACGGGAGGTGCGGGCTTCATCGGCTCGCACATCACCCGGGCCCTCACCGACCGCGGGCACTGCCCTGTCGTCATCGACGCCCTGCTGCCGTCCGCCCACCCCCGCCCCGAGCCGCCGCTGCCCGATGCCGAGTGGATTCACGCGGATGTGCGCGACGCCGATGCGGTGGCCGGTGCGCTGCGTGGCGTGGACGCGGTCTGCCACCAGGCGGCCATGGTCGGCCTCGGCAAGGACTTCGCGGACGCCCCCGACTACGTCAGCTGCAACGACCTGGGCACGGCGGTCCTGCTGGCCGCCATGACGACGGCGGGGGTCCGCGGTCTGGTGCTCGCCGGCTCGATGGTCGTCTACGGCGAGGGTCGCTACGACTGCCCGGCCCATGGCGAGGTCCGGCCCGGCCCGCGTGCGGAGGCCGACCTGGTGGCCGGGCGCTTCGAACCCCGCTGCCCGCGGTGCGGGGCCGACCTGCGCCCCGGCCTGGTCGCGGAGGACGCACCGGTCGATCCGCGCAATGTGTACGCGACCACCAAACTCGCCCAGGAACACCTGACCGCCTCCTGGGCCCGCGCCTCCGGCGGCCGGGCGGTCTCGTTGCGATACCACAATGTGTACGGCCCGGGGATGCCCAAGGACACTCCGTATGCGGGTGTGGCGTCGTTCTTCCGCTCGGCGCTCGCCCGCGGTGAGGCACCCAGGGTCTTCGAGGACGGCCGCCAGCGCCGGGACTTCGTCCATGTCCGGGATGTCGCCGCCGCTGACGTCCTGGCTCTGGAGACCCTGGCGGACCGCGAGCCGGCGGCCCTCACCGCCTACAACACCGGCAGCAACACGCCGCGCACGGTCGGCGAGATGGCGGGTGAACTGGCGCGGGCGTACGGCGGTCCGGCGCCGGTCGTCACCGGCGAGTACCGGCTGGGCGACGTCCGGCACATCACCGCCGACTCGCAGCGGCTGATGAACGACCTCGGCTGGAAGCCGGAGACGGGCTTCGCCGAGGGGATGGCCGAATTCGCTAGGAGCGGGCTGCGGGGAGAGTGACCTCGAAGCGGCAGCCACCGGTCACATTACGCACCGCGGCCCTTCCCGCGTGCGCCTCCACGATGCCCCGCACGATGGCCAGGCCGAGGCCTGCGCCCCCAGGGGGCGTGCGGGCGGCGGTGCCCCGCCAGCCGGTGTCGAAAACCCGTGGCAGATCGTCCTCGGGAATGCCACCGCAGCCATCGGTCACCGACAGCACCACCGAGTCGGCCAACTGCTCGGCAGCGACCGCAACCGTGCCGTCGGCCGGCGTCCGGTGGATGGCGTTGACCAGCAGATTGGCGAGCACTCTGGTCATCTCCTTGCCGTCCACCTCGACGGGCAGCGGCGCCACGCGGTCGCCGTCCAGCCGGACACCCAGTTCGCGAGCCAGTGGGCCGGCGCCGGCGAGAGCGTCCCCCACCAGGTCGTACACGGACATCCGGGTGGGCGTCAGCGTCAAAGCCCCGGCATGGATGCGCGACAGTTCGAACAGGTCACCGACCATGGTGTTCATCCGGTCCACCTCCGCGCGGATCTGCCGGAAGTAGCGTTCGGGTTCGTCGGCCACGCCGTCCTCCAGCGCCTCGGACATCGCCCGCAGCCCGGCCAGCGGGGTCCGCAGATCATGCGAGATCCAGGCCACCAGTTCCCGGCGCGACGTCTCGAGCGCCTGCTCCCGCCGACGGGACGCGGCGAGCTTCTCGCTGGTCGCGGCCAGCTCCCGGCCCAGCTCGGCCAGCTCGGCGGTGGGCGCGCCGCCCGGCGCGGCGAAGTCGCCACCGTCACCGAAGGTGCGCGCCGCCAGGGTGAGCGCCCTGCTTCCTGCGACGACCCACCGACCGAGCAGCAGCGCGGTCGCCAGCGACACCGCGGCGGCCATCGCGACGACCAGCGTCACCACCTTGAGGTCGTGCGGCGAAAGGAACATCGCCCAGGCAACCGCCAGCGTCCCGGCGAGCATCGCGGTCACCGCGACCGCCGAGATCACGGTGACCGACACCGCGACCGAGCGGTGCCGCAGCAGCCACAGCGCCACCGCGCCGAGCAGGCCGGCCGCGGCGGCTCCGAGGAAGGCGTACAGGGCGATCCACAGCACGTCGTTCACCGGGCGTCCGCTCCGTCCGCGGTGACGCCCGAAACCGCGTCGAACCGGTAGCCGACACCCCACACCGTCTGGATCAGCGTGGGCACCGCCGGATCGTCCTCGACCTTCCCGCGCAGCCGGCGCACATGGACCGTCACGGTCGACAGATCGCCGAACTCCCAGCCCCACACCTCGTGCATCAGCCGCTCCCGGCTGCAGGCCTGCCCCGGGTGTTCGACCAGATACGTCAGCAGGTCGAACTCCCGCAGCGTCAGCGCGAGTTCGCGGCCGTCCTTGGTAGCCCGCCGGGCCGCCGGGTCCACCGTGATGCCGGCCGCGCGCAGCTGCGGACCCGGCCGGTCATCGCTCACGGCGCTGCGGCGGAGCACCGATTCGACGCGCAGCACCAGCTCCCGGGGGCTGAACGGCTTGGTCACATAGTCGTCGGCGCCTATCTCGAGGCCCAGAATCCGGTCGTCCTCGTCGCCCCTGGCCGTCAGCATGATCACCGGCACCGGACCGGTGTCGCGCAGCGCCCTGCACACCTCCAGGCCGTCCATGCCGGGCAGCATCAGGTCGAGTACCACCAGGTCCGGCCTGCACCGTGCGGCGCACTCCAGGGCGGCGGGTCCGTCGGCCGCTCGATCGACGGCGTATCCGGCCCGGTCGAGATAGCCGGTGACGACTTCGGAGACGGTCGGGTCGTCGTCGACCACCAGTACACGGGGCGGGCGGAGGGCGGGGTGCGGGTTCTGCATGCACCCAGCCTGTCACCGAGTCGCCGCAAACGGCCCAGCGCTTCGGCACCGGGGTGCGGATGTCCGCGTTTCGTAAGGACAGGAAACCCCGCAGGCCACTTTCCGGTTCGTACGGTGAGGGACGTGACCGACCTCATCCCGACGACGGTGGACGTCGTCCTTCCCTGCCTCGACGAAGCGGCCGCGCTGCCCTGGGTGCTGGAACGCATTCCCACCGGATGGCGGGCCCTGGTGGTCGACAACGGTTCCACGGACGGCTCGGCCGCCCTCGCGGAGTCCCTCGGTGCCACCGTGGTGCGGGAGCCGCGGCGTGGCTTCGGCGCGGCCTGCCACGCGGGTCTGCTCGCCGCCACGGCGGACGTGGTGTGCTTCTGCGACTGTGACGCCTCGCTGGACCCCGGTCTGCTGCCCGCGCTGGTGCGCAGGGTGACGGACACGGAGGCCGATCTGGTGCTGGGCCGCAGGCGCCCCGCGCGACGCGGCGCCTGGCCGCTGCATGCCCGCGCCGGCAACCTCGCGCTGTCCCGGATGCTGCGGGCCCGGACCGGGCTCCGGCTGCGCGATCTCGGCCCGATGCGGGCGGCTCGCCGCACGGCGCTGCTCGGCCTCGGGCTCACCGATCGGCGCAGTGGCTATCCGCTGCAGATGGTCGTGCGGGCCGCCGATGCCGGCTGGCAGATCGTCGAACAGGACGTTCCCTACCTGCCGAGAACCGGGAAATCGAAGGTCACCGGCACCTGGCGAGGCACCTGGCAGGCCGTCGGCGACATGCGCGCGGTGCTCGCCGAAGGTGCTGTCGCCCGAGGCGCCGTCGCCGAAGGGGCGGTGCGATGACCACGCTGCTGGTGATCGCCAAGGAGCCCAGGCCCGGCCGGGTCAAAACCCGGCTCACGCCGCCCTACAGCCCGCTCGAGGCCGCCGCGCTCGCCGAGGCCGCGCTCGCCGACACCCTCGCGACGGTGGCCGGCTGCCCCGCGCAGCGCCGGATCCTGGTGCTGGACGGGGCGCCGGGGGAGTGGCTGCCGCCGGGTATCGAGGTGGCGCCGCAGTGCGCGGGAGGGCTCGACGAACGGCTCGCCGCGGCCTTCGCCCGCTGTACCGGACCGGCCCTGCTGATCGGCATGGACACCCCGCAGATCACGCCCGCCCTGCTCGCTCCGGCGCTCGGCCCGGACGCCTGGTCCGGCTGCGGCGCCTGGTTCGGACCGGCCGCGGACGGTGGGTTCTGGGCCCTCGGGCTTGCTGAGCCCAGGCCGGGACTGCTTCGCGGCGTCCCCATGTCGACACCGGTCACCGGCGCCGTGCAACGCGCCAGACTTACCGGTGCCGGACTCACCGTGCGCGATCTCCCCACCCTGCGGGACGTCGACACGGCGCACGACGTCCGGGAGGTGGCCGCGCTGATCCCGGACAGCAGATTCGCAGCCGCAGCCGCAGCCGCAGCCGCCGCTTCGCACCCTGCGGGCCGCGCATGACCGCGCCGGTACAGTCGCGCAGCTGGCAGGCCGATCCGTACACCGACGCGCTGCGCACCGGACGTGGCCCGCTCTTCCTGCGCAGGGATGACGGCTGGCTGCTGCCGCTGGACGTGGAACGCTGGTGTGCGGGCGCCGACCGCGCCGACATGTCGGTCCTCGGCCGGTGCGAGGGGACGGTGCTCGACATCGGTTGCGGACCCGGCCGGCTGGTCGCCGCCCTCGCCGCGCGCGGACACCGCGCCCTCGGCGTCGATGTGAGCCCCGCCGCCGTGGCCCGCACCGCCCGGGCCGGCGGACCCGCCCTGTGCCGTTCGGTCTTCGAACAGTTGCCGGGGGAGGGACGCTGGGGCACCGCGCTGCTCATCGACGGCAATATCGGCATCGGCGGCGATCCACCGGCCCTGCTCGCCCGCACCGCCCAACTCATCGCGCCCACCGGCCTCCTGCTGGCCGAGGCCGCCCCCGTGGAAGTAGACGAGTGCGTACGGGTCCGGGTCGACGACGGCAGGGGCGCCGCCGGAGCCGGCTTCCCGTGGGCGCGGGTGGGCGCGGGCGCCCTGATCCGCCATGCCCGCGGGGCCGGCTGGACACCGGAGCGGCAGTGGCGGGAGCAGGGCCGCTTCTTCGTCGCGCTGCGGAGGGCCGGCGTCCTGGTGCGTCAGGCGCGCGCCAACGCGGAAGCGGCTGCGGGCAGTTCACCTGCCTCGTGAACCGCACCGAGTGACGGATCGGTCCCACGGTCCGGATGCGGGCTTGCGTGGCGGGAGAAAGGCCTTACTGTGACGGTCTCGATCACTTCGCCGCATCGACGAGGAGTACCTCAGATGGCCTTGTTCGACCTTCCGCAGGATGAACTCCGCAGTTACCGGTCGCGGTCCGTGGAGCCCGAGGACTTCGACCAGTTCTGGGCGAAGACACTGGCCGAAACCCGGTCCCATGATCTTGACGCCCGGTTCGAGCCCGTCACCGGAACCGGACTGACCGCGGTGGACGTGTACGACGTGACGTTCGCCGGCTTCGGTGGTCACCCCGTCAAGGGCTGGTTCATACTCCCCGCCGGCACCGCCGAACCTCTCCCGGTCGTCGTGGAGTTCATCGGTTACGGCGGTGGGCGCGGTCTCCCGCACACCCATCTGCTCTGGCCCGCCGCCGGTTTCGCCCACTTCGTGATGGACACCCGCGGCCAGGGCAGCGGGTGGGGTGGCGGCGACACCCCGGACCCGGTCGGCAGCGGGCCTGCCTATCCGGGCTTCATGACCCGTGGCATCGAGGACCCCCACGCGTACTACTACCGCCGGGTCTTCGCCGACGCGGTGCGGGCCGTGGAGGCGGCCAGGTCGCACGAGTTGGTCGATGCCGCGCGCACCGCGGTGATCGGTGGCAGCCAGGGCGGCGGCATCACCATCGCCGTGGGCGGTCTGGTTCCCGGCCTCGCCGCGATCGCCCCCGATGTGCCGTTCCTCTGCGACTTCCCCCGGGCGACCACCCATACCAACCGCGCACCGTACCGGGAGATCGGCAGCTATCTCGGCACCCACCGGGGCAGGGACGCGGATGTGTACCGCACACTGGCCTACTTCGACGGGGTGCACTTCGCGGCCAGGGGGCGTGCCCCCGCGATGTTCTCGGTGGCGCTGGAGGATGAGACCTGCCCGCCGTCGACCGTGTTCGCCGCGTTCAACGCCTGGTCGGCCCAGGACAAGCAGATCGAGATCTACACGTTCAACGACCATGAGGGCGGTGGCCCCTTCCAGGAGGCCGCAAAGCTGCGCTGGCTGCCGGAACGGCTGACGGCAGGCTGAGCGAAGAACTCCGGCGACCCGCCTCCGGGAGGCCGGAACAGCCCCTGAAGCGGCCAAGTAGGGTCATCCGCATGACTGCCGCACACCCGGATCCCGGGACCCGGGACAGCCGGAGCGCCCTGCGGTACCTGTGGTGGCTGGTCACCCGCCAGCGTCGCAGGGGCCCTGCTCGGCAGCGGGTGCATGGTGCTGCTCACCCTGCCGCCCTACCTGCTCTCCCGCGCGATTGACGACGGCTTGCGGCCCGGTGGCTCGGGCGGGCTGCTGCGTTGGGTCGCGGCCCTCTTCGGCGTCGGCGTGCTGAACGCCTGGCTCGGCATCGTGCGGCATCGCACGATGACAAGTGGCGATGTGGCTTGCGCGCAGCCGTGCGAGAACGGGCTCCGAGACGGCCCGGTGCAGTTCCCGGTACTCGGCCAGCTTTTCCGGACGTACTCTGATCACCTGCGCGACCCGCTGCATGCGGCAGCCTCCTTGCTGATCGGATCGGTCGGCAGGCATCACATCACACACCGAGCGTGCTGGGCGGCCACGGACCGCCGCCCACCACGGACCGCCGCCCACCACGGACCGTCAGACCGAGCGGTGGTACTGCTGAGGTACCCGCACGTGACCGCCGAGTTCGCGGGCGGCGTGCCGGGCCCAGGAGGGGTCACGGAGCAGCTCGCGCCCGAGCAGCACCGCGTCCGCCTCGCCATTGGCCAGGATCTTCTCGGCCTGCTCCGTCTCGGTGATCATGCCGACCGCTGCCACCGGCAATGGCGTCTCGGCCTTGACGCGCGCGGCGAACGGCACCTGGTAGCCGGGGCCGGTCGGGATGCGTACCCGTGCCGCGTTACCTCCGGACGAGACGTCCAGCAGGTCGACGCCGTGCTCCTTGAGCAGCGGGGCGAGCCGAACCGTGTCGTCGGGTGTCCAGCCGCCGTCGTCGAGCCAGTCGGTGGCGGAGATGCGGAAGAACAGCGAAAGTTCCTCGGGCCAGACGTCCCGTACCGCGTCGACGACCTCCAAGGCGAACCGCGAGCGGTTCTCGAACGAGCCGCCGTACTCGTCGGTGCGGTGGTTGCTGTGCGGCGAGAGGAATTCGCCCACCAGGTAACCGTGCGCGCCGTGGATCTCGGCCACCCGGAAGCCCGCGTCCAGGGCCCGCCGAGCGGCATCGGCGAACTGGCCGACGATCTCCCTGATCCCGTCGGCCGTCAGTTCGTCGGGGACGTGGTGGCCCTCGTCGAAGGGAACCGCGCTGGGGGCGACCGGCTGCCAGCCGTCCTGGTCGGCGCTCACCGGACCGCCGCCGTTCCAGGGGCGGTCGGTGGACGCCTTGCGTCCGGCGTGCGCCAGTTGGATGCCCGCCACCGTGCCCTGGCCCTCGAGGAAGCCGGTGATCCGTCGGAACGCCTCGACCTGGGTGTCGTTCCAGATGCCGAGGTCCGCCGGGCTGATGCGGCCCTCCGGGCTGACGGCCGTGGCCTCGACGATGATCAGCCCGGTGCCACCGGCGGCGCGGGCCGCGTAGTGCGAGAAGTGCCAGTCGTTGGCGGCTCCCGTGTTCGGCCCCGAGGTGTCGGCCGAGTACTGGCACATGGGCGGCATCCACACCCGGTTGGGGATGGTCAGTGACCGCAGGGTGTACGGCTCGAAGAGGGCACTCACGATCGGGCTCCATTCGCAACGGTTACCGGGAACGTCTTGTACGATACGCATCGTAGTACGGGGAATGTCAAACTACGATGGTCCTCGTACAATGAGTGCTCAGTGACCGAACGACCCTCGAGGACCGTGTGAAGTGGAGCTGACGTGAGGAGCGCGACGAGCAGCCGTACCCTGGCTCACCCGAGCGGTGACGAGATCCGTCTCGCAGGGGTACTGCACGCCCTCGCCGACCCCATGCGGATGTGCGTCGTTCGTGAACTGGCCTCGGACGGGGGGGAGTTGGCGTGCTCGCGGTTCGACCTGCCGGTGACCAAGTCGACCAGTACCCACCACTTCAGGGTGTTGCGTGAGAGCGGCGTCATCCAGCAGATCTATCGGGGTACCGCGAAAATGAACAGGCTGCGCCGCGAAGATCTGGAAGCGCTGTTCCCCGGCCTGCTGGGGAGTGTGCTAGCGGCGGTCGAGCGGGAGTCCGGTCGCCTCGGCGGGAGCTGAACGGGCACGGGCTACGGCCGCGGAGGCGGACCGGCGAAGTCGTGCCGGGCGTCCCCGGGTGGTGGTCCCTCGTCCGGTGGCAGGCCCAGACCCCACTCCAGGCCGTACCGCTGGAAGAGTTCGCCGCGCAGCCGGGCCAGCGGCATCGGCGCCCCGGGCAGCAGTTGCGCGAAGACCGTGCCCATCAGCTGGGCGCGCAGCAGCAGATAGCCGGTGGCCGGATCGGGAGATCCGTAGCTCCGCACCGTCTCGTACAGCACCTGCGCGAGTCGCTGCTGCTCGGGGCACTGCACAAACCCCTGGGCCTGCAGAATCCCGGCCATATGGGTGCGCATCAGGACGGGATGGTCGGTGGCGAGCCCCAGAATCGCGTCGATCGCGCGGGCCAGCAGTTCCTGTCCGTCCTCGGTATGCGGCTCGCGCGCCAGGGCGGCGCTGAGCGTGCGGTGCATCAGCCGGTGCACCGCGGACTGCAGGAGTTGCCGTTTGCCGGGGAAGTAGTACGAGACCAGGCCTCGGGCCGAGCCGGCCCGATCGGCGATGTCCGCCAGCGTGGTTGCCTCGTAGCCGCGCTCGCCGACAAGATCCACTGTGGCCTGCAGGAGCCGCTCGCGGGAACGTCGCCGCAACTCCTCATTGACCGATGGGCTTCGCGGGGACATGCTTGACTCCTGCGTTGACTGGCTCTCAGCCAACTATACTCAGCGCATCCTGCACAGGGGGCCGTCGGGTCCGTTGTGCGGGGCTGCACCCGGACCGGGCGACGCGGGGGATCGTCCGGTTCGGGTGTTCTTCAGGTTTCCAGCGCCTGTAGGAACCGGCTCAGGAAGCACCTGCCCGGAACCGCTTTGGCTGGTGGTGACCAAGTCTGAGGGACGGCGCCTCTCATTCCGATTCGGGTGCTGCTTGAGGGATTTCGGGGAGATCTTCTTGCGCAGGGCCCCTGCGAGGGCGGGCCGGCTCGTACTCCCGACGATCCGCCACCGGCCGCATAGGTACCATCGACGGCCCCCACGACATGCCGCATGCGCCTCTACGCGGCGATCCGAGGATGCCGCAGCTCGTCGAGCCACACCTTGTGCGAGGGCCGCAGGCCATGCGGCACGAGATCCTCGAGCCCCGCGACCGCCCGAGCTGTACGCCCCCGCCGGAGGCGCCCCAGCCTGTCGACGGTCGGCGAACATCCATCGGCCATCGGCCGCCACACGTTCGTGTAGAACTGCGCCCCCGTGTCGAGCTTGCCGCCCTCCGGGGCGGCGAACCCCCACTCACGAAGCACGAGCGGGGTGAGCGCCGACACCCGCAATCGGACGGCCCGCTGAGTTGCGGTCACATCACCGGTTCGTACCGATCTCTGCGAGAAGTAAGCAAGCGTCCTGAGATGGTTGTACGTTCACCATCCCCCCACATAAGCATCACGAGAAGTCCGCGAGGGGAACCCCATGTCTCAGAACGAGCCGAACCAGCCTCAGCAGCCGCCCCAGTGGGGGCCCGAGTGGGGTCAGCCGCTGCCGAAGCCGGCCGCTGACCCGACGCGACGCCCGGGATGGGCGAGGAAGCGCATCGTCATACCCGCGGCCGCCGTGCTGTTCTTCGTCGGCGTCGGTATCGGCACCTCCGGTAGCAGCGACGACACGAAGACCGCGGCGAGCAGCAAGCCGGCCCCGGGTCCGACCGTGACAGCGACGGCCACCGTCACCGCGAAGCCCACCGAGCAGGCCGCGGCCAAGGCGAAGCCGGCGCCCACCGTGACCGTGACCGCCACGAAAACCGCCACGGCGAAGCCCAAGCCGAAGGCCAAGACCAAGCCGAAGGAGAGCTCTCCCGACGGCAAGGCCGTGTTCAAGGTATGGGGCAACGCCCCCGCCGGCGCCCTTGGGCCGATCGACATCACCTACGGCAGCGACTCCGAGAACATCCAGGGCCACGGCGTGCCGATGACGAAAACCCTGACCGTCGACGCGGACGCCATGTACTACAACGTCACCGCGCAGCTGCAGGGCAGCGGAGACATCCACTGCTCAGTCACCATCGACGGCACGACCAAGACCGGGCACGCGCAGGGCGGCTACAACATCTGCAGTGCCCAGCTGTCCGGCGGGCTGTTCGGCGGCTGGGAGTAACCACCTCCCGGAAGACCGGCCCTGCTGCGACCCCCGCGCGGCAGGGCCTGCCGATGAGAGGACCAGCCCATGCACCGCGTCCGGTACGGTGGCTCGTCTGCCCGGGCCCGCCGGTAGCCGCTGATCGGCCGCCGGCTCACCGGGCGGCACTCACCCGATCAGCGCGAGAACGGGCCGCAGCCCGTCGGGGCGTTCCGCGGCCATCAGATGGTCCACGAAGTGGACGGCGCATCCCAGATCCGCCGCGCCGCCGTCGGCGCGCCGGTCGTCCCCCACCATGAGGACATCGCCTGGGTCCTGTCCCACCGCCTCGCACGCGATACGGAAGATCCGCGCGTCGGGCTTCTGGACGCCGTGCTCGTACGAGAGGACGTAGTCGTCCACCAGGCCGTCGAGGCCATGGGCGCGGAAGACCGGCCGCAGATCCCACCCGATGTTGCTCAGCACGCACACGCCGATGCCGCGGCGGCGCAGCCCCTCCAGCACCTCCACGGCGTCCGGGTACGGGCGCCAGGCAGCCGGCGTCATGTGGCGGTCGTACAGCGCCTCGTAGAGCCCGGCGTCCGGCAGCGCCACCTGCCGCGCCAGACCGGTGTACGCCGCGCGATGCTGCTCCGCGCTCTTGTCGCGGGCTGCCCACAGGGCGGTGAGGTGGCTGGGCACCTGCTGCGGAGGCGGGCCGCCGGGGAGGGCGCCGGACCACGTCAACTCCCTTTCGCAACGCGTGAATTCGGCATCGCTCAGGGAAATGCCCGCATGGTCGACGACGGCCCGGAGCCAGGTCCCCACCGGCTCGATCCGGCAGAGTGTTCCTGAGAAGTCGAAGAGCACAGCCTTGATCGTCATACCGGCATTCTTCCTCATGTGCGCGGGCTGTCCGGGCCCTTTCCGGGCGTTATCCGAGCGCGCGCAGACCGGGTACGAACGCCACCAGCAGCGGTACCGCCGGGACCAGCGCGGCGGCCGCGGTGAGCCGTAGCCTGCGGCCGGCGGTCAGTCGCGGCGCGGCACTGAGCAGCCGGTCGACGCGCCGCGGAAGCTGGGCGTCAGGCGTCGGACAGGGGCCGAACACCCCGCGATGCTCGTTGAGTTCGACGAGCGCCAGGGCTATGGTCAGCCGCCCGAACCGACGCGATGCCACGTCGTCGGCGGCGAGCTCCACCAGCCGGTGCATCTCCTGGCGGAACGCGGCGAACACCGGGACCTGGGGGAACCCGGTCGCGAGCGCCGCTGAGCAGTGCAGCAGCCAGTCGTGTCTGGCCCGTGCATGGCCCTGCTCGTGGGCGAGCACGGCATCCAGCTGCCGTCCCTTCAGTCGCCGCAGGGCCGCCGTGGTGATCACCAGCTGAGGGTGGGTACCTCGCTGCCACCAGGCGTCGGGACGCTCGCCCTCGATCACCACGAGACGCTCACCGTCGGGTTCCTCACCGGGCAACACCGGGGAGCGCACCAGGAGTTCCTTACGGCTCTGCCGGCGCCTGGCCCTCGCCCGGTGGATCTCCCGGGTGAGCATGGCAGCCGTCCAGATGCCGCAGGCCGCGAGAACCATCGAGGTCGCCGCCGACCACTGGGCGTAGGTACCCAGGGCATAGGCCTCCACGACGGCGTGCGGCGCCGGCGCGAAGACATTGCCCCGTACCAGCTGCCAGGCCGCGGCCGCGCTGAACGTCATGGCGAGCGCGAAACACAGCAGCACGGCGGCCACGACGCACTGCCACACCCAGAGTGCCACCACCGGCTCCCGCTCCGGCCACTGGGCGCGCGCCAGAAGCCGCGGAGCCGCGACAGCGGCCACGGCTCCGAGGAGCAACAGCGCTAGGGAGACCACCATGGGCGTCAGCTTATGAGCGTGGCGGGGCCCCGGGTATGGTCCGGCTTCTCAAGTGATGTATGACACGGTCGTGATCGACGGGTTCAGAGCGTCAGCAGCATCGCGAACATCGCGATGCCCATGGAGAGCCGGCAAGCCAGCGTCAGCTCCGGCCGGGCGCCCCAGCCCGGCGCGGCGGCGCCGGCCGCCCCGCCCGTCGGTCCTGCCGTGCCTCCTGCCGCGACCGGCGTCGGCACGGGTATCAGGGTGGCGCCGGTCCGCAGCACATATCCGGCGTAGTACGCCAGCAGCACCCCGGTGATCAGCGGAACCCCGCCGGCCGCCTGTTCCATGTGGCCCGTTCGCATGCCGCCGGAGGCCATCGGGACCGCCATGTACACCATGGCCAGGGTTCCCACCAGATGGTGCAGATGGTGAGCCGCGGTGCGTGCCGACCACAGGGCGCGCAGCGCACCGCAGCCGAACACCACCGCGAGCACCGTCCACCCCCAGGCCGGGAGGGTGACCACCGCGGCGGGCAGCGCCATGACGGCCATGCCGAACCCCATCAACGCCTCACCTCCGGCCGATGTGCGGGCCGTCTCCGAGTCGCTGCGCATGCGCGCCAGGCAGTAGGCGCCGGTCGCTGTGCTCAACACCACCAGCAACCAGCCGGACATCGCGGGTCCGTGCACGGATCTTCTCCCCCGTTGGCTCCTCGACTCCGCCGGTCGGGACCGGCCCGGGCGGTACGCCGCCCCCGGGCATCGATTCCCGTACCGGCCGAAGCGCACGCAAGCGCAGAGGGGTACAGGGGGAGCGCGACCCGGCGCGTTGCTGCCGCGCGTTACTGTCTGGGGAATCTTCGGCCCACCTCCGACGGGAGACCTCACCTCATGGACACCGCCCCCGACCGGCTCACTTTCCGGGATGCCGCCGAGTCCGACGTACCGGCGCTGGTCACGCTGATCGAGTCGGCCTACCGCGGGGACGCCAGCCGCGGCGGCTGGACCACGGAGGCGGACATTCTGGAGGGCCAGCGCACCGACCCGGAAGGGGTGCGCGCCGTCATAGCCGCCTCCGGTAGCCGACTGCTCGTGGTGGAACGCGACGGCCGGCCGCTCGCCTGCTGCCAGCTGGAGCACCGGGGCACGGCTGCCTACTTCGGCATGTTCGCGGTGAGCCCCGGCTACCAGGGCGAGGGCCTCGGCAAGCAGATCATCGCCGAGGCCGAGCGCACGGTGCGCGCGGACTGGGGGGTCCACGAGATGCACATGACGGTGATCTCGGTACGGAACGATCTGATCGCCTGGTACGAGCGACGCGGCTACCGCCGCACGGGCCGGATGACACCCTTTCCGTACGGCGACGAACGCTTCGGCATACCGCTCCGTGACGATTTGCAGTTCGAATTGCTGATCAAGCGGCTCGAAACGGTCCCCGAATCGCAGTGAGCGCGCCGGATCCCCGCGGTGGCCGGTGAGCGCGGCCGCGCGGCCGTCCGTGCCGGCTACGCGGTGAACCGCCCGGTGCGGCGGATCTCCGGATAGTCGGTCGTCGCCCCGTCCAGGTCCAGCGCCCGGACCAGCCGCAGATGGTCCTGCGTGTTCACCACCCAGCCCAGGACCTTCAGCCCCTCCGCGTGCGCCCGCTCCACGGTCTCCAGGGTCAGCCTGCGGATGTTGAGTGCCACCGTCGCCGCGCCGACCGCCTTTGCGCGGTCCACCACATCGGCTCCCCACCGGCTCGCGATCAGAGCGGTCCGCACCCCCGGAACCAGTGAGGTGATCTCGGCGATCGCTTCGTCGTGGAACGACGACACCTCTACCCGGCCGACCAGATCCCGCCGCCGCATCACCTCGGCGAGTGCTCGGGCCGCTGCCGCGTCCTTGATCTCCGCCTGAAGCGGTGAGCGCACCGCATCGAGGACCTCCTCGAAGACGGGCACCCGTTGGCCCTGGCCGGCGTCGAGTTCACGTAGTTCGCCGAGTGTCTTGTCAGCGATGGCTCCCTTGCCGTCGGTCGTACGGTCCACTTCGGTGTCGTGCATGACGACCAGCGAACCGTCCTTGCTCAGATGCAGATCGAGTTCGATGGCGTCCATGCCCGACTGTTCCGCGCGCACGAAGGATCGCAGGGTGTTCTCCGGCTCGACGCCCATGACCCCGCGATGTCCGATGATGAGGAGACTCAAGGTTCTCTCGCTTCCGTCGATGGCGGCTCTCGCGGCATAGCTACCCACATGACGGGGTCGCAGCCCAGGAGTCCACCCCGACGACCGACCCCTGCTTGCGTTCCCGTGGTGCCGTATCCCGCGGTTGACGGCGGGCGGGCGACGAGAAGTGTAGTGCGTGGAGATCCCAGAAGTGGGTAGATGGCGCAGTCGATACGGTGGTTGACAGGAAGAATCGCTGCGATCAAGGGCCTTCGGCAGGATAATTTACAGAAGGGCCCCTTGAAGGGGTGATCCTGGCAGCGATACGGTGTCCCGACGCTAGGTTCTCCTGTGGAGGAAGTGACATGACGGAAATTCTTGTGCAGGACGCAGTGGGCGGCGCCATATCCGGCGCTCGGCGCGTGGTCGAGCATCCGGCTTGGCCGGTGCTCAAGAACGCCGTCGAGGAGATCCGGCCCTGGCAGTCCAAGGACGGTTCCATTGACTTCGACGCTGATGCGGCCCCTTCCCGTGCCACCGCGGAAGCCGCCGTCGGCCGGGTCGTCGACGCGGTGCGAGAACTTTCTCCGCTGCTGCCGCACGACGCCGCCTACCACCGAGCCCTGGTCACAGACCTCCGCAAGTGGGCTTCCGGGGGCTTCGGCGTGCCCGACTTCCTGGACTCCCTGCTGGCCTTCCATCCGGCGAACCAGCGAGCTGACGGCCTGCAGCACCTGGTCGTCTTCGCGATGTACACGCAGAACGGCAACCCGGACCGCAATCTCGAAGCGGTCGTGCTGCGCATGGTCTGGCCCGAGTGGCTCTCCGAGCTCGAGGCGACCCGTTACGACAACCCGCTGTTCTGCGGCATCACCTTCGAGGACTTCACCGCCGGCTACGACACCAACTCCGCGGTGCTCTTCCCGGAGACCATCGCGGTCCGTGAAGCCCCCGACCGCTTCACCTGGGGCGGCATCTTCTGTGACCGCGAGGCCGCCCGTTTCCGTACCGTCACCGAGGCGGCCGTGGACATCCTGCGGGTCGAACTCCCCGACGACATCCGGGACATGGTCGGCGACCAGGAGCGCTGCCAGCAGGCGTTCGTACTGTGGGACATGATCCATGACCGGACCCACAGCCACGGGGACCTACCGTTCGACCCGTTCATGATCAAACAGCGCCAGCCGTTCTGGATGTACGGCCTGGAGGAACTGCGCTGCGACCTCACCGCGTTCCGGGAGGCCGTTCAGCTCGAGGCCGACGGTTTCGCGCAGGGCCGCGACGTCCAGTACGCAGTGCTGTTCGACCGGATGTTCCGCTTCCCGGTGACCGGCGAGCGGGTACGCAACTACGACGGTCTCGGCGGCCAGCTGCTGTTCGCCTACCTCCACCAGCATGACGTGGTGCGCTGGACCGACAGCACATTGAAGATCGACTGGGATCTCGCCCCGCAGGTCACCAACCAGCTCTGTGCCGAGATCGAGGCGCTGTACCGGGCCGGCATCGACCGCCCCAAGCTGGTGCACTGGTTCGCGGCCTACGACCTGGTCTCCCGCTATCTCTCCCCGCACCCCGGCTCCCGCTGGGCCAAGGGCCCGGACGCCCTGGATCTCAGTCAGCCGCCGCGTAAACTGGTGGACGACGTGCTTCCGGACGAGTTTCCGCTCAGCATGTTCTACGAGGCGCTCTCCAAGAAGCTGAAGAATGTGGTTGCCTCCACCAAGGGCATCACGGCGGCGGGCGGCCCCGAGCGAGCTGCCGCGTGAGTGCGCGTACGGAGGAGGCGAAGGCGATGGGCAAGGGATCGTTGGAAGGCGCCGTGGTCGCCGTTGCCGGGGCGGCGGGCCCGGCTGGCCGGGCCACCCTGATGAAACTGGCCGAGGCGGGCGCCACCGTGGTCGGCGCCGACGCGCACGTCGCGCGGCTGGCCGAGGCGGTGGACGCGGCACGGTATGCGCACGGCGGTACCACCGTCATCGGTGAGACGGTCGATCTGCTCGACCTGGACGCGACGCGCGCCTGGGCGAACAGCATCGAGAAGGAATTCGGCCGGATCGACGGCCTGGTCCACCTGGTCGGCGGGTGGCGGGGCAGTGCCGGCTTCGCCGAGACGGATCTGCGCGACTGGGCGACCCTCGAGAAGTTGCTCATCCGTACGGTCCAGCACACTTCGCTGGCGTTCCACGAAGGGCTGCTGCGCAGTGACCACGGCCGCTATGTGCTGATCAGTGCGGCCGGCGCGTCGAAGCCCACCGCGGGAAACGCCGCATACGCGGCCTCGAAGGCGGCGGCCGAAGCGTGGACGCTGGCGCTCGGCGACGCCTTCCGCAAGGCGGGCGGCGAGGACGGGCCGCGGGCCGCGGCGACCGTGCTGGTGATCAAGGCGCTGGTGCACGACGCGATGCGTGCCGAGCGCCCCAACGCGAAGTTTGCGGGCTTCACCGACGCCGTGGAGCTGGCCGAGGCCATCGCGGGTGTCTGGGACAAGCCCGCCGGAGAAGTGAACGGAAAGCGCCTGTGGCTGACCCCCGCCCCGTGAAGACCGATGCCGTACGTCACCACGATCCGGACGTGCGCGGCTTCGCCAGTGACAACTACGCGGGCGCCCACCCGGAGATTCTCGCCGCACTCGCAGTGGCGAACGGCGGACACCAGGTGGCGTATGGGGAGGACGCCTACACCGACCATCTCCAGCGGCTGATCCACAGCCACTTCGGCCAGCACGCCGAGGCGTTCCCGGTGTTCAACGGCACCGGGGCCAACGTGGTCGCCCTGCAGGCGCTCACCGACCGCTGGGGCGCGGTCATCGCAGCCGAGAGCGCGCACATCAACGTGGACGAGGGCGGCGCGCCCGAGCGGATGGCCGGGCTGAAACTGCTGACGGTTCCGACACCGGACGGCAAACTCACGCCCGAACTCATCGACCGCCAGGCCTTCGGCTGGGACGATGAGCACCGTGCGATGCCACAGGTCGTGTCGATCACTCAGAACACCGAGCTCGGCACCGTTTACACCCCGGAGGAGATCCGCGCCATCTGTGCGCATGCGCACAGCCACGGAATGAAGGTCCATCTCGACGGATCCCGTATAGCCAACGCCGCGGCCTCGCTCGACGTGCCGATGCGGACGTTCACCAACGCCGTGGGGGTGGACATCCTGTCGTTCGGCGGCACCAAGAACGGCATGCTCTTCGGCGAAGCGGTCGTGGTGCTGAATCCGGACGCCGCGCGGCAGATGAAGCATGTGCGCAAGATGTCGATGCAGCTCGCCTCCAAGATGCGGTTCGTGTCGGTACAGCTGGAAGCGCTGCTCACCCGCGACCTCTGGCTGCGCAACGCCCGGCACGCCAACGCCATGGCTCAGCGGCTCGCCGAGGGCGTGCGCCAGATGGACGGCATCGAAATTTTGCACGCAGTCCAGGCCAACGCCGTCTTCGCGAGGTTGCCGCACGATGTCAGCGAGCGGCTGCAGAAGCGCTACCGCTTCTACTTCTGGGACGAGCCCGCCGGCGACGTCCGCTGGATGTGCGCATTCGACACCACAGAGGAAGACGTGGACGGTTTCCTGCTCGCCCTCAAGGAAGAGATGGCACGCTAGATCGCATATCTATGCGGCTGAGTGGGAAAAGATTTTGTGGCTGAGTGGTTCTTGATCATAGGCTCAGGCCATGGAACTACTCCAAGAAGTACCCGATTCCTCTGCCTATTTGGCGGCCGATGCCGCCATCGACCATGAGCATCCGCTCGTGCGAGAGACGGCGGAGCGGCTGAGTGAGGGGGCCCCGGACGCATATGCATACGCCAGGACCGCGTATGAGTTCGTCCGGGACGCTATTCCCCACTCCTTCGACTCGGGGGATCCCCGGGTCCCGTGGCGCGCTTCCGACGTGATCGAACAGGGCAACGGCATCTGCTATGCGAAGTCCCATGCGCTGGCGGCACTGCTGCGCGCCGGATCCATCCCCACCGCCCTCTGCTACCAACGGCTCGGGGAGCACGACGGATCGAGGCAGGTGATCCACGGTCTGGTGGCGGTGAAACTGCCCGGACGGGACACCTGGTCCCGGCAGGACGCGAGAGGCAACAAGCCAGCCATCAACGCGGAGTTCTCCCTGGCGGACGAGCGCCTGGCGTGGCGCGTGCGTCCGGAACTGGGCGAGGCGGACTACCCGGTGCTCTTCGCCGCGCCGCACCCGGTCGTGCTGAACACCCTGCGCGCTGCGGTCGACGCCACGCATCTGGGGCGCATCCTCCCCACTGGTCTCTGACGGCGGCACGATGGGTCGGTGGACGCCGGCGAGTGCAGCGGGAGCGCCTGCACAGATGCCAGGAGAGACGTTTCGGCTGAACTCAGCGGACCTCGCGCACCTGGGCCGCCGTCGGTGCGGTGCCTCCCAGGTGGGCGGGGACCCACCAGGTGTCCGTGGCGGTCTTCGGGCGTACCGGATAGGCGCGCTGAGCGGCCTCCAGCAGCTCCTGCACGCGCTCACGCAGCCGGCGGGTGATGGCGCCCGCGTACTCGTCGGTGGGGGCCTCCATCGGCTCGCCGACCCGGATCGTGACCGGGATGTGGCTGCGCTTGAGGTTGCGCGGCCGGCCCTTGGTCCACAGCCTCTGGGTTCCCCACAGCGCCATGGGGATCAGCGGGACGCCGGCGTCCTGGGCCAGGCGGGCCGCGCCCGACTTGAAGCTCTTGAGCGTGAACGACTCCGAGATGGTGGCTTCGGGGAACACGCCGATGATCTCGCCCGAGCGCAGCGCGGTCAGCGCGTGCCGGTAGGCACTCTCGCCTTTCTTGCGGTCCACCGGGATGTGCTTCATCCCGCGCATCAGCGGCCCGGAGATCTTGTGCCGGAAGACCGACTCCTTCGCCATGAAGCGCACCAGACGCTTCTGCGGAAGCGCGGCGAGGCCGTCGAAGATGAAGTCCAGGTAGCCGATGTGATTGCTGACGAGGACCGCCCCGCCGGAGCGTGGGATGTTCTCCGAACCCTGAGTATCGATCTTCAGGTCGAGCGCCCTGAACATCCCGCGAGCGGCGCCGATGACCGGTCGATAAACGAGTTCTGCCATCTGGAGAGGCCCTTCTGTGCCCGGGGAGGTGTCCCCGGGGGGAAGTTACGCTGCCGTAGGTTTTTTCGGCATGGGGCAGATCGTGCCCCATAGCGACAAGAGTAGCCAGCTCTGGCCGCGCGGATCCGGGAGATTCTCATCACGTCGCCGCACACCGGTCCACCCTGCTGGAGCAGCGGCTGCGCCCGGAGCTCGGGCCTCACGATGGTCGAATCCGGCCTTCCGGTGCCCGGCCGGGGGAATGCCCGCGGCTCGGTGCGTGCTGCAATGAGGCGACGAGCGGACTCTCCGTGTGCGCGGCCATACCCGCGGCGAAACCCGGCGGCACGGGGGCCCGGGCCGGCTTGCCGGTGGAGCGACGGAAGGGCGAACGTGCGTGGCAATGAGGGCGAAAGGCGGCTGAGTGCCGCCGAATTGGGCGAGCGGCTGGGGGAGCGGGCGACGTTGGTCCAGTTCTCCAGTGCTTTCTGCCGGCCCTGCTGGGCCACCCGGCGCACCCTGACCGAAGTGGCGGGCATGGTGGAGGGCGTAGCCCATGTGGAGATCGATGCCGAGGCACGGCTCGGGCTGGTACGGGAGCTGAACGTCATGAAGACGCCCACCGTCCTGGTGCTCGACGCGACCGGCCGGATCGTCCGGCGGGCATCGGGTCAACCGCGCAGAGCCGACGTGATCGCCGCACTGGGCGAAGCGGTCTGACCCGCCGTGACAGATCTCGCACCTACCGGAGCCCGCTTGACTGGGCACCCTTCGAATCGTCAATCTGACGCTATGTCGCAGCTTCTCGGCACCGACCGGCTTGCCACCCCCGAACTGCTCCGCTCGGTCTTCCGGCAGCATGCGGCAGGTGTCGCGGTGATCACCGCCGCCGGCGAGCGCCCCGTCGGTTTCACCGCCACCTCACTGAACTCCGTCGCAGCCGAACCGCCGCTGATCTCTTTCGGGGTGGGAACGGGCTCCTCGAGCTGGCCGGTCATCGCGGAGGCGGAGCACGTCGGCGTGCACATACTCGGGGAACACCAGCAGGAACTGGCTGCCACCTTCGCACGCAGCGGCGCCGACCGCTTCGCTGCGCCCACCGGCTGGCGCAGCGGACCCGAAGGAGTGCCGCTGCTGGACGGCGTACTGGCCTGGCTGGTCTGCCGGGTGTCGGCCCGGATTCCCGCGGGCGACCACCGCATCGTCATCGCCCAGGCGGTCACCGGCGATCCCACGGGGTCGGGCCGCCCGTTGCTCTATCACCAGGGACGCTTCAACACGCTGCGGGACTGACCGAAGGGCACGCCTGGAAGGGCTGAATCCCAGCTGCTCCACGTTGTTCAGGTCACAGTTCAAAGCGCTTGCTTACTGGGTACATTCTGGATGTACTGGTGAGTAATATTTTGGTGGGGTCGTCGGGAGCCCCGACCGGAAATCGCCCCATCGGGCGCCTATGCTGCGAGCAACAAGGCAGCCCGGAAAAGACGATGCAGTAGGAGAGCCGGCGTGAGCTTGAGGATCGTTGTCTGTGTGAAGTACGTGCCCGACGCCACCGGCGACCGGCACTTCGCCGATGACCTGACGCTGGACCGTGACGATGTCGACGGTCTGCTGTCGGAGCTGGACGAGTACGCGGTGGAGCAGGCGCTCCAGATCGCCGGTGAGGCCGACGACGCCGAGATCACCGTGCTCACCGTCGGCCCCGAGGACGCCAAGGACGCGCTGCGCAAGGCGCTTTCGATGGGCGCCGACAAGGCCGTCCACGTCGAGGACGACGATCTGCACGGCACCGACATCATCGGCACCTCGCTGGTACTCGCCAAGGCCATCGAGAAGACCGGCTACGACCTCGTCGTCTGCGGTATGGCGTCGACCGACGGCACCTCGGGTGTGGTCCCGGCGCTGCTGGCCGAGCGGCTCGGCGTCCCGCAGGTCACGCTGCTCTCCGAGATCAGCGTCGAGGGTGGCACGGTGAAGGGCCGCCGGGACGGCGACGCCGCGAGCGAGCAGCTCGAGGCCTCCCTGCCGGCCGTCGTGTCCGTGACGGACCAGTCGGGCGAGGCCCGCTACCCGTCCTTCAAGGGCATCATGGCCGCCAAGAAGAAGCCGGTGGAGTCCCTGGACCTGGAGGACCTGGACCTCGACGCCGAAGCAGTCGGCCTCGAGGGCGCCTGGACCAAGGTCGACTCCGCGGCGCAGCGCCCGCCCCGTACGGCCGGCACGATCGTCAAGGACGATGGTGAGGGCGGCAAGCAGCTCGCGGCCTTCCTGGCGGAGCAGAAGTTCATCTGACGCAGCTGTGAGCCGGCGGTTTTGCCGAGGCTCGCCGAGCCGGTCCCATCACCCTTCCCCCCAGATTCTTCGCATGCGCAGGAGACCATTCCCATGGCTGAAGTTCTCGTCTATGTCGACCACGTCGACGGTGCCGTCCGCAAGCCCACCCTGGAGCTGCTAACCCTGGCCCGCCGCCTCGGTGACCCGGTCGCCGTCGCGCTGGGCTCCGGCGCCGAGGCCACCGCCGCCACCCTCGCCGAGCACGGCGCGGTCAAGGTGCTCACCGCTGACGCCCCCGAGTTCGGCGACTACCTCGTCGTTCCGAAGGTCGACGCGCTCCAGGCCGCGTACGAGGCAGTCTCCCCGGCTGCGGTACTCGTCCCGACCTCCGCCGAGGGCAAGGAGATCGCGGCCCGCCTGGCGCTGCGCATCGGCTCCGGCATCATCACCGACGCCACTGACCTGGAGGCCGGCGAGGACGGCCCGGTGGCCACCCAGTCGGCGTTCGCCGCTTCCTTCACCACCAAGTCCCGGGTGTCCCGGGGTACCCCGGTCATCACGGTGAAGCCCAACTCGGCCCCCGTGGAGGCCGCTCCGGCCGCGGGCACCGTCGAGGCGCTGGCGGTCTCCTTCGGTGAGCACGCCACCGGTACCAAGGTCGTCTCGCGTACCCCCCGCGAGTCGAGTGGTCGCCCCGAGCTGACCGAGGCCGCGATCGTGGTCTCCGGCGGCCGCGGCGTCAACGGCGCCGAGAACTTCCACCTCATCGAGGCGCTCGCCGACTCGCTCGGCGCCGCTGTCGGCGCCTCGCGTGCCGCCGTCGACGCGGGCTGGTACCCGCACTCCAACCAGGTCGGCCAGACCGGCAAGTCGGTCTCGCCGCAGCTGTACATCGCCAACGGCATCTCCGGCGCCATCCAGCACCGCGCCGGTATGCAGACCTCGAAGACCATCGTGGCCGTCAACAAGGACTCCGAGGCCCCGATCTTCGACCTGGTCGACTACGGCGTGGTCGGTGACCTCTTCCAGGTCGTCCCGCAGCTGACCGAGGAAGTCACCTCCCGTAAGGGCTGACCTGCATCTCCGGTACCGCCGCCGCGGTACCGCTCAGCACGGCCGGGGCCGCGCGGTGAACGTCGCCGCGCGGCCCCGGGCCGTTTCGGGCAACCATTGACGCAGATCCACGGTGCCGATTAACTTCACTATACGGATTGTTGATTCCGCACAACGGAAAACAGGAGGGTGAAGGATGGGTCAGCAGGAGAAGGTGGCAACGAGCCTCACGGGCGCGATCAGCGAGGACATCAGCACTTCGCTCGTCGCCGTCGACGAGGAGCTCACACGCCGCTACCCGGGAGATCCCGGCACCCGCCAGCCCGTTCACACCGTGTACGTACCCGGCGACGCCTTCACCGCCGACACCATCCGGTCCTGGGGTGAGCAGACCCTGGGGTCGCTCGACGAACACGCCCCGGACGCCGCTTCGTTCGCCGCTGTGCTCGGCATTGGCAGCGACCTCGCCGGTCCGGTGTACGACCGGGTCCGGGCCAAGCTGGAACGGGAGCCCGTAGAGGATCTGCGCATCGACTTCGAGGATGGATACGGCCCGCGCCCCGACGCCGAGGAGGACGAGGCGGCCGCCCGCGCCGCCCGGTTGGTCGCCGATGCGTTCCGGGACGGGACGGCGGCTCCTTACATGGGCATCAGGATGAAATGTATGGAAGCCGCGGTCCGCGACCGGGGCATCCGGACCACCGACATCTTCCTCACCGGCCTGATGCGGTCGGGCGGCCTGCCGGACGGCCTGGTACTCACCCTCCCCAAGGTCACCTATCCCGAACAGGTCACCGCGTTCGTGCGGCTGCTGGAGGCTTTCGAGAAGGCGCACGGGCTGCCCGCCGGGCGGATCGGATTCGAGATCCAGATCGAGACCAGCCAGTCCATCCTCGCCGCCGACGGCACGGCCGCCGTCGCCCGCATGATCGACGCCGCGGATGGCCGGGCCACCGGTCTGCACTACGGGACCTTCGACTACAGCGCCTGCGTCGGCGTCAGCGCCGCCTACCAGGCGAGCGACCACCCGGCGGCCGACCACGCCAAGGCCGTCATGCAGGTCGCCGCCGCCGGTACCGGCGTGCGCGTCTGCGACGGTTCGACCAACGTCCTGCCGATCGGCTCCGCCGAGCACGTCCACGAGGCCTGGCGGCTGCACTACGGGCTGACCCGTCGTGCTCTGGCCCGGGCCTACTACCAGGGCTGGGACATGCATCCGGGCCACCTGCCGACCCGTTACGCCGCCGTCTACACGTTCTACCGGGAGGGCCTCGAGCAGGCCGCCGCCCGTCTTGCCGCGTACGTCGCCAAGGCCGGCGGCGACGTCATGGACGAACCCGCCACCGCGAAGGCACTCAGCGGCTATCTGCTGCGCGGTCTGGACTGCGGCGCCCTGGACACCGCGGAGGTCGCCGGCCTCACCGGACTGACCCGGGCGGACCTGGAGGGCTTCTCCAGTCCGCGCCGGGCCGCTCTGACGGTGACCGCTCCGTGAACCGGTAACTCCGTGCGCCGCTGACCGCGCGCTGCTGCCCCCGTACGGTGCGTGGGGGCAGTAGCGTCTGTTGTCAGGCCGGCGGGATCTCGCCCGAGCCGCGGGCGATCAGCCGGGTCGGCAGTATCTTCTGCGACGGCGCGACGTTCGACCCCTCCAGACGGCGGAACAGCGTCTCGGCCGCCGTACGGCCCAGTGCGGCCGCGTCCTGGGCGATCACCGTGATGCCCAGCAGATCAGCGAGTTCGATGTCGTCGAAACCGACCAGGGCGACCGGCCGCTCCCGCCCGGCGAGGACCCGCACCGTCGTCACCGTCACCCGGTTGTTCCCCGCGAAGAGAGCGGTGACCGGCTCCGGGGCATCAAGCAGCGTCCCGGCGGCCGCTCGGACCCGGCCCGGTTCGGTGACGCCGAGCGAGACCCAGGAGTCGTCGACGGTGAGGCCGGCGTCCGTCATCGCCGCGTGGTAACCGCGCAGACGCTCGGTGGCGGTGTGGATACGCGGCTGGTCGCCGATGAACCCGATACGTCGGTGTCCCTGTGCGATGAGATGGGCGACGCCGTCGCGGGCTCCGCCGAAGCTGTCGGAGAGGACCGTGTCGGCTGCGATCTTTCCGGCCGGCCGGTCCACGAAGACGGTGGCGACGCCCGCGGCGATCTCCGGCTCCAGATAACGGTGGTCGTCGCCGGCCGGAATCACGATCAGGCCGTCCACCCGCCGGGCGCACAGCGCAAGGACCAACTCCTGTTCGCGCTCCGGGTCCTCGGCGCTGGAACCGTTGATGAGCAGCGCGCCATGGGCCCTTGCCACCTCCTCGATCGCCCGGTTCAGCGGCCCGTAGAAAGGGTCGGCAAGGTCCTCGAGGACCAGACCGATGCTGGCGGTGCGGCCCTTGCGCAGGACCCGCGCACTGTCGTTGCGGCGGAACCCCAGGGCCTCGATGGCTTCCTGCACCCGGCGTTCGGTGTCGGGCGTGACGCCGGACTCGCCGTTGACCACCCTCGAGACGGTCTTGAGGCCGACTCCGGCACGCGAGGCGACGTCCTTCATCGTCGGCCGATTGCCGTAGCGGGGCTCGGGGCGGCTGGCAGTATGGGCCACGGTGCGCTGTCCTGTCGTCGGCGGATGGTGCGGCAAGAGCTGTGGCGTCGAGCATAGGGCCTGGACAACGTTGTCAGGTGAATGGAGACTGGTCACTACACTACCGACGACCTGCTGCCCCGCCCTCCGTTCGGCCCCTTAGCGTCACCATCCGCATGACTGCCTGCATTGCCCTGCCACCTGGAGACCCGACGCCCATGCACAACCACCTCGTAGCCGCGCTCGACATCGGCGGCACCAAGATCGCCGGCGCGTTGGTGGACGGCAGGGGACGGATCGTCGTACGCACACAGCATCCGACGCCCGCCCGGGAAAGCGGCGACACGGTGATGGGCGCTGTCACGGCCGTGCTGGCCGAACTCGCCACCGACCCGCACTGGGAGCGGGCGACGGCTGTCGGGATCGGCAGCGCCGGCCCGGTCGACGCTTCGGCGGGCACCGTCAGCCCGGTCAACGTGCCCGGCTGGCGGGACTATCCGCTGGTCGAGAAGGTGCGCGCAGCCACCGGCGGGCTGCCGGTGACGCTGGTCGGCGACGGCGTCGCCATGACCGCGGCCGAGCACTGGCAGGGCGCGGCCCGCGGCTATCGCAACGCGCTCTGCATGGTCGTCTCCACCGGGGTCGGGGGCGGCCTGGTGCTGGCCGGACGGCTGCACCCGGGGCCGTCCGGCAACGCCGGCCACATCGGCCACATCAGCGTGGACCTGGACGGTGACCCCTGCCCGTGCGGCTCGCGCGGCTGCGTCGAGCGGATCGCGAGCGGGCCGAACATCGCGCGCAGGGCCCTGCAGAACGGCTGGCGGCCCGGCCCGGACGGTGACGCCGGCGCGGCGGCCGTGGCCCTTGCGGCCGCTGCCGGGGATCCGGTCGCCATCGGCTCGTACGAGCGCGCGGCGCAAGCGCTGGCCGCGGGGATCGCGGCCACCGCGACACTCGTCGAGATCGACATCGCGGTGATCGGTGGGGGAGTGGCGGGTGCCGGCGAGGTGCTGTTCGCCCCGCTGCGCCGCGCCTTGAAGGACTACGCCACGCTGTCGTTCATCCAGCACCTGACAGTCGCTCCTGCGCTGATGGGCAACGACGCGGGACTGGTCGGGGCGGCGGCCGCCGCCGCCTCGCTCGGCGAACCGGACGAGGCGGCGGTGCCGGTCAGCAGCTGAGCTCAACAGCTGAGGGTGGCGTCCGCCCAGTCGGCGTGGTCGGAGTCGACCCCGTCCCCGCCGTCGGTGACCACCAGACGCACCGTCTGCGCCCCGTTCACGTCAGCCTTGATCGGCTGAGCGGGCATGGCGTTGGTCAGCACACCGGTCGATGTCACCTTCTTGCCGTCGGCCCAGATCTCGAAGGTCACCGTGCCGTTGGTCCCCTTCTCGTCGTCCACGCCCACCTGGGCGGTCACCGCTGAACAGGCGCCGCCGGTGTAGTACTCGACGGCGCTCGAGGCGTGCACTCCGAGGCCCTTGGTGTACACCGTGCCGCCGATGGTGAGGGGATGGCCGTCACCGGCCTGCGCCTCGCCGTTGCTGGTGTCCTTCTCGACCGGACCCCAGCCGTTGGAGGCCGAGAGCATCGGCAGATCGCTGAGCGAGGACCGTCCGGCGGGTGGTGCGACCACCACATGAGTGGTGAGCGGCAGCACGGCCCGCAGACGCTCGCCGGTGGCCGAGCGGTAGGTCGCGGTCAGCGTCAGGTCGTACGCCCCGGTGGCGGTGCCCGCGGGCGGCGTCACCTGCCACGAGGTCCGGAGCGACTCTCCGGTCGGCACCGCGGGCGCCGACGTGCCCGACACCGCCTTCACCTGCCAGCCCGCCGGGCCGGTCAGCGCGTTGCCGGCCCGCAGCGCCGGCGTGCGGCCCAGATTGGTGACCGTGGTGGTCAGCGGGGCGGCTTTGCCCGCCTCGACCAGCAGCGAGCCGTCGACCCCGACGTCGACGGCGGACGGGTGGGTGGCCCACTTCTGGTCCGCGGAGACCCGCAGCAGTACGGTGCCGTGCGCCGGGACAGTGGCCGAGAGAGAACCTGCGGTGTTGTACGTCCGGTGCTGCCAGAGGTCGCGCTCGCTGTACGCGGGAGCCTCGGGCAGGCCGACCGCGGCCGCCGTGGTCGAGATGTGCTGCGGGCTGTCCGTCTCGTTGAAGAGAGCCACGGCGCGGCTGCCGTCGGTCATCTCCTTGACGACCACCCACCGGCCGCCGTCCGAGGACAGCACGGTGCCCTGCTTGCCGAGCGGGTCCTGGTCCACCGCGATGACCTCGTCATTGGTCACGATGTCGTAGGTCGCTGCCGATGCCTTGCGCAGATCGGAGCCGATGAGCAGCGGAGAGGCCATGATCGACCACATGGAGAAGTGGGTGCGGTACTCCGTGTCGGTCATTCCGCCGTTGCCGACCTCCAGCATGTCCGGGTCGTTCCAGTGCCCCGGGCCGGCCGCCGCGGCGAGCGGCAGGTTCTGCTTGAGGATCGACAGCATCGAGCTCCAGTTGTCGCTGATGTCGCCGGTCGTGCGCCACAGGTTGCCGACATCGCCGGCCCACTCCCACGGCTTGTTGGAACCCCACTCGCAGATGCTGTAGACGATGGGGCGTCCGGTGGCCTTCAGGGCGTCACGCATCGTCGTGTAGCGCTGTTTCGCGTCGACGCCCTGGTTGTTGCAGTTGTCGTACTTCAGGTAGTCGACGCCCCAGTCGGCGAACTGCTGGGCGTCGCTGTACTCGTGGCCGAGCGCGCCGGGGAAACCCTTGCTGTTGCAGGTCTTGGTCCCCGCGCTGGTGTAGATGCCGAGCTTCAGTCCCTTCGCGTGGACATAGTCGGCCACTGCCTTGATGCCGTGCGGGAACCGCACCGGATCCGGCACCAGTTTCCCGTTGGCGTCGCGCTGCGAGAGAGCCCAGCAGTCGTCGAGATTGACGTACTGGTAGCCGGCCGTCTTGAGGCCCTTGTCGACGAAGAGGTCGGCGATGCCCTTGACCATGGTCTCGTTGAAATCGGAGCTGCATCCGGTGGAGTTCCAGTTGTTGAATCCCATCGGAGGCGTCAGCGCCAGTCCGTTACCGAGCTGCGGCGTCGGGGAACTGTCGCCGACGTCCGCGGCGGCAGGGGAGGCGAGGCCTCCGACACACAACAGAGCGGTGACCGCCGCTCCGATCAGACTGCTGATTCTTCGACGGTCGGTACGGGGCGGAAGCTGCATCGTGATGTTCCTCCAGGCGTGCCCGTGGTCGGGTATCTGCATGTACGCGTCAGTGACTGGGCTCACGTTAGACCGTGTTGGAGTCTGTTGGAAGAGTCGCGGTAACGGTTGTTCGTGGCGACTTACTGGCGGGTGAACGCGCCGGAAGTGAGCTCTGTTCACTCCTCGTGCGTTCGTTTGTGTTTGGTTTGGACGAGGGTCGCGCGCAGGCCGGCCCACCGGTCACCGCAACCATGTCGCGCTGTCGTCGGTCATGGCAGGCACAGGCATACGTCGGAGAGACGCACAGCTGTCAGAGAGACGCGCAGCCAGCAGATCGGAGTCCGCGTGCCTTCCCGAGTCCCCGGAGCCGTGGTGGCCATCGCAGTTGCAGTGGTGTCCGCGGCCGTCACCATGCCCGCAGCTCGAGCCGCCACCCCCACCGGGCGGAGCGAAAGCCCCACGCAGCAGGCCGACTTCAACGGCGACGGTTACGGCGACATCGCGGCCGGGGTGCCCGGTGAGTCCGTCGGGACCAGGTCCGGTGTGGGACAGGTGATCATATTGCGCGGTAGCGCCTCGGGGCCCATCGCCGCCGGTTCCCGGGCCTTCCATCAGGACAGCGCTGGTGTCGAGGGCGTTGCCGAGCCCAAGGACCTCTTCGGCGGTGCGCCATCGCCCCTGGACGCCGACTCCGACGGCCGAGCCGAACTCGCCCTGGGTGCACCGGGAGAGAACACCAGTGCCGATTCGGTGCGGGTGCTGCCGGGCACGAGCGGCGGAATCAGATCCACTGGTTCGATGACCTTCGGTTCCGGCACGCTCGGCACCGACCCGACGAACGCCCAGCTCGGTACGGATTTCGACCACTGAGTAACTGTGACGGCCAAGAACTACTCCGTGTTCTCGCCGCGGCGGACGACCAGGAAGGCATCCGTCTCCAGGTCCATCACGACCTCGGCCGGCTTTCCGGCGGCCCGCTGCGCCGCCGCGTACTCCTCCGCCGGCCAGCTGCCGCGCGGCCCACCGGCCGGGAACTGCCGTACCACCAGGCGATTCATCGTTCACCCTCCCTGCCCCGCTCGGCTTCCCGCTGACGGAGTTGTCAACGAGGTCCCGGACGATCGCGTCACGACGGACTCGTGAGTAACAACGCCTCGGAGCCTACGGACCACGTTCAGCCCGTCGGAAACAGGACCGCCACAGTTGAGTCCCGAAGGGGCACAGGCGGCCATGCCGCCCCATGGGGTTTTCGTGGCAGGGTGTTGCGGGCAAGCCACTGGGGGCTACCGAAGAGGGGGAACCGTGATCGTCTGGGTCAACGGTGCGTTCAGTGCGGGCAAGACGAGTACCGCGCGAGAACTGGTCGATCTGATCCCGAACAGCACCTTCTACGACCCCGAAGTGCTCGGCGGGACGCTGCGGTTCCTGCTGCCGCAGAAGAGACTGGCCGAGGTGAACGACTACCAGGACCTGCCGATCTGGCGGCGCATGGTGGTGGATACCGCTGCGGCGCTCCTCGCCGAGATGGGCGGGGTGCTCGTGGTGCCGATGACACTGCTGAGGCAGGAGTACCGCGATGAGATATTCGGCGGCCTCGCCTCCCGGCGCATTCCGGTCTGTCATGTGCTGCTGTCGACCGAGGAAACGATCCTGCGGGAGCGGATCGCCGGCCGCGAGGAACTGCCCGACGACCCGGAGGGCACCGAGCGGGCACGGCAGTGGGCCTACGAGCACATCGCGCCGTACACCGCGTCGCTCAGCTGGCTAGCCGCCGACGCCCATGTGGTCGACAACAGCGGCCTCACTCCGGCCGGCACCGCCCAGCGGATCGCCGACGCGCTGCGGACCGGGGAGGCCGGGGTGTGCGAGATCGTCCAGACCCCGGCGCCGACCGGGGAGACCCTGGCGGCGGGTGTGCTGCTCTTCGACGAGCACGACCGGGTGCTGCTCGTCGACCCGACCTACAAGCCGGGATGGGAGTTCCCCGGCGGGATAGTGGAGAACGGCGAGGCGCCGGCGCGCGCGGGCATCCGCGAGGTGGCCGAGGAGACGGGCATACAACTCGGCCATGTACCGCGGCTGCTGGTGGTCGACTGGGAGCCACCGCGGCCGCCGGGCTACGGCGGGCTGCGGCTGCTCTTCGACGGCGGCCGGCTGGGGAGCGCGGAGACCGAACGGCTGCTGCTCCCCGGATCGGAACTACGTGGCTGGCGTTTCGTCAGCGAGCGGGAGGCGGCGGAGCTGCTGCCGCCGAACCGTTACGAACGGCTGCGCTGGGCGCTGCGCGCCCGCGAGAACTCGGCCGTGTTCAACCTGGAGGCAGGCGTCCCGGTCGGCTGACCGGACCTGCGGTGTGCCCGGGAGAACGTCCCGGGCACACCCCCGCTCGAGCCTGCCGGACCTGGCGAGACGTGTGGATCAAGCCTTTCGGCCGCTCAAGCCTTCTTGGATCGTGCGTAGTTGACGAGGAAGTGTGCCTCGGCGACCGACAGCCGTTCCAGCTCCTCCGGGGAGACGCTCTCGTTGACCGCGTGGATACGGGCGTCCGGCTCGCTGAGCCCGATCAGCAGGATCTCCGCCTCCGGGTAGAGCGACGCCAGCGTGTTGCACAGCGGGATCGAGCCGCCCATGCCCGATGCCTGCATCTCCTCGCCGGGGTAGGCGACCCGCATCGCCTCCGCCATCGCGGTGTACGCCGGGCTGCCGGTGTCGGCCCGGAACGGCTGGCCCTGGCCGATCTGTTCCACCGAGATCCGCGCACCCCACGGGGTGTGCGCCCGCAGGTGGGCAGTGAGCAGCTTGGTCGCCTCGTCGGCGTCGGCGCCCGGCGGTACCCGCAGGCTGATCTGGGCGCGCGCGCTCGCCTGCACGGACGGGGTGGCGCCCACGACCGGCGGGCAGTCGATGCCGATGACCGTGACGGCCGGGCGCGCCCAGATGCGGTCGGCGACGGTTCCGGTGCCGATCAGCGCGACACCGTCGATGACCCTCGCGTCCTGCCGGAACTCGTCCTCCGCGTACTGCAGGCCGTCCCAGACGGCATCGGCGGGCAGACCGTCGACGGTCGTCGAACCGTCCTCGGCGCGCAGCGAGTCCAGCAGGCGGATCATCGCGGCGAGTGCGTCGGGAGCGGCCCCGCCGAACTGGCCGGAGTGCAGATTGCCCTCGAGGGTGTCCAGCTGCACCCGGAGCATCGTCATACCGCGCAGCGTCGCCGTGACGGTCGGCAGGCCGACCCGGAAATTACCGGTGTCCCCGATGACGACGGCGTCCGCCGTCAGCAGATCGGGGTGTGCCTCGGCGTACCGTTCCAGACCGCCCGTGCCCTGCTCCTCCGAGCCCTCGGCGATCACCTTGACGGACACCGGGATGCCTTCGGTGGCCTTCAGGGCGCGCAGCGCGAGCAGATGCATGATGAATCCGCCCTTGCAGTCCGCGGCGCCCCGTCCGTACCAACGGCCGTCGCGCTCGGTCAGCTCGAAGGGTGGGGAGAGCCAGGCGGACTCGTCCAGTGGCGGCTGCACGTCGTAATGCGCGTAGAGCAGTACGGTCGGCGCGCCCACGGGGCCCGGCAGGAAACCGTAGACCGACTGGGTGCCGTCCGGAGTGTCCAGAAGGGCGACGTCCTGGAAGCCCTCGGTGCGCAGGGCGTCGGCGACCCAGTTCGCCGCGCCCTCGCACTCGCTCTTCGGGAAGACCGCCGGATCCGCCACCGACTGGAAGGCCACCAGCTCGGTCAGCTCCGCGCGGGCGCCGGGCATCAGTGAGGCGATGGTCTCGGCAATCGGATTCGCGGTCATGGGCACGCTCCTCGTGGGTGCGACGTTGGAATACCTGTGCGTGTGTGTACGCCTGAGTACGATTTCGGGCTGACCGATCCTCCCACAGGGTGATCGGTCGACATCGCGCCGTAGGATGCCGTCGACAGCACGGGCCACCGGTCGGATCGGGAGCAGCAGCACATCGTGAGCAGCGAGAACGCAGACGCGGGCACGGAACATGACCAGCCGGTGTGGGACGTGGTGGTGGTCGGCGCGGGCCCGGCCGGGGCCTCGGCGGCCTACGCCTCGGCGGTGACGGGGCGGCGGGTGCTCCTCCTGGAGAAGGCCGAGCTGCCCCGTTACAAGACCTGCGGGGGCGGCATCATCGGCCCGTCGCGCGACTGCCTGCCGCCCGGCTTCGAACTGCCGCTGCGCGACCGGGTGTACGCGGTGACGTTCTCGATGAACGGAAAGCTGACCCGGACCCGTCGCTCCAAGCAGATGCTCTTCGGGCTCATCAACCGCCCGGAATTCGACTTGCAACTGGTGGAGCACGCGCAGAAGGCGGGCGCCGAGCTGCGCACCGGGGTGGCGGTCTCCCGGGTGGAGCAGCACGGCTCAGCGGTGCCCGACCGGCGCACGGTCGCGGTCGTCCTCTCCAGTGGCGAGACGGTGCTGGCACGTGCGGTCGTCGGCGCCGACGGCAGCGCCGGCCGCATAGGAGCCCATGTCGGGGTGAAGATGGACCAGGTGGACCTCGGTCTCGAAGCGGAGATCCCGGTGCCGCCGACGGTCGCCGACGACTGGGCCGGGCGGGTGCTCATCGACTGGGGCCCCATCCCGGGCAGTTACGCCTGGGTGTTCCCCAAGGGCAATACCCTCACGGTCGGCGTGATCTCGGCCCGAGGTGAGGGCGCGGCGACCAAGCGTTATCTCGAGGTCTTCATCGCCCGCCAGGGACTCGCCGGTTTCGAACCGTCCATCTCCTCGGGACACCTGACGCGCTGTCGCAGCGAGGACTCGCCGCTCTCCCGTGGTCGGGTGCTGGTCTGCGGCGACGCGGCCGGGCTGCTGGAACCGTGGACGCGTGAGGGTATCTCCTTCGCGCTGCGCTCGGGCCGGCTCGCGGGTGAGTGGGCGGTCCGGGTCTCCGAGGCGCACGACGCGGTGGATGCCCGCCGGCAGGCGTTGAACTACGCGTTCGCCATCAAGGCCGGGCTCGGCGTGGAGATGGCGGTGGGGCGCCGGATGCTCAAGCTCTTCGAGCGTCGCCCGATGGTGCTGCACGCGGTGATCACCGGATTCCGTCCGGCCTGGAAGGCCTTCGCCGGGATCACCCGTGGCTCGACCTCGCTGGGTGAGCTGGTGCGCACCCATCCGCTGGCCCAGCGTGCGCTGACCGCGATGGACCGCAAGGAGCTCGGCAAGGGCGGTCCGGCGGGGGGCACGGCCGAGGATGCCACGGCTGAGGGCGCCACTGAAGCGGCGGCTGACCTGGCCGAGGGCTCCGGCCAGGACACCGGCAAGGCGGCGACCGGGGCCGAGTGAGCGGTCAGCTCGTCCCGGTGATGCGGAAGACGGGGTGCTTGGGCGCGATCCGGAGCAGTTCCTCGGTGCTCGACTCCGGGCCCACGCCATCGAAGAAGGCGCCTACCTCGGCCTTCCACCGCTTGAGGTAGGCGCGCAGGATTTCCGGCTTCTCGCCGTCGGGGATCTCGGTGGCGGTGAAGGGTTCGGTGTTCCTGCCGAGGAGGAGTTCGCCGCCGCCGGCGGCCCGCATGTTGTGCGTCCACTGGACATGGCCGCGAGGGGCGATCAGATAGCGGCCGTCGTCCAGGGTGAGCACGTTGACCGGGGTGCGGCGCCACTCACCGCTCTTGCGGCCACGCACCGCCAGGACGCGCGATCCCCAGACGCTGACGCCGCGCCGGGTCAGCCAGGCGACGAGACGGTTGAGGACATGGACGGTGAACCAGCCAGGCTTCTTGACGTACGTGGTCATGTGGGTGCCTCTTCGCTGAGTGTGAGCACTGCTCTCTCTGTGGAGCAGTCTGCACGCAGGGGTGAACCATTGCAAGAGCAGTGCTCTTTTTTGTGTATGGCGCTCACGTCCGTGGTCGGTGCTCCGCTTATCTGGCAGACTGCTCACCATGAGTGCTGTCCGAGGAGCCAGGGAACGAGCCCGCGCCGAAGTCACCGCGGCCATCAAGGACGAGGCACGCAGACAACTCGCCGACCAGGGCGCCGCAAAGCTTTCGCTGCGCGCCGTGGCCCGTGAACTGGGCATGGTCTCCTCCGGTCTCTACCGCTACTTCCCCAGTCGCGACGACCTGCTCACCGCCCTCATCGTCGACGCCTATGACGCGATCGGAGAGGCCGCCGAATCCGCACTCGCCGCCGCGGGCCAGGTCAGGGCCGCTGCGCGCTGGGCCGCGGTCTGCGCCGCGGTCCGCCGCTGGGCCATCGGCCACCCCCATGAGTACGCCCTGATCTACGGCTCGCCCGTGCCCGGCTACACCGCACCTCAGGCGACCATCGGCCCGGCGTCCCGGACCGGTCAGGTCCTGATCACCATCGTCCGTGACGCGCACCGCGCCGACGGTCTGGGCCTCCCCGTCATCGCCGGTGAGCTGCGCCCCGAGGCAGAGCGGCTCGCCGCCGCCATCGCGCCGGACCTCCCGCCCCCGGTAGCCGTGGCACTCACAGCCGCCTGGGCGCAGCTCTTCGGCCTCATCTCTTTCGAGATTTTCGGACAGTTCAACCGGTTGGTCGAGGACCGGGACGCGTTCTTCGCACGGGCCGCAGGGCAGCTCGCCGACTCCGTCGGTCTACTCCGGCGGGAGTAGACGCGGTCACCGCGCCGGTCTGACGCCCGGAGAGCATCGCCGGTCTAGCGTTGCCTGTATGGACGAGCCCGGCACGGACGAGCAGCGAGTGCGCAGACGCGGCGGCCGGTCCTGGGCGCAGGGCGGACCGGACGCTTGGAAGCCGTTCTGGGCGGCTTCGTCCAGGGACCGGCTGCCCTGGCGCTCGACCCTCGTGCTGACCGTGATCGTGCTGGGCGGGACGGCTTTCGCCCAGCACGGCCAACTCGGCCAACGTGTCCCGCTCGACGCCTTCGGCCGGTCGCTGCTCCTGCTCGGCCAGGCCTTCCTGCTGCTGCGCCTCAGGCACCCGGTCCTCGTCGCCTGGGCCACCGCCGCTTCCACCCTGGTTTACGTGGGCGCCGGATTTCCGTACGGCCCGGTCTTCCTCACCGTCGCTGTCGGCTGCTTCGCCGCCATCGTGGCGGGGCACCGTCACGCCGCGTGGTCGGCCATCGGCATGCTCTGGGCCGGACATGTAGTGATCGCTCACTGGCTCTACCCCTGGCTGCCGCCATCCGGCGATCACCCGGCGTCCTGGAGCCAGGAACTGGCCGTCGCGGCCTGGGTGCTGGCGGTTCTCGCCGCCTCGGAGCTCGCCCGGGTGCGACGCGAGCAGTGGGCCAGGGAGCGCGCCGAACGGAAGGCGGCCGAGAAACGGCGCAGCGACGAGGAACGGATGCGCATCGCGCGCGAACTCCACGACGTGCTCGCCCACAGCATCTCGGTCATCAATGTGCAGGCCGGGGTGGGTCTCGCGCTCCTTGACGCAGATCCGGAGCAGGCGCGTACCGCACTGACCACCATCAAGGCCGCCAGCAAGGAGGCACTGGGTGAGGTGCGCCAGGTCCTCGACACCCTCCGGGCGCCGGGCGAAGCGCCCAGGGCTCCGGCCCCCGGGCTCGATCGGCTCTCCGAACTCGTCGAGCAAGCACGGTCGGCGGGCCTGACGGTGGACACCGTGACGGAGGGCGTCCCCGTACCGCTCCCGCCAGGTGTCGATCTCGCCGCCTTCCGGATCATCCAGGAGGCGCTCACGAATGTGGTGCGCCACTCCGAGTCCCGGACCGCGCGCGTTGTCCTCGGCTACCCGCCGCGGCGGCTGGTCCTGCGGATCGACGACGCCGGGCCCGCCACCGGAGCCGATGCGGGCGGCAGCGGCAACGGGCTGGTGGGCATGCGAGAGCGGACGGCGGCGCTCGGTGGCACCATCGAAGCGGGCCCGCGACCGGGCGGCGGCTTCCGGGTCGAAGCCGTCATCCCGCTCTCCGGTGAACCGGGCACCGGACCGGCCGGCGCCCCGAAGGAGTCGCTGTGATCCGCGTACTGCTCGCCGACGACCAGTCCTTGGTCAGGGCCGGATTCCGGGCGCTGCTCGGTGCCCAGCCCGACATCGAGGTGGTGGCAGAAGCCGCGGATGGTGTACAGGCGCTGTCCTCGGCTCGCCAACTGCGGCCTGACGTCGTGCTGATGGACATCCGGATGCCGGTGCTCGACGGCC
Organism: Streptomyces sp. NPDC051320; assembly: GCF_040682175.1. NCBI lineage: Bacteria > Bacillati > Actinomycetota > Actinomycetes > Kitasatosporales > Streptomycetaceae > Streptomyces > Streptomyces sp. NPDC051320. The sequence goes on from NZ_JBFBAL010000005.1 coordinate 101,772, forward strand.
TGGCAGCCACCCGCCGCATCACCGAGGACCGCCACCTCCATGAGGTCAAGGTGGTCATGCTCACCACGTTCGAGCTCGACGAGTACGTGTTCGAGGCGATCCGCTCCGGTGCCTCCGGGTTTCTGGTCAAGGACACCGAGCCGGAGGAACTGGTGCGTGCGGTACGTGCGGTGGTGGAAGGCGACGCTCTGCTGTCGCCGGGGGTGACGCGCCGGCTCATCGCCGAGTTCGCCGCCCGCTCCAAGGAGCCCACGGCCGCCGCGGATCTCGGCGAACTCACGGAACGTGAAAGAGAGGTCATGGCGCTGGTCGGCATCGGGCTCTCCAACGACGACATCGCGCGCAGGCTCGTCGTCAGCCCACTCACCGCCAAGACGCACGTCAGCCGTGCCATGGTGAAACTGGGCGCCCGAGACCGGGCTCAACTGGTGGTGCTCGCCTATGAGTCCGGCCTGGTACGCCCGGGCTGGCTCTGCTGAGGCGGCCTACCACCGAAGCGCCACAGGACGAGCACCACCCGCGCCAGAAAGACGATCACCGCCAGGCCGCCGCCGACCGCGACGAGCAGATGTGCGGTCCTGCTCGGAAGATCGAAGAAGAACAGGGGGCAGACGATGCCGCCGAAGGTGACCGCGGCCACGAACGCCGCGCTCACCCACGCGAAGCCGATCTCCACGGTGATGGCATCCCGCTCCGCCTGCGTCCTTCGCCCCATCCGGCGAGTGTCACAGGACTTCCGACGGCGGGCAAGCAGCTTCCGCGGGAACCAGTACGGTCGGTCTAGGACCAGGTGATTCCGGAATTGTCCCGCCAGAGCCGGGCGAGGGTGCCGTCGCCCGCCACGGACACCGAGGAGAGCGGCCGCCGGTTCCACAGCGTCGAGTAGAGCAGCCCGGCGCTCCCGCTCACCTCACAGTCGGCGCTCCCGATGTCCGTACGGTCCGTCCGCATCGGCTCGGCGGACAGCCGGGCCGTCCACACGTCTCCGGTGTCCGTGGCCCGCACCCGCAGGGTCTTCGGTTCGTTCGTCCGCACCCGGCTCTTGGGCCGCGTGTGGAACATGCGAAGCAGCTCGTCGATGCCGTCCACCGCGAACTCGGGGTCCACCGTGCCGGGCTCCCGCTCCGGCAGGGCGGATTCCGCGTCCAGCCGGTGCACTGCGGTCTCGTGTGCCTGGCGCCGCGCCCAGAAGTCCAGGGGTGACGGCACGGGGACGAAGGTCCAGCACGTCAGGTCGGCCGGCGCCGCTATCAGCGCGCCGACCAGCGAGGCGTGCCCTTCCCCGAACCAGTCGACGAGCGCGTCGCCGTCGAGGTCCGGCTCGCCGCCGTCGGGGTGAAACGTGGTGTACCCCTCCACCACGAATGCCGTCGCCCAGCGGTGCACCATGCCGGTGTGACGCAGCAGATCGCGCACTCGCCAGCCGGGACAGGTGGGTACCTCGGCGTCCGGACCGGCCTCCGCGGCCGCTCGGGCGAGCAACCGCCCGTTCGCTTCCAGGGACTTGATCAGTTCGGCCGTCTTCATCACCATGGGCTCGATTGTGCCAGGGCCTTCATCCTGCCGATGAGGACGCATGACGGGTGGCACAGCCGATGAGGGCGGCCGTCGCGGCGAGCAGCGCCACCGTGGTGAGCGCGACGGGCAGCGAGAGCCGGTCCGCGAGAATGCCGATGACCGGCGGGCCCAGCAGCATCCCGCCGTAACCCAGCGTGGAGGCCGTGGCGACGCCGTTCGGCCCGGCCAGCGCGCCGGCCCTGGCGACCGCCACCGGGAAGCTGTTGGCCAGCCCGAGACCGGCCACCGCGAAACCGAGCAGCGCGGACCAGGTGTTCGTGGCCAGCGCACCGAGCAGCATCCCGGCGGCCGCGAGCGCCGCGCCGGCCACCAGGGTGCGGGTCTGGCCGAGGCGCTCCAGCAGTGCGGTGCCGGTGAGCCGGCCGATGGTCATCGCCAGCGCGAAGACGGAGTACGCGGCGGCAGCTACGCCCGGCTGCGCATGCAGGTCCTGCTTCAGATGCAGGGCGCTCCAGTCGGCCATGGCGCCCTCCCCGTAGGTCGTACAGAGAGCGATCAGCCCGAAGACCAGCATCAGTCGGCGACTCCGGGGGCTCAGCCGCTTCGATCCGGGCGTCCTGACAGCCCCACGGGACGGGACGGCGCCGGACGGCGGCCGGTGGCGCAGCAGTTCGCGGCCGGCCACCGCGGTGACCACCAGTCCGATGACTGTCAGCCCCGTCAGATGCGCCGCGGCCGAAACACGGTCCGCCACCAGTCCGCCGGCACCGGCTCCCACCATGCCGCCCAGGCTGAAGGCGGCGTGGAAGCTCGGCATCACCGGCCGGCGCAGTGCCGTCACCAGATCGACCGCCGCGCTGTTCATCGCGACGTTGACCCCGCCGTAGCCGGCGCCGAAAACCAGCAGGACCAGACCGAGGGCGAGTGCCGAGTGGGTCTGCGCCGGCAGGGCGATGCTCAGCGAGAGCAGCACCCCGCAGGCCACGGTGACCGGATGATTGCCGAACCTCCTGCACAGCCTGCCGGTGAGCACCATGGTGATCACGGCCCCGGCGGAAACTCCGAGCAGCGCCAGACCCAGTGCGCTCGCCGATGCGCCGGTCTGCTGCTTGACGGCGGGGATACGGACCACCCAGCCCGCGAAGAGAAAGCCGTCCAGGGCGAAGAACACGGTGATGGCGATGCGCAGGCGGAGCAGGGAAGGAGGGGCGCCGTCAGCCCTCGGGCCCCCGGACACTGCCGCCCGTCGTTTGTTTAGGTTCGGCACAAAAGAAGGATAGGGGTGGCAGGATGCGCCGACAAGGGCGCTACCGGATCGTCTTCGCCCGCTCAGGATCATGGGAGACTCGCCGTCATGAACGGCAAGGTGACGACGAACCGGACCAAGCTGGAGCGTGGCCGCAGCGCCCTGGGGCCGGCGCTGGAACTGGTCCACACCGGGCGCGCGCCCACCCGTGCGGTGCTCACGGCCGAGTTGGGCGTCACCCGCGCCACCGCTGGCGCCGTCGCCGCCGAACTGGAAGCGCTCGGGCTGATCCAGGTCGACTCCCGCCCGGGAGCTGCGGCCGGATCTCAGGGACGCCCGTCGCATCGGCTCTCGGTCAACGACCAGGGACCCGTCGTGCTCGCGGCCCAGGTGCACGCGGATGGTTTCCGGGCCGCGCTGATCGGGCTCGGTGGCCGGGCGGTGGCGACCTCGCCCGGCTGTGTCACGGTCTCCGCCGATCCGGCGCAAGTGCTCGGGGCCGTGGTCGACGAGGGTGCCGCGCTGCTGCGCGACACCGGTCTGCGCTGCGTCGGGGCGGGGCTGGCCGTTCCGTCTGCGGTGGCCGAACCGGAGGGCACCGCACTCAATCCACTGCATCTCGCCTGGCCCGCAGGTGCTCCGGTCCGCGACATCTTCGCCGACCGGGTCCGCGCGGCGGGCATCCTGGGCCCGGTCTTCACCGGCAACGACGTGAACCTGGCGGCCCTGGCCGAACATCGTCACGGAGCGGGCCGCGGCGCGCAGCATCTGCTCTGCGTGGCCACCGGGCACCGCGGTGTGGGAGGCGCCCTGGTGCTCGACGGCCGCCTGCACACCGGAAGTTCGGGCCTCGCCTTGGAGGTCGGCCATCTCACCGTCAACCCCGAGGGCCGGCCGTGCTACTGCGGCAGCCGCGGCTGCCTGGACGTCGAGACCGACCCGCTCGCCTTCCTCACGGCCGCCGGGCGTACCCCGGGCCCCGAGGTCTCGCTGCTCCAGCAGTCCCGTGACATCCTCCGTACGGAGTACGACGACCCGGGGGTACGGATCGCCGCCCAGGAGATCGTCGACCGGCTCGGCCTGGGCCTCGCCGGGCTGGTGAACATCCTCAACCCCGACCGGATCATCCTCGGCGGACTGCACCGTGCGCTGCTGGACGCCGATCCGGAGCGGCTGCGCGCCGTCGTCGCCGACCGGAGTCTGTGGGGACGCAGCGGCGGCGTGCCCATCCTGCCCTGCACGCTGGACCACAACAGCCTGGTAGGTGCGGCCGAGTTGGCCTGGCAGCCGGTACTCGACGACCCCCTGTCCCTGGTGGGCTGACGCCGGCCGGTCCACCTGCGGCGTGAGTTCAGGAGAAAGCAGTCCCGTCGGGAGCAGTGCCCGGGGCAGCAGTCCCGGCCCGTCATGTACTCCCGCGGTGGTACCCGAGGAGCCGCCGGCCGGACGACGACCAGGGCCCCCTCGCGGGGGGAGGCTCGACATCAGTAAGGAGCCATCCCCAGCGAGGAGATGAACCGATATGAACACCCTGGCTTTTTCCGGCGGCCCGGGCCCGTGGATCCTGCTCTTCCCGCTCTTCTGGGCGGCGGTCGTCTTCACCGTCGTCACCCTGGTGCGCCGCACCGTGGGGCGTGGCCGCAGCGGGCCGTGGCAGGGGCCGGCGCGGGTAGGGGCCGGGCACGGTGAGCAGTCGCCCATCGCGATCCTCGGCCGCCGTTTCGCCACCGGTGAGATCGACGAGGACGAGTACTGGCGCCGGTTGTCGGTCCTGGACGAGCAGTTCGGCCCGGCGTCCAAGGGCGGCGCGGCATGACCAGCGCCACGCTCCCGGCGGGGCGGGGCGACGGCCGCCGGCCGCCCGGTCAGCTCACCAGAGCCGACTGGGCGGCAGCGGCGGCAGGGGCCACGGCGAACGGGCCGGGCGTCGTCGCCCCGTAGAGCGTCTCCACGGCCGCGAGGGTGCCGGAGGCCGAGGCCGGCAGGGTGAACCAGACGACCTTCCCGGCGTCGCCCTGCGGGCGAATGCCCCAGCTCTCGCTGACCGCGGCGATCATCGAGAGCCCACGCCCGCAGGTGGCGAGCTGGTCCGCCGTACTCACCGTAGGAATCCGGGGATCGTGATCGCGGACCGATACCGTCAGCCGGTCGAGCAGCAGATCCATCTCGACGGTGCACAGTTTGTCCGGCTCGGCATGGCGGTGGACGTTGGTGAGCAACTCGGTGACGCCGAGGGCGGCTTGGTCGATGAGCGGGTCGAGATGCCAGTAACGCAATTGGGCCGACACGATTCTACGGACTTGTCCTATGCGCGAGGGCAGAGCCTGGAGCTCCACTGCGCAATGCCTGGCTGGCTGGGTGATCACGGCTGCGACTCCCCGAATGAGGTCCGGAAGAAGACGAAGTGGCCCGGCGGGGGGGTTGTTCTCAGCGTGACCGCCGGTAAACCCTTAGTGATGTGTGTCCAGGGTCGCCCAGGGGGTGCGGCTCCGCAACTCGCGGTCTCCTCAGTGCCGCGCTCCGCGTACCGCCTCCATGAATCGGCCCACCGCTTTCGCGCTGTCCAGCCGCACGTTCCGCTGTCCCATGGTCAGCCGGTAGCGGGTGCCGTTCACGGTCGCGACCATGCGGCCGACCCCGGCGAACCATGGCTTCGCGGCGCTGACGGCGCCGAGCGGCGCGCTGTCGATCTCACGGCCGTTGCTGGTGAGCAGGGCCAGTCGGCCGTCCTTGATCAACACTTGGCCGGCCCGGGTGAGCGAGCGGGGCCACCGTTCGATCCGTACACCCGTCGCGGTGAATTCTGCTTCTGCCATGACTCTTCCTGCCCCCTTCGGATGGGTCTCTCCAGGCAGTCTGACGGGGTGAAGCGCCATGCACCAGTACGCAAAGGCCGCCCGGCCGCATTGGCATGTGCTGGTTCGAGCCGTTATCGCCCAAGCATGTCCTATGGAGCGTCCAAGTCATCGTTTGTGCTGGTGAGGGGAATATTGTGGCGTGTGGCGAGCAGAGTTGACCGGGCGAGGAGAGACACGCGTGAGCACAGCCGAAAAGGGACCGGACGCCGTGGCCGCGGCAACGGCGGACATCGATCGCAGTGATCCGGAGTACCGGGCCTGGCTGAAAGAGGCCGTCCGCAAGGTGCAGGCCGACGCCAACCGTTCGGCCGACACCCATCTGCTGCGCTTCCCGCTTCCCGAGGGGTGGGGCATCGATCTCTACCTCAAGGACGAATCGACGCACCCGACAGGCAGCCTCAAACACCGGCTGGCCCGTTCGCTTTTCCTCTACGGACTGTGCAACGGCTGGATCCGGCCCGGCAAGCCGGTGATCGAGGCTTCCAGTGGCTCCACCGCCGTCTCCGAGGCGTACTTCGCCAAGCTCATCGGTATCCCGTTCATCACGGTGATGCCGCGCACCACCAGCCGGGAGAAGTGCCGTCTGATCGAGTTCCATGGCGGGCAGTGCCATTTCGTGGACGACTCCCGGCGGCTGTACGAGGAGGCGGCCTCCCTCGCCGACGTCACCGGCGGTCACTACGTCGACCAGTTCACCTACGCGGAGCGCGCCACCGACTGGCGAGGCAACAACAACATCGCCGAGTCCATCTACCAGCAGCTGCGGCTGGAGCGGTATCCGGAGCCCGCCTGGATCGTCGCCACCGCCGGAACCGGCGGCACCTCGGCGACGATCGCCCGCTATGTGCACTACATGCAGTACGACACCCGGATCTGTGTCCCCGACCCGGAGAACTCGTGCTTCTTCGACGGCTGGACCCGGGGCGATCCCCTGGCGACCAGTGACTGCGGGTCGCGGATCGAGGGGATCGGCAGGCCCCGTATGGAGCCGAGCTTCGTGCCCGGCGCCATCGACCGGATGATGAAGGTCCCGGACGCGGCCAGCGTCGCCGCGGTCCGCGCGCTGGACCGGGCCATCGGCCGCAAGGCGGGCGGTTCGACCGGTACCGGACTGTGGGGAGCGCTGAAGATCATCGCCGAGATGGTGGCCGAGGGGCGGACGGGCAGCGTGGTGACGCTGCTCTGCGACCCGGGCGACCGCTATCTCGACAAGTACTACTCGGACAGTTGGCTCGAGGAGCAGGGTCTCGACATCGCTCCGTACGCCGCGGCCATCGAGCAGCTCCTGACCACCGGCCGCTGGACGCAGTGAGGCTGCGGCCGGTGGGCCACGGGAGTGAGCCGCACGGCCATGCTGAGCGGATCTCCCCTCAATCCGTCTCGCCCGCCACCACCAGGCCGGGCAGCGACTCGGTGATCTCTTCGCGCGCCCCGGCGGACAATCCGGCATCGGTGACGAAGGTGTCCACGTCCTCCAGCGTCGCGAAGGAACTCAGCCCGACCGTGCCCCACTTGGTGTGGTCGGCCACCACGACCACCCGCCGCGCCGACTGGACGAAACGGCGGTTGGTCTCGGCCTCCGCGAGGTTCGGCGTGGACAGGCCGGCCTCGGCGGATATGCCGTGCACCCCCAGGAAAAGCACATCGAAGTGCAGCGACCGGATCGCCTGGTCGGCGACCGGCCCCACCAGCGAGTCCGACGGCGTACGCACCCCACCGGTCAGCACCACGGTCGCGGCCCCCGGCCGGTGTCCCGTACCGCCGAGCACCTGCTGTGCGGAATGGAACACATCGGCGACCCGCACAGAATTGGTGACGACGGTCAGATCGGGCACATCGAGCAACTGATGAGCAAGAGCGAAGGTCGTGGTCCCGCCCGAGAGAGCGATCGCGCTGCCCGGTACGGCCATGGCCGCGGCGGCCCGCGCGATGTCCTCCTTGGCGCTCAGCTCCAAGCCCGACTTGGCCTCGAACCCCGGTTCGTGCGTCGATGCCTCGACCACCGGCACCGCGCCGCCGTGCACCTTCTCGATGACGCCCTGACGCGCCAGCGCGTCGAGATCCCGGCGGACCGTCATGTCCGAGACCTTCAGCTTGCGGGTGAGTTCATTGACACGAACTCCACCACGCCGCCGGACCTCGTCGATGATCAGGGCACGACGCTGCTCCGCGAGCAGATTCTGATTCTCGCTCACCGACAGGCCCGGTCCTTCCGTTGTCCGGCAGATCCCTCATCCTCGCACGCACAGTTCCCGAATGTGCCACTGGTTGCCAGGGTTGCTCCGCGGGGAGATTCATGAGGAGTCGTAGGGTGGGCCGCCGTCCTACCGGATGGTGGACGCCAGCCGCCGCGACCGTCACCTCGACGAGAGGGAGCCACCGCAGTGTCATCAGCCCCGTCCGCCCGGGAAAGCGCAGGACCTGCGCTCGAACTGCTCGTCCACGGCGTCGGCGGGACCACCCCGCAGGAGATGCTCGGCGATCCGCGTACGGTCCGGGTCAGCGGCGACGAGACGGCGGCGGTCTACCGCTGCGCCGATGACGTGGACGCCGCACAGCACCCCGAGCGGTACCGGGACCGGCCGGTCCCGGAGGCCTATGTCTGGTGCAACCTCACATCGGGCAACGGCTCGCGCGCCCTGTGGCTGCTGCTGCTCCCCTTCATGGTGGTCAACCTCGCCCACTGGATGCTGCCCGCCAGTCACCGGATGCCCAAGTCCGCCCGGCTGTACGGCTTACTGGTGCGGCTCGTCGCGCTCAGCCTCACCGTGCTGCTGGTGGCCGCTGTCTGCGAGGTGGCGCTGGACCTGACGGCCTGGCAGTGCGCGGGCTCGACGGGCTGCTCGAAGGGCAGGTCCTGGCTCGGCTTTCTGTCCGTCGCCCACGGTGGCTGGTGGTCCCAGCCCGGCCGTCGGCTGGCCGTGGCCGCGCTGGCGCCCACCGCCCTGACCGCGCTGCTGTGGTACCTCTCCAACCGCACCTGGAGCGCGTACGAGTCGCAGCAGCCGCTGAGCGGGGAGTTCCACGCCGAGGACGTCGACCCGTCCCACCGTCCCGCACTCGGCCGGCCCGGATTCTGGTACGGACGCCGGCTCGTCGCACGGCTGCGTGCCGCGCACACGGCCGCCGGGTTCCTCACCGTCGCCGCCGCGCTCACGCTCGCCGCCGCCGGATTCGACCGGCGCGCCTCGGGCACGCTCCTGGAGGCCTTCGGCCGGCTGCTCGAGGTGACCCTGCTGATCGCGGCGGCCGTGGTGGTGTGGGTGGTGTGCCGCAGGGGGCGGACCGAGACACGGCTGGACGAGGAACTCGACCGCGCGGTCGTCACCCTGCTGCCGGGGCTCTCGCTCGCCCTGCTCGTGCTCTCCGCCGGGTACGCCGCCTGGTCCAGGCCGGGTTGGGCGTCCCACGGCACACTCCCCGGCGACCGCACGTTCGGGGTCATCACCGTCGCTCAGCTGGCGCTCGTGGTCGTGCTCGGCGCCGTCGCGGTGGTACGCCGCCGCCGGGCCCCCGGCGGCGGCGCCGTGCTCAGGGGTCTCGGCGGACCGGCCGTCGCCCTGCTGGCCTGTGCGCTGGCCGGGGTGATGACGGGCGGGGTCGCCCAGCGGATGGCCGACTGGCTCGACGGGCCCGGCACGCCGGGTATGGGCAGTGCCGGCTCCATCCCCGGACCACCGGTGCTGCTCAGCTGGCAGGCTTCGGTGATCCCGGTCCTGCTGCTGGTCCTGCTGATCCCCGCTGCCGTCTGTGCGGTACGCACCCGGCGCAGCCGCAACCGCATCGCCGAGAAGGTCATGCAGGACTACCCGGGGGAGAGCCCCGACACCGTACGCACCCGGCAGATCGCCGGCGTCCGGGCCCGAGCGCGGCTCACCGACGCCGCGCCGTGGTTCCTCGGGATCATCGCAGTGGTCACCCTGCTGCTCGGGGCGGGCGCGGTGGCCGGCGCCGGGTTGAGCGGGGAGGTGCCGGGCCGGGCGGCCCGGTCGGCACCCGCTCTGATCGCCTCGGCGGCCCAGTCCGTCCAGGCGCTGGGCTCCTGGCTGGTCGGCCTCGGCTTCATACTCTTCGTGACGTGCGGCAGGCGCGCCTACCGTGACGCATCGGCCCGCCGCACCATCGGCATTCTCTGGGACGTCGGCACCTTCTGGCCGCGCGCCGCTCATCCCTTCGCGCCGCCCTGCTACGCCGAGCGCGCCGTTCCCGACCTGACCTGGCGGATGTTCACCTGGACCGATCTCACCGGCGGGCGCCTTGTCATCTCCGGGCACTCCCAGGGGAGCGTCCTGGCGGCGGCCGCGGTCTGGCAACTGCCTGCTCGTACCCGCCGCCGGGTCGCCCTGCTCACCTACGGATCCCCTCTGGAGCGGCTCTACGGGCGGTGGTTCCCGGCGTACTTCGGACCGGTGTGTCTCGATGGCCTGCACCGGGAAGTGCACTGCTGGCGCAACCTGTGGCGCTCCACGGATCCCATCGGCGGCGAGGTGATGCCGGGTGGGGACGTGGACCGGGGGCCACTGCTCGATCCGCTCGCCTATGGCAGAACACGCGACCATCCGCTGCCCGCCCCGATTCTGGGGCACTCCGACTACCAGGCCGACCCGGTCTTCACCGGGGAACGCGCGGCGCTGCTCGCCCGGCTCGCGGTGGCGGTGCCGCACCAGCCCGGCGCGGCGGGCGAGCCCGTGCCGGGCCGGCCCACCACCGTGGACGGCCGGCGCGCAGCGGAGGTCAGGGCAGTTCCGGCAGATCCTCCGGAAAGAGCAGACTGAGATCGTCGGTGGACATCTCGGAGAACTGGGCGACCCGGCCCGCATGCCGTTCCACCATGGACTCAAAGGTCTGGCGGGCGGTGCGGCCGTTGCCGAAGCCGGGTCCCTTGGGGAGCGCCGTGAAGTACTTCAGCAGCGCTTCCGAGGCGCCGTCGCCCAGCCGGTACTCGTGCTCGTCGGCCTGCTGCTCCACGATGCGCAGCAGCTCGTCGGGGGCGTAGTCACCGAAGGTGATGGTCCGTGAGAAGCGGGACGCCACACCGGGGTTGACGCCCAGGAAACGCTCCATCTCCGCGGTGTAGCCGGCGACGATCACCACCACCGCCTCCCGGTGGTCCTCCATCAGCTTCACCAGCGTGTCGATGGCTTCCTTGCCGAAGTCGCGTCCCGAGTCCTCGGGGGAGAGCGCGTACGCCTCGTCGATGAACAGCACGCCGCCGCGTGCCCGGTCGAAGGCCTCCTGGGTGCGGATGGCCGTCGAGCCGATGTGCTCACCGACCAGGTCGACCCGGGACACCTCGACGAGATGCCCACGCTCCAGCACGCCGAGCGAGGCCAGGATCTCGCCGTACAGCCGGGCCACCGTGGTCTTGCCGGTGCCGGGGGAGCCCGTGAACACCAGATGGCGGCGGGCGGACGCGGCCTTGAGGCCCGCTGCCCGGCGCCGCCGACCGATCTCGATCATGTCGGTGAGGGCCCGGACCTCCCGCTTGACGCTCTCCAGCCCGACCAGGGTGTCCAGTTCGCCGAGCACATCCGACGACGACCGTATGGGTTCACCGGCGGCAGCCTTCGCCGGTGCGGCGGGCGCCGTCGGCTCCGCGAGGTGCTGCTCGGGTACCGCGCCGAGCAGTCCGGTGGTCCGGGTCGCCGTCGCCACCACGGGGACCTCCCGCGGCTCGGTCAGCACACCGCTCTCGTCACTGCTGCAGTCCTCCACCACCGGGCCACCGGTCGGCCCTTCGCCCTGCCCGGCGCCGCCGTCGGCGAACTCGTAACCGCCGCGGGCGCACCGCTCGGTGCGGCAGCGGGTCAGGGTGGTGCGGCAGCCGTCTATGACGTGGAAGCCGTATCCGCTGCTGCCGGTCACCCGGCAGTTGTGGAAGGCGCCGCGGCCCTCGGCCGATACGTAGAAGCCGGCCTCGGCGGGCGCGGTGACGGTGCAGCGCTCGATCCTCGGATCGGCGCCCTTGGTGACGATGACTCCGGTCTGGGCGGCATCGATCGTGCAGCCGCTCAGTGTGCCGCCGCTGCCGTGGTCGCGGAACCAGGCACCGGTGGAGACCTCCCGGATACGGCAGTCGTCGAGCTGCGCGGTGGCCCCGTCGCTCACCGACACCGCGGTGTTGCGCACCTGGACGAGATCGCTGTCGACGACGTCCGCGCGGGAGCCGCGGTCGAGTACGAAGAGGGCGTCCGGCACGTCGTGCACCCGGCACGAGTCCAGCACGACGGTCGCACCGTCGCTGACCCAGACAGCCGGGTAGTCGCCCGTACTGTCATGGATCTCGCACTGGTTGGCGTCCACCCGGGTCCCCGGGTCCCAGACCGACAGGCCGTTCCGGCCGAAGCGGCGCACGGTCGACCGGGTCAGTGTCAGCACCGAACGGGACCGCAGATCGACCGCGTTCTCCGGAATGTCATGGATATCGCAATCGGACAGCGTGAGTACGGCGTCGGTGTCGAGGGTGATCCCGTCGGCCGAAGTGCGGTGCACGGTGCAGTCGGTGAGGTGCGCGGCGCCCCGCGAGGCGATTTGGACCCCGGCGCCCTTGATCTCGTACACCTCGCAACCGAACGCCTCGAGACCGCTGCCGTCGCCGGTGACGCTGAGACCCGCGCCGGAGGAGTGGTGGACTCGGCACCGCTCCAGCCGGGGATGTGCTCCGCCGTGCACCGCGATGCCGGACTGACCGGCCGCGACCACTTCGCAGTCCTCGAACAGCCCGCCGGCGCCGTCGAGTACCCCGATGCCGACCCCCGCCGGGTTGTCGACGGTGCAGCGGCGCATGGTCGGCCTGGCCGCCCCGCGCACCTCGATGCCCACGGCCGAGCGGGTGACGATCCGCAGCGTGAGCAGCTCCGGCGTGCCTTCCTCGACGAGCAGCGCGGGTGCCGCCGTGTCCTGGCCCTCGATCTGCAGATCCTGCACGACGGCGGACGCACGTACGGTGAGCGGGATGCCGTCGGCGGGGGCGATCCGAACCGACCCGGTGGCGCCCTCGCTGCCACGCAGTGTGACGGCGTGCCGGACGACGAGATTCTCGCGGTAGGTGCCGGGGGCGACCGTCAGCACATCGCCGTCGCCGGCGGCCTCCAGGGCTGCGGAGAGTGAGGCGTACTCGCCTGTGCGGCGCCGCCACCGCGATGTGCCGGTGTACGTCACCTGGACCGTGCCCTGTGCCATGGCGCTGTTGTGCCCCCACCTCGTGTACGCGACGGATCTCGTCCCACCGTAGCGCGCGCGGGACGCGGGAGTTGACGCAAGCACCGGTCTCAGCTGCCGGTTCCGGTCCGTCCCCAGTCGGGACCGGCTTCGGCCCAGTCCCGGTCGATCTGTACGTAGCGTCGCCGCACGAGCCGCCACACGACCAGTCGCCGGCCTGCCACGATGACTCCCGCCGTCGCCGCGGCGGCACCGAATCCGGCGAGTACCGCGTGAGCCCGTGCCGTGGACGGTGTCATGGGCCGCGTGACGATCTCCCCGTGATCGTCGGTCCATATCCGCAGTCGGTTACCGGGGGAGTCATGACGCTTGACGGTGGAGAGCGCGCCGGTGTGCCGGCTTCCGTCCACGCCCGTCCAGTGTGCGGCGGCCCGGCCGCGCGGAATGGCGTCGGCGATCCCGTCGGGGTTCGGCACCGCGGAGCGGGTGGGCAGCGCACGGATCACCGTGGCGGTCGTCGGATGGCGATGGAGGTGCTGAACCCGCGCAACGTCACCCAGCGCGCGGTCCACGAACGCGCCGCAGAACCAGCCCACGAGCGGACCCGCCAGCACGATCATCACCAAGGCGGCAAGTGCCACCCAGGCCTCGGCCAGGTCGGTCCCGCGGCGCAGCGGGTTGTGCCGCCAGCGCCACACGCCGGAAGCTGTTCGCACGGTCCCTGCACCCCTTCCACGTCCGTCTCGGCCCCACGGGACGACGGCCTGCGCGCGGATGGAGCGGAGAGAGAGAACCTCGCCCCTTCCAACGTGCCCCTACTCCCTGTGAGTTCCCTGGGAGAGGGATCTCATTCGAGATGGATCTCACTCACGGCCGGGTCCATGTCATTCCAAGATGTGCACCGGATCGCCGACCCGGATGACACCCGTCAGCTCGGGGATGAGGTTTTGGCCGAACAGCAGGTCACTGTCCACGCGGCGGTGGCGGGCGAGAGTGCGCAGCGGCTCCTTGCCCCGCTCAGCGGTGAGCTGGTCGGTGGTGGTCACGACACAGCGCCCGCACGGTTTGACCACGCGGAACGGGATGCCGCCGACGGCGATGCGCAGCCAGTCGTCCTCCGCCCAGGGCTCCGCACCGGCCACGACCAGACTCGGCCGGAAACGATCCATCGGCAGCGGGCCCTCGTCGGGGTGATCACCCTGCGCGATGAGCGAGTTGAGCGCGTCCAGCGAAGCAGTCGTGGTGACCAGCAGCGGATAGCCGTCGGCGAGACTGACCGTCTCACCGGGCCGCGCGAACCGCGGATCGATCGCGCGACGGCGCGCGGGGTCGTCGAGGTGGACGAGCCGCACATCAGTGCCGAGATAGGTGCTGAACCACTCATGTGCGCAGGCGGACGCCGGGACAACCTCGATCTTGTCACCGAAAAGCCGCACACCGATGGTGTCTGCCGGCCCCGGCACAGGAAGGCTCAGGGGCTCGCAGCCGGGCGCGGACAGCCGTATTCCCCCGTCGGACAGCGCCTCCGCACCGGCCAACGCCAGGCGTGGCTGCTGGCGTTGGGTGACGACCGTACCTGCTGCGTCCACCAGCATCCACCGGCGATCTCCGGCCGGCCCCCAGGGCTCGACGACTACCGAGTCCGGCGCCTGCCCCGCGAGGGACTTGACCGGATACACGTGGATGCTCTGCAGGACTGCGCGACCGGGTTCAGGCATGTCACGCATCCTGCCACCCGGCGCCGAGTTGCTCAGCGGCGGCTCAGTATCCGCGCCCCGGATACGGGCGGTTGTACGGATCCTCGTACGGCGCGGGCGCTGGACGCTGCGTCACCGGGCGCATCGCCTCGTAACCGGCACCGCCCGCCGGACGCTGCTGCTGGGGGTACTGCTGAGGTCCCGGATAACCGCGGGGGGCCGAGGCCTGCTGCGGGATGTACGGGGCCTGCGCGTGCTGCATCGGCACCGGCTGTGCCATGGCCTGCGGATAACCGTAGGCGGGGGCGTGCTGGGAGGGGCCGGCGGGCAGCGCGGGCAATGCGGACGGCAGAGCCGGCAGATAACTGTTGCCGGTGTCGTAAGCGGACGGGACTCGGATCGGAGCGATCTGAGGGGTGCCCCGCTCTGCGACGAGAGAATCGTAGATAGGGGTGTCCGGGAAAGACGGCGCGGAGTAGTAACCGCCGCCGTAGGTCGCACGGGGGGACGTCATGGCACATAAGTAAAGCCCACGATGTGCTGATTGGGGAGACCGATAAGAGGGTTGTTTCGCGTGTTGCGAGTGACTGTGGATCCCCAATGCGAGCGAACTTGGCAAAAACGGTCGTCCTCGTGGGATCGAATCAGGTAGTGGCCTGCTCGCGGCGGGTTACCGACGGGTTGCGGGTGCGCCGACCGACGATCTTCCCGGATCGCTCGGCAGCGCTAGGAGCAGCGCACCCGGGACACCTGCGATTAGGTTGGTGGTGCGCAAGATTTCGGCTTCACGGCGCCAGTTGGGGGCGAGCATGTCAATGCTTAAGGGAACCAACGTTCCTGTGTCGGCTCAGGCCGTGCGGGTCGAATTGGGTTGGAGGCCGGGCCCGGGAGTCCCGGACGTCGATGCGTCGGCACTCCTGCTGGTGTCGGGGAAGGTGCGTACCGACGCCGACTTCGTGTTCTACAACCAGCCGGCGCACGCTTCCGGCTCGGTCCGTCACGAAGGAAAGAGGCCGGTCGACGATCTGATGACCGATACCCTCGCCGTCGACCTCACCCGGGTGGAGGGCGCCGTGGACCGTGTGGTCCTCGCCGCATCGGCCGACGGCGGTACCTTCGGACAAGTCCCCGGTCTCTGCATCCGGCTGCTCGACGCCGCGAGCGGCGCGGAGATCGCACGGTTCGACAGCCAGGACGCCACGGTCGAGACGGCCTTCCTGCTCGGTGAGCTCTACCGGCGCCAGGGTGCCTGGAAGTTCCGCGCGGTCGGGCAGGGATACGGCAGCGGGCTCGAAGGGCTGGCCACGGACTTCGGGATCAGCGTGGACGAGGGCCGGCAGCCCGCTCCAGCCGCCCCGACGATGCCCGCCCCCATGACGCCGCCCGCCCCGCCCCCGCCCGCTCCACCCGCACCCCCGACGCCTCCACCCGTGACACCGCAAGCGGCTCCCGCACCGCCGCCGCCCGCGACCGCGCCGACGCCGTCGCCGGTACGGCTCAGCAAGGTCACCCTCACGAAGGAGGCACCCAGAGTCTCCCTCGCCAAACAGGGCGGCACCTCGGGCTCCATGCGGATCAATCTGAACTGGGAGGTGCGCAAGCAGTTCAAGAGCTGGGGTGCCAAGCTCGGCAGGGCGGTAGCCATGCATGCCGACCTCGACCTCGACCTCTGCGCGCTGTACGAGCTGACCGACGGCCGGAAAGGCGTCGTCCAGGCGCTGGGTAACGCCTTCGGGTCGCTGAGCCGGCCGCCGTACATCCACCTCGACGGTGACGACCGCACCGGTTCCGTGTCCACCGGCGAGAACATCACGATCAACCTCGACCGGATGGACCAACTCCGCCGGATTCTCGTCTTCGTGACGATTTACGAGGGGGCCAGGAGCTTCGCCGACCTGCATGCGACGGTCACCCTCCAGCCGCAGCACGGCGCGGCGATCGACTTCTCGCTCGACGAGTGCACCGTGCCGTCCACGGTCTGCGCGCTCGCCCTGATCACCAACAACGGCGGCGACCTCGTCGTCCAGCGCGAGGCCCGGTACCTGGTGCCCGACCGCCGGGTCAGCCCGCAGCGTACGGTCGACCAGGCTTACGGCTGGGGAATGAACTGGACTCCCGGGAGGAAGTAGAGCCGTCCGGCGAATGGGGGCCGCGTCAGTGGTCTCGAGCCGCCTCGGGGCCGGCATTCCGCTCGGGCCGGGCGTAGGTCCTGCCCTTCCAGGCGGCGCCCCGCCCACGGTAGTGCTGAACCGCCGAATCCACCGTCATCAGGAGATACAGCAGCGCGGTGAACGGCAGCAGCGGCGCCGGCCACAGCGACTGCCGGTAGTAACGCAGCATCGGCAGATAGGTGCCCGCCATCACCAGCCAGGCGAGTCCCCCCGCCCAGGCGGCCGGCGCGTCGTGCGACCGCAGCCCGGCCACCAGGGTGACGGGCGGCGCCAGATAGATCAGCGCAAGGCCGAGGACGGTGCCCAGGAGCAGCAGAACGTTGTGCCGGAGCTGCGCATAGGCACTCCGCGAGATCATCCGCCACAGATCGCCGAGGCCGGGATACGGGCGCACGCTGTCCACTCGTTCGGCGAGGCCGAGCCAGATGCGGCCGCCACTGCGCTGCACAGCCCTGGCGAGTGACACATCGTCGATCACGGCCTGCCTGATGGAGTCGGGGATGCGCGCCCGTTCGGCGGCCGCGGTGCGCAGCAGCACGCAGCCGCCGGCCGCGGCAGCGGTGGCGCCCGGCCTGTTGACCCACCGGAAGGGGTAGAGCTGGGCGAAGAAGTACACGAAGGCGGGCACCACCAGGCGCTCCCAGAGGCTCGCCACGCGCAACCGCGCCATCTGCGAGACCAGATCGAGGTCGCACGACACGGCGGCCGACACCAACTCGCGGAGGCTGTCCGGTTCATGCGCGATATCGGCGTCCGTCAGCAGCAGGTACTCCGGCTCGTG
The DNA here is from genome assembly GCF_040682175.1 of Streptomyces sp. NPDC051320. Lineage (NCBI taxonomy): Bacteria > Bacillati > Actinomycetota > Actinomycetes > Kitasatosporales > Streptomycetaceae > Streptomyces > Streptomyces sp. NPDC051320. The sequence continues at coordinate 119,204 of NZ_JBFBAL010000005.1, forward strand.
CGCCCGGGCCAGCTCGATTCCGTACCGGAGCGCCCACAGCTTCCCGGTCCAGCCGGCAGGGGGTTCGCCGGGGGAGACCACGGTGAGCGGCAAACCGCGGCCCCGTGCCGCCAGGGCTCCGGCCAGCTCGCCGGTCCCGTCGGTGCTGCCGTCGTCGACCAGGAAGATCTCGGCGTCGCCCGGGTAGTCCTGTGCCAGGAGCGAGGGCAGACTCATCGGGAGGACCGCCGCCTCGTCCCTCGCCGGCACCACCACGGCCACGGAGGGCCAGTCGGCCGGATCGGTACGCGGCGGCAGCCGCTGGTCCGTACGCCAGAACAGGCCCTGCCCCAGCAGCAGCCACATCCATACGGCCAGCGATCCGACGGCGATCCAGGCAACGACGCTCATCCGCGCAGTCTGCCCCACCGAGGCCGGTGCACGCGGGCCGTCGACTAAGGTGACCGGGTGAAGATCGCACTGATGGATTCAGGAATCGGACTGCTCGCGGCGGCCGCCGTGGTGCGGGAGCTGCGGCCCGACGCCGATCTGGTGCTCTCCTGCGATCCCGACGGAATGCCCTGGGGCCCCCGCGCCCCGCATGACATCACGGCTCACGCGCTGGCCGTGGCGAGGACCGCCGCCGAACACCGGCCCGACGCACTGATCGTCGCCTGCAACACCGCGTCCGTCCACGCACTGTCCGCGCTGCGCGCCGAACTGGAGCCCGACATTCCGGTCATCGGCACGGTGCCCGCCATCAAGCCGGCCGCCGCGGACGGCGGATCGGTGGCCATCTGGGCGACCCCGGCGACCACCGGCAGCCCCTATCAGCGTGACCTGATCCGCCGGTTCGCGACCGGCGCCGAAGTCACCGAAGTGCCCTGCCCGGGACTGGCCGACGCGGTCGAGCACGCCGACGAGGACGCCATCGGCCGCGCCGTCGCCGCCGCGGCCGCCCTCACTCCATCGGGTGTACGGGCCGTCGTCCTCGGCTGCACCCACTTCGAGCTGGTGGCCGAGCGGATCCGCACGGCCGTCCGGCGCCCGGAAGGGCCGGACGTCGACCTGTACGGGTCGGCCGGCGCCGTGACCGCGCAGGCGTTGCGCCGTATCGGCGCCGGACCCGCTCCCCAGGCCGCGCCCAGCGGCGTCCTCACCGTGCTGCTCAGCGGACGCCCGGCGGAGCTGCCGGCCGAGGCGCTGCGGTACCCGGAAGGCCTGCTGCTGCGGGCGGTCGGCGCGGCGGTCCGAACCGGATAGCCCCCGACGCGTCACAGCCGGGTCCCCGGATGATGGGTACGCTGCAACGCATGACGGACCCCATCGAGCCCCCTCCCCGGGTCTGGACCGGCCGTGCGACCAACCGTGCGCAGTGGCTGCTCTCGGCCGCCGGCGCGGCGTGCCTGGCCCTCGGTATCGAACTGGCGGTGGACTCCGCCTGGACCTCGGGCAACGTGCCGCTGGCGATGGCCGTGGTCGGCTGTGTCGCCGCCGGCCTGCTGATGCTCTACGGCACGCTCGCCTTCGTCCATGTGGCGGTGCACATCGACGAGGACTGCTTCGAGGTGCGCTGCGGATACATGGGCGTGCCGCGCAGGCGCATCCTGCTCGCCCATGTGGTCGGCGCGGAGTTCGCCCCGAGAGTGACCCCCCGTCAGTGGGGCGGATGGGGATACCGCTGGCACCCGGAGAACGGCATGGCCGTGGTGGTGCGCCGCGGGGAAGGACTCGTTCTCACCCTCGGTGACGGGCGGAGTTTCACCGTCACGGTCGACGACGCGGAGGCCGGCGTCCGCATCCTCCGTGACCGGCTCCGCCTGTCGCCCGGCGGAAGGCCCTCCGGGGCCTGAGAGTGGTGCCGGCGGACCGGGCGGACCCCGCCCTCCGTCCGTCGTGCGGACCGGACTCCCGCCCGAGCGGTGCGCCACCGTAGACTCCGCCTGGTGAGCGCCCCCATCACCCCTCTCGACGAGCCGGACCAGCTCGCCCCGCAGCCCTCCAGCACATCGCGCGGCCGCCGGCCGGCCCGCGCTCTGGTCCGGCCGGCCGCAGCAGCCCTGTCAGGGCTGCTGCTGTACGCGAGTTTCCCGCCGCGGCCGCTGTGGTGGCTGGCGCCGTTCGCCTTCACGGTCCTCGGCCTCGCGCTGTACGGCAGGCGGGCCTGGGCCGGTCTGGGGCTCGGTTACCTCGCCGGGCTCGGCTACCTGCTGCCGCTGCTGGTGTGGACCGGGGTGGAGGTCGGCCCGGGCCCCTGGCTGGGGCTCGCAGCGGTCGAGGCGCTGTTCATCGCCGCGGCGGGAGCGGGGATCGCCTATGTCTCCCGGCTTCCGCTGGCACCACTGTGGGCGGCCGGGGTGTGGATCGCCGTCGAGGCGGCCCGGGCCCGGGCGCCGTTCGGCGGTTTCCCGTGGGGCAAGGTCGCCTTCGGGCAGCCCGAAGGGGTGTTCCTGCCGCTGGCCGCCGTCGGCGGTACTCCGCTGCTGGGCTTCGCCGTCGTCCTCTGCGGTTTCGGTCTGGCCGATGCCGTACGGCACTGGGCCGCCCTGCGGCAGCTGCTCGACCGCAGAGTCCTCACCGCCGCGGTGCTGGCCGTCATGCCGGTCGTGGCGGGGTTCGCCGCGCTGCCGTTGGTCGACAACAGCGCGGAGGACGGCACCGCCACCGTCGCGCTCATCCAGGGCAACGTGCCCCGGATGGGGCTCGACTTCGCGTCCCAGCGCCGGGCGGTGCTCGACTACCACGTACGGGAGACGCTGAAGCTCGCCGCCGACATCAAGGCGGGCCGTGCCGAGCAGCCCGATCTGGTGCTGTGGCCGGAGAACTCCTCCGACATCGACCCGTACCTGAATGCCGACGCCTACGACGAGATCGACCGGGCGGCCAAGGCGATCAAAGCGCCGATCTCGGTCGGCGCCGTGGTCACCCCGGAGAACGGCACGGGCTCGCCACTCAACCAGCAGATCCTCTGGGACCCGGTGAGGGGCCCCGTCGACACCTACAACAAGCGGCAGCTCCAGCCGTTCGGCGAGTACATGCCCTACCGGTCCTTCTTCCGGATCTTCAGCTCCGACGTCGACCTGGTCCGCAAGGACTTCGTACCCGGTCACAAGCCGGCCGATTTCGAGATGGCAGGGACCAGGGTCGGTCCCGTCACCTGCTACGAGGCCGCATTCGACTGGGCGGTCCGGGACCAGGTGAAGGCGGGCGCCCAGATCATCTCCGTACCGAGCAACAACGCCACGTTCGACCGCAGCGAGATGACCTACCAGCAGCTCGCCATGTCGCGGGTACGGGCCGTCGAGCACAGCCGGGCCGTGATGGTCCCCGTCACCACCGGGGTGAGCGCGGTCATCAGGCCGGACGGTTCGATCGCCCGGAAGACCAAGATGTTCACCGCCGCCGCCCTGGTCGCCGAAGTCCCCAAGCGCTCCTCGCAGACCCCCGCGACCCGGCTCGGCACCCTGCCGGAGTGGCTGCTGGTGGCGGTCGCCGCCGGCGGACTCGGCTGGGCGGCGACGCGCACGGTGAGGTCCCGCCGCAGCCGCCCGTAGGGTTCCGGACATGGCTACTCCCGACTTCATCCGAGAAATCCGTGCCACCGCAGGCCAACAGCTGCTTCTGCTGCCCGGGGTGAGCGCCGTCGTCCTCGATGACGAGGGCCGGGTGCTGCTCGGCCGGCGCGCCGACACCGGAAAGTGGTCGATCATCGGTGGCATCCCCGAGCCGGGAGAGCAGCCCGCGGACGCCGCCGTCCGGGAGGTCTACGAGGAGACGGCCGTCCGGTGCGTACCGGAGCGGGTGATCCTGGTCCAGGCGCTCAAGGAGATTCAGTACCCCAACGGTGACCGGTGCCAGTTCATGGACATCAGCCTGCTCTGCCGGGCGACCGGCGGCCGCGCCCGCGTCAACGACGACGAGTCACTGGACGTCGGCTGGTTCACCGTGGACGCCCTCCCCGAGCTCGGAGATTTCGCGCTGACCAGGATCAAGCGGGCCCTCGCCGACGAACCCACCTGGTTCGAACCGCCCACCGTGGAATAGCACGGGCGGGAGCCCCGTAGCCGGACCCACGGCATCTTCCCCCTCTGCGACCGTGCTCGGGGGAAAGCTCTGCCGCGACCCTATGCGTACCGACCAGTCGGTACTACTCTCTGGCCACACTCTCGGCGCCGGGCCGCACTGCGTTCTCGTCGCACCGATGCAGCGCACCCGGTTTCGTGATCCCCAGGAGGTCGTATGTCCGCCGTTCCGACGCCGTTCGACGCCGACAGAGCCGCGCCCGATGTTCCGGTGGGCGGTCCGCGCGGCCCGTTCGCCCGGTTGTACCGCCGTGACCTGGCGGAGTATCCGCCGACCGGTCCGCGCATGGTCTATCTGGCGATCGTGGTCGTCACCACCGTCGTGCTCTATTACATGCTGTACATCCAGTACGCGGTGGCCACCTCGATCATCACGCACTTCCACATGACCTACCGGTACTTCATCTGGGTGTCGGTGATCGGCAACGCGATCGGGGCCTTCGCCTCCCTGCTGGCGGGTCTCGCGGACCGCTGGGGCCGGGCCAACCTGGTCGTCTACGGCTTGCTGGTGGCCGCTCTGCTGGTCCTCTTCGGATTGCCGAACGCCTCGGACAAGAGCGTCTACCTGGTGCTCTTCGCGCTGGTCAGCTTTATCGAGGGCATCGTGCTGGTGGCCACCCCCGCGCTGATCAGAGACTTCTCACCGCAGCTGGGGCGGGCCACCGCGATGGGGTACTGGACGATGGGCCCGGTGGTGGGCAGCCTGGTGGTCACCACGGTCACCAGCAACACCCTCGCCACGTCCAGCTGGCAGGAGGAGCTGCGGTACTCGGCGATCGCCGGCCTCGTCGTGTTCGCCGTGGCACTCTTCGCCCTCCGTGAGCTGTCACCGGGGCTGCGTGACCAGATCATGGTGAGCCTGCGGGACCGTGTCCTGGTCGAGGCGCGCGCCAAGGGGCTCGACACGGAGACACTACGCCGCGGGGAGTGGCGGCAGATGCTCCGCCCGGACATCCTGGGATCCGCCTTCGCGATCTCCGCCTTCCTGCTGCTGTACTTCGCGGCGGTCGGTAACTTCGTGGTCTACTTCGCCACCAACTACGGCTTCAGTGAGCAGCGCACCAATGGGCTGGCCAACTGGTACTGGGGGGCCAACGCCATCGCGCTGGTTCTGGTGGGCCTGCTGTCGGACCGGCTGAAGGTCCGTAAACCTTTCATGATCGTCGGAGCCGTCGGCACGGTGGTGGCCACTGCGGTCTTCGCGACCCGGGCCACCCACCCGGGGACCGGCTACTACACCTTCGCCTGGCTCTTCATCGGGATCGGGATCTTCAGCGGGATCGCCTACGCACCGTGGATGGCGAGCTTCACCGAGACAGTGGAGAAGCGCAATCCGGCGGCGACCGCGGCCGGTCTCGCGGTATGGGGCTGGACCATCCGCATCGTCGTCGCGGTGTCCTCCGCCTGCATTCCGGTGGTCGTCACCTCGGTCACTCCGCTGGTGGAGCACGGCGCCCAGGTGACGGCCGCCCAGGCGCAGGCCGGACCCGCCCTCGAGGTGGTCGAAGCACATCCGCAGCTCTTCGCCGAGATGGGCAAATACACCCCTGCCACCCTGCCGGCCGACCTCGGGGCCCGCGCGGTCAAGGAGGTCGGGCCGGCGGATCTCGCCCTGGTGCAGAAGGCGCAGCCGCAGCTCAAGGTGTTGCAGGAGTACGGCCCACGGGTGCAGAAGGCGGCGAAGGAGGGCCCCGGCGAATGGCGCACCTGGTGGTGGATCTGCGTCGGTGGTCAGATCCTCTTCCTGCCGTTCGTCTTCGTGATGGCCGGCCGGTGGAGCCCGAAGAAGGCCCGCCAGGACGCCGAGGAACACCAGGCGGTGGTGGACCGCGAGCTGGCCGCACTGGCCTCGGCGAAGGCCTGACCGCGGACCGGGCCGTGCACCTGGTGCGCGGCCCGGCCCGCTCGCCGGCGGTCAGCGGGCAAGCGCCGCCGTCACATAGTTGCGGGCGCTCGTCTCCAGTCGCGTCTGCAGTGTGAAGAACAGGTCCGCCGCCCGGATGCCGGCCCAGTCGGCCGGCAGCAGTTCCCGGGGAAGCCCCGGGTCGAGATACGGCAACTGCCGCCAGTCCGTCAGTACCCGTACGTAGTCGACGAAGGCAGCCCGCTCGTCCGGAGCGGGTGAACGCTCCGCCCCAACACATGGCCTTGAGTTGGCTACACGGTCCAGCACGGTGGCGTACTGCTGGACGAACTCGTGCGACAGCCGCTCCAGTCGACCCAGGTCCCACCACTGCCGGACCTTGTCGTCGAGGTTGTCGAAAGCCAGGTGGTCGGCACGGAAGAGATCCGCGTAACCGTCCAGCTCGAGACGCCGCAGCATCTCCGCGGTCGTGTCGTACAGATGAGCGGGCGCGATGTACACCCCCGACGCGGCCGTGCCGAATCCCAGTCGGGTCAGCCGGGAGCGCAGCAGATGCCGTTTGCTGCGCTCCGACTCCGGTACGGAGAACATGGCCAGCAACCAGCCGTCGGCGAGCGTCGCGCGCTGCCGCCGGAAGATCCGGTGGTCGCCCTCCCGCAGCACCGAGAGACCCTCGCCCGAGAGCGCGTAGCCGGCTGTACCGCCACGTCGCTCGGCCTGGAGGATGCCTCGCCGTTTGAGGCGGGAGATGGAGGACCGTACGGCGGGCGCGTCGATGCCCAGGTCCGCAAGCAGGCTGATCAGGGACGCCACCGAGAGCCAGCCGCCGTCGGTTCGGGAGTACAGGCCGTACACCGTCACGATGAACTGTCGAGGCTGTGCCGAGACGGCGGTTGATTCTCCCTCACCGGGGTCTTCTGCTGCTGCGGCGATCGTCACATGAACAGGATATCTGCCGTGCCGGTTCCTCTCGCCCGGCTCATCCCGCCGAACGCCGGAGCTTGAGGGTGTTGTCCGTGCGGGTGGTGGGCCGTCCTTCCGGGTCGTTCTGGATGCGCTCGTGCTCCCCGCTGACCAGCACCTCCCACTGCCCGTCCGGGAGTCGCAGAGAGCTCAGGACCTCCTCGGGCGTGGGGAAATGCACGTCGTGATCCGGTGCGCTCTCCCAGGCGGGCCAGCCGGCATGCCCGACGATCAGCAGCACGCCGCCGGGAGCCACCGCTCCCGCGGCCGTCCGGAGGATCTGCTCGCGTGGCAGATCACCGTGCGAGTGCAGGAAGTGTGCGGAGACGAGATCGAAGACACCCGCCGGGAAGCTGCTGCCGAGGTCGTGCTGCTGCCAGTCGACCCGCTCGGCGACACCGGCTGCCGTGGCGTGCCGGGCAGCACGGTCGAGGGCGACGCCGGAGATGTCGGTGGCGGTCACGCTCCAGCCCTGCTGCGCGAGCCAGATCGCGTCGGCCCCTTCGCCGCAGCCAAGGTCCAGTGCGTTGCCCGCTCGCAGACCGGCGGTCTCGCGGACCAGCGTGGTGTTCGGGTTGCCACTCCAGATCCGGTCGCTCTCGCGGTAGCGCGCATCCCAGAATTCCGCCTCTGACGGAGCGATGTCGTCCTCGGTGGGGCGCTCGGTGCGGTACTCGTTCATCTGCGTTTCCCTCTCTGCTGTTCCTGGATCGGATAGTCGGTCAGAGCCCTACCGCTTGACAAAGGTTCTTGCCAAGTCGGCAAATGGGGGCATGGCAGAGAACGACCTCGCAAGCGTCCTGAGCGCGGTGGGCCCCCGTCTGCGGGCGCTGCGCCGACAGCGTGACACCACCCTGGCCCAGCTCAGCGCGGCCACCGGGATCTCGCTCAGTACGCTCTCCCGCCTGGAGTCCGGGCAGCGCAAACCGACCCTGGAGTTGCTGTTGCCGCTGGCCAAGGCACACGGTGTACCTCTGGGTGAACTGGTGGACGCGCCGCAGACCGGCGATCCCCGGGTGCACCCCCGCCCCTATACCCGCCAGGGCATGACCTTCATTCCGCTGACCCGGCACCTGGGCGGACTGAACGCCTACAAGCAGGTGCTCCCCCCGGGACCGAAGTGCACCGGGGAGCTGGAGCAGCGCGTGCACGAGGGCTACGACTGGCTCTACGTGCTGTCCGGCAAGCTCCGGCTGGTCCTGGGCGAACACGACATGGTCCTCACCGCCGGCGAAGTGGCCGAGTTCGACACCCGCACTCCGCACGCCTTCGCCAACGCGGGGCCGGAACCGGTCGAGTTCCTCAGCCTGTTCGGGAAGCAGGGCGAGCGGATGCACGTACGCGCCCGTCCCGCGGGCAAAAGGGCCGCCGACAGCGAGGACGCGAGCTGAGGGCGGTCACCGGGGCCTGGGCGCCCCGTACCAGCGCCAGCTGGTGAGGCGGGGGCGGCCGGGCAGTTCTGTGCGCCCGGTGGCCCACAGCAGGGTGCCCCAGCGGTCGGTGGACTCCGGCGCGTCCGGGAACAGCCGCGCCAGGACGCGCGCACACAGATCGTCGGGTGCGCGGAACGCGAGCCCGAGCCCTTCGGCCAGATCGTGGGTATGGACGAGAGTCTCCACCACGCCCATCGCCGCGAACCCCTCCGGGTCCGAGACCCCGAAACCGTGGTAGGAGCGGACCGTCGGCGCCGTCGTACGCACCATGGCGACGAGCAGCGCGCCGCTGGCCTCCAGCACCTGCAGCAGGCCATCGGGGCCCGCGGCGCGGTCCGCGTGAATCGCGTTCGCCGGGCCGCCGGGCCGCCGACTCTTCCAGACGAAGGGGACTTCTCCGTCCAAGGCTGGTATTTCCGGACCGAGTTGGGCCGCATAGGCGAAGAGGTCGTCGCTGAGGTGCTCCACGGTTTCCCAGCAGTCCCACTCCAGAGAACCGGCGTTGCGGTCCCACGCCGACGGGGGTGCGTCCCGCAGCGTGGTGACGGCGAGCCGGACGGCGCTCCGGAGGTCATCTGCGGTCACCGGTGCGGGATCGATTGTTCGAGGCATGCAGGGAACGGTAGCGTCCACCCGTCTACCATGGCGTTCGCCCATTGCGCCGCTGCGTCAGGAGGCCGGTGTGCCGGATCGGAGCGTCCCCCGCCCTTCGAGGCGTGCGCTGGTGGCGGGCGGCGGGGCGCTGGTGGCCGCTCTGGTCCTGCTCGCGGCGGTGGGGATGGGGTTGGCACACCATCCGAAGCACCCTGCCGTCAGATCGGTGGACGGTTTGCGGCATACCCGCGTCGAGGCCTCGGCGGGCGGCTGCGGAGCCGGTTGGCAGGACCCGCACGCGGGCAACCAGGTCTTCGACGTGCACAACACCTCGGGCACACCCGTCGAGGTGTACCTGAAGCAAGCGCACGGCGGCGCGGTGTACGGCGAGATCGAGGGACTGGGACCCGGCACCACGCGTCCGTTGTGGGCGGACATCGCGGGAGGGTCCTACGCCTTCGCCTGTTATCCCGACGACGGTTCGCCGGTCACCGGACCGACGGTCCGGGTCCCTGCCGGGCCGCGCGGAAGCGCTTCGGAAGACGACGCCGGCGGCCCCGCTGCCGTTCCGGTGAGCGAGCACGACCTGATCCCACCGACCCTGAGCTACCAGACCTGGGTGACCGGCCGGATGGACGATCTCGTGCGCTGCACCGAGCAACTCCGCAGTGCCGTCAGGGCCGGTGATCTGGCACAGGCCCGCACGGCGTGGTTGCCTGCCCATCTCGTGTACGAGCGGATGGGCGCCGCCTACGGCACCTTCGGTGACGCCGACGCGACGATCAACGGCAGCACGGCAGGCCTGGCCGGCGGCGTGCACGACCGTGACTTCACCGGCTTCCACCGCATCGAGTACGGCCTGTGGCACGGCGAGTCGGCGGCCGCCCTGCGCCCGTTCGCGGACCGGCTGGTCAAGGACGTACGGACACTGCGCAAGGACTGGAGCCGGTCGCGGATGGACCCGATCGACCTGGGCGTGCGCGCGCACGAGATCCTGGAGAACACCGTGCAGTTCGAGCTGACCGGCCGCACCGACTACGGCAGCGGCAGCAACCTCGCGACCGCCCGCGCCAATCTCGACGGAACCCGGGCCGTGCTCTCCCGGCTGCGCCCCCTGCTCACCAGCCGCTACCCGGAACTCACGGCACTCGACAGCGAACTTGACCGTACGCAGCAGGTGCTGGACGGACACCGCCACCAAGGCCGGTGGACACCGCTCGACAAGCTCGGCCGAGGGGAGCGCGAAAAGGTGAACGCCGCCGTCGGCGGACTCGTGGAGCGACTGGCGGATGTCGCCGCCCTCTGCGACGTACGGAGGTCGTGACGGGGTGTCAGTCGATCACGATCGACTTTCGTGCCCATCGTGGTGTGGCGGGTGTGGTCGGTGGTACACAGGCTTCACAGGCGCGTCGCAGGCGCATCCGGTCAGCACTGGAAGGCGGAACCGTATGGGCAACACGGGCAGAAGAACAGCCGCACGCCGCTGGGCGGCCCTGGCGGGAGCCGCCGCGCTCACCGTGCTCGGTGGGGCCGCTCCGACCTGGGCCGCACCACCCGGTGCCCACCATCCGGGACATCCCACGGCCACACCCATCAAGCATCTGGTGGTGATCTTCGACGAGAACATCTCGTTCGACCACTACTTCGCGACCTACCCCGAGGCCGCGAACACCGACGGCACGTCCTTCACCGCGTCCGGGCGCACTCCCCGCGACATCGACAACCTGCGCACCGCGGGGCTCCTCGACAAGAACCCCAACCAGTACCTGCCCAAGCGGCTCACCCCCGAACAGGCCATGACCTGCGACCAGAACCACGCGTACAGCCCCGAGCAGTACGCGTACAACGGCGGCAAGGCCGACAGGTTCGTGGAGAACACCGACTCCGGCAAGTGCTCGGGGAACCTCTTCGGCGAGCCCGGTCTTGCGATGGACTACTACGACGGCAACACCGTCACCGCACTGTGGAACTACGCCCAGCACTACAGCCTCAACGACAACTCCTTCGGCTCCGCGTACGGCCCTTCGACGCCGGGCGCGGTCGAACTGGTCTCGGGTCAGACACACGGGGTGGTCTCCACCGATCCGAAATCGTCCACCGAGCACCCGGTGCAGACCGACAAACCCGATCCCGCGGCGGTCTCGTCCCCCGACGCGCACGGTGTCGGCACCATGATCAACGACCCCGACCCCGCCTACGACGACTGCTCCGGGAGCGACCACACCAGCCAGTCCTCGCTCGCCGAGCTCGGTGGCAAGAACATCGGTGACCGGCTGAACGAGAAGAAGGTGAGCTGGGGCTGGTTCCAGGGCGGCTTCCGCCCCAGCACGCCGTGGGACGGCAAGCAGGGCGACCTGGCCAAGTGCGGTGGCACCACCCACGCCAATGTCGGCGGTGCGCAGGTGGTGGACTACAGCCCGCACCACAACCCCTTCGCCTACTACGCATCCACGTCGAACCCGCACCACCTGCCTCCGAAGTCCGTCGCCGAGATCGGACACGCGGGCCGGGCCAACCACAACTACGATCTGACGGACTTCGACGCGGCGCTCACGTCCGGCAAGCTGCCGTCGGTGAGCTTCCTGAAGGCGTCCGCCTACCAGGACGGCCACGCCGGTTACTCGGATCCGCTCGATGAGCAGGACTTCCTGGTCGGACAGATCAACAGGATCCAGCAGTCCCCGCAGTGGAAGGACACCGCGGTCGTCGTCGCCTACGACGACTCGGACGGCTGGTACGACCACGTCTACGCGAAGCCGCTCAACGGCTCCGACGACACGACCGTGCAGTCGAACGGCAGGACCGTCGACTCGCCGGCCTGCCGACAGGGCCCGAAGGCGGTCGGCGGATACGCCGACCGCTGCGGACCCGGCGCGCGGCAGCCGATGATGGTGATCTCCCCGTACGCCAAGGTCAACAGCATCGACCACACGCGGACCGAGCAGACCTCCATCATCAAGTTCGTCGAGGAGAACTGGCACACCCGTCGCATCGGTGACCACTCCTTCGACACCCGGGCCCGATCGCTCACCGGGATGCTCGACTTCAGGCATCCCAACAACAGACAGGTACTCCTCAACAAGGACGGGTCCGTCAAATCGGTCGGCCCGATCCGCCGGGTCGCGCCGGTCGCGGCCAGGATCACCAACCCGCAGACCACCGCCCCCATGGAAGAGCTTGCCGGGAGCGGACTGTCTCAGCACGGCCTGCTGTACGGCGGCACGCTCGGGGCGGTCGTGCTCGCCGGGGCCGGGATCTTCCTGGGTGTCCGGCGGCGCGCCGGTTCGGGCACCGGCTGACATTCCGCTGCCCGGTGAGCTTCGGCCCACCGGGCAGCGCAGTACCGTCCGTCACCCGGTACCGTCCGTCACGCCGCGCCGACCGGGCCCGTCTGTCGCCCCGCGGTCGAGAGATCAATGGTGAGGTTCGCCGGTGGCGTCTTGGACGGGACCGGCTTGTTGAAGTCGGCGAAGCGGATCGTTGCCTCCGCGGCATGATCCCGGACCGAGAGCTGCACCGGGTACGGCTTCCCGTGTGTGGCGACGTACAGCGTCTCGGTGCGGTCTCCGACCACTCCGCGCACCGGTATCACGGAGATCCCGTGCACCGTCGTCTCCTTGCCCTTGGTGAGCTTGGCGGGCGAGGGGTCGGGGCTGTCACCCGTCGCCTTCAGGAAGGCGTCCAGATCGCAGACCTGCGACATGTCCTTGAGGGGCTGCTGCTTCGCGGAGCCCTTGAGATAGTGCCCGCCGAAGAGCTTGGCCGCAGCGCTGCCGCGGGGGGCCCGGTGCTCCCAGAACGCCCGGTCGGGCTTGATCCAGACCGTGTCGCCCCGTTTGATGATCTCGACGGATCCCTGCTTCCCCAGGCTCACCGATCCCCGGCAGTTCGCGGCGCGGTCCAGCGTGAGGTCCATCGAAGTCGGTGTGCCCGGTGCCCCGAGGCTGCCCCGGGTGCTCAGATGCAGGGAGGTCACTCCGAACAGGGCATCGTGCGCCCGACGGGTGATCTGCTGCGCCGAGAGAGAGCCGATCCCGTCGTCCGCCGAGGCCGAACCTGCTGCCACGAGCGGTCCGGCTGTCGCGATCGTCAGAACGAATGCGGCCGCGCATGCGGCCGAAGGTGCTGCCCTGCGCTGTCCGGTCACCGTCGCCTCCCTTGAGAAGTGCCAGGTCAAGGTGAGAAGTGCCAGGTCAAGGTGTGCGCGCGTTCGTACAGGCCTCGTACACGAAGAGACTACGCCCGCCGCCGCAGGGGTGCACGGCGCGCCGCGGTGCTTCACGACGCGCCGTGCAGCCGTCGGCTAGCCGGTATAGGCCTCGAGCTCGGAGAGCTGCCCGGCCGGCCAGCCGGTGTTGGCGGTGACGGTCACCCGCAGGTAGCGGGTCGCAGTGCCGGGCAGAGCCACCGTGGCGGTGTTCCCACCGGACGGGTCGAAGGTGTAGTCCGCCGATGCCTTGAGCGTGCTGAACGACGAGTTGTCGGTGCTGCCCGACACACTCAGCGTCTGCGTACGGGTGGCCCAGGCGGTCGCCGGTGGGAGCTTCAGGACCAGCCGTTTGACGGCCTTCGCCGCGCCGAGGTCCACCGTGATGGACTGCGGGAAAGCGTGGTTGGTGCTCTCCCAGTAGGTGTCGGCGTTGCCGTCGACCGCCTTGGCCGCGTTGTAGACGTCGGTGTGGCCGGTGTCGGTGACCGGGCGGTCCTTGGCGAGGTTGCCCGGGTCGGTGGGCGGAGTGGTCGGCGGGTCGCTGGGGCCGGTGGGGGGATCGGTCGGCGTGGTGCCGCCGCCGGGCACCCCGCCGTTGGTCCACACCGGAGTCGGCCAGGTGCCGGTGCAGACCGGCGGATCGGCGTACCAGCCCGAGTTGCCGGCACCCTGTGTGATCACGAAGCCGGACCCGATGCAGTTGTGTATCGGGTTGGCCTGTGCGATGTGCGTGGCGGTGACGTTGGTGAACGACGCCGTGCCGGGTGCCTGGATCTGCAGCGCGTAGGTGCCCGCGCCGTCGATCCTGACGTTCTTGAAGTGCAGTCCGTTGGTGGCTCCTTCGATCAGCATGATCGCGGCGTACGAACTGTCCAGGATTTCACTGTCGGTGATGTTGATGTCGCCGTTGATCGGTTCGTTGAGGCCACTGAACCAGACCGCGCCCACGCCGAACTGCCAGTTGAAGTCGTTGTTCCCGGTACGGATCAGGGTGTTGCGTGCGGCGGTGGTGGTGCCGGAGACCGCCGTGCCCTGGCCGGAGTTGACCCCCGGATAACGGTTGGCGATGTGCAGTCCGCCCCCGTTGGTGATGGTGTCCGCCATCACGTTGTCCGAGATGGTGATGTCCTTGCCGCCATAGGTGACGATGTTGTTCGCCAGGATCGGCAGGACCACCGTGTCGAACGTGAAGCTGTTGTTGACGTTCGGTACGTTCTCTGCCCACATGGCCAGACCGTCGTCACCGGTGTTGCGCACAAAGGTGTTGGTGACCGTGGAGTTGGTGACGCCCATGTGGAAGTTGACGCCGTCGGCCGTCTGATCGAGGATGCGGCTGTTCTTGATGGTGAAGTTGTTCATGGGGCCGTCCATCCAGGCCCCGACCTTGGTGTGCTGCATCCACACGTCGTCGACGGTGGAGTCGGACAGCGCGCCTCCGATGGCGTTGACCTGGTCGTTGTCCACGCGCTCGCGGATGTCGCCCATGATGGCGAAGTCTTTGAGAGTGACACCACTGCTGCCGCCGGCATCGGCGTACTTGCCGTAGACACCGACCGCCTTGCTGCGGTCGGTGGGGTCCCGGCCGGTCAGCACGGTGTACCAGGGGCCGGCACCGGCCAGGGTCACCTGGTCGACGATGATGTGACTGCGCACCTGGAAGGTGCCCCGCGGGATGTAGACCACCTTGTGCTCATTCTTACCCGCGTCGACGGCGGCCTGGATCCTGGCCGTCGAGTCGGTGGCACCGGTGGGGTCGGCACCGAAATCGCTCACCGCGTTCAGCGCGCCGGCCGGCTCGGCGATCGGTGCGGCCACCTGCTCGAAGTCGGCCAGGTCGATGGTGTAGGTCGGTGACGTGGACGTCGACGAGACCTGCAGGCGGATTTTGGTGCCTTTGGGCAGAGTCGAGCCGAACATCGTTCGTGTCTCGTCGTAGAAGTGGTGCGGGTTGCTGTCGCCCGGATTGTTGTTGAAGGGGTAACCCCCGTAGTACCAGCTGTACTTGGACGTCACCGGGACGCTCTTGAGCTGGTTGCCGTTGATCTTGAGGTCGATGGAGGCGTCGCGTCCTGTGCCGTCCGGTGTGTCCGGTAGCGAGTAGCGGAACGACATGGCGTCGGCCGGGGCGGAGAGGGTGAATTCGACGTATTCGCCGGTCGCGTCGAGTGTCACCGCCTGGCGTCCGGACGCCTCCGAAGGGAGATGTCCGTAGAGGCGGTCGGGGCCTATCAGGGTGCCGTTGGTGGCAGCGTATTCGGCCTCCTGTTCCTGGAACGGCACGGTCGCCCCCCGGCCGGAGATGCCGACCGGGGACGGAGCGGGTACTCCGCCGGCTTGGGCGGCCGGGGCACTGGAGGCGGTCGACAGCACCAGGGCGGCGGCCGTACCGGCGAGGGCGAGGGAGAGGGATGCGGACAGACCGCGGCGGAGCGAGCGGCGTCCGGGTGGAGGGATCACAGGCATACGTCCTTGCGGCTCGTAGGGCTCTGCGGACGCGAGAAGGCTAGAAGCACGGCCGCAGGAAGTCTATTGCTCTGCGCAAAATCCCACGATGAAGCTGCAAAAAAACGACGATTGATGGGCTCTGCTGGTGAACCTCAGTCCGTGGTCAACCGACCCTGACCTGCGTCCGCTCGGAGACCAGGGCGACGTCGGCCGTGATGGCGGCGGCGCACTCCCGCAGGGCGGGCAGGATGGTGGCGCGCGCCTCGGCGGCCGAAGTGCGGCCCGCGTGCAGCGAGACATTGACGGCGGCGATCACCGATCCGCTTCGATCCCGCACGGGGACGGCCACGGACCGCAGGCCCTCCTCCAGTTCCTCGTTGACCATGGCGTATCCGGCCTCCGCCGTGCGGTCGAGGACCGCGCGGAGCTCCGCGCGGTCGGTCAGTGTGTGGCCGGTCAGCGGGCGCGGTGCGATGCGCCCGAGCCGGGCAGTACGTTCGCCGCCGGGCAGTCCGGCCAGCAGGACCCGGCCCATCGAGGTGGCGTACGCGGGGAAGCGGGTGCCGACCGTGATGTTCACGCTCATGATCCGTCCGGCGGCGACCCGGGCCACGTAGCGGATGTCGTCGCCGTCCAGGACGGCGACGGACGCCGACTCGTGGACCCGGCCCACCAGCGCGGCCAGGTGCGGCTGGGCGAGCTCACCCAGGGTCAGTCGCGACAGCACGGAGTAGCCCAGTTCCAGCACGCGGGGGCGGGGCACGAAAAGCCCCTCGTCCGCTGCGGCATACCCCACCTGCTGCAGCGTCAGCAGTGCGCGCCGGGCCGTGGCACGAGGAAGAGCGGCGGTCCGTGCCACCTCGGCCAGGGTCATTCCGCCTCCTGCGCTGCCCAGTGCCGCGAGCACCGAGAGGCCCCTGGCCAGTGACTGAAGGTACGCGGGCCCCAACTCGGCCTTCGGGTCCCGCGAGGTGTCGCGCTGCTGCGCAGGCGCCGGATCGCGGGAGGCCCAGGGGGCCCCGGCAGCGAGTGCGGGCGCCATCTGCTGCGCCGCCCGCCGCATCCTGGCCAGCACGGTATCGCGCAGCGAAGCGGCGGAGTGGCGGCTGGTGTGGGACACCACGCTCAGCGCGCACACGGCGCGGCCGGCGGCGTCCCGGACCGGTACGGCGACCGCGACGAGGCCGGGTTCGATGAACTGATCGTCCACCGACCACCCCTGCTCCCGGGCTACGGCCGCCCGCCGGGCCAACGCCGCCTCCTCGGCCGGCAGCTCGGCGGCGGGTGGCGGCGGCGCCGCGAAAACCGACCCGACCGGGTCCCATCGCCGCTGGCGCCACACGGCGTACTCCTCCGGGCCCCACTCCGCGGCGAAGAGCGCTCCCGGGGCGCAGACCTCGGCGGGCAGCGCGTCACCGGCGCTGAACGTCACGGAGAGGGTGCGGCGGCGCGCGGCCTGGGCGATGAAGCGGACGGCGTCCACGTCGGGGACGGCAAGGGAGACCGACTCGTCGAGTTCGTCGGCGAGTGCCTCCGCCGACGGGGCGAGGAGGTCCACCAGCGCTACCGCGCGCAGATAGGCACCGCTCAGTTCCATCGAACGGGGCGCGAGGACCAGGTCGCGGTCCTCGGCGCGCAGATGCCCCAGGTGCACCAGTGTGGTGGCGATCCGGTCGACGGGTGAGCGGGCGAGGCCGGTGGCGCGGGCCAGTTCGCTGGCGCGCAACCGGCCACCCGGCGCCGAGGCGAGCGTCCGCAGCACGGTGAGACCGCGCTCCAGCGGACTCCCGGCGGTGGCCTCGGCGGAAGCGTCGACGGTGCTGCTCTGCGGCATCTGGGCCCTCCTCGTGATGGAACGGTACCTGCCGTGCCGAGTGCGCCCAGCGCCGTTGACAAGCGGCGATGGCAGGCGGAGACTCTGCGCAGTAATTGAACTATAGTTCACTGGGCGAACGCAGATCGGACGAACGGATGGACAAGACGGTTCCCACCGCAGCTGAGGCGGTCGCCGACATCGGCGACGGAGCTTCGCTGGCCGTGGGGGGCTTCGGACTCAGCGGAGTGCCCGATGTGCTCATCGACGCCCTTCACCGGCAGGGCGCGAGCCGGCTGAGTGTCGTCTCCAACAACTGCGGAGTGGACGGAGGCGGCCTGGGCATCCTGTTGGCGGCCGGGCGGATCACCCGGGTCACCGGCAGCTATGTCGGCAACAACAAGGAGTTCGCCCGCCGCTACCTGGGCGGGGAACTCGAGCTGGAACTCACCCCGCAGGGCACCCTGTCCGAGCGGCTCCGCGCCGGTGGCGCGGGCATCCCTGCCTTCTTCACGCCCGCCGGCGTCGGCACCCAGGTCGCCGAGGGCGGACTGCCCTGGCGCTACGGCCCGGACGGCTCGGTCGCCGTGGGCTCGCCGCCGAAGCAGGTACGCGAGTTCGACGGTGCCGAGTACGTCATGGAACGCGCCATCACCACCGACTTCGCTCTGGTCCGTGCCGCGGTGGGCGACCGTCACGGAAACCTGGTCTTCCACCGGGCGGCACGCAATTTCAATCCACTGGCGGCGATGGCCGGCCGGGTCACCCTCGCCGAGGTGGAGCAACTGGTCGAACCGGGCGAACTCGACCCCGACAGCATCCATGTCTCCGGCGTGTTCGTGCAGCGCGTGGTCGAACTGACTCCGCAGCAGGCCGCGGCCAAGAAGATCGAGAAGAGGACGGTGCGCGACTGATGGCCTGGTCCAGGGATGACATGGCAGCCCGGGCGGCCCTCGAGCTGGAAGACGGCACGTATGCCAACCTCGGCATAGGCCTGCCGACGCTGATCCCCGGTTTCCTGCCGGCCGGCGTGGACGTGGTCCTCCAGTCCGAGAACGGCATCCTCGGCGTGGGTCCCTATCCCACTGCGGACGAAGTGGACCCCGACCTGGTCAACGCGGGCAAGGAAACGGTTACCGTGCGGCCCGGCGCCTCCTTCTTCGACTCCGCGCTCTCCTTCGGCATGATCCGCGGCGGACACATAGACGTCGCGGTGCTCGGCGCCATGCAGGTCTCGGCTCGCGGAGATCTCGCCAACTGGATGATCCCGGGAAAGATGGTCAAGGGCATGGGGGGCGCGATGGACCTGGTCCATGGTGCCCGCAGGGTGATCGTCCTGATGGAGCACAACGCGAAGGACGGCGGCGCCAAGATCCTCGAGGACTGCACCCTGCCGCTCACCGGAAAAGCCTGCGTGCACCGGATCATCACGGACCTGGGCGTGCTGGACGTCACCGAGGACGGTCTGCTGCTGGTGGAAACCGCGCCCGGGGTGAGCGCTCAGGAACTGCGCGACCGCACCGCGGCGAAAGTCCGCTGACGACCCCAGGTACGGCACCCCACGACGTTCCCATGAGGAGAACCCGCATGACAGAACAGGCAGCCATCGACGCGGAGATAGCGGCGGCCGAGCCCAACGGGCAGCCGCACCCCGCCCGCGACTACCGGCCGTATCGCAGTACCGCGCTGCGCCACCCCGAGCAGTCCCTGGTGGTGGTGAAGGACCCCGAGGCCGTCGAGCTGACCGGCCCCGTCTTCGGCGTCACCGATGTCACCGACCTCGACGCCGACCTCACTCGCCAGCACTCCGGTGAGCCGCTCGGCGAACGCATCACCGTCACGGGCCGAGTGACCGACCGCCACAATCAGCCGGTACGCGGGCAGTTGGTCGAGATCTGGCAGGCCAACGCCTCCGGCCGCTATGCCCACCTGCGCGACCAGCACCCCGCCCCCATCGACGCCAACTTCACCGGCGCGGGGCGGTGCCTGACGGACGACCTGGGCAACTACACGTTCACCACCATCAGGCCCGGTGCCTATCCCTGGCGCAACCACCACAACGCCTGGCGGCCCGCACACATCCACTTCTCGCTGTTCGGTACCGCCTTCACCGAGCGGCTGATCACCCAGATGTATTTTCCCGGCGACCCGCTGTTCCGGTACGACCCCATCCTCCAGTCCGTGACCGACCCGGCGGCCCGTGAGCGCCTGGTCGCCGCGTACGACCACGACTTGTCCCGCCCGGAATGGTCGCTCGGATATCGCTTCGACATCGTGCTGGACGGCCCGCAGGCGACCCGGACGGAGGACGCACAGTGATTACCCCCAATACCCCGGGCCCCACCCCCTCGCAGACCGTGGGCCCCTTCTACGGTTACGCCCTGCCCTTCACTGGCGGCGGGCAGATCGCACCGACCGGTCACCCCGACACGCTCACCCTGCACGGCCGGGTGTTCGACGGTGAGGGCCGGCCGGTCCCGGACGCGCTGCTCGAGTTCTGGCAGTGCGCCCCCGACGGTTCGCGGGCCGGCGCACCGGGATCGCTGCGCCGCGACCCGGTGAACGCCGCGGTGCTGGGCCGCCACGGGGTGGACTTCACCGCATTCGGCCGCGTCGCCACCGACGCGGACGGACACTGGGCCGTCCGCACACTGCCGCCGCACGGATCAGCACCGTACCTCTCCATCTGCGTCTTCGCCCGCGGCCTGCTGCACCACCTCTACACCCGGGCCTACCTGCCGGACCACGAACCGGACGCGCTGCTGACCTCGCTTCCGGTGGAACGACGCGCCACCCTGCTGGCCCACGAGGAGCGCACCGGCGTCTACGGTTTCGACATCAGGCTCCAGGGGGGAACCACCGAGGAGACGGTCTTCCTTGACTTCCACTGATCCCGGGCCGGCCCCGGACACCGCGGACATCGGACTGCTCGGCCCGGGCTGGGCCGGCTCGCCGGTGGAGGAAGCGACCGGTGACCGGGCCTTCCTGCAGGCCATGCTGGACGCCGAGGCCGCGTTGACCCGCGCCCAGGCCGCACTCGGCCTGGCGCCCGCCGAGGCCGCGGCGGCCGTCGACCGCGCCGCGCGTGCCGCCGATTTCGACCTGCGGACGCTGGCCCTGCGCGCCCGCACCGGCGGCAATCCGGTGATCCCTCTGGTCGCCGCCCTCACCCGGGCGGTGCCCGAGCAGTATGCCGGCCACGTCCACCGCGGGGCCACCAGCCAGGACATCCTGGACACCGCCGCCATGCTGGTGGCCCGCAGAGCGGTCCGGCTGATCACAACGGATCTGGACGACGCGGCCGGGGCCCTCGCCCGGCTGGCCGCTGAGCACCGTGGTACGCCCATGCCCGGCCGTACCCTGACCCAGCAGGCAGTGCCGGTCACCTTCGGTCTGAAGGCGGCGGGCTGGCGTCATCTGGTGCTCGATGCCCGCGACCGGCTCGGTGCCGTGGTGGTGCCGGCCCAACTGGGCGGCGCGGCGGGGACGCTCGCCGCCTTCGGGGAACACGCTCTGCCGCTCGCCGCTCGATTCGCCGCCGAAACCGGACTCGCCGAACCACTGCTGCCCTGGCACGTGCTGCGGACCCCGGTGGCCGAGTTGGGTGCCGCCCTGGCCCTCACCGGCGGCGGACTCGGCAAGATCGCCGCCGACGTGCTGGTGCTCTCCCGTACCGAGATCGCCGAAGTGGCCGAGGGCTCGGGTGGCGGATCGTCCGCCATGCCGCACAAGGCCAACCCGGTCCGTGCCACGCTGATCGCCGCGGCGGCCCGCCAACTGCCCGCGCTCGCAGCGGTGCTGTTCGGCTCGATGGCCGCGGAGGACGAACGCCCGGCCGGTGCGTGGCACGCCGAGTGGCAGCCGCTGCGCCAGGCGCTGCGGCTGGCCGGCGGAGCGGCCCGGGACACCGCTGAACTCGTCGGCGGTCTGCGGGTCCGGCAGCGCCCGATGCGCGACCATCTCGACCTGACGGGCGGTCTGATCGTCTCCGAGCGGCTCGTCGCCGTCCTGGAGCCGCTGGTGGGACGGGCGGCGGGGCGCGACCTGCTCTCCCGCGCCTCCCGGCGGGCCGCCGAGACGGCCGTCCCGCTGGCGGACGCGCTGGCCGACGAGCCGGGCATCGCCGGAGCGTTCACCCCTCGGCAGCTGACCGAACTGCTCGATCCGACCGCCTATCCCGGTGCCGCCGAGGCGCTGACCGACCGTGCTCTGTCGCGCGGGAGGCCCGCAGCCGCCGAAGCCACCCCGGAGGACACCCACTGATGACCACTGTGCTGCACCATCGATGCGACGGTCCCGCCGGGGCGCCGCCTCTTCTCCTCGGACCGTCGCTGGGCACGTCCCTGGCCGTGTGGGACGCACAGGCGCCCGCCCTGGCCGAACGGCATCGCGTGGTCCGCTGGGATCTGCCCGGCCACGGTGGCACCCCGGCCGGCATCCTGCGTGCACGCGGCACCGACCCCGCCGCCACGGTTGCCGGTCTGGCCGGTCTGGTCATCACCCTGGCCGACTCTCTCGGTATCGACCGCTTCGCCTATGCGGGAGTCTCGCTGGGCGGCGCGGTCGGCGCCTGGCTCGCCGTGCACCATCCCGAGCGGGTGACGACGCTCGCCATGGTCTGCTCATCGGCCCGCTTCGGAGACCCCGAAAACTGGCATGAACGGGCCGCTCTGGTGCGCGAACAAGGCACCGGAGCCCTCGCCCCCGGCGCCCCGGGCCGCTGGTTCACCCCCGCATTCGCGCATACCCCGGCCGCGGCCGCGATGGTCGGCGACCTGCTGGCGACGTCACCGGCCGGGTACGCGGACTGCTGTGACGCCCTGGCGGGCTTCGATCTCCGCGCCGACCTGCGACGCATCACCGCACCGACCCTGGTCGTCGCCGGGCGACAGGACCCGGCCACCCCGCTCGACCACGCCAGGGAACTGGCCGGCGGAATCCGGGGCGCCGTACTCGTGGAGATACCTGCGGCGTCCCATCTGGCCCCCGTCGAGCAGCCCGGCCCGGTGCTCTCGGCGCTGACCGGGCATCTGGCCGGACATCCGACTCACTGCCAGGAGGGCCACTGATGGCCGGCACCACGCCCCACGGCACTACGCCCGACGGCACCACCGCGCACCGCACCGACCGGCGCGGCACCGCCCCCCGTACGAATCCCCGCCGCACCACCGTCGGCATCGTCGGAGGCGGGCCGGCCGGACTGCTGCTCGCCCGGCTGCTGCACCGGGCCGGCGTGGACTGCGTGGTGCTGGAGAGCCGCGAACGCGCGTACGTGGAACAGCGTCAGCGGGCCGGAATCCTGGAACAGGGCACGGTCGACGCGCTGCGCGAAAGCGGCGCGGCCGGCCGGCTGGACCGTGAGGGCATCGTCCATGAGGGAATCGAACTGCGCTGGGAACGGCGCGGCCACCGTATCGACTTCCCCGAGCTGACCGGCGGCCGCAAGGTCTGGGTCTATGCCCAGACCGAAGTGGTCAGGGACCTCATCGCCCTGCAACTCGCCGACGGCCCCCCGCTCCTGTTCGGAGCCACCGTTCGCGAGATCACCGGCGCCGATACGGACCGGCCCGTGGTCCACTACACGCACGAGGGGCGCGAACGGACGCTGGAGTGCGACTACGTGGCCGGCTGCGACGGATTCCACGGAGTGACCCGCGCCGCGATACCGGAGCAGCACCGGGTCAGTCACGAGCGGGTGTACCCGTACTCCTGGCTCGGGATTCTCGCCGATGTCGCGCCCTCCTGCGACGAGCTGATCTACGCCCATTCACGGCGTGGGTTCGCGCTGCACAGCATGCGTTCCGCCACGGTCAGCCGGCTCTACCTGCAAGTACCCAACGGCACCGACCCCGCCGAATGGTCCGACGAACGGATCTGGGACGAGCTGGACGCCCGGTTCGCGGTCGACGGCGACTGGAAACTGCGGCGTGGCCCGATCACCTCCAAGTCCGTGCTCCCCATGCGCAGTCATGTGACCGAGCCGATGCGCTGGGGGCGGGTGCTCCTGGCGGGCGACGCGGCGCACATCGTGCCGCCGACCGGAGCGAAGGGACTCAACCTGGCCGCCTCGGACGTGATCGTCCTCGCCCGGGCACTGGCCCACCTGCACCGCACCGGCGACGCGGACCTGCTCGCCGCGTACTCGGACACCTGTCTGCGCCGGGTCTGGCGGGCCGAGCACTTCTCCTGGTTCATGACGACCACCTTGCACACCGACCCGCAGCAGAGTGAATTCCAGACCCGGCTGCAGTTGTCGCAGCTCGGCCGGATCGCCTCCTCGCCGCACGCCGCGGCCGAGCTCGCGGAGAACTACGCGGGTCTGCCCATCGGTTGAGCCCTCCTGCTACAGGTCGAGCACCAGGCGGGAGCCCAGACAGCGGGACACACAGATCATCATGGTCTCGTTCGCCTGCTGCTCCGCCGCGGTGAGCACGGAGTCGCGGTGGTCCGCGGCGCCCTCCAGGAGGTCCGTCTCGCAGGTGCCGCAGGTGCCTTCCGTGCAGGAGTAGAGGACGTCGATCCCGGCCTCCCGCACCGTGTCCAGCACGCTGCGGTCCGGCGTCACCGTCAGCACCCGGCCCGAGCGCCGGAGCTCCAGCTCGAACGCGTGGGTACCCGTCCCGGATTGGGCCGGCAGCTCCTTCGGACTGAAGCGCTCCACGTGCAGCGTGCCCGGGTCCCAGGACGAACAGCTCCGCTCGGCGGCCGTCAGCAGCGGGCCAGGACCGCAGCAGTACACCAGGGTGTCCGCTTGCGGCGTGCCCAGCAGGGCGTCCAGATCGAGTAGCCCCGTCTCGTCCTGGGGCGCCACGTCGACCCGGTCGCCGTAGCGGGTCACCAGGTCGTCGGCGAACGCCATCGAGCTGCGGCTGCGGCCTCCGTAGAGAAGGGTCCACTCGGCGCCCGCCGCATCAGCCGCGGCGATCATCGGCAGGATCGGGGTGATGCCGATTCCGCCGGCGACGAAGCGGTAGCGCGGCGCCGGGAGCAAGGGGAAGTGATTACGTGGTCCCCGTACCCGGATCGTCGTCCCTTCGGTCAGGGCTTCGTGGACGGTCGCAGAACCGCCACGCCCGCATTCCTCGCGCAGTACCGCTATCCGCCAGCAGGTGCGTTCGTCGGGGTCACCGCAGAGCGAGTACTGCCGTTCCTGCCCGCCCGGCAGCAACAGGTCGACATGGGCGCCCGGCTCTCAAGGGGGCAATGCGGCGCCTTGGGGATGCCGCAGCGTCAGGGACACCACGCCCGAGGCCTCGACGGTGCGCCGGGAAACGGTCAGCTCCGCTTCGTGGTCGTTCATTCGGTCGTCCTTTCGTGCCTCACCGGGTCGTGCCCCTCCGGGTCGTGCCTCACCGGGTCGTGCCCCTCCGGGTGGGACAGCATCCACTCCCAGAGCACCACGGGGTCATCGGCGGACTGCTCGGCCCCGCAGTGGCAGACGCCGGAGAGCAGGTCGGTACCGGGTACCCAGGAGATCCGGTACACCTCGCCCGGGTCGTCCGCGCCGCTCACCGGTCGGCCAGCCGGGCCAGGATGCGGCGGGCGGCGAGTCCGCCGGTGTCGATATTGATGCTGAGTTCCTGATAGGGGCCCGGCTCGGCGTCGAGGGCGGTCTGCAGCAGGTTGAGCGCGTCCACGTCCTGCATCACCACGGTGTGGTTGAAGTCCCGCAGGAACGAGCTGAGTTCGGCGTCGTCCACGGCGAAATCGCGGGAGACGGCCCAGAAGTCGTAGACCTTGCCCTCCGCGGACGGGGTGATGGCGTAGGTGATCTCGGTGAGGAAGGCGGGGGAGTCCTGGCCGACCGGCGTGATGCGGCTGTGCAGAAGATAGAGGCAGGGGGCGTGGTACTCGATGTCCTGTTTCCGGGAGATCCTGCCCTCGATGCCGGTGGAGCGTGCGTAGAACGGCGGGCACTCGGCGTCGTCCATGTGCCGGCCCACCCGGACCACGCCGGCTGCTTCGTCCACCTCCGTGGTGATGTGCGTCTCGGCGACCTCGGGCGTGCCGATGTATCCGCCGTGCAGGTAGGTCTCGTGGGAGAGATCCAGCAGGTTGTCGACGAGCAGCCCGTAGTCGGCGTCGATCGGCTCCATGCCGCGGACCGTGGTCCACCCGGGCCGGACCAGGTGCTCGGCGCGGGGGATGGTGAGCGGGTCTGCGAGAGCGGGATCGCCGATCCATATCCAGACGAAGGAGTCCTGTTCGACCGTCGGATAGGAGCTGACCCTGGCTGTCCGCGGGACGCGTTTCTGCCCCGGCACCTGCACGCAGGTGCCGGTGGTGTCGTAGGTGAAGCCGTGATAGCCGCAGACCACCCGGTCGCCGTCCAGTCTGCTCTCCGAGAGCGGGAAGCGGCGGTGGACACAGCGGTCGGCCAGCGCGACCACGGTGTCGGAGTCCTCGGTGCGGTAGAGGGCGATGGGCTCGCCGAGAACGGTGCGGGCCAGCAGCTCGCGGCCGACCTCGGAGCCGTAGGCGGCGACGTACCACTGATTGCGTGCGAATGGAGTCATGGCTCTTCCGTCCCTGAAGAGGCTGCGCGGTGTGCGAACAGATTCCTGACGGACCCCGGAGGACGGCAACGCCACTTCCGCCTGGCGGAAGGTGCTCGGCGGACCTCAGCGCACGGGTTGCGGCGGCTGCCAGCCGAGCGCCCGGGAGATGCTCCGGCCCGCCACCCGCACGGCGGGGGCCAACGCAGGGGTTCTGGCACCGGCGGCCGGTACGACCACGGAGACCGCGGCCACCACATCACCACGCGGACCGAGCACCGGCGCGGCCACCGACACCGCGTCCTCGGTGACCTGGCGCTCACTCACCGCGCACCCGGTCCGCCGTACTTCGGCCAGGACGCGCCGCAGCCGGGCCGGGTCGGTGACGGTGTACGGAGTGAACGCGGGCAGCGGGCGGCTGCAGAAGTGCTGCTGCAGCGCGATGTCCGCGTAGGCCAGCAGTACCAGGCCGACACCGGTCGCGTGCAGCGGCCAGCGGGCGCCGACCTGGATGCGCACGCCCACCGCGGAATGCCCCGACAGCCACTCGGTGTAGACGACCTCCATGCCGTCCCGGACCGCAAGCTGGACGTTCTCGTGGGTGGCCTCGTAGAGGTCCTCCAGAAACGGCAGCGCCGCCTGGCGCAGACCGAGCCCCCGCGGCGCCAGCGCGGCGACCTCCCACAGCCGGAGCCCGACGTGGTACAGCCCGTCCTGGTCCCGCTCCAGGGCTCCCCAAGCCGTGAGCGTGGCCAGCAGTCGGTGCGCGGTGGGGACCGGGAGATCCGCCCGGCGGCTGAGCTCCGTCAGCGACAGAGCCGGGTGGTCCAGGCTGAAGGCACCCAGAATGTCGAGCAGCCGGTCTGCCGCGGATCTCGCGGGGGAGCGGGGCGGGTGTTCGGGGGCGGGGATCGCGGACTCCGGCGGTCGGTGGCGAAGGGGACGCAGGCCAGCATGGCACGGTGGTCAACCGGGGCCCAGCACATGTCATCATCTGTGGACACCGTCTGTGGACGGCACGTGATGACAAAGAGCGACAAAGAGCGTGAAGACAACGAGGTGGTACTTCGTCGTGCAGGCAGTCAACAAGCAGCCCACCGTGCGGGAGCGGGCACTGGTTCCGGTGCTGGTCTCCCTTGGCATGCTGGTCGCCGTGGTCAGCAGCCTCGGCGCCCCGCTGATCCCGACCATCGCCGAGGTGGAGCACGTCTCGCTGACCGATGCCCAGTGGTCGCTGACCGTCACCCTGCTGGTCGGTGCGGTCGCCACCCCGACGATGGGGCGGCTCGGCGACGGGCCGCGCCGTCGCCAGGTGATCCTCGGCGCGCTGGCAGCGGTACTCGTGGGCTGCGTGCTGGCCGCGTTGCCCCTGGGCTTCGCCTGCCTGGTCACCGGCCGGGCACTGCAGGGCGTCGGCCTCGGCCTCACCCCGCTGGCCATAGCGACCGCGCGGGACGCGCTGCCCGCCGAGCGGTCCCGGCCGGCCGTCGCGCTGCTGTCGATCACCACCGTCGCGGGCGTCGGCCTGGGCTATCCGCTGACCGGACTCATCGCGCAGTCCTTCGACGTGTACGCCGGCTTCTGGTTCGGGGCGGTGGTCAGCGCAGCGGCGCTGGTGGCCGCCGTGGTCGTGCTGCCTTCGACCGCACACCGCCCCTCGCGACCGCTGGACGTGCTCGGCGCCCTGCTGCTCGGTGCCGCGCTGGCCGGACTGCTCTTCGTACTGAGCGAGGCCGAGCTGTGGGGATGGACCTCGGCGCGGTTGCTGGCGCTGGCTGCCGGATCGGTCCTGCTGCTGGTCTGGTGGGTCGCCCACGAACTGCGCACCCCCCATCCCCTGGTGGACCTCCGGCTGGCCCGTGACCGGGTGGTGCTGACCGCCGACGTGACCGCGCTGATCGCGGGGGTGGCGATGTATCTGCTCATGACGGTGGTGACCCGCTTCGTCCAGACACCGACGAGCGCCGGGTACGGCTTCGGCTCCTCCGTCGTCGTCACCGGTCTGGTGCTGCTGCCGTTCTCGGTGGCCAGTGTGGCAGCCGGCCGCCTGGTGCCGCTGCTGACCCGCCGGATACCGCTGGCCCGGGTACTGCCGGTCGGCTGCCTGATTTCGCTGGCCGCCATGCTGATCTTCGTGTTCGCCCGGGGCAGCCTCTGGGAGATGTTCGCCGTCATGGGGGTGGCCGGACTTGGTGTCGGCTGCACCTTTGCCGTGATGCCCGGCCTCATCGTGCGGGCTGTGCCCGCGCACGAGACCGGCAGCGCGATAAGTTTCAACCAGGTGCTGCGCTACGTCGGTTACTCGACCGGCAGCGCCCTGAGTGCGACCGTACTGCAGGCGCACACCGCCGCCGGACACACCCTGCCGTCGGGCGACGGCTATCTCACCGCCGCGCTGCTCGGCGCCGGTGTGTGGGTGGCCACCGGCGTGGTGTGCCTGGTCCTGCTCCGCAACCGCTCGGCGGCAGCGGACACGGCGCCGCTCATGACGCGCCCGGTCATTGCCGAGGTCCCGGAACAGGGCGAAGGGCAGACGGCGCAGGCCCTCGCGGCCGAGCGGTGAGCACGGCGGAAACCCGGCAGGGGGAACGCAGAGGGAACACGGTGGCAGGCACCCGGAGCGAAGGCGGACGGATGAGCAGTGAGCGGCAGACCGGTGGCGAGCCCCCGGCGGCCGCCGGTCCGGGCCCGTCGCGGGATCAGAGGCCGGTACGCAAGCGGGACGCCGCACGCAGCCGCGAACTGCTCCTCCAGGCGGCCGCCGCGCTCTTCGCCGACCGCGGCTTCGAGCGGACCACCGTCCGGGAGATCGGCGAGCGTGCGGGCGTCGACCCCGCGCTCATCGCCCGTTACTTCGGGGGCAAGACCCAGCTGTACATCGCCGCGCTGCAGGCCGAGACCGGCGGCGCCGTCCCGGCCGACCTGCTCGACCGCGACCGGCTGCTCGGCCTGCTGGACCGGGTGGGCCGCCGGGGCCCCGGCCCCGCCTTTCAGGCCGCCGTGCGGCCGCACGAGGACCCGGCAGCCCAGGCAGCGGCCCGTGCCGAACTGCACCGCAGACTGGTCGAGCCACTGGCCGGGCGATTCACCCGCGACGGCCTCGACCGCCCGCAGTTGCGCGCCGAGATCGCGGTGGCGGCGTTCATCGGGGTCCTGCTGGGACGTGGGTCGGGGACGTTCGACGAACTCTCCCGGACCGACGACGCCGAGTTGGCCGTACTGGTGCGTGAGGTCCTCGCAGGCGAACGGCCGGGTACCGCATAGCCTGTACGGGGCGGTGTTCAACCCGGCGCCGGCCCGATACCCGTAGCGGAGGCGGTGGCTGATGTTCTCGCAGGCCAAGGCGGCGATGTCAGGTGCGTGGGCGCCGTTCGCCCCCGACGGTCCCACCTTCCGCGAGCTGACCGTCCAGGCGCTCTCCTCCATCGAACGCGGCTACGACCTGCTGGCCCCCAAGTTCGACCGGACTCCCTTCCGTACACCCGACCGCGTCCTGGATGCCGTCGCCGGCGCGCTGCGGCCGCTGGGCCCCTTCGGCGCCGGACTGGATGTGTGCTGCGGCACCGGCGCGGGGGTCGGGGCGCTGCGGTCGCTCTGCGAGGGACACGTCACCGGAGTGGACTTCAGCGCCGGGATGCTGGCCGCCGCCCGGCAGGCCGACGCGGTGGCTGACCGGACGCCCGCGGTGGAGTGGGTACGGGCCGATGCCCGCGCCCTGCCGTTCCGCGGCGCCTTCGATCTGGCGGTGAGTTTCGGCGCGTTCGGCCATTTCCTGCCGGCCGAGCGGCCCGGCCTCTTCGCCGGGGTGCACCGTGCGCTGCGGCCGGGCGGGGTGTTCGCCTTCCCGATCGGCGCTCCGCAGCCTCCGGGCTCACCGCTGTACTGGACGCTGCTCGGCTTCGATGTGGCGATGCGGGTCCGCAATCTGCTGTGGCGACCGCAGTTCGTCATGTACTACCGCACCTTCCCGCTGAAGGAAGTGCGCGACGATCTCGTCCGGGCCGGCTTCTCGGTGGAGTTGTGGCCCCTGGAGGAATTCGGCCGCCGCACCGATGGGAGCCCTCACTGGCGCCTTGTGGTGGCCCGCCGACGGTGACGGTGCAGCACGCCGCCGGGAGGCGGGGTGCTGCACCGTGGGCGGAACCGCCGGCCCTACGGCAGGGCGTGCACGTGCGGACCGACCGCGTTCGACCAGGCGTTGCCCGACAGGGCGTCCCAGTTGGTCGACCAGGTCATCGCGCCGCGCAGACCCGGGTAGGTCTTGGCCGGCTTGAAGGAGCCGCAGCCGGTGCCCTTGGTGAGGCAGTCCAGTGCGTTGTTGATGACGCTCGGCGATACGTAGCCGCTGCCCGCCCCCCTGGTCGACGCGGGCACCCCGAGACCGACCTGGGACGGGTCGAGTCCGCCCTCCAGCTGGATGCAGGCCAGGGCGGTGAGGAAGTCCACCGAACCCTGGGAGTAGACCTTGCCGTCGCAGCCCAGCATGGAACCGCTGTTGTAGTACTGCATGTTGACGACGGTGAGGATGTTCTTGATGTTCAGCGCCGTCTGGAAGTACCCGTTCGACGTCGACTGCATGTCGATCGTCTGCGGCGCCATGGTGATCACCAGGCCCGAACCCGCCTTGGCCGAAAGCGATTTCAGCGCCTGCGACATGTAAGTGGAGTTGATGCCGTTCTCCAGGTCGATGTCGACTCCGTCGAAGCCGTACTCCTGCATCAGTGAGTAGACGGAGTTGGCGAAGTTGTTCGCTGAGGTGGTGTCGGTGACCGAGATCGTGCCGTTCTGGCCGCCGATGGAGATGATGACCGACTTGCCCGCTGCCTGCTTGGCCTTGATGTCGGCCTTGAACTGGTCGACGGTGTAGCCGTTCAGCCCGGAGGTGTCGAGGGTGAAGGAGACAGCCCCCGATGTCGTCGTCGCATCGGCGAACGCGACCGCGATGATGTCGTAATTCGCCGGTACATCACTGATCTTCTGCACGGTCGCGCCGTTGTTGAAATTCTGCCAGTAGCCGGTCACCGCGTGTTCGGGTACGGAACCGCCGCCCGTTCCGCCACCGGTGTCGGCGGAGGTGCGGGCCGTGACGGCACCGGACCTGGGCGACTCGCCCGCCGCGTTGGTCGCCGTCACCTGGAACTGGTACGAGGTGTCGGGCGACAGTCCCGTCACCGTCGCCGAAGCACCGGTCGCGGACTGGACCCTGGCGCCGTCACGGTAGACCTGGTAACCGGTCGCGCCGGACGAAGGGTTCCAGGACAGGTCCACCGAACTCTTGGTGATCGAACCGGCCTTGAGCCCGCCGGGCGCTGCGGGGACGGTCGGCCCCGGATCGCTGCCGCCGCCCCCGTCCGGGCCGATCACCGAGAAGTCGTCGGCATAGTAGGCGGGCTGCCCGTACCAGCCGTGGACGTAGACCGTGACGGACGTGGTGGACGCCCCGGTCTTGAAGCTGGTGGACAACTGGGACCAGCCGGAGGAGCCGGGCGTCCAAGTGGACACGTCGGTGGTGCCGGTGCCGCTCGCCCCGAGGTACACATAGCTGCCCTGCACCCAACTGCTCAGTTTGTACGTTGAGTTGGGGAGTACCGCCACGGTCTGCGTGCACTGGGCGTTGTCCTGTCCGGACGGAGTGGCCTTCAACGCCGCGCTGCCGCTGTGCGCGGGGGTGGCGACGGTGGCTCCGCTGCTTGCGGTACAGGTCCAGTTGGACAGTCCCGACTCGAATCCGGCGTTCTTGGCGACGTTGATGTCCGCGGCCTGGGCGGTGCCGGTCAGGCCGGCTGCCGAGAGGGCCGCCGCTGCGATGACGGCGAGCGCGCCGCCGAGCCAGGATCTTCGGGCGAACGGTGCACGGTCCACGGGATGCCTCCGGGGGTGTACTGGGGCGGAGTGTTGGGAGGAACTGCTGGGACGGTGGCCACCGCTGGTACTGAAAGGTGGTCCAGACCAATGGGATTGTCAAGACCTGAAGCACCTTCCGGTGCAGTGACGAGCTGCCGGCCCCGGGCCCGCGGCAGGACCGGCGCCGTCGCGCATCGCGACGCGGCGAGGCGCCCGCGCAACACATCCCGGACCCGGGAGTATGAGCTGACAAACTGATCTCAACGACCGACCTGGAGGAGTGGGCAGATGCCGCATGAACGAGCGGGACAGCAGGCGCGGCCGGAGGACCTGACCGATGTCGCCCGGCTGGTGACCTCGTACTACGCCCTGCACCCGGATCCCGGCGAGCCGGCCCAGCAGGTGGCGTTCGGGACATCGGGGCACCGCGGCTCGTCCTTCGCCACCGCGTTCAACGAGGATCACATCGCCGCGACCAGCCAGGCGATCTGTGAGTACCGGGCCCGGCAGGGCACCGACGGGCCGCTCTTCCTCGGCGCCGACACGCACGCGTTGTCGGAGCCTGCCCGGGTCACCGCCCTCGAGGTGTTCGCCGCCAACGACGTGAGCGTGCTCATCGACACCGCCGACGGCTATACACCGACACCGGCCGTGTCCCATGCGATCCTCACCCACAACCGGGGCCGTACTGCGGCGCTCGCGGACGGCGTGGTGGTCACCCCGTCCCACAATCCGCCCGCCGACGGCGGGTTCAAGTACAACCCGCCCAGCGGTGGTCCGGCCGGCTCCGACGCGACCCGGTGGATCCAGGACCGGGCCAACGAGATCATCGCGGGCGGGCTGAAGGACGTGCGCAGGCTGCCGTACTCCCGCGCGCTGGCCGCGTCGACGACCGGACGGTACGACTTCCTCGACAGCTACGTGAGGGATCTGCCGGCCGTCCTCGACCTGGAGGCGGTACGCGACGCGGGGGTGCGGATCGGAGCGGATCCCCTGGGCGGTGCCTCCGTCGCGTACTGGGGACGCATCGCCGAACAGCACAGGATCGATCTCACGGTGGTCAACCCGCTCGCCGACCCGACCTGGCGGTTCATGACGCTGGACTGGGACGGAAAGATCCGGATGGACTGTTCGTCGCCGCACGCGATGGCCTCGTTGATCGAGCGGCGGGACCGGTATCAGATCGCGACGGGCAATGACGCCGACGCCGACCGGCACGGCATCGTCACCCCGGACGCCGGGCTGATGAACCCGAACCACTATCTTGCCGCGGCCATCGCCTACCTCTTCACTCACCGTGACCGGTGGCCCCAGGACGCGGGCATCGGCAAGACGCTGGTGTCGTCCGGGATGATCGACCGGGTGGCTGCCGACCTCGGACGCCGGCTGGTCGAGGTGCCGGTCGGGTTCAAGTGGTTCGTGGACGGACTGGTCGACGGGTCGCTGGGCTTCGGCGGCGAGGAGTCGGCGGGCGCCTCCTTCCTGCGTCACGACGGCTCGGTGTGGACCACCGACAAGGACGGCATCATCCTGGCGCTGCTGGCGTCCGAGATCCTCGCGGTCACCGGCAAGACCCCTTCCGAGCACTACGCCGAGCTCACCGAGCGGTTCGGCTCACCTGCCTACGCCCGCATCGACGCTCCGGCCACCAGGCAGGAGAAGGCGATCCTGGCCAGGCTCTCTACCGAGCAGGTCACCGCGGACACCTTGGCCGGGGAGCCTGTCACCGAAGTGCTGACCGAGGCGCCGGGCAACGGGGCATCGATCGGCGGGATCAAGGTCATGACGGAGAACGCCTGGTTCGCCGCGCGGCCGTCGGGCACCGAGGACGTGTACAAGATCTACGGTGAGTCCTTCCTGGGAGCCGACCATCTGAGCCGGGTGCAGGAGGAGGCCAGGGCAGTGGTCTCCGCGGCCCTGGCCGGCTGAACCGCTTCCCTGACGGCGGGGGCGGTTGTCGGAGGCGCACCGGCAACCGCCCTTCCGGCTGCGGACCGGCGAGCTCTTGGGGGGCCTCGCCGTGGGGAACGGGCCGTGAACTGTGCGGGTGCCGGTGGGCGGGGTCTCACGCGCGGGGCACGGTCCGACGGATCTGCTGGAGGAAGGCCGCGTTGTCCGGGGTGCGCCGGATCCTGTCCAGCAGGGCCTCCAGGGTGGCTTGGCCGTCCCTGGACCGCAGCGCGCGGCGCAGATCTCGTACGGCGGTCAACTCGCTGCCGGAAAACAGGAGGTCCTCTCGGCGGGTGCCGGAGGGCGGGATGTCGACAGCAGGGAAGATCCTTCTGTCCGCCAGTGCGCGGTCCAGCCTGAGCTCCATGTTGCCGGTGCTCTTGAGTTCTTCGAAGAAGTAGTCGTCCGCGCGGGAGCCGGTGTCCACCAGTGCCGTTGCCAGGATGGTCAGCGATCCCCCTTCCTCCGCGCGCCGTGCGGCCCCGAAGAGCCGCTTCGGTCCCTGCACGGCGCCGGCGTCGACGCCGCCGCTGAGGGTGCGGCCGCCGGATGCGGCGGTGTTGTTGTGGGCGCGGCAGAGCCGGGTGAGGGAGTCGAGCAGGATGACGACGTCCTGGCCCTGTTCGACGAGGCGCTTGGCCCGTTCCACCGCGAGTTCGGCGAGCGCGATGTGTTCCTTCGCCGCTCTGTCGAAAGTCGACGCGAGTACGTCGCCCCGTACGGAGCGGCGCATGTCGGTGACCTCCTCGGGGCGCTCGTCGAGGAGCACCACCATCAGGTGGCACTCGGGGTGGTTCTCGGCGATGGCTGCCGCGAGCTGCTGCAGCAGTACGGTCTTGCCGGTCCTGGGGGGCGCGACGATCAGCCCGCGCTGCCCCTTGCCGATCGGCGCGATCAGGTCGATGAGCCGGGTCGCCGCGCTGCCGCCGGGAGTTTCCAGCCGCAGTCGTTCGCCGGGGTGCAGTGGGGTCAGCTCACGGAAATGGGGCCGGTCGCGCAGGGCCTCCGGCGAGCGGCCGTTGACCCGATCGACGTGAAGGGGACCCCCGGGGCCTTCGCGCGACGCTTCAACGAAGTCACCTGTCCGCAGGTCATGTTGGCGGATCAGGGCGGCCGGAACCTGTACGTTGTCGGGGGCGGGGCCCGGGCCGTGCGCGTCAAGGGTGCGCAGCAGGCCGTGACCGCGGTGGGTGAGGTCGAGGACACCGGCGGCCGGTGCCGCGAGGTGCTGTCGGACGGGTGGGCGTTCGAGGGTGCGGGGCATGCGGGGTCCTTTCGCGGACATGCGAAATGAGAAGCCCGGCGGAGGCGGTGTGGTCACGCCCCGTTACGGAGGGCAAAGAGGCCCGGGCCGGGAAATGAGGAGTGGTGCTGGAGCGCTGGATCGCCGATCATGAAGGAGAAGGCTTCACAGCGAGAGGGGGAAAGCGAGAGAACGAACTGGCACCGGCGCCTACTGATGGGCGTACACAAGTGCTGACCGGACAGTACCACACACTCGGCCGGGGCATTCCGGCCCACTCGCCGCCCCCCGCAGGCCGGGAAGCGTGGTGTGGCCCAGTCTGGACAGGGAGCGGCTGCAGCACCAGTGGGACGAAGGAGCACACCGTGGCGATCGGACAGGACAACGCTATGGGTGACGACGTTTACCAGCCGGACGGGAGCGAGGTCACCGACGACTCGGGGATCCTCGACCCCGAGGACACCCTCAACGACCGGGGGGCGGATCCCTACGACGAGGGCTGGTCCCCGCCCGAGCGGCCCCTGGGCGTCGAGCACGTGGGCACCACCGCGCGGGAACAGCACGACGGAGAGACGCTGGACGAGCGTCTCTCCGAAGAGGTGGCCGAACCGACACCGTTGTCGGACGCTGAGGGCGACGGCATCGGTGACTCGTCCGACAGTGACGGCGAACCCCTGGACGACGAGGTGGGCGACGTCCGATCGGGCCGTCTGGTCGGGCCCGACCAAGGAGCACACGAAGAAGCCGAGAAGGACATGCTGGCCGAGGACGTCGGCATCGATGGCGCGGCAGCCTCCGCCGAAGAGGCCGCCGTGCATGTCGTCGCCGACGACGACAGTGGCGGCGAGACCCGCTGATCCGAAGCTGGCCGGAAGCCGGCAGAAGCGCAGAAAGGCTGCAGCAGTGGAGCCCCACAACACACCCGACGAGGCCGTCGAGTACGCGGCCCAGCATCACGACCGCACTCATTCGCACGTCACGCTGAAGGTCAATGGTGAGCCGCGCCCCCTGGTGGTCGATCGCCGCGCGACGCTTCTCGACGTGCTGCGCGAACAGCTCGATCTCACCGGTGCCAAAAAGGGGTGTGACCACGGACAGTGCGGCGCCTGCACCGTCCTGGTCGACGGCAGACGCGCCAACGGATGTCTGCTGCTGGCCGTGGCTCAGGACGGAGCGGAGGTGACCACGGTGGAAGGGCTCGCCCCCGACGACGAGGGGATGCACCCGCTGCAGCGGGCTTTTCTCGAGCGTGACGCCTTCCAGTGCGGTTATTGCACCCCGGGCCAGCTCTGTTCCGCGGTCGGCGTCATCGCCGAGGCGGCGGCGGGCCATCCCTCCCACGTCACGGATCCCGGTCAGCCGGCAGCGGGCCCGGTAGCACTCACGGCTGCGGAGATCCGCGAGCGGCTCAGCGGGAATCTCTGCCGCTGCGGCGCTTATCCGAACATTGTCGATGCCGTTCAGGACGTGACGCGGTGAAGCCCTTCGCCTATGTACGAGCCCACAGCATCGAGGAGGCGTCCGCCGCCCACGCGGCGCATCCCGGCGCCCGATATCTCGGCGGCGGCACCAATCTGGTCGATCTGATGAAGCTGGGTGTGGAGCGCCCGGACACGCTCATCGACATCAGCAGACTGCCGCTGGACGCCGTCGAGGAGTTGCCGCGGGGAGCGTTGCGGATCGGAGCGACCGTCCGCAACAGCGACCTGGCCGCACATCCACTGGTCCGGGCCCGTTATCCCGCGCTCTCGCAGGCCCTGCTCGCTGGAGCGTCCGGCCAGCTGCGCAATGTCGCCACTACCGGTGGCAATCTGCTCCAGCGAACTCGCTGCCCCGTATTCCAGGACACCGCGAAGCCCTGCAACAAGCGGGAGCCGGGCAGCGGCTGCGGCGCACGGGAGTCGGCATCGGACCGCGATTTCGCGGTGCTCGGCTACTCGGAGCAGTGCATCGCCACCCACCCCTCGGACATGGCGGTGGCGCTCGCCGCCCTCGATGCCACGGTCGAACTGCTCGGCGCGGACGGCCCACGCACTGTCCCGGTGACCGAATTCCATCGTCTTCCCGGTGACCGACCCGATCAGGACACGGTGATCCGCCCGGGCGAGATCATCGAGGCGGTGGTGCTGCCGCCCGTCCCGGCAGGAGTGCCCTCGGCCTACCGCAAGACCCGCGACCGGGCGTCGTACGCCTTCGCGCTGGTCTCCGTTGCCGCAGTGGCCGCGCTGAGCGGCGGGGGCCAGGTACGGCACATCGGACTCGCCTTCGGCGGGCTCGCCCATCGGCCGTGGCGGGCGAGGACGGCGGAGGCCGAACTCCTCGGCACTGCGCCGACCCAGGAGAACATCGAACGCGCCATGGACGCGGAGCTCGCGGCGGCCGAGCCGCTCCGCGACAACGCCTTCAAGCTGGTGCTGGCCCGCAATCTCGCGTGCGCCGTACTGGAAGGGCTGGTGGGACAGGGCTGAGGCGTGACCGCACGAAAGCAAGCCGGATCGGACGCCGCAAGCCATCAGCCGCCGCAAGTCTCCAGCCGCTTCGGACAACCGAGCAAGTCGCAGTGAGAGGATCCCGCATGCGCCCCACAGCCGCCGCACTCGGCACCCCCGCGGAACGCAGCGAAGGCCGGGAGAAGATCACCGGCGTCGCCCGGTACGCCGCCGAGCACACCCCTGCGGACTGTGCCTATGCCTGGCCGGTGGCCGCCACTGTGGCCCGCGGCCGGGTCGTCGCCGTGGACGATAGCGCCGCCCTGGCGCTGCCCGGCGTGCTGGCCGTGCTCAGCCCCGACTCGAGCCCCCGGCTCGGTGACGCCGGTGACCCCACCCTCGCCGTGCTGCAGGACCGGGAAGTACCGCACCGCGGCTGGTACGTGGCGCTGGCGGTGGCGGAGACGCTGGAGACGGCGCGGGCCGCAGCCGAGGCGGTACGCATCGAGTACGCGGCGGAACCTCACGACGTCACCCTCACCGCCGATCACCCCGGCGCCTACACGCCGGAGGTGGCCAACGGCGGCTACCCGGCCCTCCGGGAGCGCGGCGACGTGGACGCGGCCTTCGCCGCATCACCCGTTCAGGTCGACGTGTCCTACCGGGTACCGCCGCTGCACAACCACCCGATGGAGCCGCACGCGGCCACCGCGTACTGGGACAGCGGACGGCTGCGGGTGCACGACTCCAGCCAGGGATCCAGTTATGTGCGGACAGCGCTGGCCGCGCTCTTCGGCATTCCGGCCGACCGGATCACCGTGAGCTGTGAACACGTGGGCGGCGGATTCGGCTCCAAGGGCACCCCTCGCCCCCATGTGGTGCTCGCCGTCATGGCCGCCCTGCACACCGGTCGCCCCGTCAAACTGTCTCTGCCGCGCAAGGAAATGCCGGCCAACGTCGGCCACCGTGCGCCTACCCTGCACAGGCTGCGGCTCGGTGCGGACGCCGAGGGAACGCTGGTGTCGCTCAGTCACGAGGTCACCACCCACACCTCCCGCGTCAAGGAGTTCGTGGAGCAGGCCGCGGTCCCCACCAGGGTCATGTACGCATCACCGCACAGCCGCACCCTGCACCGGGTGGTGGCACTGGACGTGCCCACCCCTTCCTGGATGCGCGCCCCGGGAGAGACTCCGGGCATGTACGCCCTGGAGTCGGCGATGGACGAACTCGCCGAAGCCGTCGGCCTCGACCCGGTCGAACTGCGCGTGCGCAACGAGCCGGACACCGAGCCGGACAGCGGCCGGCCCTTCAGCAGCCGCCACCTCGTGGAATGCCTGCGGGAAGGAGCCCGCCGCTTCGGCTGGGCGGACCGGGACCCGCGGCCGGCCTCGCGCCGGGAGGGCGCCCTGCTGATCGGCACGGGAGTCGCCGCAGCCACCTACCCGGTCCTCATCATGCCGAGCGCGGCCACCGCACGGGTATCGGCCGACGGCCGCTACCTGGTGCGTGTCAACGCCACGGACATCGGAACAGGCGCACGCACCGTGCTGGGCCAGATCGCCGCCGACGCGCTCGGCGTCCCGTCGGGCTCGGTGCACATCGAGATCGGCAACAGCGACCTCCCGCAGGCCTCGGTGGCCGGCGGATCGTCCGGCACCGCGTCCTGGGGATGGGCGGTACACGAGGCCTGCACGGAGCTCGCCGCCCGAGTCGCGGCCCACCGGGGTTCGCTGCCGGCCGGAGGTCTCTCGGCCGACGCGGACATCACCGAACAGGCGCAACGCGAATCGCCTTACGCCCGGCACGCCTTCGGTGCGAACTTCGCCGAAGTACAGGTGGACACCGTCAGCGGGGAGGTACGGGTCCGCAGGATGCTCGGCGTGTACGCGGCCGGACGCATCCTCAACCCGCGCACCGCACGGTCGCAGTTCATCGGTGGAATGATCATGGGCATCGGGATGGCGCTGATGGAGGGCAGCACCATGGACCCGGCCTTCGGAGACTTCACCGAGAGCGACCTCGCGGCCTACCACGTGCCCTGCCATGCGGATGTCACCGATATCCAGGCGCACTGGATCGAGGAGGACGACAGGCACCTCAACCCGATGGGCAGCAAGGGCATCGGGGAGATCGGCGTGGTCGGCACGGCCGCCGCCATCGGCAACGCCGTGCACCACGCCACCGGTGTACGTCAACGGGAACTGCCGCTCACCCCGGACCGGGTACTCGCTCCGCCGCGTCAGTAGCGGAGGTCGGCCGCGATACGACTGTGACCGGCCAGCATGTCGTCGGGGACGAAGACGACTTCCGCGCCGCCGTCCAGGGCCAGCTCCACCAACTCGTCGACGATGTCCTCGCGGATGCCGTTCCCGGACGGGTGCGGCAGCGCCGGATCCAGCGGCACGAGATGACCCTCCTCGACCCGGACGGTCTGCTGGAAATGCTCCTCCACGGCCACCAGGGCGACGCGCCCCTCACGTACCGACTCCCACACCTCGTCGAGCCCGGCGGCGAACTTCCGTTTGCCGCGCGCCGCATTGAGGCGGTCCGCGGTGCGTTCCGCGGCCCGCCGCTGGAAATCCGCCAGACTCGGTTCGAGCTGTCGGTAGAGCTCGGACGCGGGTCCGTCCACCAGTCCGCCGCTGAGCACCTTGCCCACGGCGTCACGGGTGGCGGTGCCCACGTCCTCCAGCAGACTCAGCGCGGGGGGCAGGCCCACCACGTAGAGCGGGCGTGGCTCGGCGGCGAGGACGGCGGCCAGCGTGCTGTCCACCGTGCGCAGATACCGACGGGTTTCCTCGTCCCGGAACGTGCCGGCCACGTCACCCACCCGCTGCTCGCGCTGCACGTCGTCGTCCAGTTCCTCCGGAGTGACCGGGAAACCGTTGCCCCGGTGCTCGCTCAGTCGCTCTCCGGAGCCGTGCCAGAGCGTGCTGCGGTCGGCGGCGATCACCAGTACCCAGAAGGGGGTGGCCTGCGCCTTGGCAGCGACCAGATTCCTGGTCAGGAAGCTGTCGCTCACCACCACCCGTTCGGGCACCGGCCGGGGCAGGACCCACACCTGGTGTTCGTCCGTACCGGCGAAGATGACCAGTCCGTCCAGCGAGCGGCGCAGATCGACATCGGTCAGCGCCCGTTCGAGCTGGGCTTTCAGCTCGGCTCGCGACTGCCGGGACACCGACTCGTCCGCATCGATCCGGCGCCCGGCCTCCGCGAGGAGGTTGCGCAGGCGCACGGCGTCCTGGGCGTTGTCGGGCTCACGCCGGTGCGTGGGCATGGACACGGACACCACCGGGTGGGGCTGGTGCCTGCGCAGGGTCTGCAGGAGCGCAGGCGTCAGAGCGTTGGTTTCCATGACTCCCTCTCTGGTACTCGTCCCCCACACGATCCAACAGCCGCCGCGCGGCTGCATCCGGACGCCTGGCGGTCGACGTGTCAACCGCAGGAGCAGCGGGTGGCATTGCGGGTTCGCCCAGCTCTGCCCCGTCACTCCTACGGCCGCGCCGAACAGGCGCCCGCGAGGGATCAGGCCCCAGAATCGGGGGTCGGACGGCTGATGACCGATACGGCAGGGAGGAGGGCATCGTGGCGGACCCGTTCCGACGGTCCCGTAGCCCTCAGGGAAGCCGGCCAGGCAGCAAGCGAAACGCTGCGACGGACCGAATGGTCCGTACTCTGCTGCGCCGCCGCAAGAAGTCGCTGAACGCCGAGGACGTCTCGGTGGCCGACCGGCCCAAGGTACGCAGAGCGGTGGCCGCGGCCGCACTCGGCAACACCATGGAGTGGTTCGACTTCGGCGTCTACGCCTATCTGGCAGGCACGCTGGGGAAGGTCTTCTTCCCGTCGAGTTCGCCCGGTGCCCAGGTGGTGGCCACCTTCGCGACGTTCGCGGCGGCCTTCCTGGTGCGTCCGCTCGGCGGCCTCGTCTTCGGTCCGTTGGGTGACCGCATCGGCCGGCAGAAAGTCCTCGCCACCACCATGATCATGATGGCGATCAGTACCTTCGCGGTGGGTTTCCTGCCGAGCTACGGCGCGGTCGGCTTCGTGGCGCCGGTGCTGCTCCTGATCTGCCGGCTGGTCCAGGGCTTCTCGACCGGCGGCGAGTACGCGGGCGCGACCACCTACATCGCCGAGTACGCCCCTGACAGGCGTCGTGGGTTCCTCGGCAGCTGGCTGGACTTCGGTACCTTCATCGGCTATTCACTGGGCTCCGGCATGGTCACCGTGCTGACGCTGGCCGTTGGACAGGACGGTCTCGTCGACTGGGCGTGGCGCGTCCCCTTCCTGGTGGCAGGTCCGCTGGGCGCGATCGGACTTTATATGCGCCTCAAGCTGGAGGAGACCCCGGCCTTCAAGAAGGAAGCGGCGTACGTCCATGAGCAGGCTGTGGCGCGGGGCGAACCGGAGGAGGACCCCGTCGAGGAGGCCAGGCAGTCCGGCAAGGGCCGGCTCAAGGAGATCTTCACCCAGCACTGGGAAGCCGTACTCATCTGTATGGGGCTGGTCCTGTTGTACAACGTCACCAACTACATGGTGACGTCCTATCTGCCGACCTACATGACGTCCACGCTCGGCCAGAACGAGACCACCGCTCAACTGCTGGTGCTCGCCACCATGCTGCTGGTCGTGCTGACGATCACCACAGTGGGCCGGACCTCCGACCGGTGGGGGCGCAGGCCCGTCTTCATGGCGGG
Source organism: Streptomyces sp. NPDC051320 (assembly GCF_040682175.1). Classification (NCBI taxonomy): domain Bacteria; kingdom Bacillati; phylum Actinomycetota; class Actinomycetes; order Kitasatosporales; family Streptomycetaceae; genus Streptomyces; species Streptomyces sp. NPDC051320. The sequence goes on from NZ_JBFBAL010000005.1 coordinate 161,242, forward strand.
CAGCGTCGCGCTGATCGCGCTGTCGTACCCTTCGTTCGTCATGATCCGGCAAGGCGGCATCCTCTGGCCGGCCGTGGGCTGCGGGATTCTCGGACTGCTGCTGGTCTGCTTCGCCGGTACGTCGGCATCGACGCTCCCGGCCCTCTTCCCGACCAGGTTGCGGTACGGAGCCCTGTCGATCGCCTTCAACGTCTCGGTCTCGCTCTTCGGCGGGACCACTCCGCTGTTCGCCTCCGGCCTCGTCGAGGCCTCCGGGAACAAGATGGTGCCAGCCTATTACCTGATGGTCGCCGGAGTGATCGGGCTCATTTCGACGCTGTTCCTGCACGAAACGGCCGGCAAGCCCTTGCGCGGCTCGGGCCCCATGGTCGAAACACCCGCCCAGGCCCGCCGCGCGGTGGCACACAGCCGAACGGCCGCCGGGCGGGAGGCCAGAGACATCTGGATCCGGCTGCGCCACCCCTGGGCCCGGAGGCACGGCCAGGACGACGATCGCGGGGGTGGGCCGGGGATGACGGGCTGACATCGATGCACGGCGGGGGGCCACCGAGGTTGCTACCGGCCCAGCGCGGCGCCGCCGTTGATGTGCAGGATCTGCCCGGTGAGGTAACCGGCCTCGGGCGCTGCCACATAGCGGATCGCGGCGGCGATCTCGCTGGGCACCCCGCCCCGACCGGTCAGTGTCTGCGCCACTCGGGAGGCGATGAACTCCGGGTTGACGCGGCCTCCGAAGAACTCGGTGTCCGCCACGAAGCCCGGGGCCACGGCGTTGACGGTGATGCCGTCCGCGCCGAGCCGCTGGGCCAGTTCAAAGGTGTACGTGTTGACCGCGGCTTTGGCGCCGCCGTACGACCCGGGCCCGCGAAGCGCCGCGATCGAGGACAGATGGACGATACGGCCGCCCGGCGCAGGTGCGGAACCAGTCCCTCGGTGAGCAGCACCGCGGTCAGCACGTTGGCGGCGAAGTTGCGCAGATAGCCGTCGGCGACGGATTCCAGGGTGCCGTCGTGGGCGGGTGCCGCGTTTCCGCCCGCACTGGTGACAAGTACGTCCACCGGCTCGGGGTCGGCGGTGATGAACTCCACCGCGTCACGGACCTGTTGCGGCACACTGAGGTCGGCAGTCGTCCAGGTCACGGCGGACTCACCGTATCTGGCGTTGAGTTCGTCGGCGGCCTTGCGCAGCACCGCCTCTCGACGAAGGCCTCGGCGGCGGCCAGGCCGATCCCCGTTCCGCCGCCGGACACCACTACGCGTCGCTGATCCACGACCCACCCCGTCCTCGTATGTGAACCCCGGTCATGTCGAAGAACAAGACGCTAGGGTGCGCATGATCTCGAAGTCAAGGCTCCGGCCCGGGGGTGCCGGACCCCCTCAGACCTTGCGGTAGTCGTACGCCTCGGCGGCCGCCGCCTCCACCGCGTCCAGGTCACCACCCGCCGAAGCCGTGACCAGGGCCGCCACCGCTCCCTCCACGAACGGCGCATCCACCAGCCGGGTGCCTTCCGGGAGTTCGTCGCCCTCGGCCAGCAGCGCCTTGACCGTAAGCACCGCACTGCCGAGATCGACGAGCACCGCGACCCCCGCGCCACGGTCGACCGCGGCGGCCGCCGCGACGATCAGCTCCGAGCTGGTGCCGAGTCCGCCGTCAGGAGTGCCTCCCGCGGCCGCGACCGGCGCGGTCGTCGACCCGCCGGTGAGCCCGGTGGCCAGTTCGGCGACGGCGGCGGCGACAGGTGCGCTGTGCGACACCAGCACGATTCCCACGAGCCGGCTCATGCGGCCACCTCCGCGAGTGCCTGGAGCAGCAGGGCCGACGACGTCGCCCCGGGATCCTGGTGCCCGATACTGCGTTCGCCCAGATAACTGGCACGGCCCTTTCGGGCCCTCAGCGGCACGGTCCCCTGCGCTCCGGCGTCGGCCGCGGTGGCGGCTGCCGCAAAGGACTCGGACAGCGCTTCGGCGCCGGGCAGGAGCGCGTCGAGCATCGTCTTGTCACCGGCCGCGGCCCCGCCGAGCCGGCCCACGGCGGCGACCCCGCCGGCCAGGGCTTCGGCCAGCTGCTCCCGGCTGACCTCGGCCGTGTCCCCGAGCGCCTTGCCGGTGGTGCGCAGCAGCGTTCCGTAGAGCGGCCCCGAAGCACCGCCCACCGTGGAGATCAACTGTCGTCCGGCGAGAACGAGCACCGCCCCCGGCGTGTCGGGCGCGTCCTTCTCCAGCGCGGCCGTCACGGCGGCGAACCCGCGCCGCAGGTTGCTGCCGTGATCGGCGTCGCCGATGGCCGAATCCAGTTCGGTCAGCCGATTCGCCTCTCTGTCGACGGTCCCGGCCGTCGTGGTCATCCAGCGACGGAAGAATTCGGCGTCGAGCACAGGGCCTCCCTGATGAGTCGGGCGGGGAACGAGTCGGTGACCGGCGGCGAGTCAGCAACCCCAGCGGAGAGCCGGGGTCTTCACCGGCGCGTCCCACAACCGCAGCAGTTCCTCGTCGACCTGGCAGAGCGTCACCGAGCAGCCTGCCATGTCGAGCGACGTCACGTAGTTCCCCACGAGGGTACGAGCGACCGCCACGCCACGCTCGGACAGCACCCGCTGAACCTCGGCGTTGAAACCGTACAACTCCAGCAGCGGAGTCGCACCCATGCCGTTCACCAGGGCGAGCACCGGCCCGGTCGGCCGCAGGTCCTCCAGCACGGCGTCCACCGCGAAGTCGGCGATCTCCCGCGACGTCATCATGGCCCGTCGCTCCCGCCCCGGCTCACCGTGAATACCGACGCCCAACTCGAGTTCCCCGGAGGGCAGATCGAAGGTGGGGCTGCCCTTGGCCGGGGTCGTGCAGGCGGCCAGCGCGACGCCGAAGGACCGGGCGCCCTCATTCACCTGCCGGGCGATGGCCTCCACCCGCTCCAGCGGCGCGCCCTCCTCGGCCGCCGCCCCCGCCAGCTTCTCCACGAAGAGCGTCGCGCCGGTCCCGCGCCGGCCCGCCGTGTACAGGCTGTCGGTCACCGCCACGTCGTCATTGACCAGCACCTTGGCGATCCGCACCCCCTCGTCCTCGGCGAGCTCGGCTGCCATCTCGAAGTTCAGCACATCGCCCGTGTAGTTCTTGACGATGAACAGCACCCCCTCGCCGCTGTCGACGGCGGCCGCCGCGCGCACCATCTGGTCGGGCACCGGAGAGGTGAACACCTCGCCCGGACAGGCAGCGGCGAGCATGCCGGGCCCGACGAAACCACCGTGCAGCGGTTCGTGCCCCGAACCCCCGCCGGACACCAGGCCCACCTTTCCCGCCACCGGCGCGTCACGTCGCACCACCACCCGGTTGTCCACATCGACGGCGAGGTCGGGGTGGGCAGCGGCCATGCCGCGCAGGGCGTCCGCGACCACGGTTTCCGGGACGTTGATGAGCATGCGCATGGTTACTCCCTTGAGAGGGCGGTCAGCTCCCGAGCTAGATTTTCGCAGCTCAGGAGAGATGCGGCCAGTTCTTGATCGTGGCGGTCGGGGATCGGAGGTTCCGGTGTCCGACAGCACCAGTATCCTGCGAACGTTCCGGAGTCGTCCGGAAGATGCCTCCGACGGATTCCCGCGCCGCCGACTGCCACCAGCTCAGTCGAGCCCAATCCGTGCGGCCGCCGCGGCCCAGGCCCGCTCGTCACCGCCGGGCCGGTAACGGCGCAGCGGTTGGGTATCGGCCACCAGAGCCCGCAGGGCGCTATGGTCGCCCACCAGGCCGTGTGCGCGTGCCTGGACGAGAACGTTTCCGAGTGCCGTCGCCTCCGCGGGGCCCGCGACCACGGGCAACCCGGTGGCGTCGGCGGTGAGCCGGCAGAGCAGGTCGTTGCGACTCCCGCCGCCGACCAGATGCACGGTCCGGATGTCCCGGTCGGCGAGCTCGGCGGCCCTGCGCAGGGTGGAGCGGTGGGCCAGCGCCAGGCTCTCCAGGATGCAGCGGACCATGGCGCTCTGATCGGCGGGCACCCCCTGACCGGTTCGCGCGCAGTAATCGGCTATCCGGGCCGGCATGTCACCGGGAGCGAGGAAGCCGGGGTCGTCCGGGTCGATCAGCGCGGCGAACGGGCGCGAGCGAGCCGCTTGCGCGAGCAGGGGCGCCGGATCGGCGGGCAGACCGTCCGCCGCCCAGGTGCGCAGGCATTCGGAGAGGAGCCACATCCCCATGATGTTCCGGAGGAATCTGAAGGTGCCGTCGATGCCCCGCTCATTGGTGAAGTTCGCCGCCCTGGACGCCTCGGTGATCACCGGCCCATCGAGCTCCAGCCCGGCCAGCGACCACGTGCCGCAGGAGATGTACGCGAAGCCGGGGCCGGTGGCCGGGACCGCGGCGACCGCGGAGGCCGTGTCGTGCGAAGCCACCACGGTGACCGGCGTACTCGGCGGAAGACCGGTGCGGGCCGCCACCTCCGACCGCAGGGTGCCGGCGGTGTCCCCGGCGTGGCGGATCGGCGGGAGCAGCCCGCGGTCGATGCCCAGCCGCTCCACGACGGTGCTGGACCAGGTGCCCGCGCGGGCATCGAACAGCGCGGTGGTGGAGGCGTTGGTGGCCTCCGCACCGATACTCCCGGTGAGCCAGTGGATGAGCAGATCGGGAATCAGCAGCAGCGTCTTCGCGGCCGCGAGTGAGGCGCTGCCGTTCGCGGCCGCCAGCTGGAAGACGGTGTTGAACGGCAGATGCTGAAGTCCGGTGATCCGGTACAGCTCCTCGGCCGGCAGGGCCGCCCCGAGCCGGTCGACAACGCCCGCCGTGCGGGTGTCGCGGTAGTGAAACGGATTGCCCAGCAACTCGCCGGCCGCGTCGAGCAGACCGTAGTCCACCGCCCAGCTGTCGATACCGATGGTCGCGATCGCGCCCGCTCGGGCCGCCTCACCCAGGCCGTCGAGGACCCCCTGATAGAGGCTGAGTACGTCCCAGTGCAGGCCGCCGGGGAGACGCACCGGTCTGTTGGGGAATCGGTGGAGCTCGCTCAGCTCCAAGTGGGCGGGCCCCACCCGGCCGACCATCACCCGCCCGCTGGTGGCACCCAGATCGGCGGCGGCGAAGGCGGACGGGACGGTGGAGGACGGCGTGCGGGACACGAGACCACCCTTCGGCGGTGCGGGCGGGTCGGACGGGGGCGGCGGAGGAACCGGGGAGTCGTGCGGGTTCAGCGCAGGAAAGCGGCGGCGACGCCGGCATCGACCGGGATGTGCAACCCGGTGGTGTGGGTGAGATCGCCTCCGGTCAGCGCGAAGACCGCGTTGGCGACATGCTCCGGCAGCACCTCACGCTTGAGCAGCGTGCGCTGGGCATAGAACTCGCCCAGCTTCTCCTCCTCGACGCCATAGACGGCGGCGCGCTGTGCTCCCCAGCCCGCGGCGAAGATGCCGGAGCCGCGTACCACCCCGTCCGGGTTGACCCCGTTGACCCGGATGCCGTGCTCGCCCAACTCGGCTGCCAACAGCCTGACCTGGTGCGCCTGGTCCGCCTTGGTAGCGGAGTAGGCGATGTTGTTGGGCCCCGCGAACACCGCGTTCTTCGACGCGATGTAGACGATGTCCCCGCCCATGCCCTGTTCGGTCATGACCCGGGCGGCCTCGCGGGAGACCAGGAAGGAACCGCGGGCCATGATGTCGTGCTGCAGGTCCCAGTCGTGGGCGCTGGTCTCGAGCAGTGGCTTCGAGATGGAGATCCCCGCGTTGTTGACCACCAGATCCACGCCGCCGAAGGCGAGTACGGCCTGCCGGAACGCGCCGGCGATCTGCTCCTCGTCGGCCACATCCACGGTGACCGCGACCGCACGGTCCGGCCCGCCGAGTTCCTCGGCGACCTCGGCGGCGCGCTCGCCGTGCAGATCGGCGACGACCACACAGGCGCCCTCGGTCACCAGCCGGTGCGCGATCGCCTTGCCGATGCCCGAGCCGGCACCGGTGACCAGGGCGACCCGGGCCGAAAGTGGCTTGGGGGCGGGCATCCGGCGCAGCTTCGCTTCCTCGAGATTCCAGTACTCGATACGGAACTTCTCCGACTCCTCGATCGGCGCGTAGCGGGAGACGGCTTCGGCGCCACGCATCACGTTCACGGCGTTGAGGTAGAACTCGCCGGCGACCCGGGCGGTCTGCTTGTCCTTGCCGAAGGAGAACATGCCCACCCCGGGTACCAGCACGACGGCCGGGTCGGCGCCGCGCATCGGGGGCGAGCCGGGCACCGCGTGCCGCTCGTAGTACGCGGCGTACCCGCCCCGGTACTCCCCATGGAGCTGCCGGAGGCGGGCGGCTGCCTCGGCGACCGGGACGGACGCCGGCAGGTCAAGCACCATCGGCCGCACCTTGGTGCGCAGGAAGTGGTCGGGGCAGGAGGTGCCGAGTGCGGCGAGCCGGGGGTGTTCGGCCCGCGCGAGGAAGTCCAGCACCGGCGGTGCGTCGGTGAAGTGGCCGACCTGGGCGTGGTCCGTCGACGCCAGACCTCGCAGCAGCGGTGCGAGCTCTGCTGCCCGGGTCCGTCGCTCCGCTTCGGGCAGAGCCGCGTAGCCGTCGAGCACCGGGCCGAAGGGCTCGGGCTTGCCACGCTCGGTCAGGAAGCGTTCGGCGTCCCGGATGATGCGCAGTGAATTGTGCTCGCACTCCTCGGAGGTAGCGCCCCACGCGGTGATGCCGTGGCCGCCGAGGACGCAGCCGATCGCCTGCGGATTGGCCTCCTTGACCGCGGCGATGTCGAGGCCCAGCTGAAAGCCGGGACGCCGCCAGGGAACCCAGACGACCAGATCGCCGAAGCATTCCTCGGTCAGTGCCGCACCGTCGGCGGCGCAGGCCAGGGCGATCCCGGAGTCGGGGTGCAGATGATCGACGTGCGCAGCGTCCACCAGTCCGTGCATGGCGGTGTCGATGGAAGGAGCGGCGCCGCCCCGCCCATGCAGACAGAAGTCGAACGCGGCGACCATCTCGTCTTCTCGGGCCACACCCGGGTAGACGCCGGCCAGCGCTCGGAGGCGGTCAAGCCGGAGCACGGCCAGGCCGGAAGCGGCGAGCGTGCCCAGATCGCCGCCGGAGCCCTTCACCCACATCAGTTCGATGTTGCCGCCGCTCACCGGGTCGGGGGCCGTGCCCTTGGCCGAGGTGTTGCCGCCCGCGTAATTCGTGTTGCGCGGATCGGCGCCCAGACGGTGGGAGCGCGCGAGCAGGGCCGCGGCCGCAGAGGAGAGCGTCATGACGTGGGTTCCCTCAGTCAATGAATCGATTCACCCGGAAGGTAGGACGCCACCATCCGACCTGTCAAGAGATCGGCGCCCGAGGTGGGGAAGGGTCTGAATCATTTCAGTGCACTCGAGAGCCGGCCTCGAGAGATGTGGTCCCGGCCGACCCGCCGCTCCGTTGGTTACGACTCATTGATAAGCCTATTGTTAGTACTTATGGATGGTGACATGGCCGGTGACGACGTGGCCGACGACAACGGGGCCGCTGACAACGTGACGGATGACGACGCAGCCCGGACCGGAGCGGCGATCCGGCTGGCGGTGGCTCGCATCGCGCGAAGACTGCGCCAGACCCACAGCGTGGGCGACGTAACTCTCTCCGAGGTGTCCGTACTGGCCCGGCTGAGCCGCGACGGCGCGGATTCGCCCGGCTCGCTCGCCGAACTCGAGCGGGTCCGGCCGCAGGCCATGGCCACCACTCTTGCCGCTCTCGAGCAGCGTGGCCTGGTGCGCCGCGCTCCGGACGCCGCCGACGGCCGGCGCGCGGTCATGACGGTCACCGACGCCGGCCGCAAGGTACTGATCGACCGCCGGTCCGAGTCCGTCCAGCGCCTGACCGATGTGCTGGACGAGGAGTTCACGCCCGTCGAGCGGCGTGAATTGCTGGCCGTTCTGCCCCTGCTCGACCGGCTCGCGGAGCGGCTGTGATGGCCACCCGGGCGCAGACCGAGGGCCCCGTGGGGGACCGCTACAAATGGGTCGCGCTCTCCAACACCACCCTCGGCGTGCTGATCGCGACCATCGACGGCTCCATCGTCATCATCTCGCTGCCGGCCATCTTCCGCGGTATCGGCCTCGATCCGCTCGCCCCCGGGAACATCGGCTATCTGCTCTGGATGATCCTGGGCTACCTGCTGGTCTCCGCGGTCCTGGTGGTGGCGCTGGGCCGTCTCGGTGACATGTTCGGGCGGGTCCGGATGTACAACATGGGCTTCGCCATCTTCGCCGGTGCCTCACTCGCCCTGTCCCTCGACCCGTTCAGGGGCTCCGCCGGTGCTCTGTGGCTGATCGGCTTCAGAGTGGTGCAGGCGGTCGGCGGGTCCATGCTGACCGCCAACTCCGCCGCCATCCTCACCGATGCCTTCCCCGCCAGACAGCGCGGTATGGCTCTCGGCATCAATCAGATCACCGCGCTGGCAGGCCAGTTCCTCGGGCTGCTGGCAGGCGGGCTGCTCGCCGCCATCGACTGGCGGGCGGTGTTCTGGGTCAGCGTCCCGATCGGAGCGATCGGCACCTTCTGGTCGTACCGCAGCCTGCGGGAGACCGGCTCCCGCAAACCGGGCCGGATCGACTGGGTCGGCAACACCACCTTCGCTGTCGGCGCCGGCGTCCTGCTGGCCGCCATCACCTACGGCATCCAGCCCTACGGCGGCCACCCGACCGGGTGGACCAGCCCCTGGGTCCTGGGCGGCCTCGGCGCCGGGGTACTGCTGCTCACTGCGTTCTGCGTGGTCGAGACCCGCATCGCGGAACCGATGTTCCACCTCGGACTCTTCCGTATCCGCGCCTTCGCCGCTGGCAATCTCGCAGCGCTGCTCACCGCGATCGCCCGCGGCGGACTTCAGTTCATGCTGATCATCTGGCTGCAGGGCATCTGGCTGCCGTTGCGCGGTTACGACTTCGAACGCACACCGCTCTGGGCGGGCATCTTCATGCTGCCGCTGACCGTGGGCTTCCTCATCGCCGGGCCGCTTTCCGGCTTCCTCTCCGACCGCTACGGGGCCCGGCTGTTCTCCACCGCGGGGCTGGTTCTGGTGGCCGCGGCATTCGTCGGCCTCCTGGCCCTGCCGGTGAACTTCTCCTATCCGGAATTCGCCGCGCTGCTCATGCTCAGCGGCTTCGGCCAGGGGATGTTCTCGGCGCCCAACACCTCGTCGATCATGGGGAGCGTGCCGCCGGAACAGCGCGGAGTGGCGTCGGGGATGCGCTCCACGTTCCAGAACTCGGGCACGGCTCTGTCGATCGGCCTGTCGTTCTCCCTGATGATCTCCGGACTCGCCGGTTCGCTGCCCCACGCCCTGAACAGTGGGCTGCAGGCCCAGGGGGTGCCCGCCGCAACAGCGGCGGAGGTGTCCGGGCTGCCCCCGGTGAGTACCTTGTTCGCCACATTCCTCGGGAAGAACCCGATCGGCCACCTGCTCGGCCCCAGCGGTGTGCTGGACAGACTTCCGGCGCACCGCGTGCAGACGCTGACGGGAACCCGGTTCTTCTCCGAACTGGTCTCCGGGCCCTTTCACCACGGCCTTGGGACCGTCTTCGGGGTGGCCACCGTGATGGCCCTGGTGGCCGCGCTCGCCTCGGTGCTGCGCGGCCGCCACCACAAAGCCGGGCCGACCGGCCCGGGCGGTTCGGACAACTCAGGGAAAGGACAGCCGTCATGGCGAAAAGCGCCCTCCTCGTGATGGATGTACAGCAGGGCATCGTCGACCGGCTCAACGAGGACACCGACTATCTGCCACGACTGGCCGGAGCGGTCGACGCGGCCCGGGCGGCAGGCGTGCCGGTGATCCATGTGGTCATCGGTTTCCGCGCCGGGCATCCGGAGGTCAGTTCCCGCAACAAGAGCTTCGAAAGGCTGGCCGGCGGCGCCGCGGGCGGAGGCTTCGCCGAGGGTGATCCGGACGCCCGCATCCATCCCTCGGTGGCGCCCGGGCCGGGCGACATCGTGGTGACCAAGAAGCGGGTCAGCGCATTCGCCGGAAGCGACCTCGACATGGTGCTCAGAGCCGGGGGAGTGGACACCCTGGTGCTCGCCGGCATTGCCACCAGCGGCGTGGTGCTGTCCACCGTGCGGCAGGCGGCGGACCTGGATTTCGCTCTCGTGGTGCTGGCGGACGGTTGTCTTGACGCCGATCCCGAGGTGCACCGGGTGCTGACCGAGAAGGTGTTCACGCGCCAGGCGGACGTCATCGGTGTGGATGACTGGATCGGAACCCTGCGCAAATGATCCCCGGAGCCGGCCGAGGGTCAGCGGCCCTCGCCCGGCGCCTCCGGTGGCAACCACCCCGTGCCTCTGCCGCCTAGGGACAGATGCTCCACCACATCGGCCAGTTCTTCGCAGGCTCGCTCCAGCCTGCGGCGGATGTTCTTGTGCTCGGTGACGATCGCGGACAGCAGCAGCGAGGTCAGCGCCACAGAGCCGTTCAGCGTCGTGAGGTTGATCATGACCTCGAGGAGCGTGAGATGGGCGAAAGCCCCTACGCGGTCGGTCGCTGCCACCACCGCAAGCACGGCCACCAGCAGTGCGCACGGTGCGCTGCCGGCCAGCTCGAAACGCAAAGCAGCCCAGATGAGCAGGGGAAAGACCAGGAAGAGCATGGCCAGATGACTTCTGGTGGCCAGCGGGGAGACGACCAGGGCGGCGACTGCCAGCGCTCCGGCTTCGACCGATCGGCCGGTGAGTTGTGGCAGCCGCGCTCTGCTCAGCACGAGCAGCAGGGGCGTCACGACGAGCACGCCCATGGTGTCCCCCGCCCACCAGGCGAACCAGACCAGCCAGAAACCGCTGCGCGGAAGCTTGTCGTCCGCCAGCAGCACCACCGAGCCCACGGTCGAGCTGACCAGCATGCCGGGAAGCGCGCCCAGGAAGACCAGCGCCAGGCCGTCGCGGAGCCTGTCGAGCTGGATGCGGAAGTCGGCCCTGCGTAGCAGATAGCAAGCGCCCAGCGGGGCGAGTGTGTTGCCCAGCGCGATCACGATACCGTCACCGCTGAAGGAGTCTCCGGTCGCGGCTGTCACGAACAGGGCGCCGAGTGCGATGCCGGGCCAGACGCGCAGTCCCCAGCACAGCAGCGCGGCGAGTGCCACGCCGGTGGGCGGCCACAGCGGTGTGACCATGGAGCCGTGGACCGTCACCTGCCGCTCCAGACCGAGCTGCCCCGACACGTAGTAGGCGGCGGCGACGGCCAGCACCCGCAGAGCGGTTGCGGTCCGTCTTCTGGCTGCCTCGCTGCGGATCACGGAGCCCATCAGACACCGGGTCCGGAGCTGCGGCCGCCTATGACACGCGCACCCGGGAGCAGCGGTCAGGCCGGCCCGGGTGCCGCGTCATGGCGCAGGACGAGCACGGCGGCGTCGTCCTGGTGCCCGGTGCGCCGGGCCGCCCGGATGACGTCGTCGGCCAGCTCGTCCGCAGTGGCTTGCGGGAGGGCGGCTACTTGCTCGCGCACCTGTTCCAGCCCGGCGTCGATCGGGAAGGAGGGGCCCTCGACGACTCCGTCGGTGATGAGCACGACGGCCCCGGCCGTCGTCAGCCTCCGCCGGGTGACCGGGTAGTGCTGCTTGGCCAGGATGCCGAGCGGCACGCCGCCCTCGTCCTCGGTAACACCGGAGTGGCCCTCGGCCGACGACCACACGGCGGGCACATGGCCGGCGCGAGCGCTGTGAAGTTCCCAGGTACAGGGATCGAAGCGCAGGAACGTGCATGTCGCGAAGAGATTGGAATCCACCGAGAGCAGCAGGTCATTCGTCCGGCCCATGACCTCGCCCGGATCCGCCGCGGTGCTGGCGGCGGCCCGCATGCCGATACGGATCTGCCCCATGAAGGCCGCTGCCTCGACGTCGTGCCCCTGGACGTCCCCGATGGCGAAACCGAGCGAGCCGTCCGGGAGCACGAAACCGTCGTACCAGTCGCCGCCGATGTCCAGGCCACTGCGGGCGGGGGTGTAGCGGGCGGCGGTCTGCAGGCCCGGGAGTGCGGGGAGGGTGGCCGGGAGCATCTCGCGCTGCAGCGCCTCGGCCAGTTCCACCCGGGCCTGGTGCAGTTCCACCTCTTTCCGCGCCCGGGCGGTGAGGTGCTGGAGGGTGGTGAGCAGCTCGTCGGCGGTCGCTGAACGAGATGGACGACGCCGGTTCATGGGCCGCTCCGCGGTACGTTCGTTCCCGGACCGCGACGCAGCGCTCGTCGTCACGAGGCAGATGCGGTGTCCGTCGGCCGAGCCCGCACCCGACGGTGACCACGGCCTGCGCTCTGCGGGTCGTCCCCTGCATCATATTTCCCGACCGAGGATCCCGCAGACCCGAATGCCGCGAAAGGGTCGTATGTGCCCCGGTGAGGAATCAACGGATGAGCCGACGGGGTGCTCGCGCCTCCGGCCGTGTAGCGTCTCACTCAGCTGTCGTGGTTCCGAAGTACCTCTCGCCCGTGCGTACATGCACGGGCGGGTTTGCTGTTCGGCGTCTCCGAGGACCAGGGCGATCACCTCCGGCTCCCGCGCGGTGCGGGAACCGACTTCGAGTCCCCTTGGAGGGCACAAGCATGGCCAGTGGCACCGTTAAGTGGTTCAACGCGGAAAAGGGCTTTGGCTTCATCGAGCAGGATGGTGGGGGCCCGGACGTCTTCGCCCACTACTCCAACATCAACGCCCAGGGCTTCCGTGAGCTGCAGGAGGGCCAGAAGGTGAACTTCGACATCACGCAGGGCCAGAAGGGCCCGCAGGCGGAGAACATCGTCCCCGCCTGATCCAGGCGTTCGTGCCCGTCCCCGGTCTGCCCGGGGACGGGCACTGCCGTATCCGCCTGCCTGGCGCCATCCGGTCCTGGAACGACCCGTGACGCCATGGCTGCTCGGGTGCGCTCCGCAGCCGAGAAAACCTGTTTGCACGGATGATCTTGAGGGTACCCGCAGCGTGTCGTTGCGGCGCCAACGGAGTCGTCGCAGGCAGGAGGGAACCGATGAGCGCCACCGGAGAGTCCGCACACCCCACCGTCACCACGGAAGTGCCTGCCCGTCTCGACCGGCTGCCGTGGTCCCGCTGGCACTGGATGATCGTCATCGGCCTCGGGACCGTCTGGATCCTGGACGGTCTGGAAGTCACGGTCGTCGGCAATATCGCCAGCCGCCTCTCGGAGCACGGCAGCGGGCTCGCCATCACTGACGCGCAGGTCACCGGCCTCGCGGCCGCCCTCTACGTGGCCGGTGCTTGCTCCGGAGCCCTGTTCTTCGGCTGGCTCACCGACCGCTTCGGCCGCAAGAAACTCTTTCTGATCACCCTGGCGGTCTACCTCGCGGCGACCGCGATGACGGCGCTGTCCTTCTCCGTGTGGTGGTTCTTCATCTTCCGGTTCCTTACCGGCTTCGGTATCGGTGGTGAGTATGCCGCCATCAATTCCGCCATCGATGAACTGATCCCCAGCAAGTACCGGGGCAGGGTCGACCTGATCATCAACGGCAGTTACTGGCTGGGCGCGATGGGCGGCGCCCTGCTCTCCGTCGTGGCGCTCAATACCGACATCTTCCCGAAGAACATCGGCTGGCGGCTCACCTTCGCGCTCGGTGTGGTGCTGGGTCTGGTCATCCTGCTGGTCCGCAGGCATGTACCCGAGAGCCCGCGCTGGATGTTCATCCATGAACGCTCCGAGGGTGCCGAGAAGATCGTTTCCGATGTCGAGCGAGAGGTCGAGGCGGAGACGGGCGAGCGACTGCCCGCACCGGGGAAGGCCATCACCATCGAGCAGCGCAAGAGCGTCGGCTTCGCCGAGATCGCCGGCGCGCTCTTCCGCTCCTACCCGAAGCGCGCCACACTGGGATTCTCACTCTTCATCGGGCAGGCCTTCCTCTACAACGCCATCACCTTCGGATTCAGCTCGATCCTGGTCAACTTCTTCGATGTGTCCAGTGGTTCGACCGGATACTTCTTCGCCGTCATGGCGATCGGCAACTTCCTCGGTCCGCTGCTGCTCGGCCGGCTCTTCGACACCGTGGGCCGGAGGAAGATGATCTCCGGCACGTACATCCTCTCCGGCCTGCTGCTCTTCGCTACCGCCTGGCTCTTCGACCAGGGCCATCTCAATGCGACCACCATGACGGCGTGCTGGTGCGTCGTGCTCTTCTTCGCCTCGGCCGGTGCCAGTTCGGCCTATCTGACGGTGAGCGAGATCTTCCCGATGGAGACCCGGGCGCTCGCGATCGCCTTCTTCTACGCCATCGGCACGGCGGCGGGCGGTATCACCGGCCCGCTGGTCTTCTCCAGCCTCACATCGAGCGGTGTGGTGGGGGACGCCGTCCTGGCGTTCTCCATCGGGGCCGCGCTGATGGTCGCCGCCGGAGTCGTCGCCCTGTTCTTCGCCGTCGATGCGGAAGGCAGGTCGCTGGAGGACATCGCGAGCCCGCTCTCCGCCCGGGCGGCGAAGGCGGATGGCACCACCGGATCGCCGAGCGCTCCGGCTGTATGACTCCGAGGAGGCGCTGGCATGAGTGACGACGACGCACTGCGGACCTACCGCGACAAGCGGCATTTCGACACCACTTCGGAGCCGCGCGGCGAGAACGGTGCCGGCGCGGATGAGCTCTCCTTCGTGGTACAGATCCACGACGCGCGCCGGATGCACTTCGACTTCCGGCTGGAGGTGGACGGTGTACTGAAGTCCTGGGCGGTGCCCAAGGGGCCCTCCACCGATCCCCGGGACAAGCGGCTCGCCGTACCGACCGAGGACCATCCGCTGGAGTATCGCGAGTTCGAGGGCGTCATCCCCCAGGGTGAGTACGGCGGTGGCACCGTCATCGTCTGGGACGAAGGAACCTATCGCTCCCTCAGCCACGACCGCCGGGGCCGGCCGGTGCCGTTCGGGGAGTCCCTGGAGCGTGGGCACGCGACGTTCCGCCTGCATGGGACGAAGCTCCAGGGCGAATACGCACTCACCCGCTTCCATGGCGGCGGAGGTGACGGAAGCGGTGAGCCCGAGGCCTGGCTGTTGATCAAGGCGAGGGGGAAGAAGGAGAAGAACGGGAAGAAGACCCAGGACACCGAGCAGCGCGGCGGGAAGAGCGCAACACATGGTTCGCCGGACCCCTGGCGGGCGCGCTCGGTCCGTAGCGGACGCACGCTGCAACAAGTCGTCGACAGCGCCGCCGACAGCAGCCGAAACGAGGAGGTCCGATGATCCGAGCAGCCGACATCCGCGAGTGGCGGAACCGCGACGTGGTGGACGCCGAGGGACGCAAGATCGGGCCGCTGGAGGCGGTCTACGTCGACACCAGAACCGACGAACCAGCCGTCGTCACTGTCCTGATCGGTCTGCCGACCCGCCGTCGGCTGACGTTCGTGCCGCTGACCGACGCCATTCTGGGCCCGGACTACGTCAAGGTCGGTTATCTCCGGGATCAGGTGAAGAGCGCACCCTCGATGGGCACCGATGACGTGCTGCCCGCCGAGGAGGAGAAGGCGGTCTTCGCCCACTACGACCTGCCCTACCAGCCAGGTGCCAACGGCGAACGGCAACTCGCCCGCCCCTGATCCGCTCCACCCTCTCGGACCTCTCGAAGAAAGCCCGTCGACATGACTGCGGTCCTGCTGTTCGTCATCGTGGCCCTTCTACTAGGCATCATCGGCGTGCTGGTCTCCGGGCTGGCCTATCTGTGGATCGTCGGGATCGTGGTCCTGGTGGCGGACCTCGCCTATGCCGCTTGGCGCTGGCGCCGCAGCGGACGCCGCCCGGTGCGCTGACGGCACCTTGGCCCGGGCGGTCCAGGCCGTGACGGATTGATCGCTTCAGGCTTCCGTGTCGAGACCTGTCACGGTCGCCGGACCGAGCGGCGCCGTTCTGTCGGAGAATCCCGCCTCGCGCAGCGCGGCGGACGCGGTCTGCTTCGCGCTCTCCTCCGCACTGTGGATGTTGTCGGCGGCCACTTCGAGCCGAATGCTGAAGGTGCGGTTCTCATTGACGGTGAGCAGATCGAGGTCCTCGGCCTCGCCCAGCGGCGTCTGCCGGGGGTCGGACGGGCGGAGCTTGCGCAGCAGTGTGTTCCGGGACGCATCGCTGATCTCCTGCAGAAAGGTGCCCGGGATGGTGATGACATAGGTGGCCATATGAACTCCTGGTGTCGGCTGCCCAACGCTGAGCCGGGCGGGTAATGGCCCGCCCACCTCTTGGCCTGCCCCGTTTTCGGCTGCGATCACCGTCGGCCACCCACCCCGTCACCCGCCTGCACCGCATGCCCCCGCATCGGACACCCGGCTGCACCGCATCCCGCGTGTCGAACACACTGCCGGGACCGATGAGCGACCATGGTGGTCTCGCAGAGACACCGCCCCGGTGCGGCCGGCCGGGGCGGTTCCGACCGGCCGAGGAGCAGCGGATGAAGAGCGCAGAGGTACTGGCGGACGCTTTCGGACGTGTCCAGGAGATCGTGCATTCCGCGGTCGACGGGCTCTCCGCGGATGACCTCGGCGCCCGGTTGGACGGCGGGGCGAATTCGATCGGCTGGCTGGTCTGGCATCTGACCCGGGTCCAGGACGACCACCTGGCTGATGCCGCGGGCGAGGATCAGGTGTGGCATTCCGGGGGCTGGGCGGAGCGCTTCGAACTCCCCTTCAGCCACGAAGAGACCGGATACGGCCAGACCACCGAACAGGTGGCGCAGGTCGGGGTCGGTGCCGATCTGCTGCTCGGCTATTACGACGCCGTCCACGAGCGGACCCTGCGCTTCATCCAGGGCCTCGACGACGACGCGTTGGACCGGGTGGTCGACGAGGCGTGGTCCCCGCCGGTCACGCTGGGTGTCCGGCTGATCAGTGTGATCGGCGACGATCTCCAGCACGCCGGACAGGCGGCGTTCGTACGCGGCTCTCTGGAGCGCTCAAAGGGTTGAGCGCGCGGCAACAGCCGTAATGCGGTGCAAAGTGCCGAAAGTTAAACTCTGGGCATCGAAAGGCGCCCATAGTCCTCCTTCGGAGCGGCCGCATGGCAGGACGAGATCTCCCACCGATCGGGGCCGGCGAGCGGCTGGCTCTGAACCGCATGGGCAGTTTCGACTGGGATCTCGCCCGGGGCACTTTCGCGCTCGACGAGGCCGCCCTGGCCGTTTTCGACCTGCGCGCCGACGAATATGACGGCAGCCCGAAGTCACTCAGCTGCCGGGTGCCTCCCGAGGAGGGGCTCCGACTCGATGCGGCGGTGACCGAGGCCATGCGCAGCGGCCGGTCGTCGTACGGTACGTACTTCCAGGTGCGGCGGCGCGACGGGATCCGGCAGTGGACCCATGCGCGGGGGCGGATCCTGCGCGATGAACAAGGCGATCCCTACCGGGTCGTCGGCATCGTCCGCAATGCCGCCACCGAGCTCACCGAATTCGTCTCCATCAGCCCGATCGAGGCCGGCCGGCGCCGTTTGAGCACCATGGTCCAGGGGGCCACCGACGCGTTGGCGAAGGCCGTCACGGTCGATGACGTGACCGACGTGCTGATCGGTGAGGGTGGTCTCGAGCGCCTCGGAGCCGACGGGCTGCTCCTGGGACTGGTCGACGGCGGATCCCTGAGGATCATCGCTCTGGCCGGAGACTCCATGCAGATGATGGCGGACCCTGAGCTCAACCGTCTGGATCAGGCCATGCCGCTCCCGCAGGCGGTCCTCACCCAGCAGCCACATTTCGTGACGTCCCTGCGGGACCTCGCGCACCGGGTCCCCGGGTTGCAGGAGTACGTCCGGCACTGGGGGCTCGATGCGGCGGCCTTCCTTCCGCTGATCGCCCAGGCGCAGTCCATCGGTGGCCTGGCGCTCTTCTACCGGGGACGGAGCGATTTCCCGTACGAGGACCGCAACTTCTGCCTCGGCATGGCGGGCATCATCGCCCAGTCCCTGCAGCGCGCCATCCTCTTCGACCAGGAGCGGGAATTCGCGGCCGGCCTTCAGTCGGCGATGCTGCCCCGGCGGATCCCGAAGTTCGCAGGGGCCGAGATAGCGGTCCGCTACCACGCGGCCTGGACCGGCCGGGAAGTCGGCGGTGACTGGTACGACGTGATGCCGCTGCCCCGCGGCCGGGTCGGCGTCGTCGTCGGGGACGTACAGGGACACGACACTCATGCCGCGGCGATCATGGGCCAGTTGCGGATCGCGCTGCGGGCCTACGCGGGGGAGGGACATTCGCCCTCGACCGTACTGGCCCGGGCCTCCCGCTTCTTGGCCGACCTCGACACGGACCGTTTCGCCACCTGCACGTACGCCCAGATAGATCTCACCTCGGGAGGCGTGCGGGCGGTGCGCGCCGGCCACCTCGGGCCGCTCATCCGGCACACCGACGGACGGATCGGCTGGCCCCATGTGCGCGGTGGTCTCCCGCTCGGGCTGGCTACCGAGTTCGCGCAGGAGGAGTACCCGGAGACCCGTCTCGATCTTGTGCCCGGCGAGTCCTTCGTGCTCTGCACCGACGGTCTGGTCGAGGAATCGGGCATGGACATCAGCGCCGGGATGGATGCGCTGGCCGAAGCGGTGCACACGGGGCCCGAGGAGGCGGAGAAACTGTCCGATCACCTGGCGGACCGGTTGTGGGAGCGCTGGGGAACGGGCGACGATGTCGCGCTGCTCGTACTGCGCCGCTCGCCGGACTTCGGAACCCCGCAGGCGCCCCGTATCCACGAGTACATCCACCAGGCGGACCCGGAAGGCCTCGCGGAGACCCGGGTCGTGCTGCGCAAGGCGCTGGACGCCTGGGGCTTCGGCGACCTGGCGGACGATGTCGAGCTCGCTGCCGGCGAGCTGCTGGTGAACGTACTGCTCCATACGGAGGGCGGCGCCGTGCTCACCCTCGAAGTGCTGCCCGAGCCGATCCGCCGGATCCGGCTGTGGGTCAAGGACCGGTCGAGCGCCTGGCCCCGGCGCAGGACGCCGGGCGAAGCGGCGACGTCCGGCCGTGGCCTGCTGCTGATCGATGCGGTGTCGGCGCGCTGGGGGGTGGAGCCGCGCGGAGACGGCAAGGCGGTCTGGTGCGAGTTCGAACCGGCCGGCGCGGGCGCCTGACGCCGGAAGCGGTGGGCGGACCCGGGCGACGAGCTCACGCCACGAGGGCCGGTCCGCCCGGGTCCGGGCAGGACACACCGTGCTGGTCCACGGCGCCAACGGAGGAGTGGGCTCCACCCTGGTCCAGCTCGCCCGGCTGGCCGGGGCGCGGGTCATCGGCACCGCATCGCCGCGTGACCACGACGCGCTGCGCGCTCAGGGCGTGGTTCCGCTGGACTACCGGGCGCCCGACCCGCCGGCGCTGGTCCGAGCAGCGGCCCAGCAGGGGCTGGACGCAGTCTTCGACCACGTCGGCGGTGACGGCATCGTCGACTCCTTCCGTCTGCTGGCCCCCGGCGGCACCCTGGTGTCGTACGGCACCGCAGCCACCCGGGACACCCCGGGCGCCTCCGGGCTTCCGGTGCTGCTCCTGCTCGCGCGACTGACCCTGTGGAACCTGTTGCCCAACCGCCGCCGTACGACCTTCTACAACCTCTGGGCGGGCGAGCGCCGCCGGGCGGCCGTCCGTTCCCGTATCCGCACGGATCTCACCCGGGTGCTCGGCCTGCTGGCGGAAGGGTCGCTGACGGCCGCGGTCGCGGCTCGTGTCCCGCTCGATCGAGCCGCCGAGGCGTTGCGGCTCGCCGAGTCCGGCACCCCGGCGGGCAAAGTTGTGCTGACCCCGCCGCGGTAACCGCTACGGCAGGTAGTTGAAGGTGTCCGGGTCGGGTCCCGTCCGGTCGCCCCGGCCGAGGGCGGTGATCGCCGCCATGTCGGCCTCGGTCAGCTCGAAGTCGAACAACGCGAAATTCTCCTCGACCCGGGAGCGAGTGACCGACTTGGGAAAGACGATGTCGTTGCGCTGCAGATGCCAGCGGAGGGTGACCTGGGCCGTCGTCCGGTTCAGACGGCGGGCGATGTCGGTGAGGGTCGGATCGTCGAGCACCTTGCCCTGGGCGATCGGCGACCAGGCCTCGGTGGCGATCCGGTGACCGGCGTCGAAGGCGCGGAGCTCGTCCTGAGGGAAATAGGGGTGGATCTCGATCTGGTTCACCGCCGGAGCCACCTCGGTCTCGGCGAGGAGACGGCGCAGATGATCCGGCTGGAAGTTGGAGACCCCGATGGCCTTGACCCTGCCGGACCGGTAGATCTCCTCCAGGGCCCTCCAGGTGTCCACGAAGTCGCCGACGGCCGGCATCGGCCAGTGGATCAGGAACAGGTCGAGATAGTCGAAGCGCAGATCGTCGAGGGTCCGGTCGAAGGCCTTGAGCGCGTCGTTGTGGGCGTGATACCCGTTGTTCAGCTTGCTGGTGACGAAGACGTCCTCACGAGCCAAACCCGATTCGCGGACCGCCTGCCCGACCTCCTTCTCATTGCCGTACATCTCCGCCGTGTCGATGTGCCGGTAGCCGGTCTCGAGGGCGACGAGCGTCGCCGCCACGGTGGCCGCCGGCTCGATCTGGTAGACACCGAAGCCCAGCTGCGGAATCTGGACGCCGTTGTTCAGGGTGACGGTGGGAACTGCGTTCACGATCATTCCTTGTCTCGTCCGGATGATGCATGGGCAGGGAGCGCGACCCGCGCTCCCTCTGGATCCAGGGTGCAACGGTCCGGGCGCTCTGTCGCATCGGCTTCCCGGTCGGCCGCACCTCATGCGCTGCGGTCGGCTGCTGCGGGGATCGGGCAGGAACGTCGTGGGTGCGGCGTTAGTCTGCGGTCATGGGCGAGCAACAGCGAACCGCGGGCGCAGCCGACCCGGGCCTCTTCGGTCCCGCATCGGTGACTTGGCAGGCGCACGCGGACCCGATCATGTGGGTCGCCGGGATCCGGGCGCTCTACCTTCAGGCGCTGCACCCCCGCGCGGTACGCGGAGTCACCCAGAACTCGGCAGCCTTCGACGGCAGGAGCGGCAGCCAGGAATCCTGGGGCCGGCTGATGCGCACGGCTGGTTTCGTCGGCACCATCAGCTACGGAACGACGGCGGCGGCCGAGCAGGCCGGCGACCGGGTGCGGAAGATACACAGCCTGCTCGGCGCCACCGATCCAGGAACCGGCGAGCGGTACGGCATCGGTGAGCCGGAACTGCTGCTGTGGGTGCACTGTGCCGAAGTCGATTCGTATCTGCAGGTGCTCCGCCGTTCCGGTTTTCCGATCAGTGATGCCCAGGCCGACCGATACGTCGACGAGAACCGGGCCGGCGCCCGGCTGGTGGGCCTCGACCCGGCAGGAGTTCCGGCGAGCCGGGCCGCGCTCGCCGATTACTTCGACTCGGTGCGCCCCGAGCTGGCCGCCACCGAGGAATCGCGCCGGGTCGACGACTTCCTGCGGCGTCCTCCGGTGCCCGCTCTCCTGGTCCCGGCGCGCGAGGTCCTCTGGCGGCAGGTGGCGGGCCTCGCGTACGGCTCGTTGCCCCGGTACGCCCAGGAGCTCTACGGCAGACGGGCGCCCGCCCCTGCGACGGTGGACCGCCGGCTCACTGTCACCGGGAACGCCCTGCGCTGCATCCCCGCCCGGCTGCGCTGGCAACTGCCGCCCGGCCATATCCTGAAGGCGATGGCCCGTCTGGGGCCCGGCAGCCGTCCGGCACCGTACAAACTCCGGACACAGGACGCCATACTGGACGGGCCGGGGAGGGCGAAGCTGAGCAACGGGGGCGACAGCACGACATGGCGGACACCAGGCTGATCCACGGCCGGTACCGGCTGCTCGATCAGATCGGTCGCGGCGGCATGGGCGAGGTGTGGCGGGCCCGGGATGAGTCGCTGGGCCGCCAGGTCGCGGTCAAATGCCTCAAACCGATGAGCCCGCAGCCTGATCAGTCCTTCACCCGGGTGCTGCGCGAACGCTTCCGCCGCGAGGCGCGGGTGGCCGCCGCGCTCCAGCACCGCGGTGTCACCGTCGTACACGACTTCGGGGAGTACGAAGGCGTTCTGTACCTCGTGATGGAGCTGCTCGACGGGCGGAACCTCAGCCAGCTCCTGGAGTCCAACGACCAGCAGCCACTGCCGGTGCCGGAAGTCGTCGACATCGCCCGGCAGGTCGCGTCCGCTCTGGCGTACACCCATGAACAGGGCATCGTGCACCGGGACCTGAAGCCGGCCAACATCATGCGGCTCACCGACGGCACTGTGAAGATCTGTGACTTCGGCATCGCGCGACTGGGCCATGACATCGGCCTCACCTCGAAGCTCACCGGCACCGGCATCGCCATGGGCACCCCGCACTACATGTCGCCCGAGCAGATAATCGGCGGCGACGTCGACCCGCGCAGCGATCTCTACTCGTTGGGCTGCGTGCTGTACGAAATCGCGACCGGTGCCCCGCCGTTCGACTTCGAGGACGCCTGGGCGGTGCTGGTCGGCCACCGGGACACCGTTC
Source organism: Streptomyces sp. NPDC051320 (assembly GCF_040682175.1). NCBI lineage: Bacteria > Bacillati > Actinomycetota > Actinomycetes > Kitasatosporales > Streptomycetaceae > Streptomyces > Streptomyces sp. NPDC051320. The sequence continues at coordinate 183,577 of NZ_JBFBAL010000005.1, forward strand.
CGGCGCCGCCGCGCAGCCACCGGGCCGAGCTGCCGGCCTTCCTCGACCGGCTCATACTCGACCTGCTCGCCAAAGCGCCGGAAGAACGGCCCGCGGACGCCAGCGACCTCGGCGACCGCCTCAACCCCGGCTTTCCCACTCCGGGACTGCCCGCACTGGAAGGGGCGCAACGGCCGTCCCCGGCCCCGGGCCTGCCGTCCTGGACGCGGGGGATGACCACCGGTCCGAAGGCGACCGGAACCTGGACGCTCGTTTCCACCCCCTCCGACCGGGCGACCGCCCTGACCGGCGAGTGGACGACTGCCGCCGCGCCGCACGCGAACGAAACGCCGGCCGTGTCGTCCTCGGTTCTGCGCCCCACGCCGGCGCCCGAGGTGCTGGCCGGCCTCGCCGGCCGGCACAACGCGGGCCTCAGCCTGAGCAGACTGGGGCGGTGGAACGAAGCGGGCAAGGTGCACCGTGCGGTCGCCGCCGAGCGCGAGTACCTGCTGGGCCCCGAGCATCCCGACACCCTCGCCAGCCGCTACGAGGTCGGCTTCACGCTCAGCCGTACGGGACGACCGGCGGACGCATTGCGCGAGTTCACCCGGGTGTCCGAAGGCCGGGAGCGCAGCCTGGGCGCCGATCATCCGGAGACGCTCGCCGCCCGGCAGGAGTTGGCGTTCGTGCTGGGGCGCCTCGGCCGGCACTTCGAGGCGCATCAGGTGTACACCGCGGTGCTGGCCGCTCGGGAGCGCACCATGGGCCCTCACCACGCCGACACCTTGCGGTGTCGCCACAACCTCGCCTTCAACCTCGGCATGCTGGGGCGCTTGGACGACTCCTACCGAATGGCGTGCGACGTCGCGAAGGCCCGCTCCGAGGTGCTGGGTGCGGGCCATCCCGACACGCTGGTCACCCGGTACGAAGTCGGGTACGCACTGGGACGGCTGGGGCGCTGGCCGGAGGCGTTGGAGACCTACCGGGAGGTGGCACGGGCGCGCGCACAGGCGCTCGGACCCGACCATCCCGACACCCTCGCCGCCCGGTACGAGGTCGGCATCAGCCTGGGCCGGCTCGGCCGCAGCGCGGAGGCGCTCGATCTGTTCCGGGCCCTGATCGCCGACCGGACCCGGGCACACGGCCCCGACGAGCCGGAAACCCTGCGCGCCCGGCACGGCCTGGGCGTCAATCTGGGCCGCCTGGGACGCTGGGAAGAGGCTCTCGCCGAGGCGCGTGACGTCTGCCGACTCCGCGAGCGGATCCTGGGCGCCGACCATCCGGACACCCTGGTGAGCCACCGGGAGATCGCTGTCGGGCTGGGCTGGCTGGGCCGGTGGGCGGACGCCCTCGTGATCTACCGACAGGTGGCCGAGGCCCGCGAGCGGGTATGGGGCACCGACCACCCGGATGCCCTGGCCAGCCGCAACGACGAGGCGCACTGTCTGGAGCAGCTCGGGCGCGTTGTCGAGGCCGCGGATCTGTACCGCAGGGTCGCCGCCCGGCGCCAGGAGCGGAGCGTGCGGAGCCACTGACACCTGGCGGACGGTGATCAGCACGTGTTACCAAGAGCCATGCCCCTGCATCACTCGTATGACGTCGTGATCGTCGGCGGTGGCCACAACGGACTGGTCGCCGCCGCGTATCTGGCTCGCGCCGGACACTCCGTTCTGGTCCTCGAACGCCTCGGCCACACGGGTGGGGCCGCGGTGTCCACCAGCCCCTTCGCCGGCCGGAACGTGCGGCTCTCGCGCTATTCGTACCTGGTCAGTCTGCTGCCGCAGAAGATCGTGCGGGAACTGGGTCTGCGCTTCGCGGTCGGCGAGCGCACCGTCTCCTCGTACACCCCCGCGGTCCGCGGCGGCCGGCCCACCGGGCTGCTGGTGGGCGGCGGGCCGGAACGCACCCGTGCCTCCTTCGCGGCGCTGACCGGAAGCGACCGGGAGTACGAGGCATGGCAGCGGTTCTACGCGCGGACCCGGCACGTCGCCGAGCGGGTCTTTCCGACGCTCACCGAACCGCTGCCCAGCCGGTCCTCACTTCGCGAGCGAATCGGCGACGAAGCGGCCTGGCGGATGCTTTTCGAACAGCCCATCGGCGCCACCATCGAGGAGCACTTTGCCGACGACCTGGTTCGCGGCGTCGTCCTCACCGACGGGCTGATCGGCACCTTCGCCGACGCCCACGACCCCTCGCTGCGGCAGAACTGCTGTTTCCTCTACCACGTCATCGGTAACGGCACCGGTGACTGGAACGTCCCGGTGGGTGGCATGGGAGCGCTGACCGATTCCCTCGCCACGGCCGCTCGCGGCGCCGGCGCCGACCTCGCCACCGGGCACGAGGCCACCCGTATCGAGACCGACGGCCGCCGGGCCGAAGTGACGTTCCGTACCGGTGACACCGAGGCCACCGTCGCGGCCGGCCATGTCCTGGTGAACGCCTCGCCCCAGGCCCTGGCCACGCTGCTCGGCGAGCGGCAGCCGCCGCCCGCCGAGGGCGCCCAGCTCAAGGTCAATATGCTGCTGCGCAGACTGCCGCGCCTGCGTGACCACTCCGTCGACCCTCGCGAGGCCTTCGCCGGAACGTTCCACATCGCCGAGGGATACCAGCAGTTGGCTGCCGCGTACGCGGCAGCCGCACGTGGCCGCCTGCCGGACACGCCGCCCTCCGAGATCTACTGCCACTCGCTCACCGACCCGTCGATCCTCGGCCCCTCGGCGGCCGCCGAGGGCTGCCACACGCTCACTCTCTTCGGGCTGCACACTCCTGCCCGGCTCTTCGCACAGGACCACGACTCGGTGCGGGACGCCCTGCTGACGGCGACCCTCGCTCAGCTCGACGCCTACCTCGAGGAGCCCATCGCGGACTGTCTGGCGCTCGACCAGGACGGCCGCCCCTGTATCGAGGCGAAGACCCCTCTCGATCTCGAGCGCGAACTGAGACTGCCCGGCGGAAACATCTTCCACCGGGACCTCGCCTTTCCGTTCGCAGCCGATGACCCGGGCAACACTGAAGGCCCGAGCGGCCGTTGGGGTGTGGAGACGGCGCACGCCAACGTCCTGCTGTGCGGTGCGGGCGCCGTCCGGGGTGGCGGAGTCAGCGGTATCCCCGGTCACAACGCCGCCATGGCGGTCCTGGGGAGGTGATCATGGTCAGGAGCCGATCGGGTTGACGGAGGTCGCCGGGTGCGGGGCGCCGTCCTGCTGGGTGACCGCCCCGCCGAACGGCCACTTCAGCGAGAACGGGGTCTTCTCGTTGGGCTGGGTGATAGGGACGAGACCGGGCTCGAAGGTGCCGGAACCCGTCTGGGTGGTGGCTCTCAGGGTGATGGTGAAGTCAGTGGTGGCGCCGGGAGCCACCCGTTATCAATCCCGCGAGCGTACCCACCCGGGGGCCGCGATCCTTGCCGCGTCCTGCGGTCGTCTCTCGTCGAAGACCGCGTGCCGGCCGTCCTCCACCAGGATCCCGCCGAGGTACACGCCACGCCCCACGTAGAGCGGATCCGTCGTGCAGCGCCAGCGCAGTTGGAGCTGTCTGCCCCGCCAGGCGGTCAGATCCGCCTCCATCCGATGCCACGCCCGGCCGGACCATCCCTCCACCGAACCTGTCGGGTGCGTCTGTGGCGCCCGGCCCCGGAGCATGGTGGAGAAGGGCAGCGACTCCCACGTCGCCCCGGTGTCCGCGGACACCTCCAGAAACAGGAAGTCGGAGTGCGGCTCGGTGTCCCACCAGACCGAGGCGGTGAGACGCGCCCGCTGAGATGCGGGGGCCGGGGGCAGCGTGAGCGAGGGCAGCGTGAGGGTGGTCGTGCTCGCACTCGCCATGCCGGTGAACCACGCGGTACGCCCCTGCGCGGGACGTACCGGCACGGCGCGCGCCAGATTGTTCCCGGCGGCGACCCGCGGCGCGCTTCCACTGCGCCAGTTGCGCACCGGGTGGACCGAGTTCCCCAGCAAGATGAGGAACGAGTCGGTGGACGGGTCGAGCACCAGGCTGGTGCCGGTGAACCCGGTGTGGCCCGCTGTGTGCGGCGTGGCCATCGCCCCCATGTACCAGTGCTGGTAGAGCTCGAACCCCAGGCCGTGGTTGTCACCGGGGAAGGCGGTGTTGAAGTCGGTGAAGAGCAGATCCACCGACTCGGCCCCGAGGATGCGGGCTGCTCCGTACGCCCCGCCGTTCAGCAGGGTGCGGGCCAGGACGGCCAGGTCCCGGGCGCAGGAGAAGACCCCCGCATGGCCGGCCACGCCTCCGAAGCTGTAGGCGTTCTCGTCGTGCACCTCGCCCCAGACGAGTCCGCGGTCCAGCCCCGACCAGGGCAGCCGGGCGTCCTCCGTCGCGGCGATCTTCGGCTTCCAGGCAGCGGGAGGGTTGAAACGCGTGCGGTGCATGCCCAGCGGAGCAGTGATGTCTTCCCGGAGCAGTACGTCCAGGGTGCGGCCGGTGATCTTTTCCAGGACCAGCTGCAGCGAGATGAGATTGAGGTCCGAGTAGAGATATGCGGTCCCGGGCGGGTTGATCGGCGCTTCGTTCCACAGCAGCCGCAGCTTCCCCTCCCGGGTCGGCTCCTTGTAGAGAGCCAGCGTCGCACGGAAGCCGGAGGTGTGGGTGAGCAGCTGAAGTACCGTCACGTCCTGCTTGCCCGCCGCCGCGAAATCGGGCAGATAGGAGGCCACCTTCGCCGTCAGCTCGAGCGAGCCGCGTTCGATCTGCTGAACCGCCACGATCGAGGTGAAGAGCTTGGTGACGGACGCCAGATCGTAAAGGGTGTCCTCAGCCGTGGCGATCTGCTGGTCCGCGGGGAACTCCACGCCGGTGTCGGACGTCTCGTCGTATGCCCTGTAGCGCACCGCCCGGCCGATCGGCCGGTGCAGAGCCACGGTGGCGCCCCGACCGGCGAGCAGCACCGCGCCCGCATACCAGGGATGGGTGGGGGAGGGGCCGAGGAACGCCTCCGCGTCCTTCACCAACTGCTTCAGGTGGGCGCCGAGCAACCCTGCTTGTTCGGCGGAGCCGTGCCGCAGCGTGGTACGGCGCGAGCCGGGCACCGCACTGCGACTGTCGCTGCCGCCGGCGTCCGCCCGTGCGGGCCCTGCCGGGAGCGAGGCCAGCGCGAGTGCCCCGCCGAGCGCGAGCATCCCGCCGCCGAGCAGGCGTCTGCTGATGTCGCCGCTCGCTGCGTCCCCGCCTGCTGCCTGCCCGCTCATCCGGAGACTCCCTGAAAGTATCTTTCGAAAACTTCACCGACCCCGAAACATTCTGCCGCCGATACGGAGCTGTCAACCCTCCGCTCGCGTGTCCACCGAGCGGACAAGGGACCTGATGGCCTATCAGCAAGCCCGCCACCTTGACCCGCTCGGTGGCGGACCCCAGGATCGCGCCATGACCGAAGTACGCAGCAGCACAGTCGACGGAGTCCTGCGCCGCAGCGCGCGGCGAGTGCCCGGACGCACCGCGGTCCGCTACGGGGAACGCTCCTGGACCTACGCCTCCCTCGACGAAGCGGTCACCACGGCCGCCGCTGTCCTCGTCGGGCATGGACTGCGGCCCGGCGACCGGGTCGCCTCCTACGGTCACAACTCGGACGCCTATCTCATCGGCTTCCTGGCCTGCGCCCGCGCGGGGCTGGTGCACGTTCCGGTGAACCAGAACCTGAACGGGGAGGACCTGACGTACATCCTCCGCCAGTCGGGCAGCACGCTGGTACTCACCGACCCGGAGCTGGCGGCCCGGGTCCCCGCGGGGCTGCCGGTGCGGCTGTTGCGCGGCAGCGACGACTCGCTGCTCACCGAACTGAGCACCCCGCGGACCTTTGTCCCGGAGCGGGCCCCGGGGACCGAGGACCTGGTCCAGCTGCTCTACACGTCGGGGACCACCGCGCTCCCCAAGGGCGCGATGATGACCCACCGCGCGCTGGTGCACGAGTACGTCAGCGCCATCACCGCGCTGGACCTGCGGGAGAGCGACCTGCCCGTCCACTCACTGCCGCTTTACCACTCGGCGCAGTTGCATGTCTTCCTGCTGCCCTATCTCGCGGTGGGCGCGGAGAACACCATTCTTGACACCCCGGACACGACGACGATCTTCGATCTGGTCGAAGCGGGCCGGGCCGACAGCCTTTTCGCGCCGCCCACCGTCTGGATCGGCCTGGCGAACCACCCGGACTTCACGGCACGCGATCTGAGCGCGCTGCGCAAGGCCTTCTACGGGGCGTCGATCATGCCGGTACCCGTCCTGGAACGACTGCGCGAGCAACTGCCCGCGCTGGCGTTCTACAACTGCTTCGGGCAGAGCGAGATCGGCCCGCTCGCCACGGTGCTCGGACCCGACGAGCATGACGGACGGATGGATTCCTGCGGCAGACCGGTTCTCTTCGTCGAGGCGAAGGTGGTCGACGAGGACGGCAAGGACGCGCCGGACGGAACCGCCGGCGAGGTGGTGTACCGCTCCCCGCAACTGTGCGAGGGCTACTGGGACAGACCCGATGAGACGGCAGAGGCGTTTCGGGACGGCTGGTTCCGCTCCGGTGATCTGGCGGTGCGCGACGCCGAGGGTTACTTCACCGTGGTCGACCGGGTGAAGGACGTCATCAACTCCGGCGGCGTCCTGGTCGCCTCCCGCCAGGTCGAGGACGCGCTCTACACCCACCCGGCCGTCGCGGAGGTGGCGGTGATCGGGTTGCCGGACGAGCGCTGGATCGAAGCGGTGACGGCTGTCGTGGTTCTGAGGGAAGAGGCGACCGAGGAGGAACTCCTCGCCCACGCCCGCGAGATGCTCCCGCACTTCAAGGCTCCCAAACGGATCCTGTTCGTGACGGCGCTGCCGCGCAACGCCAGCGGCAAGCTTCTCAAGCGCGAGCTTCGGGACCGTTTCGCAGATCCACGATCCTCTTGATCTTCCCGACGGACCGCTCCAGCGTCTCCGGGTCGACGATCTCGACCCGCACGGACAGCCCTACGGACTCCTTGACGGCGTGGGCCACCTGCCCGGCTGCCGCGTCGCGCACCGGCCCCGGGGTCTCCGGCCTCGCCTCGACCCGCACAGTGAGCGCGTCCAGCCGCCCCTCCCGGGTGAGCCGCAGCTGAAAGTGCGGGGCGAGTCCGGGCGTACGCAGCACGATCTCCTCGACCTGCGTGGGAAAGAGATTCACCCCGCGCACGATCAGCAGATCGTCGCTGCGCCCGGTGACCTTCTCCATCCGGCGGAACACCCGAGCGGTCCCCGGCAGCAGCCGGGTCAGATCCCTCGTCCGGTAACGGATCACCGGCATCGCCTCCTTGGTCAGCGAGGTGAGGACCAGTTCCCCCTGCTCCCCGTCCGGCAGCACCGCGCCGGTCACCGGATCGACGATCTCCGGAAAGAAATGGTCCTCCCACACGTGAAGGCCGTCCTTGGTCTCGACGCATTCCTGCGCGACGCCCGGACCCATCACCTCGGAGAGTCCGTAGATGTCGACGGCGTCAATCGCGAACCGCTCCTCGATCTCGGTCCGCATCTCCTCGGTCCACGGCTCCGCGCCGAATATGCCCACCCGGAGCGAGGTGCTGCGCGGATCGATGCCCTGGCGCTCGAACTCGTCGAGCAGGGTGAGCATGTAGGTCGGTGTGATCATGATGATCTCCGGACGGAAATCCCGGATCAGCTGCACCTGGCGGGTGGTCATCCCGCCGGACGCGGGAATCACCGTGCAGCCGAGCCGCTCGGCTCCGTAGTGCGCGCCCAGGCCGCCGGTGAACAGGCCGTATCCGTACGCGACATGGACCTTGTGCCCAGGACGCCCGCCGGCCGCGCGGATCGAGCGGGCCACCACATCGGCCCAGATGGACAGATCACGCTCGGTGTAACCCACCACCGTCGGGCGTCCTGTGGTGCCACTGGACGCGTGAATGCGGCGGATGTCCGCCTGTTTCACGGCGAACATGCCGAACGGGTAGTGGTCACGCAGATCGGCCTTGACGGTGAAGGGAAATCCGGCGAGGTCGGAGAGCGTCCGGCAGTCGTCCGGACGCAGGCCGGCCCGGTCGAAGGAGTCCCGGTAGAAGCCGACGTTCTCGTAGGCATGCCGCAGCGTGGCGCGCAGGCGCTCGATCTGCAGGGCCGCGAGATCCTCACGGCTGAGCCGTTCTGCCGCATCCAGCAGAGCTGTCATAGGGGCTACTCCCGTCCCAACCGGACAACCGATCATTCGGTTGTGCTGTGCGTGATCAGTAATTCAGGAGAGGAAGGGAGCGTCAAGGCATCGGCGCGGGGCCGGAGTGGCAGCCCGTGCGCCCCGGGTGGGGGCATGGGTGGTACTTCTGCCGTGGCCTGTTCGTTATCCGCGTCCCTCGCTAGGGTGGTGCCGGACGACGAACGCGGGAGGAGCACGGACGTGGCCGAGAGCACCACCCCTCAGCGAACCCTGGCCGGCTGGGACAAACCGGAGCTCGATCTCACTCATGCGGACTGGCAATCGGGGAGTCAGGGACGGGGCGACGTGCAGATCGCCTTCGTCGACGGCTTCATCGCGATGCGTAACGGCGGCAAACCGGGCGGCCCCTCGCTGATCTTCGATCCGGGTGAGTGGCGGGCCTTCGTACTGGGCGCGCGCGACGGGGATTTCGATCTGACCTGACTCGGGTTGCCGACCCGGTCGCCGACGGGTGCAGTGACAGGTACGGCGCCGGCCGGGGGCAGTGCCGCCGACCGGGGGCGGCCCGGGCCTCGGCAGCACGCCTGGACACGTACCATGGCTGCATGTCCTTCCTCCGCCGCCGCAGCGCCGCCACTCCCGCGGGTCCGGACTTCGACGTCCTGGCCATGGACCCGGGTGACTGGCCCGGCAATCTCGGCGCCGGACTGCTGCCGGCTCCGGACGGCAGCTGCCAGGGTGTGTTTCTGCGGTACGACCTCTTCGGCGGCCGCGGCCCAGCGATGATCATCGGGAATCTGCCGGAAGGCTCACCGGCCCGGGACCTCGCCGACGGGGAGGTCCCCTTCGAGGTCACGCAACTGCTGGCGGCGCTGGAGAACGATGAGCACGTCGACGTGCAGGATGCCGAGGACACGCCCGTGATGCAGGGAGACAATCTCCTCATCGTCCGGCGCCTCAAGCTTTCCGAGACGCGTATCTCCTGTGTCCAGTTCGACCGCAGCGACAATGTCCTCGTCACCATCGCGAGCTGGGACAGGCCGATCACGGACGATCTCTACACGCTGCTGAAGCCGCTGCCGGCCGAGATGTTCCAGCAGGGCTGAGCCCCTCACCACTGAACCCCTTCACCGCTGGGTCCCCTCACTGCTGAGCCCCTTCACACCCGCACCATGCCCCCGGCCCCTCGTGCGGCGGGTCGCACGGGCGTGTCCGCGCGCGGGTGGGACGTAAAAGTCGGGTAACGCGGCTTCGCCAGCATGTGGTGACGGCCGCCTTCGCACAGGTCAACCGGCATGCCAGTGGTCTGGACAACTGTTTCAACAGGCGGCTCGCACGGCGCCCTTGACGTGTTGTCACCTCAGGTCGGAGAGTGCGCGCATACCGCATGCGAGATCACCCGGCGCAACTCCCCGGCAAGAAGGGCTGCCCATGACGTCCAAGCAGAGGATCAGACTCGCGCTTGCGCTGACCACCACGAGCGCATTCAGTCTCGCGCTGTTCAGCCCAGCGGCGCAGGCGAGTCCGCAGGGCGGCCGGCCGGAGTGCCCGCGCACCCTGGACTGCGCCTGGGCCCCCGCCGCCTACCAGCAGACCGGTGATCCGGCCGACAAGGAGACGTACGGCAATTACGACACGGCCGATCGCCCGCACACCGCAAAGATCAAGTACATCGTCCTGCACGACACCGAGGAGACCTTCGACAAGACCCTGAAGATCTTCCAGGACCCGCACAACCAGACTTCGGCGCACTATGTGGTCCGTTCCAGCGACGGTCACGTGGCCCAGATGGTGAAGGACAAGGACGTCGCCTGGCAGGCCGGCAACTGGTACATCAACCAACAGTCGATCGGCATCGAACAGGAGGGCGTCGCGACCGAGGGTGCGAAGTGGTACACACCCGCGCTGTACCGCTCCACGGCAGAACTCGTGCGCTACCTCGCGGCCAAGTACGACATCCCGCTCGACCGCCAGCACATCATCGGGCATGACAATGTGCCGCCCACCAGCGCCTCCGGAACCGCGGCCATGCACTGGGACCCGGGCACCTACTGGGACTGGAACTACTTCATGAAGCTGCTGGGCAGGCCGACGGTCCCCACCGCTCGACCCAGCAGCCAACTGGTCACCGTCAACCCGGTGTTCAAGGAGAACGTCCAGGCCTTCAGGGACTGCGAGAAGAACGTCGATCTGCCGCCCCAGCCGTCGAGCGCCGTGCCCCTGTACACGGAACCCTCGACCGACGCACCCCTCTTCTCCGACCCCGGTCTGCACACCGACGGGTCGCCGGGCACCAACTGCGCCGCCGACTGGGGCAGCAAGATCAGCGCCTCCCAGCAAGCGGTCGTCGCCGAGCGCAGGCCCGGCTGGACGGCGATCTGGTGGTACGGCCAGGAGGCCTGGATGCAGAGCCCCTCGCACACCAGGACCATCACACCCACGTCGGGTTACGTCGTCAAGCCGAAGGCCGGCAGCACCGGCGTACCGGTCTACGGGGTCGCCTACCCGGAGAAGGGCGACTACCCGTCGGACTTCACCGCGCCCCACGTCGGTACGGCCCTGAAGTACACCATCAAGCCCGGCCAGGCCTACCCCGGAGGCGGCGAGGCGCCCACGGGCTACTACTACGCACCGACCATCGACTCCTCCTATCCGTACGACCACACGTACTTCCCCGGCAGCACCACATATGTGACGGTCCAGATCGGCCACCGGGTTGCGTTCGTCAAGGCGGACGACGTCGACATCGTTCGTACCCGCTGAGGCCCGAGGCCCCGGGGGCAGCCCCGGGGCCTCGGACGGACGCTGTGCCCGCGGCTCAGCGGGTGCCGACCGCGGCGCGCACGGCACGGCGGGCCAGCGCGCAGTCGTCGTGCAGTCGCCGGAGCAGCAGCCGCTGCTCCTCCCCGTGGGACAGCACACCGGGCTGGACCTGCTGGCCTCCACCGGTCGGTGCGGCCTCGCGGATGGTGCGCTGGACCGCTGTCTCGTACGTACGGATCTCGCGGGTCAGCACCAGCATCAGGTTCACCAGGAACGCGTCCCGGGCCGCCGGACCGGCCGACTGAGCGAGCTGGCTGATCTGCCGGCGCGCCACCGGCGCCTCCCCCAGCACCGACCACAGGGTCGCCAGGTCGTAACCCGGCAGATACCAGCCGGCGTGCTCCCAGTCGACGAGTACGGGACCGGCCGGGGACAGCAGGAGGTTGGAGAGCAGCGCGTCACCGTGGCAGAACTGCCCCATGCCCTGCCGCCCGCCGGAGTGCGCGAGACCGTGCAGAAGCTTCTGCAGATCACCCAGATCACGGTCGGTGAAGAGACCGAGCTCGTGGTAACGCGCAATCCGGGAGGCGTAGTCCAGCGGCTGGTCGAACATCCCGGCGGGCGGCCGCCACCCGTTGACCTTGGTGATGGCGCCCAGGGCCGACCGGAGATCCGCACGGGGCGGAGCCTGCACCGGGTGCCGCTGAAGGGCCGCCGCTCGTCCGGGCATTCGCTCGATCACCAGGACGCAGTCCTCGGGATCCGCGGCGATGAGCCGCGGCACCCGAACCGGTGGGCGGTGTCGGACGAACGCGCGGTAGGCAGCTATTTCCTGCCGGAAGTGCTCCGACCATGCGGGGGAGTGGTCGATTAAGCACTTGGCGACCGCGGTCGTGCGTCCGGTGGTACCGACGAGCAGCACCGAACGACTGCTGCGGCGCATCACCTGCACCGGATTGAACTCGGGACAGATGCGGTGCACCGACGCGATGACCATGCGCAGTTGCGCGCCCTGGGGGCCGGACAAGTCGAGTCTCCCGCTGAGCGGTTGGGTGCCCTGTCCCGCAGCCCGCGGGGCCCGGCCCGCGCCGACAGCGGCCACAGCATGGGAGGGGTCGAGGTACGGTCCGCCACTTATCGGGAGAGCGCGGTGCGACCGAGGTGGGGCGGACACGGAGGACGATGCTGTGTACATGGGGATACAGATCCCTTCGTGTGCCGACGAGTTGCCTGCGCAGTCCCGGCGGCGGCCGGGACATACCCTGGGGAGTACGCCCCGGCCATCGGGTCGGGGTGGCGCGTTCCTACCTGACACCGGCCCGCGGGTGGCACACCATCTGGCGCACCCTGGCGAACCCTGGCGAATAGTCGCGGGGCATCTGACAGAGGGTTACTGTCAAATCAGCCGAGAACCTGGGGGCTTGACGTGACCGGAGTACCCAACACCCGCCTAGCAGACCTGTTCGGCCTGGCCGGCTGGTCCAAGGGCGAACTTGCGAGACTCGTGAACCGGCAGGCGGCCGTGATGGGCCACCAGCAGCTGGCGACCGATACGTCGCGGGTACGGCGCTGGATCGACATGGGCGAGAGCCCGCGCGATCCCGTACCGAAGGTGCTGGCGGCTCTGTTCACCGAGCGGCTCGGTCGTGTCGTGACCATCGAGGACCTCGGGTTCGTACGCCCTGGGCGCGCAGGGAAACGGCAGGACGTCGGGAACGCGGAACACACGGCGAATCCGGACGGCCTCCCCTGGGCGCCAGAACGAACGGCAGCGGTCCTCACCGAATTCACGGGAATGGACCTCATGCTCAACCGACGCGGCTTGGTGGGCGCAGGCGCTGCGCTTGCCGCAGGCTCCGCACTCAGCAGCGCCATGCACGACTGGCTACACACCGATCCGGCGCTCGCCTCGGACGCCCCCCGTATCTCCGACCCCCTGCAGGCCGACCCCGCAGCATTCGACCGGTACGAGGCCGCTCCCATCGGTTCGCAGGAGATCGAGGCACTGGAGCACTCCGTCGAGGTCTTCCGCGCGTGGGACGCCTCTCGCGGCGGCGGACTCCAGCGCAAGGCCGTTGTGGGGCAGCTCAACGAGGTGGGCGGCATGCTCTCCTACCGCCACCCCGACGTACTCCAGAGGAGACTGTGGGGCGTCGCGGCCAACCTGGCGGTACTCGCAGGCTGGATGTCGCACGACGTCGGTCTCGAGCCGACGGCCCAGAAGTACTTCGTCATCGCCGCTCACGCGGCACGCGAGGGCGGCGACCGCCCCCGGGCCGGCGAGGCCCTGTCGCGCGCCGCACGTCAGATGGTGCATCTCGGCCGCCCGGACGACGCACTCGATCTGATGAAGTTGGCCAAGACCGGCTCCGGCGAAGAGACCCTGCCGCGCACCCGCGCCATGTTGCACACCATCGAGGCCTGGGCGCAGGCCTCGATGGGCCGTGGCCAGGCCATGCGCCGCACGCTCGGCGAGGCCGAAGAGCTCTTCGTGTCGGACCGGGGTGACGTGCCGCCGCCGAGCTGGATGCAGATGTTCGACGAAGCGGATCTCCACGGTATGCAGGCACTCGCCTTCCGCACGCTCGCGGAACATGAGCCCTCGGCCGCGGTGGCGGCCCAGCACCATGCCAAGCAGGCGCTGCAGCTGCGGATCAACGGCCGTCAGCGATCGAAGATCTTCGACTACATCTCGCTGGCGTCTGCCTGCTTCATCGCCGACGACCCCGAGCAGGCCGACCGCTATGCCCGTCTCGCGCTGGTGTCGATGGGGGAGACCTCCTCGCATCGCACCTGGGACCGGCTGCGTGAGATGTACCGGCTCACGAATCAGTACGCCGGTCACGCGACGATCCAGGACCTGCGGGAGGAAATCGGCCTGGCGCTGCCCCAGCAGACGAAGCGGCCACGCAACGCGGGTGCCTAGTCGGCCGGGCGGCCTTGGGGAGAGCCGGCCCCCGGGACCCGGGCGACCAGCACGCAGGCATCGTCGCGTCGTTCCGTCTCGCCGCACTCGTCGGTGATCACCCGCAGGCAGTCCTCGGCGGTACCGGTAGCGGCGAACCGAAGTGCGAGTGCGAGCAGCCGGTCCGGGCCCGACTCGTCCAGGGCATCGCGCCGCGCCAATCCGGCGGTGTGCAGGACCAGCAGGTCGCCGGGGAGCAGCTGCACCTCCGCCTGCCCGTACGCGGCACCGGGCGCCGCACCGAGCAGCGCACCACTCGGCGGCGCGAGCACACGCCCCGCCCCCCCACGGAACAACAGGGGGGCGGGATGTCCGGCCTGTGCCCAGGCCAACGTTCGGGTGCTCCGGTCGTACGTGCAGCACACGGCGCTGCCCAAGGCCGGCTGCGCGGAGGCTTCCAGAAGGTGGTTCAGGTGCCCCAGCAATGGACCGGGAGCGATGCCTGCCACGGCCATCCCGCGCAGCGCACCGAGCAGCATCGCCATTCCGGAGGCGGCGCTCACCCCGTGACCCGTGAGGTCGCCCACCGTGAGCAGCGAGCCGCCGCCGGGCAGTTCCATCGCGTCGTACCAGTCGCCGCCGATGAGCGTAGGGGCTGCGGCCGGCAGGTAGTGCGCTGCGAGGTCCAGCGCCGCACGGTCACTGTGGGCGAGTCGTACCGGTCCGCGCCAGTGCGGCAGTACGGACCGCTGCAACTCGACCGCTACCTGGCGCTCCGTGCTGGCGATCCGCTGTCTGCGCTGCAGGGTGTCCTGTGACTGGCGCACCGCATGCTGGCTGCGCCGGAGGTCGCTGACGTCGCGCAGGACGGCCCACATGGACGCCGTGCAGCCGTCGCTGTCGAGTACCGGCTCACCCATCATGTGCAGCGTCCGCAGCGTGCCGTCGCTCCGGATGATGCGGAACTCGCCGTCGATCGGCTTCCCGTCCACGAGGCAGTCGGTGACCATTGCGGTGAGACGTGTCTGATCGTCGGGCAGCAGCAACGAGGGCAACTCGTCGAGGGACAGCGGCCCTTTCTCCGGAGGCCGCCCGAAGATCTGGTAGACCTCCGCCGACCAGCTCATCTCGTCGGTGATCAGGTTCCATTCGGCGCTGCCGACCCGGCTGATCAGCGATCCCGGCCGGGCATCGGACAGCGGTTCGGAAAAGGCCGGGCGCCCGAAGTACTCGTCGCGGGGCCCATCCGTGCCATCGGCAGGGAGACCGTCCTTGAGCTGGCCGAGATGTGTGCCCAGGTCGTCGAGTTGATGAACCGCGAGATCGCACAGCGCCCGGTGCCAGCGGCCCTGGACGTCGTCGTCGATGGACACGGAGTCCCGGCGGACCGCGTCGAGGTCGCCGCGGAGTCTGCGGGTCCGGGTGATGAGCGCGTCGACAGTTTCCCGCTCCGGTGGCTGCGGGGCGGGGCGGTCCGCGAACACATGGGACGGCATGACGTACTCCGATACGGGCGCGGCGCGGCCGAAGGCTGCGGGATGGGCCGGTTACGACTGTTGCACAGTGAGCTAACGCCCGTAAGGGAATTGGCAACACTCGATGCGATGATGCCGTTGGCATATGTCAATGGCGCTCGGTTCCCGGGTCGGCACCCTCTTGCGCCCTGAGTGCCGCAGCTCACACCCGAAAGTCGGACCGAGATGGAACGCCCCGGCATGGTTCATCGTTCTACTACATGTAGGCGCGGCCGGGAATCATGGTCCCGCCCCCACCGGAGGCGACCGCCCTCCGCGTCTGCACCCGGTACCGCCCCGGCTGGCCTCCCCCGACCGGCCGGGGCTTTGCCGTCTCGGACCACTGTGTCCCGGAGCCGGCCTCCGTTGCCGGGGGTGCGCATATGCCAGCTGATCTGGCCAGAATTCTATGGTGACAATGTCGGTCCACCAACGAAAGGCTATTGACCTGCCTAGCCGCAAACTGCCCGGGGGGGGGTGGCTGTGCACGACGAATTCCTGTGCCATGTCACCGCGTACGGAGTCTGCGGCGGCCGACGTGTCGGCGTGCCTCTGGGAACCTATCGCGCGCCGACCCTTCCGCTGGCCCTGTGGTGGCTCAGGGATCGGGCCACCTGGATCTCCGAGCGGCTGGATCCGCGCCCAGACAGCGCCGCTTTCCCGCCACAGGCACTGATCGAGCTGCCGGTGGACGCTCCGGACGTGCCGGGCGCCTTCCGTGCCTGGCGCGACGACCCGGGCCGCCAGGAAAGGGCGGCGGAGGCGCTGGCGGACGGCCTGCTCATGCGATTCACGGTTCGGGACGACACCACGGAATACGAACTTCTTGCGGAGTCGGTCGATGCGTTGCGCATGCAGCGGGCCATTCCGGCGCTGTCGCCCTCCACTGCGGAATCGAAAGGTGATCTCGGCAGTTCTTTGGTGGCTTCTGCAAAGGGAATGCGCAGCGATGATTTTGGTCCGGCGGAATTCTCCGGGCTGCCTTCGGGGGCGGCGCTGCTCGCCCATCTGCAGGGCTCCACCGTCGTGTTCAGCTATGCGGCGGGGTGACGGCCGAGTGTGACTGTCGCCCCGCCGCAGCACCGACGGCCGGTGTCAGCCGCGGGCCGGGGAAGTCAGCACGGCCCCTCGTCCTGCCAGACGCCCCAGGTGCCGGTGGTGCCGGGCTCCTCGTTCTGGGTCCACCACTTCGCCTGCCAGGTGTGACCGTTGTGCGAGACCGTATTGCCCTGGGTGTATACGGCTGCTCCGCTCCACGCCGCCGCAGTGCATGATCCGCCCGGCGTGGGCGAGGGCGATGTCGGGGGAGTGGTCGGCGGGCCGGTGGGTGGCGTCGCCCCGGCGAAGGTCACCGAGTACTTGGCGAACTCCCAGGCCGACTGGGGCACGCTGCTGCAGGTGCCGGATGTTTTGCCGTTGTCCGGGGGGCTGCACTCCCGGTCGCGGTTGAGCGACCAGAAGGTGAAGCGGTCCATGTGATGGCTGGTGGCGAAGTCGAGGACGGTCTGGAAGTCGGACTGCCGGAAGTACTCACCACTGTCACTGCGGCCGTTCATGCCGGAGAAACCCTCATGGGCGTACGCGGTCGCCTCGTTCCAGCCGAAGGTCGACTGGAGGATCGCGTTGAAATTCGTCAGAGCGCCGGTCTGGGCGGCCGCTCCGCTGAAGCCCCCGTCGAAGGGCATGATCGAGAAGTTGTTGGGGGTGAACCCTTGTGCCTTGGCCTCGTTCAGCATCTGCTTGCCGAACCAGCCGGTCCCGTCGGCGGTGCCCGCGGTGGTCACCGACACGTACAGACCCGGGTTGTTCTGCTGGAGAATCCTGGCAGCGCCGATCTCATGGGATACGGCGGCCGTGTTCTCGTACTCCGGTTCCTCCAGGTCGAAGTCGATGGCCTTCAGCCGGTATTTGGTGATGACCTGCTGGTAGGCGGCCGCAGTGGACGCCGCGTCGGAGCACGCCTGCCCGAGCTTGGTGCCGCCGTATCCGCCGATCGACACCGAGACGTCGCCGCCCTTGGCTCGGATCTTACTGATGACGGATCCCACGGCGGTGTCCGACGAAACGGCCGACGTGCCGCCCCAGGTGGGGCTGCAGCCCCCGCCATTGGGGGCCAGGATGAAGGCGAGCTGGAAGGCTTTGAGTCCGGTGGCGTCCATGATGGCGCCCGCGTCCGGCGGGTCGTTGTCCAGGGGCATCAGGTAGGGAGCGGCCGCGTACCAGCGGTTGCTGAGAGCGGTGGGATTCTCGGTCGCACCGGCTGCCTGGCCGGTGGTGAGCGTGGCCAGGCCGGCGGCGGCCAGCGCGGCGGTGGCCACGCCGCAGAACAGTGCACGTATGCGTTTCATGGGGCGGTCTCCTGAGTGGGGCGGGGCCGCCAGAATCGAGCGCTGTCGAGTGCGCGTCAACAACTTGGACTAGACCATTGCTATCTCTTGGGGATCGAAGCTTGCGGATCCCACGCGAAACGGACGGTCCGGCAGAGTGGCGCGGCAGCCACGCCGGACGAAGTCCGGGAGCTACTCGGCAGGGAGCCGTTCACCGCAGCGGCTGCAGAACCGCGCGCCGGATTCCTGGGCAAGACGGCCACACTCGGGGCACACCAGGCTCAGCAGACAGGCCGCTTCGCCGCCCTCCCGTTCGACGGCAGCCGGTGCGACGGCCGCCGGTGCGACGGTCAAGCCCGTGCGGCGGCGGTGTGCGGCGAGGTAGACCAACCCCTCGGAGCCGGCTTCCAGGGCGCGGTGGGATCCCTGCGGGAGCCAGGCGATTCCGCCCGGGACGAGGTCCTGCTCGGCCGCGTCGGTCAGCAGCCGCCCGCGGCCCGCGAACACGCACAACAGGACGTCGGCCTCGGGCTCGACGGGCTTCGCCACCTCGGCGCCCGGCTCCAGCCGAACCACCTGGGCGTCCAGTTGGCGACCCGGCTCCGCGAGTCGCCACAGCGCTCCGCGCTGTCCGGCGGACGCCTCCCGGACGAGGCCCGCGGCGTCGGCGATGACACCGGGGACGGAGGTCGAGGACACGGCTGCTCCCGCTGTGGTCGGTCGGCTGACGCGGAAATGCTACGCCGACAGCCGCCGGAGCGGATGGGCCCGAAGCCGCCGAGTCCGTCAAGTTCGGTCAGTCCGCTCCGGTTCAGCGGCCGGCGCCGAGATGTTCGTTCGTGCGGGCGGGATCGTCCAGCCGTTGGGTGGTGTCCTGATGCAGCAGCCCGATGAGCCGGTCGGCCTCGGCCCGCGTCAGATGGAGCAGCAGGGCGTCGTCGGGCTGCGCGGGCCCCGGCGGGGCGATCACCAGTCGGGCCGTGCTTGCCCCGGCCGAGTCGGTGGTGAAGGAAGGGGGGAAGGCCAGACGCCAGTTGATGAGCGCGTCCCTGAGCCGGCCGTGTGGAGAGCTCAGGTCGCGTGCGACCCAGCCCGTCGTGACCTGAGCGAGGTGATCCAGTTTCTGGGTGTGTGTCACCGCTCCATCGTGGGTCGCTGTCCGGGTGCCCGCCCCCTGGACGCGGCCGGAGAGTGACGGGCCTGTCGTCAGTGCGGCGCGGGGCGCCCGACCGGGGTGATCTGCTCGGCAGCGGGCACCGGCCCGGGCGGGGTGCCGTCGCCGAAGGGGCGGCCGCCCAGTTCCTCGCGGTGGTGCGGAGCCGACCAGCCGGCGAGGTCGGGGCCGAGCGGCACGATCCGGGTCGGGTTGATGCCCGCGTGCACCTGGTAGTAATGCCGTTTGATGTGGTCGAAGTCGACCGTGTCGCCGAAACCGGGTGTCTGGTAGAGGTCCCGGGCATACGCCCACAGCACCGGGTCCTCGGTGAGCTTGGACCGGTTGCACTTGAAGTGACCGTGATAGACGGCGTCGAAGCGTACGAGTGTGGTGAACAGCCGGATGTCGGCCTCGGTGATGCTCTCGCCCACCAGGTAGCGGCGGCCCGCCAGCCGCTCCGACACCAGGTCGAGGCGTCGGAAGACATCGCGGTAGGCGTCCTGGTACTCGCTCTGCTCGGTGGCGAAACCGGCCCGGTAGACACCGTTGTTGACGTCTCGGTAGACGCCTTCCATCACCTCGTCGATCTCGTCGCGCAGCGGCTCCGGGTAGAGGTCGGGGGCGCCCGGCCGGTGGAAGGCGGTCCACTCGGTGGCGAGGTCGAGAGTGATCTGCTGGAAGTCGTTGGTGACCAGTTTGCCGCTGGGCACGTCCACGATCGCGGGCACGCTGACTCCGCCGGGGTAGCCGGTCTCCCGTGCGTCGTACGCCTCACCGAGGAACCGGATGCCGAGTACGGGGTCGCGGCCGCCCGGGTCCAGCGTGAAGCGCCAGCTGCGGTCGTCCTGGATCGGGTCGGTGACGGCCAGCGAGAGCGCTTCCTCGAGTCCCAGAAGCCGCCGCGAGACCAGGGCGCGGCTGGCCCACGGGCAGGCCCGGCTGACCACCAGCCGGTAGCGGCGTTCCTCGGCCGGCCAGCCGTCCCGCCCGTCCGCGGTGATGCGGTCCGCGAAATGGCTCTTGGAACGCTTGAAAGGCTTCTTTCCGTACCCGGTGTTGCCGTCGCTGCCCTTGTTCATCACCGTGCTCCGTTCGTTCGCCGCTGCCCCGTGCGGTGTCCGCACGCGACCCACGTCCCCCAGGCTGACATCGATCGGTGCCGTGCCCCAGCCGAACGTACGGAGACCCTCGGCCCGCGGGGCCGAGGACAGCGGGTCACACCTCGATCTGGCGGGCAGCCGTCGCGACGAAGTAGAACCTGAGAGCGGAAACCGACAGTGCCGCGATGGACCGGAGGGGGAGACTGAATGAGCCCAGAGAACGGCGTGGACCCGGTGAGGGCAGCGCTCGGAGCCGCCGGGGTGGGAGAGGGACGCATCGTTCGCCGTCTGCCACTGACCGGGGGGACCTACAACACGGTGGTCCGTGTCACCCTCGACGACGGGCGGGACTGGGTGGTGAAGATTCCCGCCGCGGGGCTGAGCTATGAGCGGAACCTGCTGAAGGGCGAGGTCACCTTCTACGACTCGGTGGCCGCACTGGGGGAGCCCGTCCTCCCCGAGGTCGTGCGGAGCGAACTGGATCCGGCAGCGACGCCGGGCCCCCATCTGATCATGACCACCCGCGAGGGAGTGCCCTGGAACGAGGCCGAAGGCAGCATGTCGACGGAGGAGTCCGCGCGCCTCAGGGAGGATCTCGGTCGGCTCATCGGCCGGCTCCACGCCGTAACCGGGCCCGGTTACGGCTATCCGGCCGGTTCGCTGGGCCCCCTGGTCCGTACCTGGCGGCAGGCCTTCACCGCCATGACGGACGCGCTGCTCGCCGATGCCGAGCGTTATGCGGCCCGGCTGCCATGTCCGGTGGCCGAGATCCGCGGAATCTTCTCCGCCGCGAGCGACGTGCTGGACGACGTGACCCGGCCTGCCCTGGTCCACTTCGATCTCTGGCAGGGAAACCTGCTGATCGCTGGGGCCCCGGAGGCGCGGACCCTCAGCGGTGTCATCGACGGCGAGCGCATGTTCTGGGGAGACCCGGTCGCGGACTTCGTCTCGGCGGCGCTCTTCGGGAACATCGAGGAGGACGAGGACTTCCTGACGGGCTACGCGGCGACCGGCGGACCCGTCCGCTTCGACGCCTCCCTGCGTCGGCGGCTGGCCCTCTACCGCGGTTACCTCTACCTGATCATGCTGGTCGAGGTGGTTCCGCGTCAGTACGGTCCCGAGCACCGGGAATGGACCTGGAGCCATGCCGGACCTCAGCTCGTCAGGGCCCTGAGGGAACTGGAGCCGGCCGGTCCCGACCGCCGCGGCAGCATCCGGAATAGAGGGGGAGGGGGTTCCGTTGCAGTAGACGGTTCAATATTCAACTAATAGTGAGAGGTGAGAGGGATGCAGTTCGGGATCTTCACCGTCGGTGACGTCACGACTGACCCGACCACGGGGAAGGCACCGTCCGAGCACGACCGGATCAAGGCCATGGTGGCGATCGCCCTCAAGGCGGAAGAGGTCGGCCTTGACGTGTTCGCGACCGGTGAGCACCACAATCCGCCCTTCGTGCCGTCCTCCCCGACCACCATGCTCGGCCACATCGCGGCGCGTACCGAGCACCTCATCCTCTCCACCTCCACCACGCTCATCACCACCAATGACCCGGTGAAGATCGCGGAGGATTACGCGATGCTGCAGCATCTGGCCGACGGGCGGGTGGACCTGATGATGGGACGCGGCAACACCGGACCGGTCTACCCGTGGTTCGGACAGGACATCCGCCAGGGCATCCCACTCGCGGTGGAGAACTACGCCCTGCTGCGTGAGCTCTGGCGCAAGGACGTGGTGAACTGGGAAGGCAAGTTCCGTACGCCGCTCCAGAGCTTCACCGCGACGCCGCGTCCGCTCGACGGCGTGCCGCCGTTCGTCTGGCACGGGTCGATCCGTAGCCCGGAGATCGCCGAGCAGGCCGCCTACTACGGCGACGGTTTCTTCGCGAACAACATCTTCTGGCCGAAGGACCACTTCAAGCGGCTCATCACGTTCTATCGCGAGCGCTTCGAGTTCTACGGACACGGAACGCCGCGGCAGGCAACCGTCGGGCTCGGGGGCCAGGTGTTCATGCGGAAGAACTCGCAGGACGCGGTGCGGGAGTTCAGGCCGTACTTCGACAACGCGCCGGTGTACGGCCACGGACCCTCGCTGGAGGAATTCACCGAGGAGACACCCCTGACCGTCGGCAGCCCGCAGGAGGTCATCGAGAAGACACTGACCTTCCGGGAAAGCTTCGGCGACTACCAGCGGCAGCTGTTCCTGATGGACCACGCGGGCCTGCCGCTGAAGACGGTCCTGGAGCAGCTCGACATGCTCGGTGCGGAGGTCGTTCCGGTGCTGCGCGAGGAGTTCGCCAAAGGCCGCCCCTCCGAGGTGCCGGACGGCCCCACCCACGCGGCGCTCGTGGCGGCGCGGGACCGGGAGCGGAGTACCGAGAAGCAGGACGGCACCAAGCAGGACGGCACCCAGCATGAGGAGGAGGTGACGGCATGACGACGCGCAAACTCGTGGTCGTCTCGGCCGGGCTGAGCCGGCCGTCGTCGACCAGGCTGCTGGCCGACCGGCTGGCGGCGGCCACCACGGAGCAGTTTCGGGCGGCCGAGGTCGACGTACACGTCGTCGAGGTGCGCGATCTGGCGGCCGGGATCGCCAACCACCTGGTGACCGGCTTCCCCGGCCCCGCCCTGCGCGAGGCGCTCGACACGGTGATGGGGGCGGACGGACTGATCGCGGTCACACCGGTTTTCACCGCCTCGTACAGCGGCCTGTTCAAGTCGTTCTTCGACCTGATCGACCCCACCGCACTTGCCGGGAAGCCGGTCCTCGTGGCGGCGACCGGCGGTACCGCACGGCACTCGCTCGTACTGGAGCACGCGCTGCGTCCGTTGTTCGCCTATCTGCGGGCCGTGGTCGTTCCGACGGCCGTCTACGCGGCCTCGGAGGACTGGGGCTCGGACGGGGACCCGCACACCGAGCATCTGCCGGGCCGGATCGCCCGCGCGGGGCAGGAGCTCGCCGCCCTGATGGCCGGCCGGCCGGCGGCGGTCACCGCCCAGGACGCGTACGAGGACATGGCGCCGTTCGCCCAGCAACTCGCCGACCTGCGCGTGGACTGACCGCACCCGAACGGGTGAGCTTCGGAATAAGCATCGGCAGGGCGCTGGTTCGCTGCTGCATGACATCCGAGAAGCAGGCCCGTTTTGGTCACATCGGGATTTGGAGCGCTGCACTGCGTCCCGCCGGCACCGACCACCACAGCGATGTTTCGGAAGCCGTGGCCGAGCTGGACGAGCTCGGCTACGGCACGATCTGGATCGGTGGCAGCCCCTCCGTCGACCAGGTGGCGCCGATCCTCGAAGCGTCCCGGCGCATCACCGTCGCCACCGGCATCCTCAGCATCTGGCAGCATCCGGCGGGGGAGGTGGCGCGGCAGGTAGCGGAGCTGGAGAAGAACACGCCGGGCCGGTTCGTGCTCGGTCTGGGCGTCAGCCATGACGCGATGACTCCGCAGTACGCCCGTCCGTACTCGGCGATGGTCGGCTACCTCGACGCACTGGACACCGCGCCCGATCCGCTTCCGGCAGAGCGCCGGGTACTCGCCGCGCTCGGCCCGAAGATGCTGAAGCTTGCAGCAGGCCGTTCCCTCGGCGCGCATCCCTATCTGGTGACCGCAGAGCACACCGCGCAGGCCCGGTCGGCGCTGGGCCCGGACGCCCTGCTCGCTCCCGAGCTCAAGGTCGTCCTCGACGACGACATCGACCGGGCTCGCACCGTCGCCAGGGAAACCCTCGCCACCTACCTGCAACTCCCGAACTACACGAACAACCTGCTCAGGCTCGGCTTCACCGACGACGACCTCCTCGGTGGCGGGAGCATCCGGCTGCTGGACGCGCTCTTCGCTCTGGGAGGCCTGGAAACGGTGCGCACCCGCGTGGACGCCTACCGGGCGGCGGGTGCGGACCACGTGGCGCTCCAGGTCCTTACGGGCGACCGGCACCACGATCTGCCGCGTGCGCAATGGCGCACGCTGGCATCGGCCTTCTCCCTGGGGTGACGTCGAAGGTCAGCCGCCCGCGGAAGTCGCCGCCCGGGCCCTGTCGACGCGTTGGCGGATCGGAGCATAGTGCTCAGTGATGGCGCGGGCGAAGGCGTCGACGTCGCGTGCGCGGGCGGCATGGATGATCCTGCGGTGGTCGGTCACGGTCCCGGCCTCGCTGGTGATCACACCCAGGTGCGGCACGACGACGGTGCAGACGTCCCAGAACGCCAGCGACAACTGCCCGATGAGCTCATTGCCCAGGGGAGCGACCAGCAGCGCGTGGAAGGCGCGGTCGGCTTCGACGAAGCCCGTTCCGTCACCGCTCCCCGACTGCGTCGTCCCGGCTCAGCAACCCACGGAAGGTGAGCCCTTCCACCAGCGCGGAGATGCTCAGCCCACCGACGTAGGTACCGTACCGTGCCCGTGCCGGGCTTCCACGATGTCCAGCGCGTCCAGGGTTTTGACCGCCTCGCGCACACTGGACCACCTCGCTCCGAGAGCGGCGCTCAACTCGTTCTCCGTCGGCAGCGCGTCGCCCGGGCCGAGCTTGTTGTCGAGAACGTAGCGCTTGATGCCCTCGCTGACCTCCTGCCGCAGCAGACGTACGTCCGGACTCTGCCCGCTGTGCACCCCTTGTGCCCTCTCCTCCTCGGCCCGATTGCTCGCGCCGTTTACCAGCTGTCAGACATCAGATGTCCGACAAGCCACCTTCGGTTCGCGGCTGACACCGTCCGCGAACCTTTCGGCGAAGCGGCCGGGGGCACGATGATGACCTTATGAGCGATCACGACGAGACGGCAGGCAGTCAGAGTGCCTTCGAAGAGGAAGCGCGGCACGTTCTCGCGGTGGGGGCGCGCGAGGAGAAGCTGCGCCGCAGATACCCCATCGAGTCGAGATCCTTCGAACGTACCCGTATGGGCCCCTATACCGCGTACGCGGCAATGGTTCTCGAAGGCACCGGCTGGCGGCAGATGTTCCCGGCTCAGCCGAGCGAGGACGAGGCCCGCCTCGACCTCGCGGCGGTACTGCGCCGGAACACCGCACACCCGCACGTGGGCCCCGGTCGCTACGCCCAGGCGGCTGACGCGGTCGAGAACGGGGCGGACCAGGTCGTCCTGGGCGAGAACGTCTACCGCATCGTCCGTGTCGAGCAGAGCGTCATCATGACCGAGTACGGCCCCGAACCGCCGCAGGCCACCGACCGTCCCTTCCCGGAGGAATTCGACGACCGGGAGTCCGAGCACTGAGAGGCGCCCGCGCCCGGAGATGCGCGGAGCTGGCATGATGCCCAACATGTCTGAACGCGTAATCGCCGCCTGTGACGGCGCGTCCAAAGGAAATCCGGGGCCGGCGGGCTGGGCCTGGGTCATCGCTGACGAAACGGGCGCGCCGGTGCGCTGGGAAGCGGGGCCGCTGGGTACTGCGACCAACAATGTCGCCGAACTCACCGCCTTGGAGCGGTTGCTGGCGGCTGTCCCGGCGGACGTCCCGATGGAGATCCGGATGGACTCGCAGTACGCGATGAAGGCAGTCACGACCTGGCTGCCCGGCTGGAAACGCAAGGGCTGGAAGACGAGTGCGGGCAAGCCCGTCGCGAACCAGGAACTCGTCGTCAGGATCGACGCGCTGCTCACCGGTCGTGCCGTGGAGTTCCGTTATGTGCCGGCGCACCAGGTGAACGGTGACCCGCTCAATGACTTCGCGGACCGTGCGGCGAGCGCGGCGGCGGTCGCCCAGCAGGTCGCGGGCAGTGAGCACGGCTCACCGCAGCCGCCGCGCGCCTCCGGGACCGGGTCTTCCGGCGGCACGGCGCGGCGTGCCGCCGGCGGATCGTCGAAGCGAGAGCCCTCGGTGCGGACGCTCAGCGCCAAGTTCCCCGGTCGCTGCCGTTGTGGGCGGGCCTACGCGGCGGGCGAGAAGATCGCGAAGAACGCGGACGGCTGGGGTCACCCGGCGTGCCGCGCGGCAGATGCCGCCACGGGGTAGCTGGTTCTGGCCGAAAGGCCCCAGTTGAAGAAGTAAGCAATCGGGCGTTTCAGCAGGTCGGCGGGCAGTTTACCGGGAAACCACTGACCATTTGTCCACATGCTGGACGGCTCGCGTGTCATGGAGTGGCCATCGTGAGCTGCCCGAACGACCATTCGGCCGGGTCCCCCGGACGTCGCCGTCCGAAAACCGATCGGCCATGTGCAATGACTCTCCGCGCAGGCAAGACTCCTGTCCGCGATCGATCCCGAGAACGGGATCCCGACGAACAGGAGAGTCATGCCTCACCGTCCGAAGATGACCGGCTCGAAGATGGTCGGCTTGAAGGTGCTCGGCGCAGCAGCCCTTGCCGCAGCAGCGTTCGCGACAGGCGCCACAGGTACCGCACACGCGCAGCCGACCAGCCTCTACGCCCCCTCCGCGCTGGTGCTGACCATCGGGTACGGGGACACCGGCCAAGCCGTCGGCGGCGTCGTGCGGGCCGTCACCCTGAGCTGTGCACCTCAGCCCCAGGGCACCCACCCGGCCGCCCGGGCCGCCTGCGACGAACTCGGAGCCGTCCAGGGTGACATCGGACTGCTCACGACCGCCGGCGACGGCGGGGACTGTACGCAGGTGTGGGACCCCGTCACGGTGACCGCTGACGGGGTCTGGCAGGGGCGGCGGATCGCCTGGCAATCCACGTACGGCAACAGCTGTCGGCTGAACGCGGCGCTGTCCGACAGCGTGGTGTTCAACTTCTGATCCGGCCGCCTCGGTCGGCGGGCATGCCCGGCGCCGGGCATGCCCGCTCTCTCGCCGGGGTCATGCGCCGGGGGAGTACGAGTAAACGGTGGTCGACACGGCGCACACCCCCGGCTGGACGACCTCTGCGCGCAGGGTGCCGGAGTCGGCAGCGTAATCGACCCCCTCCGCCTCGAAAGTCCCCGAGCAGATGCTGCGCGTGGGCAGTTGGAGCAGGGTGGTCACGGTGCCGGTGACCGCCGTGCCGTCCAGGGCGTGCGGGAGATCGACCTGCAGCAGATCCTTGCCGGCGTCGTCGGATACGCACACCAGCCGGGTGCCGGAGACGAAGTCACAGGCTTGGATGTCGGTGACCGTGCGGTCCAGCGTGATCTGGCCTGCTTGCGCCAGTGCGCCACCGGTACGGGGAGTGGCCGGGTTGAGCAGCGGGGTCGGGAAGACCTGCAGACGGTCCTGGTCGCCCCACTCGCCCGAGACCAGCCACTGGGTGTCGGGGGAGACGGTAGCGAAGGAATTATTGAGCTTCTCGCCCGGGTCGAGCTGGTGTACATACTCGTAACGCCGACCGTCCGAGGTGGTGACGGCGTACATCTTCGAGGTCGCGCCGTCGCCTCCCTGATAGGCGTCGAAGGTGTCGCCCTGTGCGATATCGGGGTCACCGATGTGGTTCCAGCCCTTCACCCGCAGCGCGACCGGGATCGAGGCGAGACCGCGGAAGAGCAGGGAGCCGTCCGCCCGGCTCGCCAGGCCCTCGCCGCCGGTCAGCGAGCCGGTGTAGGAAGTGGCGGATTCGGTCCAACTGCCCGTGGACGCGGAGGCGGTAGGCGCGACCGCGGCGGTGAGCGCGAAGGCGCCGGCCAGCGCAACGGCAACGCGGAGCGGCTTGAAGGTCACTGATCCCCCGTCACATGATGTCGGAGGACAGAGCGTAGACCGAACGCGGGCGGGCCTCCACCCCGCGCAGGTTAATTCTTCGGCCTGCCCGGGCTCAGGGCCCCTCCTCGTCCTTCTTGGTGGTGTGGGCGATGCATTCGACGTCGATCTGGTCGGCGAGCTTGGCCAGTTCGATCGTCAGTGCGGCCACCGTCTCCTCATCGGCGTTCGACGACTCCTCCCGCACCGCTCGGAGCCAGCCGGCGCCGAGGGTCCGGAGCATGTTGCTCACATCGGCCGCCGCCACATGCAGCACGCCGTGTTCGTCGGGGACCAGGGCAAGCATCACGTCACGGTTCAAAGCTCTCCGCCTCCAGGTGTCTTCGCGAGGACTCTAATGACACCGTGCCCTCCGACCGGGGACATGGGGCGAGACAGGCGGCAGATCTTTTCCGGCGCCGCGAGGGCGGTGCCGCCGCACGGTTGGCCGGACGCCCCCTAACGAACGCGGGCCACGCCGGCGTAGATGCCGCTCCCCTCGGCCTCCACCACGGGGGTGTCCCGGTACCACTCGGGCGCCGTCACCAGCCCCGGATCGACGAGATCCAGTCCGTCGAAGAATCGCCCGACCCCGGCGCGGGAGCGGAAACCCAGCTGGATGCCGCCCTTCGCGTACTCGGCCGTGACCATCTCGGCGAGCTCGGGATAGAGATCGGATGAAGCATGGGACAGCACCAGGTAGCTCCCGGACGGCAGTGCGTCCACCAGGCTGCGGACAATGCCGTACGGGTCCTGGTCGTCGGGGATGAAGTGCATGAGTGCGATGAGCGAGAGGGCGATGGGACGATCGAAATCCAGGAACTTCCGTGCATGGTCGAGGATGGTGCCTGGTTCTCGGACATCGGCCTGGACGTAGTCGGTGGCGCCCTCGGCGCGGCTGACCAGCAGGGCCTCCGCGTGACGGAGGACGATGGGGTCGTTGTCCGTATAGACGATCCGGGCGGCCGGCACGGTGCCCTGCACGATCTGGTGCAGATTCGGCTGGGTGGGGATGCCGGTGCCGACGTCGAGGAACTGGTCCATGCCCGTACCGGCCAGCCACGCCGCCGCGCGACGCATGAACTGCCGGTTCTGCCGTGCGGCGTCCTTTGCCTCGGGCGGCAGCCTCTCACCCACCTGTTGGTCCACGGGGTAGTTGTCCTTGCCACCCAGAAGCCAGTCATAGACCCGCGCCGGGTGGGGTCTGCTGGTGTCTATCCGAGGCTGGGGCGAACCTGCCGTCATGATGAACTCCGTTGCGTTCGGGGTGGTCCAGGCCGAAGCGGGCAGGGGCCGCTGAGTCGGCCCACGACGCCCTGCCTGCGCAGTCTGCCACAGCAACTCACCTGGAAGCGGGCGGTGTTGCGCGGTGTCGCGGTGTCAGTGCGCGCCCGCCGTCCGCTTCCGGCCTCGGCAATCAATGGACGCTGAATAAGGTTTCATATATAAACATCCTTGGCCAGAGTGCACACCCTGGTCCCCACCCATCCCGGATGGAACGGCACCGCGCGGCCCGAAGAGGCCCGCAGCATCGATGGCATCGCACAGGCTTATCTGCGTTATCTCCAGCTCCGCGGGCTGAACGACGTCCTCGTCGTCGGTTCGTCCGTCGGCGGCTGGATCGGCGCCGAGATGGCGCTCCGCGACGCTGACGGAATCATGACCGGACTGGTCCTGATCGATGCCGTCGGAGTCCATGTCGACGGCGAATCGATCCGGGATGTCTTCGCCCTCGACGCGCGGGAAGTGGCCCGGTACTCCTTCCACGACCCTGAGCGTTTCCTGGTGACCCCGGCGGAGATGGCGGCCGGGCAGGACGAGCGGCAGCGCGCCATTATGGCGACGCTGAACGCCGTGGCGGGCCGTCCCTATATGCACGACCCCACGCTGCTGCACCGTCTGCCGGGAGTCACCCTGCCGGCCCTGGTGCTGTGGGGCGCGAGCGACCGGATCGTCACCCCGGCCTATGGACGGGCGTACGCGGAAGCCTTGGGCGACGCGCGCTTCGAGCAGATTGCCGAAGCCGGCCACCTGCCGCACCTGGAGCAGCCGGACGCGGTGTTCACGCTGATCGACACCTACGCGAAAGGCTGACGGCGGCGCATCCGTCGCTGCTGTTCCCGCTCAACCCTGCTCGTCGCCGATCCGCAGGAGCAGGCCCAGCAGCACGGTGCGCTCCGCATCCGACAGCGAGGCGAACGACGCCGCGAGGACCTCGTCGGCGACCGCGTGTCCCGCCGCGAGCAGCTCCGCGCCGCGCTCTGTGAGGTAGTGCTCGATGCGTCGTCCCCGGCCCGGCCGGCGTTCGACCAGCCCCTGTGCGAAGAGCCGGTTGGCCAGCGTCCCGAAAGCCTGGTCGCTCTGGAACGTGGCCAACGCCAGGGCGTGGGCCGAAGCCCCCGGCGAGCGATCGATGGCACGAAGCGCGTCCCATTGGGCGAGCGTGGTCCCGACGGCAGAGAGCCGGATGTCGAGCGCCCGATGGTGGCGGTACTGGGCCTGCTTCACGGCTCGACCCAGAGTCTGCAGGTCAGTGCTCATGGCCCGACCGTAACAGCCTTTCTAAGCTTACGTATATCGCTCACTTCCCTGCCGGATTCCAGCTCCGAGCAGGGAGGGAGTCCACGGCGAGCAGGCCCGGCACCCGCTCGACGGCCCGCTGGATGGCCTTGGGGCTGGTGCCTACCCGCGTTCCCCCAACAGGTCCCGGGTGCTTTCGACGAGGCGTGCCGACGTACTCATGACAGCGCCGTACCTACGGGTAGGTCGGGGTCCGCGCTGCTGCGGACCGTGCACGCAAAGTGACACGCGTAACTTTCTGTTGATTCACAGGCATAAGTCACGGGCGCCGGGGGAGGTGACCAGACCGCTGGTGTGAACCAGTGGCGAAAAGCCCAGTGAGGAAAGGCGTACCCAGGTGCCGGCAAGCGAGACCATTCACGTTGACGGGGTATGGCGAGCCGCCACGTCCGGCGCCACGCGGGCGGTGCTCGACCCCGCCGACGCGCAGACCCTGCAGATGGTCGCCGAGGGCGGCGTCGAGGACGTCGACGCGGCCGTGCTGGCCGCGCACCGGGCCTTCGCCGGTGGCCAAGGCCAGTGGCCGCGCACCCCGGCGTCGGAGCGGGCCGCACTGCTGCGCCGGGTCGCCGGCCTGTTGCAGCGCGACCGGGAAGAGATCGCGCTCATCGAGAGCCGCGACACCGGCAAGACGCTGGAGGAAGGCCGGGTGGACGTCGACGACGTCACCAACGCCTTCAACTACTTCGCCGATCTGGTGGTCAACGAGAGCGGCGGTCGGGTCGTGGACGCCGGATCACCCGACGTGCACAGCGTGGTCGTGCATGAGCCGGTCGGCGTCTGCGCGATGATCACCCCCTGGAACTATCCCCTGCTGCAGGCCAGCTGGAAGATTGCACCGGCCCTCGCGGCAGGCAACACCCTGGTCATCAAGCCCAGCGAGGTCACCCCGCTGTCCACCGTCCATCTCATAATGCTGCTGGTGGAGGCGGGCCTGCCCGCCGGGGTCGCCAACATCGTCACCGGAGCCGGCGTTCCTGTCGGGGCCCGGCTCGCCGAACACCCGCAGGTCGACCTGTTCTCCTTCACCGGGGGACTGGCCAGCGGCACCACGGCTGCTCAGTCGGCGGTGGCCGGCGCGAAGAAGATCGCTCTCGAGCTGGGCGGCAAGAACCCCAATGTCGTCTTCGCCGACGCCTGCGCCACCGACGTGGCCTTCGACACCGCCGTCGACCAGGCGCTGAACGCCGCCTTCATCCACAGCGGGCAGGTCTGCTCGGCCGGCTCCCGGCTCATCATCGAGGAATCCGTCCGGGATCGCTTCGTCACCGAGCTCGCCCGCCGCGCCGAGCGGATCAAACTCGGCCGTGGCACCGCCGAGGGCGTCGAATGCGGTCCGCTCGTGTCCCAGCAGCAGCTCGACAAGGTGGCGGGCTACGTGGCGTCCGCCCTGGCAGAAGGGGCGAAACTGCGCTGCGGTGGAAGCCGTCCCGAGCCTTCGGAGCAGCGCCCCGCCACCGGCTATTTCTACGCACCCACCGTCCTGGACTCCTGCCACCGCGACATGTCGGTCATCCGTGAGGAGATCTTCGGGCCGATCCTGACCGTGGAAGCCTTCCATGACGAGGAGGAGGCGGTGGCCCTGGCCAACGACACCGAGTACGGACTGGCCGGCGCCGTATGGTCCGGCGACACGGCGCGGGCCCGCCGCGTCGCCGCGCGGCTGCGCCACGGCACCATCTGGATCAACGATTTCCACCCCTACCTTCCGCAGGCGGAGTGGGGCGGTTTC
Organism: Streptomyces sp. NPDC051320; assembly: GCF_040682175.1. NCBI lineage: Bacteria > Bacillati > Actinomycetota > Actinomycetes > Kitasatosporales > Streptomycetaceae > Streptomyces > Streptomyces sp. NPDC051320. The sequence goes on from NZ_JBFBAL010000005.1 coordinate 215,382, forward strand.
GGCAAGTCCGGCATCGGCCGGGAGCTGGGCCCCAGCGGTCTCGACGAGTACCGCGAGTCGAAGCACATCTACGAAAACCTGAAGCCTGAGCCGGTGCGCTGGTTCGCGGGCTGAGCGCCCGTCTGTTCGCGGCAGCACGTATACGCGTCAGCACTTTGCAGAAGGAGCACCTGTCATGCCACCGGACATATCCACGATCAGCGCCGACTACATCGTCGTCGGCGGCGGAACCGCGGGCTCGGTGATAGCTTCCCGCCTCACCGAGGACCCCGACGTCAGCGTGGTGGTCGTCGAGGGCGGTCCGACCGACATCGACCGCGATGACGTCCTCACCCTTCGCCGTTGGCTCGGCCTGCTGGGCGGCGATCTCGACTACGCCTACCCCACCACCGAGCAGCATCGCGGCAATTCGCACATCCTGCACAGCCGGGCCAGGGTGCTCGGCGGCTGTTCCTCGCACAACACGCTGATCTCCTTCAAGCCGCTGCCGGGCGACTGGGACGAGTGGGCCGAAAACGGTGCGGCCGGCTGGGACGCGAAGTCCATGGACCCGTACTTCGCCAAGCTCCGCAACAACATCGTCGCGGTCGACGAGAAGGACCGGAACGCCATTGCCCGTGACTTCGTCGAGGCCGCGCGGAGCGCCGCGGACGTGCCCCGTGTGGAGGGCTTCAACAAGAAGCCGTTCCACGAAGGCGTCGGCTTCTTCGACCTCGCCTACCACCCGGAGAACAACAAGCGCTCCTCCGCTTCGGTTGCCTACCTTCACCCGCACATCGAGGCCGGCGACCGGCCCAACCTCCGGATCCTGCTGGAGACCTGGGCGTACAAAGTCGAACTCGAGGGCGCCCGGGCCACCGGTGTGCGGGCCCGCACCAAGGACGGTGAGGAGATCCTCCTGCGGGCGGACCGTGAACTGATCGTCTGTGCGGGCGCGGTGGACACGCCGCGGCTGCTGATGCTCTCAGGCGTCGGTCCGAAGCAGGACCTGGAAGCTCTGGGCATTCCCGTCGTGCACGATCTGCCGGGAGTCGGCGAGAACCTCCTCGACCACCCCGAGTCGGTCATCGTCTGGGAGACCGACGGCCCCATTCCCGAGAACTCCGCGATGGATTCCGACGCCGGACTCTTCGTCCGCCGCGACCCCGATTCCCGCGGTCCGGATCTCATGTTCCACTTCTACCAGATACCCTTCACCGACAACCCCGAACGCCTCGGCTATGAAAAGCCCGAGCACGGTGTGTCGATGACACCCAACATCCCCAAGCCGCGCAGCCGTGGCCGGCTGAGCCTCACCAGCGCCGATCCCGAAGTCAAACCCGCTCTGGATTTCCGGTACTTCACGGACGAGGACGACTACGACGGCAAGACCCTGGTCGACGGCATCCGGCTGGCCCGCGAGATCGCCAGGACCGAGCCGCTGGCACAGTGGCTGAAGCGTGAGGTCTGCCCCGGCCCCGACGTCACATCCGACGAGGACATCAGTGAGTACGCCCGCAAGGTCGCACACACCGTCTATCACCCTGCCGGAACGTGTCGGATCGGTGCGGTCGACGACCCGTCGGCCGTGGTCGATCCCGAGCTGAGGATCCGTGGCCTTTCCGGCATACGCATCGCCGACGCGTCCGTCTTTCCGACGATGCCCGCAGTGAACCCCATGATCGGAGTCCTGATGGTGGGAGAGAAGTGCGCCGAACTGTTGGCCGCGACCACCGAGCCGGGAGGCGATGCATGATGGCGACGACCGCCGCAGAGTCAGCCGACAACGTCAAGCACGACAGCACCGCAGTCGGGAGTGAACACACCGCACAGAACGGCGGGGACCGCCCGCGGGTCTTCTCGGTCCGCAACCTGTGGAAGGTCTTCGGCCCCAAGGCCGAGCGCATTCCCGGCGACAGCTCCCTCGATGGTCTGACGGGTGAGGAGATCCGCGAGCGCACCGGCTGCACGGCAGCCGTTCGCGACGTGTCCTTCGACGTCCATGAGGGCGAGGTCTTCGTCGTCATGGGTCTGTCCGGCTCCGGCAAGTCCACCTTGGTTCGCTGCCTGACCCGGCTGATCGAGCCGACCAGCGGCGAGCTGGAGATGGACGGCGAGGACGTGCGGGCGATGGACAAGTCCAAGCTGCGTGAGCTACGCCGTCACCGTGCCTCGATGGTCTTCCAGCACTTCGGGCTGCTGCCGCACCGCTCGGTCCTGGACAACGTCGGCTACGGACTGGAGATCCAGGGCGTCGGCAAGGCGGAACGCCGCACAACGGCCGCCGACTTCATCGAGAAGGTCGGTCTGACGGGCCTGGAGAACCGGCGGCCGCACCAGCTCTCCGGCGGCCAGCAGCAGCGCGTCGGCCTCGCCCGCGCACTCGCCGTGGACCCTGAAGTCCTGCTCTTCGACGAACCGTTCAGTGCCCTGGACCCGCTCATCCGCCGCGATATGCAGGAGGAGGTCGTCCGGTTGCACAACGAAGAGGGCCGCACCATGGTCTTCATCACCCACGACCTGTCCGAAGCGCTGACCCTCGGCGACCGGATCGCGCTGATGCGCGACGGCAGGATCGTTCAGCTCGGCACCCCCGAGGAGATCGTCGGCTCCCCGGCGGACGACTACGTCAGGGACTTCGTCCGGGATGTTCCGCGCGAGCAGGTCCTCACCGTCCGCAGGGCGATGCGGCCGGCCCGGGGCGACGAGGCGGCAGAAGGCGAGAGTGTCGGTCCGGGCACGCTGATCTCCGACGCCATCGAGGTCGTCGTACGCTCCGGCGGCGCAGTCCGGGTCGTTGACGGCGGGCGCTGCCTGGGCATCGTCGACCACGCCTGCCTGCTCGGTGTCGTGGCGCGTCTCGACGAGACGGAGGCGGCCGCGTGAGGTACCCCAACCCTGCCCCCGGCGAGACACCACGGACGGTGGCCATGGATGTGCCGCTCTCCACGGTGAAACGGGGGCACATATGACCACCGCCACCGCCACCCGCATCGGGACCGGGGCCAACCCGCCTCCCACACCCGACAACCCCTCCCGGCTGCACGCCGCGCTGCACCACAGTGGTGTGCGCAAGCTCCTGGTACTCGCCGTCATCGCCGCGATCCTGGTACCGATCGCGAACGCCAACTGGGGCAGCGGCTTGTGGCCCCACGCGCTCACCGTGGACGTCTCGAAACCGCTGGGGCACGTCAGCGACTGGATCATCGACAACCGGGACACCCACCCGGTCTTCATCTACTTCCTCGGCTACCTCAGCAACGCCGTGATCATCGCTGTCCGCGGCGTGTACCTGCTGCTGCTCGCGCTGGGCTGGGCCGGCGTGACCGCCGCCGTGACCCTGGTGGCCTGGCGCGTCGCCGGACTGCGTATCGGGATCACCGCACTGGTCTCCCTGCTCGTCTGCGGCGTGCTGGACATGTGGGTGCCGACCATGCAGACACTTGCGCTGATGGTGGTTGCGGTCGTCGTCTCGGTCCTCGTCGGCGCCGTCCTCGGTCTCGCGGGCGGACTGTCGGACCGGCTCTTCCGCATTCTGCGGCCCGTACTCGACACCATGCAGGTCCTGCCTGCCTTCGCGTATCTGCTGCCGGTCGTCCTGGTCTTCGGCATCGGCGTACCGGCCGCCCTGCTGGCCACCGTCGTGTACGCGGCACCGCCGATGGCGCGGCTCACCGCCCTCGGACTGCGCGGCGCCGACGCCGGCGTCCTGGAGGCCGTCGCTTCGCTCGGCTCCACCGCCCGGCAGCGGCTGGTCAGCGCGCGGCTGCCACTGGCCCGCAAGGAACTGCTCCTCGGTCTCAATCAGACGATCATGATGGCCCTGTCCATGGTCGTCATCGCCTCGCTGATCGGTGCGGCCGGTCTCGGTGACCGGGTCTACCAGGCACTGGCTTCCGTCGACGTCGGCGCCGCACTGGCCGCCGCGATTCCGATCGTGCTGCTCGCGATCGTCATGGACCGCACCACCGCGGCCGCGGGCGCTCGGCTGGGCACCGAACCCACCGGGCCACCGGCTCTTCGGGGCCTGCGCGGATGGGCCATGGTGGTCGTCCTGACCGCGGTCGTCGCCGTGGCCGTGCGGCTGGCCGCTTCCACCCTCTGGCCGAGCGGTCTGAACGTGGACATCACCACACCGGTCAACGACTTCAAGGAGTGGATGGTCGACCATCTCTACTCCGGAGTACCGGTCGTCGGCGGCACCGCCGACTGGGCAGCGCACTTCACCTCATGGATCCTGGATCCGCTCAGGGACGGCCTGACCGGGCTGCCCTGGTGGGGAGCGCTGCTGATCGTCGCCGCACTCGCCTGGCTGATCGGCACCTGGCAGACAGCCCTGACCGCGGTACTCGCGATGGGCGTCATCGGCCTCCTCGGTACCTGGAAAGCCTCCATGGACACGCTCTCCCAGGTGCTGGCCGCCCTGGTCGTCACCCTCGTCATCGGATTCGCCGTGGGCATCCTGGCCGCCGGAAGCCGCCGGGCCGAAGCCGTGCTGCGGCCGGTCCTGGACGTCATGCAGACCATGCCGCAGTTCGTGTACCTCATCCCGGTGGTCGCGCTGTTCGCCGTGGGCCGTGCCCCGGCGGCCGCCGCAGCCGTCGTGTACGCGCTGCCCGCCGTCATCCGCATCACCACCCAGGGCCTGCGGCAGGTCGAGCCGGCCGCGGTCGAGTCGGCCCGTTCGCTGGGCGCCACCCGCTGGCAACTGCTGCGCCAGGTCCAGCTGCCGCTGGCCCGCCCGTCGCTGCTGCTGGCGGTCAACCAGGGTGTGGTCCTGGTGCTCGCGGTCGTGATCATCGGCGGCCTGGTCGGCGGTGGCGCGCTCGGATACGACGTCGTCACCGGCCTCGCCACCGGCGACCTGGCGATCGGCCTCGTCGCAGGAGTGGCCATCGTGTGCCTGGGGCTGATGCTCGACCGGGTCACCCAACCGACACAGCGCCACGCACGGAAGGGAGCCTGACCCATGTCCCGTATCAGGACCACCCGCAACCGCCGGGTCACGGCCGTCGTCACGTCCCTGGCGGCAGGCTCCCTGCTGGTCTCCCTCAGCGGCTGCGGCGCCGCGGACATGACCAAGCAGTCCTCCCCCTTCGCCGCCGCCAAGGGCGCCAAGTCCGTGACGCTCTCCGTGCAGAGCTGGGTCGGCGCACAGTCCAACGTGGCCGTCGCCACGTATCTGCTCGAGCACAAGATGGGCTACCGGGTCGACACCGTCCAGGTGGACGAGATCCCCGCCTGGGACGCACTCAGCCAGGGCCGGGTCGATGCCATCCTGGAGGACTGGGGCCACCCGGACCAGGAGCAGCGGTACGTCAAGGACAAGAAGACGATCACCGCGGGCGGTGACCTGGGTGTGACCGGCCATATCGGCTGGTTCGTGCCGAAGTACTGGGCCGACAAGCACCCCGACGTCACCAACTGGAAGAACCTCAACAAGTACGCCGCGCAACTGCGCACGGCGGAGAGCGGCGACAAGGGCCAGCTCATGGACGGCTCGCCGTCCTATGTCACCAACGACAAGGCGCTGGTGAAGAACCTCAAGCTGAACTTCGACGTCGTCTTCGCCGGTTCGGAGGCGGCCCAGATCACCCAGATCCAGCAGTTCGCCAAGGAGAAGAAGCCCTTCCTCACCTACTGGTACGAGCCGCAGTGGCTGTTCAACGAGGTGCCGATGAAGGAGGTCGAACTGCCCGAGTACACCGACGCGTGTGCGAAGAAGGGTCTCAAGGATCCGACGACGGTGGACTGCGCCTACCCGTCCACGCCGCTGCAGAAGTACTTCAACACCGAGTTCGTCAAGACAGGCGGGGACGCCGCCACGTTCCTGAAGAACTTCAAGTGGACGAAGGACGACCAGAACAAGGTGTCCGAGATGATCGCTTCCCAGGGGCTGTCCGCCGATGAGGCGGCCAAGCGCTGGGTGGAGAAGAACCCGGACGTCTGGCAGAAGTGGCTCCCCGCAAAGAAGTGACCGGCGGCCCGGATCCGGCGAATGAACTGTTTCAATGGGGACAATCGCTGGACCCGGGAGAGAGCGCAGGACCCCATGGCCGGAATCAAGGACGTGGCACGGGAGGCCGGCGTCTCAGTGGGCACCGTCTCCAATGTGATCAACCGCCCCGAGACGGTCTCCGAGGTGACCAGGGAGCGCGTGCAGTCGGTCATCAGGCGGCTGGGCTATGTGCGCAGCGAATCCGCCCGCCAGCTACGGGCCGGGCACAGCCGGATCATGGCGCTGCTGGTACTGGACATGGGGAACCCGTTCTTCGTCGACGTGGTCCGCGGCGCCGAGTCGTCGGCCCGCAGCGCCGGGCTCGGTGTGATGGTCTGCAACAGTGGCCAGAGCCCCGCCGAGGAGGCGACGTACCTCTCGCTCTTCATGGAACAGCGGGTGCGCGGCGTCCTGTTGTCACCGGTGGACACCACCGGGGCCAATCTGGACTCGCTGCGCCGGCAGAACATTCCGTTCGTCCTCGTCGACCGGGTGGGAGACGAGCCCGGTGAATGCTCGGTGTCCGTCGACGACACGGTGGGCGGCGCGCTGGCGGCCCGGCACCTGATCGGCGCCGGGCACCGCACCATCGCGTACATCAGCGGGCCACCCCACCTCCAGCAGGTCAAGGACCGGCGCGACGGCATGCTGCTGGCACTGGCCGAGGCGGGCCTGCCCGCCGGGGCGCTGCTGGAGATTCCCGCCGACCGCCTCGACGTGGCGGCCGGCCGCGACGCGGGTTCCCGGCTGCTCGGGCTCGCCCCACGCCCCACCGCGGTCTTCTGTGCCAACGACCTGCTGGCGTTGGGTGTTCTGCAGGTGGTGTACGCGGCCGGGCTCGCGGTGCCGCAGGATCTGGCGATCGTCGGGTATGACGACATCGAGTTCGCCGCCGCGGCTGCCGTGCCGCTGACTTCCGTACGCCAGCCCGCGGTGGCGATGGGCAGAATGGCCGCGGACCTGTTGCTCGAGGAGGTCGGCCCGGACGCCCGGGACCACCGGCACCAGCGGGTGGTCCTCCAGCCCGAACTCGTGGTCCGGGAGTCGAGCGGCACTCGCCGCTGACCTCGCAGCCGCTCTCAGGAGGGGAAGGAGCGCGTGGTGACAGTGAAAAGCGCTCCGTCGGGATCGCGCAGCGTCGCCTCGCTCTTCTCCTTCGTACAGTGTTCGTGGAGCGCGACACCGCCGTGTTCGCGTGCGGCCCGCACGGTGGCGGCCACATCGGCCACCGGGAAGTGGACATGCCAGCCGGGACGGATACGGGGGTCCGGCGCGGAACCGACCGCACCCGAACTCAGCCGGGCCAGCACCTGGGAGCCGCCGTACAGTACGACCTCGTCCCCTTCGTAGTCCGGTTCGCAGCATCCCGGCCGGCCGGTCGCCCAGTCGAGAACCTCGCCGTAGAAGATCGCCGCTTCGAGCGCGTCACGCGTGCGCAGGTGCAGCCAGGCGGGGGTTCTCCGGCGCCAGATCGGCCAGTCGACCGGAAGCCGGCCCTCCCAGACCCCGAAGGTCGCCCCGTCCCGGTCCGCCGCAAGCGCGCCGCGCCCCACTGGGAAGGTGAGCGGGCCGACGGCAACCGTACCGCTGCGTTCCCGGATCCGGGACACGGCTCGGTCGGCGTCATCGACCGCGAAATACGACGTCCAGGCGACGGCCACCTGCAGTGACGGCGCCAGAGCGCCGATGCCGGCGACCGGTGCGTCGTCGATGAGCGCGAGAGTGAAGTCGTCCCCGAGCCTGGTCCGGCGAAAGCGCCATCCGAGCACCGCACCGTAGAAGTCCTGCGCACTCCTCAGGTCACGGGTCATCAGGCTCACCCAGCAAGGGGCGCCCAGCACGTCGCTGCTCGATGTCTCGCCGGAAACCATGCTCAGTGTCATGTTTCGTCCAACGCGTTTCTGTCTCGCTCGGATGAGGCTCGCGGGACTCCTTCACCGCACCGACCACCCTATTCCAGGAGAAAGCCTGTCGTAAGGGTGCGGGGGACGCCGGTGGGTGGGGGACGCGCTCTGAGGGACGGCTCCTACTTCTTGAAGGCGTCCTTGGCCTTTTCCTTGGCCTGGCGCAGGTCACCTTTGGATTCACCTGCTCGGCCCTCTGCCGCCATCGATTCGTTGCCGACGGTACGGCCGACAGCCTTCTTGGCCTTGCCCTTGGCCTGCTCGGCCCTCGCTCGGGTCTTGTCTTCCTCAGCCACAGCCACTCACATCCTTGCTGTCTTGGAAAGCAGTGCCGGCGGGCACCTCGCTCGGCGCTAGGCCGAGGCGGAGCCCCGCCGGCCCGGTGCGGAGAGAGCCGTCTCGGTCGCGCCCAGACGGATCGCATCGATCACGGCCTGATGAAGCGACCTGCTCTCCTCCTGGGAGGGGCACGGCACCGGGCTGCCCGGCAGGGTGAACCAGTCCAGTGCACCGGTGAACTGGACCGCCACCTCGGCCTGACCGTCGATCCAGGTGGTGTGCACGGTCAAGTCTCCGCTGATGGGGCCCACTTCAACCGTTCTGACCCCGCCTGCGCCCGTGAAGACGCCACTCGTTGTCCACGACGCCCAGCTCGTCATCGGTACCTCCCACACGGTCGAGCAGCCCGCACGACGATCACGGGTTGGCGCACCTCGACTTTTTCCAGTGTGCCACCCGTGACTGGCCCCCGCGCCCCGGGAAACGGCCGGGCCTGCTGCCTGCTCCGGATCACACGGACCGGGTCGGCGGATACACGGCGATGACGTCGGCGATGGTGTGCCCGCCCTCCCACCAGTCGACGTCATCGGAGGCACAACTGCGCCCCGCGGTTTCCACGGCGGCAGCAGCGGCCGCACGGACCCGGTGCCAGAGCAGCGTGTCGTCGGGATGCCCGCTCTCCGCTCGGGCGATGAGCACCGCACGCTGCACCGCTCCGGCGCCACGCACCTGCGGCGCGTCGCACAGCGCGGCGTACGGGGTCCGGCGCAGCGTCGCGGAGAGGCCCTTCTCCGTCGCGGTGGCGAGCGGGATGCGCAGAGCGTCCCGCGGGGTTTCCGCGCGCAGCACGACGGCCTGGGCGTGAAGTGCCGCCGCGAGCAGCACCACCACCAGCGGACGGTCCGAGCCGGTGAGCGTCACACTGTCGGTCTCGCTGAAGCGTCTCGTGCGCCGGCGGTGATCGAGCTGGATCCGCACCAGCAGCTCGGCCCACTCGACGCACTGCTCCCAGATCGTTTCCGGTGCCCGGTCGGGCCCCGCCACATCATCGAGTGTCATGAACGGCACCGTATCGCTCACCCGTGCCGGAGGTCCCGAAGTCCCCGATGACGGACGATGCCCCGGTTTCTCCGCGCCCCAGGGGTGGGCTGTCCGGGGGGTGATTCGGGCATTCGGCGCCGGGGATGTCAGGATGGAAACATGACGATCAAGGCGTACTTCGACATCACCATCAACGACGAGCCCGCCGGGCGGATCACCTTCAACCTGTTCGACGAGACGGTTCCCAGGACGGCCGAGAACTTCCGTGCGCTGGCCACCGGCGAGAAGGGCTTCGGTTACGCGGGCTCCGGGTTCCACCGGGTCATCCCGGCCTTCATGCTGCAGGGCGGCGACTTCACCAGGGGCAACGGCACCGGCGGCAAGAGCATCTACGGTGAGAAGTTCGCGGACGAGAACTTCACCCTGAAGCACGACAGGCCCGGCCTGCTCTCGATGGCCAACGCCGGCCCCAACAGCAACGGCTCCCAGTTCTTCATCACCACCGTGGTGACCCCGTGGCTGGACGGCAAGCACGTCGTCTTCGGCGAGGTCGCCGACAGCGCGGGCATGGACCTGGTCAAGCGGATCGAGGGATACGGGTCGTCCAACGGCAGTACCAAGGCCAAGATCACCATTTCGGACTCCGGCGTCATCTGACGGACCGCGGAAATCGTGTGCGGCCGCGGCGACCCTCGCGGCCGCACCGGCTGCGGCAGCCAACAGCGGTTCAGGATGCTGCGAGGAGACATGTCAGGTGCCGGAAAATCCCCCATCGCAGCTTCCTGTCGTGCCCGCGGTGCTGGCAGAGGAGCGCAGACTCCGTAAGGACCTCGGTTTCTGGGGCCTGACCGCGATCGGGTTCTCCAACATCCTGGGCTCGGGCTGGTTGTTCGCCGCCCTGTACGCCGCACAGACCGCCGGCCCCGCCGCCCTGTTGTCCTGGGTCGCGGCGGGCGTGCTGTGTGCCTTGGTGGCGCTGGTGATGGTGGAGCTCGGAGCCACCCGCCCGGAGGGCGGCGGCACGGTGCGCTGGCCGCTGTACGCGAGCGGACGGCTGGTCGGCACGGTCATCGGCTGGTCCGTGCTGCTGTCGGTCGGAGGCACCGCGGCGGAGATCAGCGCGATCATGCAGTATGCCGCGCACTATCTGCCCGGCCTGTACGCGCACGGCAGGCTCAGCGCGTCCGGCCTGGGTGTCGCCACGGCCCTGAGCGTGCTGCTGACGGGGCTCAACTGGTTCGCCGTGCGGGTGTTCGCCCGGCTGAACAACCTGGTCTCGCTGTTCAAGGTCATCATTCCCGTGGTCACCGTGGTGGCGCTGTTCCTGTCGGGCACCCACTCCGGACGCCTCACCGACCACGGTGGTTTCGCTCCGTACGGATACGCAGCCTGTCTGACGGCGCTCGCCAGCGGCGGCATCGTGTACTCGGTCAACGGATTCCAGGCGCCGCTCGACTTCTCCGGTGAGGCCCGCAGGCCACGCCGCACGGTACCGGCCGCGGTCCTCACCGGAATCGGCCTCGCGGTCCTGGTCTACCTCGGACTGCAGCTGGCGTTCCTCTTCACCGTCCCCGACGCACTGCTCGGCCACGGCTGGCACGGAGTCAACTTCGACTCGCCCTTCGGTCAGCTCGCCCTGGTGCTCAATCTGCACTGGCTGGCGACGCTGCTCTATGCCGACGCGGTGGTCTCTCCTGGCGGCTCGGCCTACGTCGGGGTGGCCATCGACGCCCGGCACACCTACGCACTGGCCAAGAACGGACTGCTGCCCCGCTTCTTCATGCGCATCGATGCCGGCTCGGGGACGGCGCGCCGGGCGCTGGTGCTCAACCTGGCGGTCATCATCATCTTCATGCTGCCGTTCGGCGGCTGGCAGGACATCGTCAGCGTGATGGGGGATATGTATCTGCTCATCTACGCGGCATCGGCCGTCGCCGTCGCAACGTTCCGGGCACATGACCGGGAACAGGGCCGGGCACGGACCGAAGGTCAGGTGCCCGGAGTGCGCTGGATCGCGCCGGTGAGCTTCGTGGTGGCCGGCGAATTCGTCTACTGGTCGGGCTGGCACGATCTGCGGCTCGCCCTGCCGCTCGTGCTGGTAGGCGTCCCGCTGTTCCTGACGTTGCGCAGGCAAGCGGACGGGCCTTCTCCGCGCGACGAACTGCGGCACGGAGCCTGGCTGGTCTGCTATCTGGCCGCACTCACCCTGCTGTCATGGCTCGGCACGTTCGGCGGTTCCGGCCACCTGCCCGCGCCCTACGACACCGTGGCGGTGGGCGCCGTCTCGCTTGCCGTGTTCGGCTGGGCGGTCCGCTCGGGCGCCGACCATCTCAGAACTGATCCCCCCGAGGTCTCACCGGGCCCAGCCGTGTGAACGCGCGGTCCTCGCCGCGGGTGTCCAGCTGCTGACCGGCGCCGATCCGGTGCGGGCCGGTCGTGCGATGCTGGGGCCTGTCCGGAACCGGACCTGGGCAGAAATCAGGAGAGTACGGCAGCGCGATGGCAGTGAAACGGGGTAGCGGCACCGGTATCTGGGGCCGATTCGCGGCATCCGACCCGGGGCTCCTGCGGCTGATGGCCGGATTGCGCACGGTGGGCTCGATCGCATTCACCCTGGTCGTACTCGCCGTGCTTCACACCGCCGTCACACATCTGGTCGCCGGCGCCATGACGGCCATGGTCGCCACCTTCGCCATCAGGGAGAAGCAGGTAAGGGCCCAGGCGATCACCCTCGCGCTGGGGCTGCCCGTCGTCCTGGCGGCCATGTCGCTGGGCGCACTGCTCAACACCCGGATCATCGCCGGTGACGCCTTCTTCGTTCTGCTGATCTTCGGCGCCGTGTACTTCCGCCGGTTCGGCGACCGGGCCACCGCGCTCGGACTGATGGGCTTCCAGGTCTACTTCGTTTCGCTCTTCGTGCACGCCACATCCGCGGCCCTGCCAGAGCTGTACGTGGCCCTGACCATCGCCTTCGCCGGCAGCGCGATCGTACGCTTCGCCCTGGTGCCCGAGACGCCCGAACGCACCCTGGGCCGATTGCGAGAGGCGTTCCGAGCGCGTCTCGCCCAGCTGGTGGCCACCCAGCTCGAACTGCTGGACGCCACCCCGGATCAGCTGGACAAGGTCCTCGACGACCTGCGCAGACACACCGCGCGGTTGCACGAAGCCGCTCTGATGATCCAGGGCCGCCTCGAGGAGGGCACCCGTCACGCGGGCGATGCGGCGCTGGTGCAACGCCGCGTCGCCGAGGCCGAGATCGCCGCCGAAAGGCTCGGTGTCCTGCTGCTCAACGCCCGCAGTGCCGAGCGGGCGGACACCCTCACCCTGCACCTTCCGCACGCGCCGGTCCCGGCTCCGGCCGGGGCAATGGCGGAGGGAACGCGCCGCGAGGACGACACGACCGCGGCCCTGCGCCGCGACCTGACCGCGCTGCACCTGCTGGTGACCCGGCTCGGCCCCGACAGCCGCGGCACGGCGCTGGCCCATCTGCGCAACCGGCTGCTCGGCTACCGCGATGAGGGGAACCTGCCGCCCACCTCGCTCGCTGTCCAGGACGTCTTCCGCGGACTGGGCGAGGCCGCACGTTCCGTCCTGGGCCTGCGGCTGGCGCTGGACGGACCGCAGGACGAGTCGGACGACGCACCCGAAACCACTCGCTCCCGCGAGGAGTTCGAGGCCGAGGACATCGCGTTCGCGGAAGGCCCGGAAGACGCCGAGGAGGCCCGCGGGCTGCAACGCTCCACCACCCGCGCAGCCTTCCAGGTGGCGGTGGGCTCCACACTGGCCATTGTCGGCGGTGAGTTCCTGTCCAGCCAGCGCTGGTACTGGGCGGTACTCACTTGCTGGGTGGTCTTCCTCAACACGGCGTCCACCGGCGAGATCGTGATCAAGGGCTATCGCCGGCTGCTGGGTACGGTCCTCGGGGTGGTCGCCGGGGTCGGCCTGGCCGGCCTCGTCGGCAACCACACGTGGACCGCGTTCGCCCTGGTACTGGTCCTGATCTTCGGGATGTTCTTCACGGCGCCCCTGTCGTACGCGCTGATGTCCTTCTTCGTCACCGCGATGCTGGGGTTGCTCTACACCCTGCTCCACACCTACAGCTTCGCCGTCCTCGTGCTGCGGATCGAGGAGACGGCGCTGGGGGCGGCCTGTGGTGTCATCGCCGCCGTGCTGGTACTTCCCGTGCACACCGACCGCCGCACCGACGAACTGCTGCGTACCGTCCTCGCCCGACTGCGGGACATCTCCACTGCCGCGGTGTCACAGCTCAGCGGCGGTCCCGCGGTCGATCTGCTGGACATGGCGCGTGACCTGGACACCGCACTGGACGACCTGCGCCGATCCACCAGGCCACTGACGCACCCCATCACCCCGTTGCGGGTGCGCCGCCAGACAGTCCGTTACCTGGTGGCACTGCTGGAGACCTGCGCCTACCACACCCGTTCGCTGGCCGCGACGGCCGAATTGGTGCCGTACAGCAGGACCGTGGCGGCGGACCCACGCCTCGAGCGGGCAGGCAGGCGCATCGCACACAACATCGACGTGCTCGTCGCCGGCCTTCTGGACGAGGACGCGGGCGGCGAAGTGGAGTCCGGCGCCAGCATCGCCTCGATGCTGGAGGACAGCGGCTCCGGAATTCCACGCTCGGGCACGGTGACCTTCCGCGTACTGCGCCACCTGCAGCGTCTGGACGAAGGCGTGGCGGGGCTGGCCCGCCCGCTCGGCGTTCCCGTCGTCGGCCGGGACGAGCACAAGAAGGGCTAGCACGGACGACACGCGGGGCCCGGGGCACGCCGCGCGGGTTTCATCGGTACGGGTGAGGATGGAGTTCCGCGACCGTGGACAGCGGTGACACCGTCACCAGCACATCGGAGGAACTCCCATGCTGACGACCAACTACGTGCCGGGCACACCGAACTGGCTCGATCTTGGAGCCCCCGACATCGACGCAGCGGTCTCCTTCTACAGCGCCGTTTTCGGCTGGACCTTCGAGTCCGCCGGCCCCGATGCGGGCGGTTACGGGTTCTTCCAGCTGAACGGCAGGACGGTCGCCGCGGTCGGTCCTCTGACCGAGGACGGTGCGAGTTCGTCCTGGACGGTGTACTTCCACAGCACGGACGCCGACCGCACGACCGACGCCGTGCGGCAGGCCGGCGGGAATGTACGTCGTCCGGCCATGGATGTCTTTACCGCCGGGCGGCTGGCCGCCTTCACGGACCCCACGGGCGCCGATTTCGCCGTGTGGCAACCGGGCGACGTGCAAGGCCTGGAATCGGTGATGGACGCGAACACCCTCTGCTGGACGGAACTGCACACCATCGACGCGGCGGCAGCGAAGGAGTTCTACCGTTCGGTCTTCGCCTGGGACTACCAGGACATGACGATGGGTGGCGACATGGTGTACACCGTAGCCTCCTCGCCGGGCGGGGGTGTGGAAGGTGACACGGGGCAGGGTGGCATCATGCAGCTCCCGAAGGAGAACGTGCTGGCCGGTTCGACATCCGAGTGGCATCCGTACTTCGGTGTGCAGGACTGCGACGCGACGTTCGCCGCGGCCACCGAACGCGGAGCCACCGTCATGATGCCGCCGAGCGACGCGCCGGGTGTCGGACGTCTGGCGATGTTGCGTGACCCCGCAGGCGCTCAGTTCGCCCTCATCAAGGGCGACCCGGCGACGGCATGATCCCGCCCCAACGACCTTGTGCTGCGTACGGTCGCCTGCCGTGCGGTCGCCTGCGGTGCGGTCGGCCTGTCAGTGGTGGCTGGCAGGGTGGAGGGCATGGACGAATTGATACGGCGCAGGGTGTACGGCGCCGACCATGACGACCCGGACCCGGGCCCGCGGCCCGGCCATGTCTACCGGGAGCTGGTGGGCGGGCCGTTGGACGGTTTGCTGCTGGATGTGACCGGTTGGAGCGGAGCGCAGCTGGGGGAGGGGGCGGTCCTCGTCACCGAGATCGGCTCCTACGGCCCCGGCGGGCGGACGCTCTACGGCCCCCGCGCAGCGGACCCGTTGCGATGGGACTGGGAGGGAGACACACCCTGACCGCCGTCCGGCCCTTCTTGCGGGCCGGACGGCGGTCAGGGTGCGGACGGGTCGATCAGTACGCCGAGTTGACGTTGTCGATGGAGCCGTACCGGTGGGCCGCGTAGTTGGCCGCAGCCGTGATGTTCGCTACCGGGTCGGTGAGCTTATCGGCGGTGCCCGCGACGTGGTAGGTGTCGAAGGTGGGCTGGATCACCTGCAGCAGTCCCTTGGAGGGTATGCCGTTGATGGCGTTGATGTCCCAGTCGTTGACGGCGTTGGGGTTGCCGCTGGACTCACGCATGATGTTGCGGTGCAGTCCCTCGTAAGTGCCGGGAATGCCCTTGGCCTTCATGATGGCGAGCGACTGGCGGATCCACCCGTCGAGGTTGTTCGTGTAGTGCTTGGGCGCCAGAGCCTTGCGGTGCGTGGACCGGTTGGCAGCCTGCTTCGCGGCGTGCTTGGCGGCCTTGGACTGCGCCATGACTGTGAGCTTGAGGTGGTCGGAGACGGATGAGGCGTCCACGATCTTCGCCGTCTTCGTCGTGTCCTTGGCCGTGTCCTTGGCCTGCGTGATGTTCGACGTGACCGGCTTCACGGTGGTGGGCAGCCCGTTCGCCTTGACCGGCTGGACGGTGGAGGCGGCCGCCGTAGTGGTGTGTGCGCTGCTCGGTGCGGCGGTGGCGGTCAGGGCGGTGGCTGCGCCTGCGCTCACGAGAACAGCAGTGGCGATCTTGTGCGAGCGGGTGATGCGGAACGTGGTGAAGCGGGGCATGCGGACCTCTTCCAGGTGCGGGGACGGGGAGGCGGCCTTCGGTGGCGCGTGTCCAGGGGAACCGAGGGTCTTGGCCGCGTCCGCCGGGCTTGGCGTTGTTCGCAGGCTCGTTCTCGGTGCTTGCCGGGAACCATGGTTAGCGCCGGTTCTCGGCGGAGGCAATGCACCCTTCTACTACCTCTCATAGTGAGATAGGGCGGAATGACCGATATTGATGTGGTTTTTTAGGTGATGTACGGGGGCGACCCCCTACTAACCGTGGTCGTATGTGACCAAGGTCCTGTGTCGGGTGTCACGACCTGAGGCCGGCGAAAAGGGCCGCCAAGTTGCCTGGGTCACACGGCATTTCGGCTGCAGGGCAGCTGTGTTGGAGCGGCGCACGGCGAGGGCTCCTGGACGGGCCCACCGGCCGGGCATGGCGAAAGGCGCGTTCGCCGAGATCGACACCGAAACGTCAGACCCGATGAGGCGCTCAGCCGCTGACAGGCCGCTTGTGAGCGGTCATGGGTGGATCGTGCAGGCAGCGCCGATTCCCCCGACGGCAGGAAGGAATGGCGTGGCGAATTGTTTACTCTCCGCTACGCCCTGGTCCCAGCCGCCTCCGTGCGTCAGGCGCGCCGGTCCGCGGTTTCCTCGACCGAGAACCACACGGTCTTGCCTTCCGGCTCCGGACGGACGCTCCACTGGTCGGAGAGGATGTCGAGCAGCACCAGACCACGGCCGGAGGAGGCCATTTCGCCGGGCGCGCGCTGATGCGGCAGCTCGTCACCCCGGTCGGTGACCTCCACTCGCAGGGCCCGGTGGCCGAGCTCCCCATTGACAGTGGCGGTGAACGCGGCGGCCTCGTCGGTATGCACCAGCACATTACCGAGCAGCTCGGAGGCCAGCAGCACGGCTGTATCGATCTGGTCGGGCGACGTCCAGTCGTGCAGTAGCGCCTTCAGCTCGGTCCGCATTTCCGACACGCCTTGCGCCCGGTCCTGCGTGATGGTCAGCACGAGCCGCCGTTCGGGCACGTCCGGCTTCGGCACGCCACCGTCGCGACGCAGCAGCATCAGCGCGATGTCGTCCTCGTTCAGGGTGATCGGCTGGTCCTGGTCGTGCTCCGGCAGCGGACCGCTCACCGCCCGGAGCAGCCGGTCTGCCATCGCCTCGAGGTCCGATCCCGGCCCCGGCGACAGGGCGTCCCGCACGCGCGCCCAGCCGCTGTACATGTCGTGACCGCCGCTCTCGATCAGCCCGTCCGTGCAGAGCAGCATGGTCTCCCCGTCGTGAAGCTTCAGGACGGAGACCGGGTAGTCGTCCTCGCCGGGAATCAGTCCCAGGGGCAGTCCGCCGTCGATGTGCTTGATCACGCAGGTGCCGTCCGGCATGCGCAGCACCGGGTGCGGGTGACCCGCTCGCGCGATCCGGAGAATCCCGGTGGCCGGATCCGCCTCGAGGTAGATGCAGGTGGCGAACCTGTCCGCGTCCAGAGCGGACAGAAAGCGCGAGGCCCGCGAGAGCACGGCGTCGGGCCGGTGCCCCTCCGCCGCGTAGGCGTGCACCGCGGTCCGTAGCTGGGCCATCAGTCCAGCCGCGTGCACGTCATGGCCCTGCACGTCACCGATGACCACAGCGAGTCTCCCGTTGGGCAGCTCGATGCTGTCGAACCAGTCACCGCCCACCACCAGCCCCCCGCCGGCCGGCAGGTAGCGGGTAGCCAGGCTGATCCCTGGGAACGACGGACCATCGTTTGCCATGCTCATCCGCAGGCCGTGGGACAGCGCGAGCTCCGCTTCGCCCGTACTGGCGCGTTCCAGCCCCTGCGCGACCAGCCGCGCCGCCTGGGCCAGCAGGGTGCGCTCGTCCGCGGTGAACGCGACGGGAGAGCGGAACCCCGCCAGCCACACCCCGTTGATCCGGCCGGCGGTCACCAGTGGCAGGAAGGCCCATGAAAGCCGTCCCTTGCGGGCGGAAAGCGGATAAGTCGCCGGAAAACGCCGAAGGTATTCCTCCGGTGATTGCAGAAAGACAGCTCGCCCGGTCCGTACCACTTCCACAGCCGGATAGTGCGTCGTCAGCGGCATCCGGAACATCCGGTCGATCCCTCCGGGGCGGAATCCGTACTCGCCGAGGGCGTTGAGGAACTTCCCGGTCACGCCGAAGACGGCCTGGCCGTCCAGCTGGAAATCCGGTGCGTGCAGCCGGGACAGCACCTTCAGGATGTCGTCGAGCGTCTCCGCCACCGCGACTGCGTGGCCGGCGCCCAGCAGCAAGTTGTCACGGCTGCGGGACGTGGCACGCGAGCCGTCCGGGCCCGCCTCCGGCCCCAGCGCCGGTCCGGGGCGGTCCGCCCGCTGTCCGTCGATCGCCTCCGCCACGGCTTCCCGCCGGTTGAGCGCATCGATCTGGCTCAGCTCGGCAGCGTATTCCCCAGGATTCGGTTCATCCCGTCCGCCACCCATCCGATGCCCCTTCGTGCCGGTGCATGCTCCTCCTTCCATGCTCCGACGGGATGCTGCTCCTCGCAGTGCGGGGCGGAACCAACGACCCGACGGCGGGCCCGTCCGGAGCGGGCGGCTCGGCGCCGGTGGCGGCCCTGGCCGCGTCGGCCGTGACGCCGCCCCGCTACCTCGCAGTGCTTGGGGGGCGGTCTGCTGGGCGCGTATGGGTCGCACCGGCTTCGCTCGCCTGCACGGGTTCTTCGAGCGGTGACCGCCGGAACGCGGCGGGGGCGGTGGCGCCTCAGCGGCTGCGGCGCCGCGGACACCCCGGCCGACCCGTCGACCCACCGCGGAGGGACAGGCGCGGAGGGACAGGAAGCAACTCCCGGGCCGCACCGCCTATTCGGCACCTGCTGCGATCGAATTCAGTTGCGGCGAATGGAAGTTGTACAGGTGCCTTGTTCCCCGTGAGTCACTTGTGCAAGGGTAACGGGCGTCACGCATGGGCAATCGTCGGTCTGCTTCCGGCGTCCGAGATGCCGTACCGGTCGCCCCAAAGGCCTTTCGTCGGCGGCCCCCATCTGTGAAATAGGTACGCACCAATCAGGCCCGCTTTCCGGCGGTCGGAACTTCTCTGTGCCGTTTTTGCGCCTTGGAAGGAAGCAGTGCTGTGTACACCCCCCACACCCCGCGTTCGTCCTCTTTTCCTCCCGCCGGTTCCGTTCCGAGGGAGCCCGACGAGAGCCTCGCAGCTCAGCTGAGAATGCCCTCCGAGGACGACCCGGCACATCCGGTGGCGGTGCTGCTTTCCTGCCACTGGGAAGCGGTCCACGACTATGCGGTCATCTGCGTCGCGTCCTCGGGGGGCGTCGCGCCGGTCGTCGCCGCTGCCGCCTTTCACCAGGTACTCGAGCGCGTGGCACGGGGCGAGTCGGCTGAGGCACTGCGCCCGCGGCTCCTGGTTGTGGTCCGTGACACCGTCCGGGCGTGGTCCGCGGAGCAGCACATCACCATGCTGATGCCGGAACTCCGGAAGCCGACGGGCGGACGCGGCATGCGGACCGCGAAGTCCATTACGGCCGAAAACAGGAAGCTTGCCCGTCGCTCCTTTCGGACATTGCCCGGAGTCGCGCAGTGCTTGCTCTGGCACATCGAGGTCGAGGCTGACCCCATCTCAGTGCCTGCCGGTTTGCTGGGCATGGACGTCCACGAGGCGTCGGCCGCACTCGAGCAGGCGCGCGAGCAATTCCGTGCGGGTTGCGTACGGGCCCACAGGGAACTCGCGCCGAGTAAGGAATGCCGTTCCTACAGCCGACTGCTCGATGTATCGATTCACCGCGGTGACACCCTTCTTCCGGATGTCCAGCAGCATCTCGTGGAGTGCCGCTACTGCCGCGACGCGGCCGAGCAGCTCAGATACGTCGAGGGGGCAGTGGGCACCCTGTTGGCGGAAGCGGTGCTCGGTTGGGGGGCCCGGCGCTATGTCGAGTCACGGCCTGCTCGCGTCACCCGTGGGCTGCACGCCCGGGAACCAGCGGGAGAGGGGCTGTGGCAGCCGGGCACCGGAGGCCATCGCCTGCGGCCCCGGCTCGCCGATATCCGCGCCCGGGTCGCACCCGGGGGGAGGCAGTCGAAAGCATTCATCGGCGGAGTCGGGCTCGTCGCGGCAGCCCTGCTCGCTGCCGTGCTCACCGTCAGTCTCGTCTCCGACGGCGACGGACCTTCGGGCCCCGCCGCGTCCACGGGTGCCACCGGCTCGCACTCCAGCACCTCCGCCCCCCCTTCCGGTACTCCGTCTGCGGGGCCGTCCGCCGACATGTCCGCTGGGCTGCCCGGCACCCCGATCCGCACCAGGCTGCGCAACGCCGCCGCGGGGTTGTGTCTCGACATCAGGGGTGGGGAGGCAGAAGCCGGTGCCGACACGAAACTGGCTGCCTGCTCCTCGGGCCCGAACCAGCAGTGGTCGTACGAGGACAACGGTCTTCTGCGCAGTCTCGCCGACCCGGAACTCTGTCTCGACTCCCGATCCGCCGACGGTCTGACGACGCTCAGCAGGTGCGCCGGGCGCCCCGCGGCGCGCGCCGACGACGTCCGCTACGACCTCACGGTCCAGGGTGAGCTCTTGCCGCGCTGGCAAAGTGGCTTGGCCGTCGCCCCCACGTCCACCCACCCGGACGTGGACGTGGTCGTCAAGACGCGCGACGGTTCCGCGCAGCAGCGGTGGCTGCTCGACTCGTCCACGAGTGCCCCGGTGCCCAAGTCGATCGCCAAAACGCCCCCTCCGTCAGGGAGTCTCCCGCCCGCAGTTTCCCTCCGCCGTGCCGTCGCTGCGGGAGCCGCCCCGGGGCGGCTCCCGCAGCTCGACGCAGCACTGGCCGGCGCGGGGAGCGAGTAGCGCAGCCACGCCGGTGGCTTGCAGACCGTGGAGGAACCCGCAGAGGAACGCGTGGTTGATCCCGCAGACAAGCTCGGGTGAGCGTGCGGCCTGCGCGTGGAAGGGGCAGTTGAGCAGCCGCATCCGCGTGGGAGCCTGTCGGTCGGGTTCGAAACCGTACCGCTCGAGCATGACTTCGGCCGCGCTGATCGAGCGTTCAGGACCCAGTCGACCGGGTCGCACGCGGGTGCGCTCGGCGGCTCCGAGGTCCTCACCACGCCGGCGGGCCGTACGCAGGGCCGCCGCTCGCGCGCCTTCTCCGGGTGACTCGGTGAGGACCGCGTCGATGAGGATCTCGGCGATCACATCGGGTCGCCGTTCCGGGATGCTGATACGGATGTCCGCGTCCGTGGGTTCGTAGACCTTCGGCTTCCGCCCCACCCTGGGTGCACCACCGGGATTCTCGTACCGGCTGCGCAGCAGACCCGCCGCGACGAGCTTGTCGAGATGGAAGGCGGCCAGTTTGACGGAGATCCCGGCAGCGGCAGCGGTTTCCTCCCGGGTGACCGGGCGCCGCGCACGCCGAGCGATGCCGAAGAGGCGGCGACGCTGCTCGTCCGCGAGCACCGAAACCGCTGCCACCGGCGCGTCACTGGACTCTTCGGGGGAGGGCGAACTCGGATACGTTTCCACACCTCCACGATATCGCCGATGCCCATGGGTGTAACCGACGTACCTTGACAGTCGTCGGCAATAAAACCAATACTTGTTAGTGAAATTGCGAGCAAGACCCATCAGCAAGACCCATCGATGTCCCGCATCAAGAAGGTGTGCCATGACGAGTGAGCCCCAGCTTCGGGCGCAGCCTCCGCTGATCACACCGATCGCCGGACCGCCCGGGCAGCATCCGCACTTCGCCGCCACAGCCCCGACCCCCCGGTCGCGGAAGGGCAGTCCGGTCACGCCGCACACCCCGCTGCGGGTGGTGAACGAGACGGACGGTGTCGACCTGGAGGCGGCGGAAGAGGCGGCACGCCGGTTCCTGCATGCGCTCGGGATACGTACGGACACCGAAAGTACGCAGGGCACGCCCGGCCGGATGGCTCGCGCCTACGCCGAACTGTTCACCCCCCGGGCCTTCGACCTGACCACCTTCCCCAACGACGAGGGATACGACGAACTGGTGCTCGCCCGTTCCATTCCTTTCCGCTCGGTCTGCGAGCACCACCTCCTGCCCTTCGTCGGCACCGCGCACGTCGGTTACCTGCCGGGACAGCGGATCCTGGGGCTCTCCAAGCTCGCCCGGGTGGTCGAGCACTTCGCCTGTCGCCCCCAGGTGCAGGAGCGCCTGACCAAGCAGATCGGCGACTGGCTGCAGTTGCACCTCGATCCGAAAGGGGTTGGAGTCGTCATCGAGGCTGAACACACGTGTATGACACTGCGAGGCGTCCAGGCCACCGGCTCGACCACCGTCACGTCCGCTCTGCTGGGCTTGCTGCGCCGGGATCAGCGTTCCCGCAGCGAATTCCTCGCCCTCACCCGCATCGCGTCCTGAACTCGCGACGCATCCCGATCCCCGACACATCCGGGCCCCCGACGGAGGAGCTGGACATGGCAGGAAACAGAGCATTCGTCATCGCCGGGGCGGGTCTCGCCGGTGCGAAGGCCGCCGAAACCCTGCGCACCGAAGGCTTCGACGGCCCGGTCGTCCTGCTGGGTGACGAGACCGAGCGCCCCTACGAGCGCCCGCCCCTGTCGAAGGGCTACCTGCTGGGCAAGTCCGAGCAGGAGAGCGTCTACGTGCACCCGCAGGAGTGGTACGCGGATCACGAGGTCGACCTGCGGACCGGCACTGCGGTCACCGGCATCGACGCGGACGGCCATGAGGTGGCGCTCAGCGACGGCCGTCGCATCGGTTACGCGAAGCTGCTGCTGGCGACCGGGTCATCGCCCCGCCTTCTGCCGGTACCGGGGGCGGACCTCGACGGGGTGCTGTATCTGCGACGGCTCCGGGACAGCGACCGCCTCAAGGAAACCTTGCGCAGCGCGTCGCGCATCGTGGTGATCGGAGCCGGCTGGATCGGTCTGGAGACCACCGCTGCCGCTCGCTCTGCCGGTGTCGAGGTGACGGTGCTGGAGGCGGCGGAACTCCCGCTTCTGCGGGTACTGGGCCAGGAGGTCGCGCAGATCTTCGCCGGGCTGCACACCGAGCACGGAGCCGACCTCCGGTTCGGCACCCAGGTGGCGGAGATCACCGGGAGGGACGGCCGCGCCGACGGAGTCCGGCTCGGTGACGGCGCCCGGATCGCGGCGGACGCCGTTGTCGTCGGCGTCGGCATCGTGCCGAACAGCCGGCTGGCCGAGGTGGCCGGCCTCGACGTGGGCAACGGCATCCGCGTCGACGCGCGACTCCGTTCGTCGCACCCGGACATCTACGCAGCCGGTGATGTCGCCGCCGCGTTCCACCCCGTGCTGGGCAAACACATCCGCGTCGAGCACTGGGCGAACGCACTCCATCAGCCACGGACGGCGGCCCGGGCCATGCTCGGCCAGGACGTGAGTTTCGACCGCATGCCCTACTTCTTCACCGACCAGTACGACCTGGGCATGGAGTACACGGGTTACGTCGAACCGGGCGCCTATGACCAGGTCGTCTTCCGAGGCAGCACCGAGAATCGTGAGTTCATCGCCTTCTGGCTCTCCGGTGGACGGGTGCTGGCGGGGATGAATGTCAACGTCTGGGACGTGACCGACCCGATTCGCGCACTCGTGACCGGGGGGCGCCCCGTCGACGCGGAGGCGCTGGCCGACCCCGGCGTGCCGCTGACGGACCTCGTCCCGAGCGCCGGGCCGTCGTCCGAGTGACACCGGAGTCGGTCAATGCGCCCGGAGCGTCGTAGTGGGGCCGTAGTCGTCGAGGTCTCCCTTTCGCAGACGGTAGACCTGCAGCCGCAGTCCGTAGTACTTGTCGGTCTCCCCGACCCATTCCATCCCCACGCGCCGGGCTGTGGCGGCCCCCCGGTTGTTGCGCGGCCGCAGCACGGCGAAGAGCTCCTCGATGCCCGAGGGCGACTCGAAGGCCTGATGCGCGACGGCATGCCCCGCCTCGGCGGCCAGGCCCCGGCCCCAGACGTTCGGGGCCAGCTGCCAGCCGATCTCGAGATCGCCCTCGTCGGGGGGCAAGGGCAGCAGGCTGACTCCACCCACCAGTTGGCCCGTTTCCCGTAGCTCGACCGCCCAGCGGCCCTGTGGCGGCTCCAGCGTGTCGGCTTCGGCGACCCACCGATCCACCAGTCGCTGCATCGCTGCCACATCGGCCACCGGGTCCAGTGCCGGGGCCAGCCATCGGGAGACTTCCCCCGCGCCGTAGATCGCCAGCGCCGCTTCGGCATCACGCGTGGCCCAGGGCCGCAGGGTCAGCCGGGGAGTGATGATGCGCGAACCTTCGATCACGACACGGTGTGTACGGTCAACCATGACCTCGACAATATCACCGTAAGTATGGACATTGCCGGTCAAAAGTGCGCATTCGGTCCCAGGTGGATCGGTCGGTGCGGTGGTTCCGCGGCCCTCGGGCGCTTCCTGGCGATCATGTTCCGGCTCCGGCGCCCGTTTCTGCGAGAGGGCGTCCCCACCGGGAGTTCCTAGCCAGAGCATGTCAGGCCACTTCGTGGCAGGGTCCTGACAAATATTTGGCCAAATCTCGTACACCTGAGCACGCTTGCTCGCATGACCGTGATCAGGTCTATCCCGATCGGCTGACACAGAGCCCGCATCGGGAGGGAACACGGTGGCATCATCCGCCCGTAAGAGACGATGGTTCACGATCTGCGCCATCACCGCATCCGCCGCACTATGTGCCGTACCCGCAGGCGCGGCGTCCGGCGGCAAACCGAGCCCCTTCGGCCCCCGCGCCATGGACCGCCTCGCACACCAACGTACGGCGTCCCACGGCAACTTCACCGCCCAGGTGGCAGGTGATGACGACGGTAACGAATCCGACGAAATCGCCGAGGGCGCGGACCAGTTCGCCGAAGCCCGCACCGCGCCGGGGGTGGTATCGCCCGGCGCCTACGGAGCTGCCTGGAGCAGCTTGAACGGCCTGCGCCGTGCCGGCGGCAGCTGGAAGAACATCACCGACCTGCCGTACGACTCCGACGACCCCCGCTATCGGGACTTCGACTCCAACTCGAGTGGCGGATCCGGCACGGTCACCGGCCGGATGGCCGCGATGGCCGCCGACAACGACGGCTACGTGTACGCCGGCAGCGCGGGAGGCGGTGTCTGGCGTTCCCGCACCGGTGGCGGTCACTGGGCGCCCATCAGCGACAAGCTGCCGACCCAGTCCACCGGAGCGCTGGCGCTGGACGGTGCCGGCCGGCTGTGGCTGGGCACCGGTGAGGCCACCACCAACGCGGACTCCTATCTCGGCAGCGGCGTCTACGTGCTGGCGGGTCCTCACCACGGCACGTTCTCGCAGCGCGGCAGAGTCGGCGGTAACGAACTGGAGAGCACCACCATCCACCAACTCCGGTTCGGTGGCGGCCGGGTGTGGGCGGCAACCAGCGAAGGCGTGTGGTCCCACTCCACCAGCCGCCTCTCGGGTGCTTGGAAGCTGGAGTACGCCCCGAATCCGGACTACCTGCCGGGTCACGCCAAGGCGCACGATCCGGAGGCCGCATACAAGAACATCACCAACGACATCGCCATCGACGCGAAGGACCCTTCCCGGGTCGTGCTCGCGGTCGGCTGGCGCAGCGGTGACGACTACAACGGCTTCTACGCCAAGAAGGACGGCAGTTGGCAGAGGCTGACAACGGGTCTGGGCGACCTCCCGTCGGACCCGGACACGGTCGGAGAGGTGACCTTCGCCGCCTCCGCCGACGGGTCGCGCTACTACGCCATCGACCAGTCGCCGAAGCAGTTGGAGAACAACCCGGACAGCTCGTTGGAAGGCATCTACGTCTCCAAGTCCGGCTCTCCGTTCGGCCCTTGGACGAAAACCGCCGACTACCGTCAGCTGGCCGCCTCGGGCTCGGCGCTCACCGACCCGGGGTACATGCCGGGTGTGCAGGCCTGGTACAACCAGTTCCTCGCCGTGGACCCCGGGCATGCCGATCATGTCTACGCGGGTCTCGAGGAGGTCTACGAGAGCCAGGACGGCGGCGCCCGGTGGTCCACCGTCGGCCCGTACTGGAACTTCGGCTTCACCTGCTGGAACATCGATCCCGCGGAGCAGACGGGTGACTGCAACCCGACCACACACTCCGACCAGCACGGTGTCGCGATCGGCCGCTACCACGGGAAGGCGTACGTCTACGTCGGCAACGACGGCGGAGCGTACAGGCGTCCGGTGCAGGGCTCTCAGGACGCCGACGGTCACGCCACCGACTGGACCTCGCTGAACGACGGAACCATCGACACCCTGCAGTACTACTCGGTGGGCATCGGCAAGGACCTCGACCACGGTGGCGTCTCGGTCACCGGTGGCCTGCAGGACAACGGCCAGTCGGAGCTGCGCAGCAATGACAAGGTGATGGGCTCCAACTTCGGCGGTGACGGCACCGATACGATCACCGACCCCGCCAACGGCTGCAACATCGCCCAGGCCTACGTCTACCTGCAGATCCAGGTCACCCAGAACTGCGCCGTCAACGACGGCTCGTGGGAGGACGACCCGGCCAACGCCACCTCGTACTCCGTGGCCCCGCCGGACAACCTGACCGGCGAGGCCCGCTTCGTCGCCCCCATGGCAGCGGACGGCAAGGACAGTTCGACCTGGGTCGCCGGCGGCCGGCATGTGTGGGTCCAGACCCATGGTTACGCGATCCGCAGCAGCGCGGAGTGGTCGAGCGCGTTCGACCTCGGCGAGGGGCACACCGCTACCGCGGTGGCCTCCTCGGGCGGCAAGGTCTATGCCGCCTGGTGCGGTCCGTGCGACAGCAAGGACTTCACCCGCGGCATCGCGGTCGGCAACGCGGACGGCACCGGCTGGCACCAGGTCGCCCTTCCGGTGGACGGCTCCGTGCCCAACCGCTACCTCAGCGGCTTCGCCATCGACCCGGCGAACGCCGACCACGCCTACCTCACGGTCAACGGCTTCTCCCGCCAGTGGACCGAGGGCCCCGGCGCGGGGGTCGGCCACGTCTTCGAGACCAAGGACGGTGGCAGCACCTGGCAGGACATCTCCGGAAACTTTCCGGACATTCCCGCCGACGCGGCGGTGGTCCTGCCGGGTGGCGGACTCGCAGTCGCCACCGATCTGGGAGTCGTCTACCGCGGACACCGCACCACGCGGTGGGAGCGGCTCGGCTCACTGCCCGCGGTGGCCGTGCTCCAGCTCAGGATCGGCCCGGACGACAAGCTGTACGCGGCCACCCACGGTCGCGGCATCTACACGATGTCCGTGCGCGGTCTGAGGTGACCCGACGGTGATCACGGGCGCCGGACCTGCCGGGTCCGGCGCCCGTGGCGTGACCGTGAGGTACCTCCCCGCCCGGGGTGGCTGCGCCGTCACCCCTTCGGCGTAAGGGCCGGTGTCGCTACGTCCACCGTCGCAATCGGCGTCCGCCTGCGCCACACGGCCCACCGGCCGGTCCTAGCCCGGGATCATGGATTGCCGGTTCGCGGTTATGGCATTTGACTGATTTTCGTCAGAGCCTGAACCGGATTGTGGGCGCCTTGGTGCACGGAGGTGGCAGTGATGCTTTCGGCGCGGAGCATTCTCCAGGAAATCGTCGATGGCGAGCACTCCTTCCGTCTCTTCTGCTCCATCGCGGCAGGCGGGGAGTCCCAGGGTGGCTGGGAGAACGGTCGCATCGCCGCTCTGGTACCCGACAGCATGCGCGATCTCGCACCGAAGATCGCCCGGCACGGCGCGGACGAGGACAAGCACGGCCGGATCTTCAACGCCCTGCTCAGGAAGCGCGGTCTCGATCCGGTGGCGGTGCCGCCGGAGACCGACTACACGATGCTGCTGGAGCGGCAGGGAATCGGGCTGAGCCACCAGAAGTTGCACGGAAGTGAGCAGCTGTCCGAGCGGGACATCGTCGTCTACCTCGCCCACAGCCGGGTCACCGAACAGCGGGCCGCGGATCAGATGCACGTTCTGGTGAAATGTCTCGGCGCGGCATCCGAGCTCGGCCGGGCGGTGAGAATGATCAGTCAGGACGAGGACAACCACCTCGCCTACTGTCATGAGGAACTGCTCCGGCTCGCAGCGCAGGGCCACGCACGCACCATCCGTACGGTGCTGAGGGAAAGCGCGCTGGCCGAGATCCGGGTGTACCGGGAGGTCACTCTCGCGGTGATGGGTGAGATGGGCCGACTGCTCGACTGGCCGAAGGGCAAGGCCGGTGTGCTGGCCGCGGGTATCCACGGCCTGTACGGGTACGAACACATGGGCGGCTGGCGCCGGATGGTGAGCCTGAGCATGCCCGCGCGCAAAAACGCGCTGGGCGGCGCGTCGCCCGTTGCGCCGGCCCCGGCCAGTGAGCGAAGCTCGTCACGTCGGCTGTGACCCCTGCAGTCGCACGTCACGGGCAACTTCTGAGATGGGACGCTGGAACCATGCCTCTTGAGGGTCAGTACGAGCCGAGTCCGGAACAATGGGTGCGCGATCAGGTCGATTTGTACGAGAGCTCCGGCGGCACCGAGGGGACAGTGATGCGGGGCCTGCCCGTCATCGTTCTCACCACCGCGGCGCGAAGAGCGGGAAGATCCGCAAGAGCCCGCTGATGCGGGTGGAGCACGACGGGAAGTACGCCGCCGTCGCATCCCTGGGGGGCGCTCCCAAGCATCCCGTCTGGTACCACAACGTGGTGGCGGACCCGAGGGTGCAGCTGCAGGATGGCCCGGTGCGCCAGGACATGACTGCCCGTGAGGTGACCGGAGATGAGAAGGCCGTGTGGTGGGAGCGCGCTGTCGCGGCGTTTCCCGACTACGCCGACTATCAGAAGAAGACCGACCGTGAGATTCCGGTCTTCGTCCTCGAGGCCGCGCCCGAGGGGCACTGACCCGACCATCGCGAGCTTCCCGAGGCGCTCCCCAGCCCGTTCGGCGGTCTTGTCGTAAGCCGCCGGGTCTCCTACGGTCCTTTGCGAGGTGGTGCCGGGCAGCGGTCGACAACGTTGTCCACGCCACGGATCGCGATGCTGAGGGCGGGGATATGAAGCGAACAGGGCGAGGAGCCGGGCGGATGCTGCGGCTCGGTGCGCTGCTGGGTGTGCCGGTGCTCCTGCTGTCGCTGGGCGGCGCGGTGCAGGCAACCGGAGCCACCTCGGTACGTGCAGCCCACGACGGGGGCTGGTACACAGCGTGGGCGGAGTCCCAACAGGACGCCGCGCCCTCGCCGTTGCGCAACCAGTCGGTTCGTTCCCTGACGCACCTGAGCCAGGGAGGGGACGCCGTTCGGATCCGTATCCAGAACCAGTTCGGCACGGAGCCACTCGAGATCGCCAGGGGCGCCGTGGCCCTCAGCGACGGGACGGGACCGGCGGTTCGCGGCGGTACCGGTCACACGCTCACCTTCCACGGCGACCGCTCGGTCACCGTGCCCGTGGGTGGCGAAGCGTGGAGCGATCCGGTCGGCCTCGGCACCGAACCGGAGGCCGATCTGGCGGTGAGTCTGTACGTACCGGGGACCGCCAGGCCCGGCCGCCACATTTCTGCGTTCCGTGACAACTACCTGACTCCGGCCGGCAGCGGTGACCACGTCCGGGACACCGACGGTGCGGCGTTCACCCAGACCGTCGGCTCGACGTACCTGGTCAGCGCGGTCGACGTGCACAACCCACGGCTCCGCGGAACGGTCGTCGCGTACGGCAGCTCGGTCGTGGACGGTACCGGCAGCACCAACTGCGGACCCGGCTGCACCACGAGCGGCAACAACCAGCGATGGACGGACGACCTTGCCCGGCGGGTGACCGGGGAATTGACCGCACATCAGCAGTTCACCCTCGCCAACGCCGGCATCGGCGGCACCACCAGCTCGGAAGAATGCCCCAGCGAACCCGCGGGCGTCGTGGGCCTGGAAGCGGCCCCGCGACTCGGCCGTGACGTCCTCGCTCTGCACGGCGTCACCGGTGTGATCTTCTTCTACGGAACCAACGACCTGGCGGACGGCTGCACCTCGGCCCAGATCATCGACAGTTACCGGCAGGTCTTCACTCGCCTGCACGGAGAGGGGATCAAGGTGTATGTGGTTCCGAGTACCCCGAGGCCCTCGTACACCGATCAGATGAACCGGTACCGCTGGGATGTCGGCATGTACGCCTCCAACCAGGGAAGCTGTGGCGGTGCGTGCGACGGCGTAATCGACTTCGACCAGGTCATCAAGGACCCGGTGCACCCCAACAGCATCAACCGGGTCTACGACAACGGCGACGGCATCCATGTGAACGTCGCCGGGCAGCAAGCGGAGGCGGATACGATCTCGCTGCCCCTGCTTCTCGCGTCGACCCGTCACTGAGCCAGTGTCAGCCCCGGGCCGTCGTGGAATCGAGCGCGATTTCCGCGACGGGCATGACGGAAAGGTGCACACTGACTCATGGCCCGTCAGCCCGCCCTCGATGACCTCGACCGCAAGATCCTTGCGGCGCTCGTAGCCAACGCCCGCGTGAGTTTCGTGGAGATCGGACAGGACATCGGGCTGTCGCCGGCCGCGGTGAAGCGGCGGGTGGACCGGCTCCGGGACACCGAGGTCATCACGGGCTTCACGACACTGGTGCGCCCCAGCGCGCTGGGCTGGCGCACCGAGGCCTATGTCGAGGTCTACTGCGAAAGCGCCGCACCGCCGCGCAGGCTGGCCGAAGTCGCCCGCACCTACCCGGAGGTCGTGGAGGCGATGACGGTCACCGGAGGCGCCGATGCCCTGATGCACATCAGAGCGGCGGACATGGAGCACTTCGAGGAGGTCCTGGAGCGCATCAGGGCCGAACCCTTCGTCCACCGGACCAACAGTGTCATGGTCCTGACGCACCTGTTGCCCGCCAATCAGGCGACGGATCTGACGACTGATCCGGTCGACGAAAAGAAACGCCACTGAACCGGGGCGGAACGCAACGAAGCTGCGCGTTCGCACAATCGACGGTCCTTGCCGTTCGGCACCATGGATTTCTACGATTGCTGGCAACCTCAGAGTTGTTTCGGCGGAAGGAAACCCCTGGTGCCGTCCATTCCTGTCGCGCGCCCGCGCCGTTACCTGCTGTGCGAACCACGTCATTTCGACGTGCGCTACACCATCAACCCCTGGATGGCCGACGGTGTCGAGGTAGATCGGGAGCGAGCCCTGGCCCAGTGGCGTGTCCTCGTCGACACCTACCGCCGCCTCGGCCACACCGTGGAGACGGTCGATCCGGTAGTCGATCTGCCCGACATGGTCTTCGCCGCCAACGGTGCTGTCGTCATGGGCGGACGAGTCCTCGGTTCCCGCTTCCACGCACCGCAGCGCCAACCGGAAGCGGCGGCCTTCGAGGCCTGGTTCAAGGACGCCGGATTCGACGTCCACGAACCCGAGTCCACCTGCGAGGGCGAGGGCGATCTGGTACCCGTCGGCCGATTCCTCATGGCGGGCACGGGATTTCGCACCGTTCCCACCGCGCATCAGGAAGCCCAGGAGTTTCTCGGCGTCCCCACGATCAGCCTGCGGCTGATCGACCCGTACTTCTACCACCTCGATACGGCGCTGTTCGCCCTGGACGACGAGAACATCGCGTACTACCCGGACGCCTTCTCGCCCGGCAGCCGGGAGGTGCTGCGCGCGCTCTACCCGGACGCGATCATCGCCACCCGTGAGGACGCGCTCACCTTCGGGCTCAACTCGGTGTCCGACGGCCGCCACGTCATCGTGGCGCCTCGGGCCACCGGGCTCATCAACCAGCTGGCGGGCCGTGGATACGTCCCCGTCCCCGTCGACCTGTCAGAACTGCACAAGGCCGGCGGCGGCGCCAAGTGCTGCACCCAGGAGGTACGAACCGCATGACCACGACCGCTCAGGATATGACCGCCCAGGACAGGACCGCACAGGACGCGACCGTTCGCCGTTCTTCGGGGGCCCTGATCGAGGCGGAGAAGGCCTGCGTCGCGCACAACTACCACCCGCTGCCCGTGGTCGTCTCACACGCGGAAGGCGCGTGGGTGCGGGACGTGGAAGGCCGTCGTTACCTCGACATGCTGGCCGGCTACTCGGCACTCAACTTCGGTCACCGCCACCCCGCCCTCATCGAGGCGGCCCGCAGTCAGCTCGACCACGTCACCCTGACCTCACGAGCCTTCCACAACGACCGCCTCGCCGGATTCGCCGAGGGTCTCGCCCAACTGACCGGGCTCGACATGACGCTTCCGATGAACACCGGAGCCGAAGCCGTGGAGAGCGCCGTCAAGATCGCTCGCAAATGGGCGTACGAGGTGAAGGGAGTCGCCGAGGACCGGGCGACCGTCATCGTCGCCTCCGGCAACTTCCACGGGCGCACCACCACCATCGTCAGCTTCTCCGACGACCCGACGGCGCGTACCGGCTTCGGCCCGTTCACCCCGGGATTTCGCACCGTTCCCTACGATGACCTGGCAGCCCTGGAGGCTGCCGTCGACGAGACGACGGCGGCTGTCCTCCTGGAGCCCATCCAGGGTGAGGCCGGCGTCCGCATCCCGAGCGACGGATACCTGGCGGGTGTCCGCGAACTGGCGAGCCGTCGAGGCATCCTGTTCATCGCCGACGAGATTCAGTCCGGCCTCGGCCGCACCGGCGCCACGCTGGCCGTGGAGCACGAGGGCGTGCTCCCCGACCTGCTCCTGCTGGGCAAGGCGCTCGGCGGTGGCATCGTTCCCGTTTCCGCGGTCGTCGGGCGCCGGGACGTGATGGGCGTCCTGCGTCCCGGCGAGCACGGTTCGACGTTCGGTGGCAACCCGCTGGCCGCCGCCGTCGGCACCGCGGTCGTCGACCTGCTGAACACCGGCGAGTTCCAGCAGCGTGCCGGCGACCTGGGCGGTGTGCTCACCGAGCGGCTGTCCCAACTGGTCGGCCGCGGGGTGCTCGCCTTCCGGGCCCGCGGACTGTGGGCAGGCGTCGATGTGGACCCGGCGATCGGCACGGGACGGGAGATCAGCGAACGGCTGCTCGCCGAGGGCATCCTGGTCAAGGACACCCACGGTTCGACGATCCGGCTGGCCCCGCCGCTGACTCTGACCCGGCAGGAGCTGGAATCGGCGCTCGATTCGCTGCAGAAGGTGCTTTACCGCCCTCGATGACCGCCGCTGGTGTGACGTTTCTGCGGCTCCGTGCGCTGAAAGGGACATGCCCGGTCGTGCAGACGGAGACGTGATGAGCGTGGTGGAAGTGATCTCGCAGGCCGATGAACGAGGCCTCGCGGTGAGCGGGCTCGCCTGCCTCGACCGCTGTGTGCCCTTGTTGTGCGCTGACGACGAGGTCCTGCGGCCGTTGTGGACAGGGCTCGCGAACGGAGGCAGAGGCTGGAGTGAAGGCCTGGGCTCCGCGCGGTCCGCGCCGGTGTGCCCGGGCACCGCGGTCGACGCGGGCCTGGTCAGGGCGGCGGAGCTCACTCGGACCATGCTCGACGAGGCGCCTGCCGATCTCCTTCCGTACCTTGAGGGCACGGCAGGCGCCTCCGCCCGTGGCCCGCTGTACGCCTGGGCCGACTCGTGTTCCGCTGCCGCGCTGGAGGTCCACCGGATTCTGTCCGGCACCTGCGATGCCACCTGGTCCGTGACCGCAGCACGTGAGGACGGCGCTCATGGCACGGCACCCCTCGTCGTGGCGGAACTCCGGCGTCAGAAACAGATCCTGGGGCTGCTCTCGGATCCAGGGCCCGGGGCCCTGCGCCGCGCTCTCGACCTGACGACGGAAGGCCGCCATGTCGTCCGTGCGGTGGTGTCGCGCCGGGCACGGGCCAGGTCCTGACGCCCCCGCTGCCGGTGCGCGGTTCGCCCGGCCTATGCCGAGGGTGTAGAAAGAGGTCATGGCCGGACGCTACGGCCGCCCGCGTTCGGTTCTCAGGATGCGAACTGTCGCAGGCCAGGTCTTTCTCCTGCAGGTGGCGATCGTGGTGCTGCTCGTCGCCGCCGCCCTGACCGCGCTCGTCCTGGAGTCCCGGGCCGACAGCAAACGGGAGGCCCGCAACCGGTCGGTCGCCGTGGCGCAGACCTTCGCGAACGCGCCCGGCATGGAGAAGGCACTGGCGAGCCCGGATCCGACTGCCGTGCTGCAGCCACGGGCCGAAGCCGCCCGCAAGGGATCCGGCGTCGACTTCGTCGTCGTGCTGAACCGGCAGGGAATCCGCTATACGCACCCCCTGACCAACCGGATCGGAAAGAAGTTCGTCGGTAACCTGCGGCCCGCGCTCGCCGGTCACGTCAGCACCGAAACGATCAACGGGACCATCGGGCCCCTGGTGCAGGCCGTGGTGCCCGTCTTCGGCCGAGACGGCAAGGTCGTGGGGATGGTGTCCGCCGGGATCACCATCGAACGAGTGAGCGGCGTCGTGACGGATCAGCTTCCCCTCCTGTTCGGCTCCGCCGGAGGCATCCTGCTTGTCACCACGGGTGGGACCGCGCTGGTGAGCAGGCGGCTGCGCCGGCAGACCCACGGCCTCGGGCCCACCGAGATGACCCGGATGTACGAGCACCACGACGCCGTCCTGCACGCCGTACGGGAAGGGGTGCTCATTGTCGGCGGCGAGGGCCGGCTGTTGCTCGCCAATGACGAGGCACGACGGCTGCTCGGCCTGTCGGCGGACGTCGAAGGGCGCTCGGTGACCGAGCTCGGTCTCGACCCGGTCGCCACCGAGCTGCTGGTCTCCGGAAGAGCCGCGACCGACGAGGTCCACCCCATCGGGGACCGGCTGCTCGCCGTGAACCAGCGCCCGACGGACCAGGACGGCGGCCCGCCCGGGAGCGTGGCGACGCTGCGTGACACCACCGATCTGCGGGCGCTCACCGGCAGGGCCGATGTGGCACGGGGACGGCTGAAGCTGTTGTACGACGCGGGCGCGGAGATCGGCACGACCCTCGACGTGGTGCGGACCTGCGAGGAACTGGCCGACTTCGCCGGGACCCGATTGGCCGATTTCGTCACCGTGGATCTGGCGGAGGCCGTGCTGCGGGGCGAGGAGCCGACGGCCAGGGGTGCGGGCGGCACCATGCGCCGTATGGCCTTCAGCGGCCTGCGGGAGGACACCGGGCTCTACCCGCTGGGCTCGGTGATCCGCTTCTTGCCGATCACGCCGATGGGTTCCGGTCTCCGCAGGGGCGAGGCGGTCCTGCAAGCGGACCTGGGTGCGCTCTCCGACTGGCAACAGCAGAATCCGGTACGGGCCCGGCAGCTGATCGAGTGCGGGATCCATTCCATGATCGCGGTGCCGCTGCGCGCCCGCGGTGTGGTCCTGGGAGTGGCCATGTTCTGGCGTTCCGAGCAGCCCGCACCATTCGAGGAGGAGGACCTGTCCCTGGCCGAGGAGCTTGTCGCCCGCGCCGCGGTGAGTATCGACAACGCACGCCGCTACACCCGCGAGCACACCATGGCCGTGACCTTGCAGCGCAGCCTGCTGCCACGCGGTCTGCCCGAACAGAACGCCATCGACGCCGCCTACCGGTACCTTCCCGCGCAGGCTGGGCTCGGCGGGCTCGGGGGAGTGGGCGGGGACTGGTTCGACATCATCCCGCTGCCCGGAGCCCGGGTGGCCCTGGTGGTGGGCGACGTGGTGGGGCACGGACTCCACGCCGCCGCGACCATGGGACGGTTGCGTACCGCCGTCCACAACTTCTCCACCCTGGACCTGCCGCCCGATGAACTGCTGTGGCATCTCGACGAACTCGTGGCGGGGATCGACCAGGAGGAGGCACTCGACGGCGCCGACGCGGGGGTCACCGGCGCCACCTGCCTCTACGCGATCTACGATCCGGTGTCCGGACGCTGCACCATGGCCCGGGCCGGGCACCTCCAGCCGGTGATCGTCCATCAGGACGGCACCGCGGCATTCGCAGACGTCCCCGGCGGCCCACCGCTCGGTCTCGGGGGCCTTCCCTTCGAGACGACGGAAGTACAGCTCCCGGAGAACAGCCGGCTGGTCCTCTACACGGACGGACTCGTCGAGGACCGGCACCGCGACATCGACGAAGGGCTGGGACTCCTCCGGCGCACTCTCGCCGACCACGCCGACCGGACGCCTGAGGAGACCTGCGAGGCCGTCCTGCGCGTCCTTGTCCCCAAACGAGCCCGCGACGACATCGCGCTGCTCGTCGGCCGTACCCGTCGGCTGGACGCCGCGGACGTGGCCGAATGGGAGGTTCCGTCCGATCCGTCAGCAGTGTCCCGGATACGGGTCGACGTCACCGGCAAGCTGGCCGAGTGGGGTCTCACCGAAGCGGCGTTCACCACCGAGCTGATCCTCAGCGAACTGGTCACCAACGCCATCCGCTACGCCACCGGACCCATCGGCGTACGACTCGTCCGGGACCGCGCTCTCATCTGCGAGGTCTCCGACCGCAGCAGCACCTCGCCCCATCTGCGGCAGGCAGCCACCACCGACGAAGGCGGCCGCGGGCTGTTCCTCGTTTCCCAGTTCGCCGACCGGTGGGGGACCCGCTACACCCGCGACGGCAAGGTCATCTGGGCCGAACAGACACTGCTGGCGCATCGCGACTGACTCGCTGCACCAGCGTCGAGGACTGCGATCGCGGCTCACCTGCGCCGGCCCTGGCCGGAACAGACCCACGACGGAACACGGGGTCAGGAACGGGAGCCGGGGGCGTGATCGCCCCGCGCCGCGTTCTTCTCCTTGATACGCACCGTTTCCTTGCGGACCTCGGCCTGGGTGGCACGTTCTTTCCGCAGCCAGTCGGGAAGGTCCTCCTTCAGTGCCTCGATCTTCTCCGTGGTGAGGGCCTCCGTGACTCCGCCGCGGGCGAGACCAGCGATGGAGACACCGAGCTTCGCCGCGACCACCGGCCGGGGATGCGGGCCGACCCGGCGCAGTTCCAGCAGCCACTCCGGCGGATCCGTCTGCAGTGCGGCGAGCTCGTCGCGCGAGACGACCCCCTCCTGGAACTCCGCGGGAGTGGCCTCGAGATACACACCCAGCTTCTTCGCCGCGGTTGATGGCTTCATCGTCTGGGTCTTCTGGTGCGACGTCATGGTGTCAAGAGTATCGAGCGTGTACGGGGCCGCTGACCACGACCGGTAACCTGGCGGGGTGACCGGCTCGGAAGAACCCCCCTCGTTCCGCCTCGCGTACGTCCCCGGCGTGACACCCACGAAGTGGGTGCGGATCTGGAACGAGCGGCTGCCGGACGTCCCTCTGACCCTCGTCGCGGTGCCCGCCGCCGAAGCAGCCGCGCTGCTCCGGGACGGCGGGGCCGACGCGGGCTTCGTACGGTTGCCGATCGACCGGACGGACCTCAGCGCGATCCCCCTGTACACCGAGACGACGGTGGTCGTGGTCCCGAAGGATCATGTTGTGGCGGCCGTCGACGAGGTGTCCGTGGCGGAGCTGGCCGACGACATCGTCCTGCACCCCCTCGACGACACCCTCGACTGGGAGCACCGGCCCGGGCAGCCCGCGAACGAGCGCCCGGCCACGACGGCGGACGCCGTGGAACTGGTGGCGGCGGGGGTGGGACTGCTCCTCGTCCCCCAGTCGCTCGCCCGGCTGCACCACCGCAAGGACCTCACCTATCGGCCCATACGGGACGTCCCCGAGTCCCGCGTCGCCCTGTCGTGGCCGCAGGACGAAACCACCGAACTGGTGGAGGACTTCATCGGGATCGTCCGCGGGCGAACCGTCAACAGTTCACGGGGCCGCCAGGTGACCCCGCAGCAGCCCCCACGTAAGCGCGAAACAGGCGGCGCCCGACTGAAGCCGGCCGCAGGCAGGTCGACCGGCAAGAATCCGCGCAGCGGCTCCGGCGGCGGACAGGGCGGCAAGCGAGGCAAACCTCGCCGCCGGTCGTAGCCACGCCCTCGAGCACGGCCGCCGGGAACGAAATCAAGGTGATCGTCGGCGAGCGGTCGGCGAGACTGACACGGTGCAGCACAACGAGGAGCAGCCGTTGTCCGGCGGGAACGTCAGCGCCGAAGTCGTCCGCGTCGGCGACACGGTACGCCGTCCCGCGGGCCCGTGGACCCCTGCGGTGCACGCACTGCTCACCCATCTCCACGAGAGCGGCTTCCGTGCGGCGCCGCGCCCCCTCGGCATCGACGATCAGGGCCGGGAAGTCCTGACCTTCGTGCCGGGCAACGTCGTGTGGCCCGCTCGGTTCGCCTCGATGCGGCCCGCCCGGCGGCTGGCGCGCGTCGCACGACTCATCAGGGATTTCCACGACGCCGTGCAGGACTTCACGCCACCGTCCGACGCCCAGTGGCAGGTGCTCATCCCTGCTGAGGGAGCCACTGACGAAGCCGGCATCATCGCCCATCAGGACCTGGCGCCCTGGAACCTCGTGGTCTCCGAGCAGGACGACTGGGCCTTCATCGACTGGGACACCGCCGCCCCCGGCTCCCGCCTGTGGGATGTCGCCTATGCGATGCACGGCTTCATCCCGCTGTCGGCGCACCCCGACTGGCAGTGTGCCGACGCCGGCGCCCGGCTGCGGGTCTTCGCCGATGCCTACGGTCTCGATGAGGCCGAACGACGTCAACTCGTACCTCTGCTCGGCCGACGCACCCGTTCCATGCACGACTTCCTCCGCGGCCAAGCCGCCCGCGGCAACCAGCCTTGGACGACCCTCTGGGCGGGGGGCCACGGAGATGCCTGGCGCGGCGACGCCGCATACATCGAACAGCGCGAAGAACACTGGGAGCGGGTCTTGCTCGCCGGATGACGACGGTGTCCCGGGGGAGGGCCGGTGCGGCTGACGTCATGACGTGCGGCCCGCCTCTCACTTCAGAGTCGCTCGCCGGTCTCCTCGGCCTCAGCTCGGATTTCCGACCGGGCCGTGTCCAGACGCGCCCGCTGCTCAGCGGTCAGTTCCAGCTCCACCGCGTCCAGCGCCTCGTCCAGTTGCGAGATGCGGCTGACACCGATCACCGGTACGACAGCCGGCGAATCTCCCAGCATCCAGGCGTACACGACCTGATTGGGCGTGGCATCAGCCTCCGCCGCCACCTCGGCCAGAACCTTCAGCGCGTGTGCTGTACCGGAATGCTGGTACTCGGCAGGCAGTGCCTTGGCCGGCTCGGTGTACGCGCCGTTCAGCAGCGCACCGTAGGCTAGGACCGTCAGGTCGGGCCGACTGCGCGCGTAAGCGAGCATCGGCTCGTCCAGGGCGACCTGGTAATCGAAATCCGCCTCCGGGCCGGGCCGCAGGTAGGTGTGCCGCTGTTGCAGTGCCCCATAGCCGGGTACGCGCATCAGCCGGGCCAATTCACGGGCACGAGTGAAGCGCTCAACTCCCTGGTTGCTCATACCCACCACTTCGGCCAGACCGTCCTCGATCAGCCCGGCGAAAGCGGCGACGGTCTCCTCCAGCGCGGTGGACGGGTCGTCCACATGCCCGTAAACAAGCTCGACGCGATCGGTGCGGAGGCGCTGCAGGCTGCCGCCGATCGCCTTGCGGACGGCGCCCGCCGACAGCCCCTCCCGATTGGCCGGCCAGGCTCCCGCCCCTGCGGGCAGGGCGCCGAGCTTCGTGGCCAGCACCATCTCCTCGCGGTTGCCGCGCGCGGCCAGCCAGCGGCCGAGCAGACGCTCGCTGTCGCCGCCGTCGCTGCCCGCACGCCAGAAGCAGTAGCAGTTCGCGGTGTCGACGAAGGTGCCGCCGCGCTCGACGAATCGATCCAGCAGGGCGAAGGACGTCGTCTCGTCGACGGCTGAACCGAGCGGCAGGGTGCCCAGACACAGTGCGGAAACCTGACGGGTGCCCAGGGTGCGGTAACGCATGGATGGCCTCTTCTCCGGATCGTCTGCTCGTGCTGCACTTCGATGCTCACAACTGGAGCGCGCTCCAGGTCAAGTACCGGCAGAATGCGAGGCATGACCAACACCGCCCCGCACTACCTGACTCCGGCCCAGACCGCCGAGCAGTCCGGTTTCACGCTCGACACGCTGCGCTACTACGAGCGCATCGGCCTGTTGTCCGGGGTGGGCCGGGCTCCCAGCGGACACCGCCGGTTCACGGAGGACGATCTCCAGTGGCTCGGCATCCTTCGTTGCCTGCGTGACACCGGGATGCCCATCGCTGACATGCGCCACTACGCCCAACTGGCC
The DNA here is from genome assembly GCF_040682175.1 of Streptomyces sp. NPDC051320. Lineage (NCBI taxonomy): Bacteria > Bacillati > Actinomycetota > Actinomycetes > Kitasatosporales > Streptomycetaceae > Streptomyces > Streptomyces sp. NPDC051320. The sequence goes on from NZ_JBFBAL010000005.1 coordinate 255,400, forward strand.
CGCGCGGGAGACACGGAGTCACTGGCCGAGCGGATAGCGCTGCTGGAGAAGCACGACACGTCGGTCCAGCAGCAGATGGCACTGCTGCAAGCTCAGCGGAAGCACCTGAGGGACAAGATCGACTACTACCGTTCCGTACTGCCGCACTGATCGGACCTAGGGGGCACGGCCCGGCGGGTCACGACGACTGGACGGGGCGCCCGTCCTGCGGAGCGGCGACGCTGCGCTCGTGCAGGTGAGCGTGGGCCATGAGGCCGAGAAGGACGACTACGAGCACGGCCGAGGAGCCTGCCGTGCCCAGGTCGAGTCCGCCCTTGGCAGCCGGTTTGGTGAGGAAGTCGCCGGCCGTGGCCCCCAGGGGACGGGTGAGGATGAACGCGATCCAGAAGAGCGCCACGTTGGGGACCGCCGGCACCCGCACAAGAGTGGCGAGCACGGTCAGCAACCCCGTCACGAGCAGGGCGCCACCGGCGTAGCCGAGGCCGGAACTGTCGGACAGGAAGTCGCCCATGGACGTGCCCAGCGTGTTCGACACCAGGATCGCGGACCAGAAGAGGGCCTCGCCACGGAAGGTGACGATGTCTCTGATCGCGAACGTCTGCCCGGTGATCCGCCAAGCGACGAAGAGGGCGACCAGCAGGGAGAGCAGGATCGCCGCTCCCGTGGGATACCCCAGATCGAGGCCCTGCGGTCCCCAGCCGAGCGAGGTCGCACCCGCCGTGAGGAACTTGGCACTGGCGTCACGGTTCATGAAGTCGGAGGTGGTGGTGCCGGCCATGCTGGTGGACAGGATGACCGTCCAGTAGAAGAACGGGTTGTAGCGCCTGGACCGCAGTTGGACCACCAGCGTCACCACGAACACCAGGAACAGTGCGAGGGTGGTGAGGAAGTAGCCCAGTTGCAACGTCTGAGAGAGCAGGTCTCCCGCCGTCTCGCCGAGCGTGGTAGCGGCGATCTTCATGATCCAGAAGGCCGGAGTGACCTCAGGAAGCTTCTTCGTCACGTACAGGCTCTCACCGGAGATGTCCGCCTCGGCGAGAGATTCCGACTGTCCCACAGCGCACTCCCGGTTTACTTTTTGCTGCATCGCTGTGACGCACCGTAGTCGTCTACGTGTCTGTAGACAAATGGACGCGCGGTGGGAGTCTGCGCCTCAGAGCACCTCGGTGAAGGTCACCGTGCGTTCCGTGAGCAGCGGCCGCACACATTCCACATTGAGCTCGACGAAGTGGTCCGCCTTCGTGTGCGCGTCGAAGGCGGCACGGTCGGTGTACTGCTCGTACAGCACGAAACAGCCGGGCCGGTCCGCCTCGGCGTGCACCACGTACGCCAGGTTGCCCGGTTCGGCCAGCGTGCGCTCCCGCAGCTTCAGCAGCGCGGCACGAACCGTGGTCACGTCGGCGGGTTCGCAGCGGTAGTGGGCGATGACGGCGAATGCCATGGTGCTGTCTCCAATGCGGGCACGGGGCGTAGCGATGTCACTACCAGCATGATCGCGTACGCCCGTGCGCAAGGCTCGTCAGTCGACATGCCGCAGCCCTGCGGCCGTGAGCGGCTCGCGCATCGTGTACATGCCCGGCTGCAGCAGTACGGTGACCGCGGGGCGGCAGAGCCTGGCGCCGGGGTAGACCGGCCGCAGGTAAGGGCGCATCAGACCGTCCCGGTCGGTCCCTACATCTGCGGGGCGCGGGCCACCGTCGTGCTTTGCCGCTCGATCAGGCCGGGGAGCGGCACCTGCACCGTTCGCGCGGACCCGCCGTCCAGCAGCGAGGCGAGTTCCTGCGCTGCGGTCCGGCCGAAGGCGATCGTGTCCCGGGACAGTGCGGTCAGCCACGGCACGGCCAACCGGCACAGGGCCGAGTCCTCCCACGAGACGACGGAGACATCGCCCGGAACGGAGAAGCCGAGTGCCGCGGCTCCGGCCGCGCCCGCAGCTGCCATCACATCGTTGTCGTAGATCAGCGCGGTCGGCGGGGAGTCGCCCTCGAGCACTCCACGGGTGGCCGCCGCGCCCTCGGTGTCGGAGTAATCCGTGGTCACCGACCTGGCTTCGACCAGCCCGCGCCGGTCGGCCTCCGCCCGCAGGGATCGGATGCGCCGGTCGGTGTGTGCGAGGGAGGGCAGCCCCGCGATGTGCACGATGCGGCGGTGCCCCAATGCGTGCAACCGCTCGACGATGGACGCCATGGCGCCCGCGTCATCGACGCGCACCTGGGAGAGTCCCGGATGTGCGCCGGTGTCACTGCCGGGCAGCGCCCCGATGACGACGCCGGGCAGCCCGAGTTCGTCCAGCAGGGCGGGGCGGGGGTCATCCGTTCTGGGATCCACCACCAGTACCCCGTCGACCCGGTGCTCGGCCCACCAGCGCCGGTAGACCGCGCATTCCGCCACCACGTCCTCCACCACCTGGAACAGCAGACCGAGTTGGCGCTGAGCGAGGACCTCCTGGATACCGGAGATCAGCTGCAGGAAGAACGAGTCGACTCCCAGGGTCGCCGCCGGACGCGCCACCACGATGCCCACCGTGGCCGAACCCTCGCCGGAGAGCGCGCGGGCAGCGGTGCTCGGCCGCCAGCCCAACTGCTCGGCCACCCGCCGAACGCGGTCGCGTGTCACCTCCGAGACGCCTGGCCGGTCGTTGAGCGCGAACGAGACCGCGCTCTCCGAGACCCCCGCGCGCTGGGCGATGTCCTTCATGGTCGGACGGCGCGCAGGCGTGCGCCGGGCCGTTGGGCCCGTTCCGGGCGGCGAACCGGCGCCTGCCGACGGCTGCTTCCCTGCCATCCGTGTCCCACTCTCTCCGGTTGGGCCGGCCATGCCTCGCGGCACCCCTGTGCTGCTCACCTGGGCATCTTAAGTGCTCGATTCTTCGGCGTGTCCCTGGTGAGACTAAAGCGCTTGAGTCACCGTATTCTAAAGCGCTTTAGTCACCGACGGAAGGCACCTGGTCATATAGCTCTGACCTGCACGCTTGTGGGGCCGTAGACCTGCTTGGAAGCGAATGTATTGACTTTCTCAGAAGAGCATTGCAAGGTCTGCTGGGCGTGAGCAGCCGACGGTACGCAGATTTCGGCTCGCCGCCCGTATGCCTGGTCCGAGCAAAGGAGCCGTCCACCGTGCGCATCCCTCGCAGAGCAGCCGCTGCTGCCGTCGTACTCGCCACCGTCCTGCCGCTCAGCGCATGCGGAGGAGGCGGCGACGGCGACGCGTCCGACGCCTCCGGCAAGGTCGAAGGCAACATCACCTTCCAGACCTGGAACCTGCAGGCCAACTTCAAGGGTTACTTCAACGGCCTGATCGCGGACTTCGAGAAGAAGTACCCCGACACCCATGTGAAGTGGGTCGACCGGCCCGGCGAGGGATATGCCGACAAGATCAGCGCCGATGCCGCCGGCGGAACGCTGCCGGACGTCGTCAATGTGTCGCCCGACCTGGTCGCGCCGCTCGCCAAGGCGGGTCTCGCCCTGGACCTGGACAAAGCAGCCCCCCAATACCGCAAGGAGTACCTGGACGGTGCTTGGAAAGCCCACCAAGTACCGGGCATGCAGGGTACGTACGCCTTCCCCTGGTATCTGAACACCGGGCCGATGTTCTACAACAAGCGCCTGTTCAAGGAGGCCGGACTCGACCCCGAGAAGCCGCCCACCACGTACGACGAGATCTTCGCCGACGGCCTGCAGCTCGCGAAGAAGAGCAAGGGCAAGGTCGCCACGCTCGCGAACGTCCCCACCATCGAGGACTTCGGCCGGTACGGCGGGCAGCTGATGAACAAGGCAGGCACCGGCTTCGCGTTCAACGACTCGAAGGGGGTCGAGCTCCTCACGCACTACAAGGAGTTGTACGACGCCAAGGCGCTCGACCCGCAGGCGCTGACCGCCACCCCGGAGTCCTCCGGGCACAAGTTCCTCACCGAATCCGTGGCCATGAACCCCGGCAGTGCCCTGGACCTGGCCAACTTCAAGAAGCAGGCGCCGAGCCTGTACAAGAACATCGGGATCACCGACCAGGTCAGTAACACGGGCAACGCCAACATGTACGTCATGGGGGTCATGGTGAACTCACGCACGAAGCACAAGCCCGCAGCTGTCGCCTTCGCGCACTACGTGACCGATGCCACCAGGCAGATGGAGTTCGCGAAGAAGGTCGCCATCTTCCCGAGCACCGCGGGATCCCTGAACGACCCGTACTTCACCAAGGAGGACGGAACCGACGAGACCCGTGTCCGCATCGCCGCGGCCAAGTCGCTGAAGACGGCCGTCAATTACACACCCGTTCTCTTCAGTGAGCAGATGAAGACCGCGCTGCGCAACGAGATCGCCAAGGCGCTGCAGGGGAAGCAGAGCCCCAAGGAAGCTCTTGACAACGCTATCAAGGCCTGTGACCGGCTACTGCAGCAGAGCTGAGCCACCGATGAAGACCCCCACCGCATCAGGCGCGACCCTCCGGGACGCCCCCGCGGGCCGCGCTGCCCGGAACTCACCCGGTGACCGCCTGCCCGCCCGCTCCATCAGACGGCATCTGGCGTTCAGCCCCTGGCTGTTCGCGGCTCCCGGCCTGCTCGTCGTCGGCGCCTTCAGCCTCTATCCGTTCTTCAGCACGCTGGTCAACGCCTTCACGGACCGCCGGACCCTCGTGCCGGGCCGGTTCGTCGGCCTGGCGAACTTCCGGGAGCTGATCCACGACGACATGTTCTGGATCGGTCTGCGCAACAGTTCGCTGTACGTCCTGTGCGTCGTCCCGGCGCTCGTCCTCCTGCCGTTGCTGCTGGCGATGCTCGTCCAGCGCCAGATCCCCGGTATCACCTTCTTCCGTTCGGCCTTCTACACCCCGGTGGTCGCCTCGATCGTCGTCGTCGGCCTGATCTGGGTGTGGATGCTCGACGAACGGGGGCTGATCAACTCGCTGCTGGAGGCCGTGGGGGTCGGCCGGATCTGCTTTCTCAGCGATCAGTGGCTTCTGCTGTTCAGCGCCATGGCCGTCACGGTCTGGAAGGGCCTCGGCTACTACATGATCATTTATCTGGCCGCGCTGGCCAACGTACCGCGGGAGCTGCACGAGGCAGCCGCGGTGGACGGCGCCGGGGCCGTACGGCGCTTCATCACCGTCACCGTCCCCGCTGTGCGTTCCACCATGGTGCTCGTGGGCGCCCTGGCCTCGGTCTCCGCCTTCAAGGTCTTCTCCGAGGTCTATCTGATGGCCGGCCCCACCGGCGGGCCGGCCGGCGAGGACACCACTCTGGTGATGCTCGTCCAGCGGGTCGGCACCGGACTGACCGGCCGGGTGGGTTACTCCTCGGCCATCTCCGTCGTCATCTTCGCCGTCACGGTCGCCCTGATGCTTCTGGTGCTGCGCGCCGACCGCAGGGAGGACGCGTGAGCTTCCCGAAGACCACCGACGCCGACGGCCGCCGCATACCGGCCTGGCAGCTCGCCCTCCGCTACACGCTGCTGCTCGTGGTACTTGCGCTGACCGTCGGCCCCTTCCTGTGGCAACTGTCCACCTCGCTGAAGGGCCCGCACGAGGACATTTTCAGTTCCCCGCCGAAGTTCTTCCCCAGCCACCCGACGCTGGACAACTACACCCGCGTCGCCGACACCATCCCGGTGTGGGACTACGCACTGAACTCGCTGAAGGTGGCCACCGCGAACGTGGTGACCAACTGCGTCGGCGCGGCGCTGGCCGGCTACGCACTCGCCCGGATGCGCTACCGGGGCCGCAAGGCGGCGACGCTCGCGTTCATCCTCGCCATGCTCGTCCCCGTCGAGGGCATCATCATCGCCCAGTTCACCACGATGCGTGACCTCGGGCTGAACAACACCCTGATCGGTGTGCTGCTGCCCGGCTCCATCGGCGCGATGAACGTCCTGCTGATGCGCAACGCCTTCCTGCATCTTCCCCAGGAAGTCGAAGAAGCGGCTTTCGTGGACGGAGCCAACGCCTGGCAGCGCTTCCTGCGCATTGCCCTGCCCTCGGTGAGGGGCACGCTCGCCGTCGTCGCGATCTTCGCGTTCATGGGCGCCTGGGACGACTTCCTGTGGCCGCTGATCGTCCTGAGCGACCCGGCGAACTTCACCCTCACCATCGGGCTGAACTATCTGCACGGCACCTTCGCGAACGATGAACGGCTCGTCGCCGCGGGCACGATCATCGCGGTGCTTCCTCTCATCGTGCTCTTCGCCTGCCTCCAGCGCTTCTTCTTCCGCGGCGTCGGCGAAGGCGCCGTCAAGGGCTGAACCCGCCACCGCCCCCGCCCGACAGAACGAGGACCCCCCTTCCGTATGAGCACCTCCGCACTGCCCGCCTCCGTACTGCCCGACACCGCGCCCCCAGTGCCGCGCTTCGGAGCCAACTACACCCCCAGCCAGGGCTGGTTCCACCACTGGCTCGACTTCGATCTGGACGCCGTACGCGCCGACCTGGACTCGATCGCCGGGCTGGGCCTGGACCACATCAGGGTTTTCCCGCTCTGGCCGCTGTTCCAGCCCAACCGCACTCTGATCCGTCCCCGCGCCGTCGAACAGCTCGTCCAGCTCGCCGACGCCGCTGCGGAGCGTGGCCTCGACGTCAATGTGGACGGCCTCCAGGGCCATCTGTCGAGCTTCGACTTCCTGCCCGCGTGGACGCGGACCTGGCACCGGCGGAACATCTTCACCGACCGCGACGTGGTCGCGGCGCAGGCCGCCTACCTGCGGACGCTGGCGAGCGCGCTCGCCGACCGGCCGAACTTCATCGGCATGACGCTCGGCAACGAGATCAACCAGTTCTCCGGCTCTCCGCACCCCGACCCGGACGCCATCACCGCGGAGCAGGCAGGTAGTTGGCTGCGAACTCTGCTCGCCGCCTGCGAGGAGGGCGCCCCCGGGAAGTTCCACCTGCACGCGGAGTACGACGCGGCCTGGTACCACGACGCCCACGCCTTCACCCCCGCCCAGGCCGCCAGGATCGGTGCCGCGACCGCAGTGCACTCCTGGGTCTTCAACGGCACGGCACAGCGGCACGGCCGAACCGGAACCGCCACCGAACACCACGCGGCGTACCTGATCGAGCTGTCCAAGGCGTGGGCCCTCGAACCGCACCGACCGGTGTGGCTGCAGGAAGTCGGCGCCCCGGCGCCGCTGATCCCCGCCGAACACGCCGCCGCGTTCACCGAGGCGACCGTCTCCAACGCCCTGGACTGCGAGGACGTGTGGGGCGTCACCTGGTGGTGCTCCCACGACGTGTCACGTTCGCTGGCCGACTTCCCCGAACTCGAATACGGCCTCGGCCTGCTGACCAACGACCGGCAGGTGAAACCGGCCGGCCGGACCATCGCCCGGCTGGTCGAGGAACGGCGGGAAAGGACCCACCGGCCCGCTCCGCGCACCACGGCGCTCACCGTCGACGCCGGTGGCGACGACACCGCGCCGAACCGCTCGACATGCGCCCCCGGCGGACAGTTCTACGAAGCCTTCGCCCGCCTCACCGCGGACGGGGCCCGCCCCACCGCCGTCCTGGCGAGCCGGGCCGACGACGCGAAGCACCTTGCCGCCCGCTCCATCACCGAGGTACTCAGACCCGACCAGGTCAAGTGACCGCGGCTCCGCCGCTTTTCCCCCAGGCATCGGCACAGCACCGCCGGCCCGCCCCAGCCGCACTCATCCGTAACGGAGCCACCTCATGCATGATGACCGCCACCTGGTCGAAGCCCGTCTCAAGCGGGTGCTCGACGAACGCATACGACCCGCCGTGTACCCGCATGCGGTGCCCTTGGACGTCGCCGTCTGGAACGCCCCGGGAGAGCCCGTTCCCGTCGCCGAAGGCCTCGCCGCGCCGACCGTGCCGGCAGCCGTCGGGGACCGGTGGGGCGCGCCCTGGAGCACCTGCTGGTTCCGGGTGTCGGGAACCGTCCCCGCCGAATGGGCGGGATGCACCGTCGAGGCGCTGCTCGACCTCGGGTTCGACGAGAACATGCCGGGCTTCCAGTGCGAAGGCCTCGTCTACCGGCCCGACGGCACGCCGGTGAAGGGCCTCAACCCACGTAACCAGTGGGTGCGTGTGGGGGCGCCGGCCGCGGGCGGCGAAGAGGTGCTGCTGCACATCGAGGCAGCCTCCAACCCCGTCATTCTCGACTTCCACCCCTTCCTGCCGACCCCCCTCGGTGACCGGGAGACGGCGGGCAGCGAACCGCAGTACACGCTGGCCCGGATGGATCTCGCGGTCTTCGACGAGAACGTGTGGCACCTCGTCCAGGACCTCGAAGTGCTGGGTGAGCTGATGCAGGAGCTGCCCGTCGAGTCGGCCCGGCGCTGGGACGTCCTGCGGGCGATCGGAAAGGCACTCGACACGGTCGATCTCCAGGACGTGAACGGCACCGCGGCCGCCGCCCGTGAGCAGCTCGGCGCCGTCCTGGCCGCCCCCGCCGAGGCCTCGGCGCACCGCGTCAGCGCGGTCGGCCACGCCCACATCGACTCGGCGTGGCTGTGGCCACTGCGCGAGACGGTCCGCAAGGTGGCCCGCACCACGTCGAACATGACGGCGCTTCTGGAGGACGAGCCGGACTTCGTCTTCGCCATGTCGCAGGCGCAGCAGTTCGCCTGGATCAAGGAGCACCGGCCCGAGGTCTACGCCCGGGTCAAGGAGGCGGTGGCAGCCGGCCGGTTCGTGCCGTCCGGCGGGATGTGGGTGGAGTCCGACACGAACATGCCCGGCTCCGAGGCGATGGCCCGTCAGTTCGTGCACGGCAAGCGCTTCTTCCTCGACGAGTTCGGAATCGAGAACGACGAGGCGTGGCTGCCGGACACCTTCGGCTTCGCCGCCGGACTGCCGCAGATCATCAAGGCCGCCGGTTCCAAGTGGCTGCTCACCCAGAAGATCTCGTGGAGCCAGACCAACAAGTTCCCCCACCACACGTTCCAGTGGGAGGGCATCGACGGCACCCGGATCTTCACCCACTTCCCGCCCGTCGACACCTACAACTGCTCGATGAAGGGCAGCGAAATCGCCCACGCGGCGAACAACTTCAAGGACAAGGGGGCCGCACGGCACTCACTGGCACCGACCGGCTGGGGCGACGGGGGCGGCGGCACGACCCGCGAGATGATCGCGAAGGCCGCCAGGATGCGCGATCTCGAAGGATCGGCGACGGTGACCTGGGAGACACCCGCCGACTTCTTCACCAAGGCCGAGGCGGAGTATCCCAACGCCCCGGTGTGGGTGGGCGAACTGTATCTGGAGCTGCACCGGGCCACGCTCACCAGTCAGGCGAAGACCAAGCAGGGCAACCGGCGCAGCGAGCATCTCCTGCGCGAGGCCGAACTGTGGGCGTCGACCGCCGCGGTGCGGGCGGCTGCGCCGTATCCGTACGAGCAGTTGGACCGCGTCTGGAAGACCGTGCTGCTGCACCAGTTCCACGACATCCTGCCGGGATCATCGATCGCCTGGGTACACCGGGAGGCGGAGAAGACCTACGCGGCCGTCGCCGATGAGCTGAACCGGCTGATCGGCGACGCCCAGCGCGCCCTGGCCGGTGACGGCGGGTCGGGCACGACGGTTGCCTTCAACGCGGCTCCGCACGCGCGCGGCGGCGTTCCGGCCGGCGCGGCCGCGATCGTCAGCGGCGAGGACGCCGCAGCAGGCGATGCGAGCCGTCTCGGGACCCGCGAAGGCGGTGGCTACGTACTGGACAACGGTCTGCTCCGCGTGGAGATCGACGGCAGCGGACTGGTCGTGTCCGTGTACGACACCGGTGCCGAGCGCGAGTCGGTGGCGCCCGGCCTGGCGGCGAACCTGCTCCAGATCCACCCCGATTTCCCGAACATGTGGGATGCCTGGGACGTCGACGAGTTCTATCGCAACACGGTGACCGATCTGACGGGCATCGACGAACTCACCCCGCTCGAGCACGACGGAGCGGCCGCAGTCCGCCTCGTGCGCAGCTTCGGTGACTCGCAGGTCACCCAGGTGCTGACGCTCGCGCCGGGCGCGAAGCGGCTCGACATCGACACGGAGGTCGACTGGCACGAGACGGAGAAATTCCTCAAGGTGGCGTTCCCGCTCGACGTCCATGCCGAGCGGTACGCGTCGGAGACGCAGTTCGGCCATTTCTACCGGGCCACGCACACCAACACCAGCTGGGAGGCGGCCAAGTTCGAGGCGTGCAATCACCGCTTCGTGCATCTGGAGGAGCCGGGATGGGGTGTCGCGCTGCTCAACGACTCGACGTACGGCCATGACGTGACCCGCACGGTCCGCGGGACCGACGCGGGAACGACCACCACCGTCCGGGTCTCGCTGCTGCGGGCCCCGCGCTTCCCCGACCCGGAAACCGACCAGGGGGTGCACCGCTTCCGGCACGCCCTGGCACCCGGCGCCGGCATCGGCGACGCGGTCCGCGAAGGCTTCCGCGTCAATCTGCCGGAGCGCCGCGTCGCGGGCGACCGGGAGGTGGCCCCGCTGGTGTCCGTCGACAACGACGCGGTCGTCATCAGCGCCGTCAAGCTGGCCGACGACGCGAGCGGCGATGTCGTCGTGCGGCTGTACGAGTCGACGGGCGGTCGCGCGCGGGTGCGGCTCGGCCTCGGCTTCGACGCCTCGGGCGTGGCGTTGACCGATCTCCTGGAGCGGCCGCTCGAAGGGGCCTCCGTGCCTGCCCTGCAGGAGAACCGGGTGCAGCTGTCGTTGCGGCCGTTCGAGCTGGTGACGCTGCGTCTGACGCGCGGCTGAACCATGCGTCCGGTCCGGCACAGGTGTGCCGGACCGGACCCCGCCGTCGCGGGCGGCACGTCGGCACCTTCGGGAGCAGCACCACGTCTCCACTGGTCTGCACCACTGCCGATCCGCCCAGCTCTTGTCCGCCGTTCCGTTGGGGCCCACGATGGTCGCGACCCATGCATTGTCATGCACTCGCCCAGGTAACGTATCCCCCAGGGAGCTTCCTCATGGACAGGTCCGTACCCCCCACCCCACGCCCCTTAGCCACCCCTTCGCGCCGCGCGGTGCTGCGCGGCGGTCTGGCTTTCGCGGCCGCTGCCACCGCGGCCCTCGGCACCGCGGACAAGGCCATGGCCAGCACCGTCGACCACCCGGGCGCGGTGTGGTCGCCGGCCAGTACCAAGAACTACACGGCATCCAACCGGACCACCAGCTACCCCATCAGCCTCGTCGTCGTGCACGTCACACAGGAGACCTACGCCGACACCGTCCGGCTCTTCCAGGACCCCGCGCACGCCGCCAGCGCCCACTACGTCGTCAGATCATCCGACGGCTCCATCGGACAATGCGTCCGTGAACACGACGTCGCCTGGCATGCCGGGAACTGGAGCTACAACACCCGCAGTATCGGCATAGAGCACGAAGGCTGGGTCGACCAGCCCGGCTACTTCACCTCGGCCATGTACGCGTCCTCGGCGGCGCTCACCGCGGAGATCTGCGACACCTACGGGATCCCCAAGGATCGTGAACACATCATCGGCCATGTCGAGGTGCCGGGGACCGATCACACCGACCCCGGGCCCTACTGGGACTGGACGCGGTACATCCGCCTCGTCAACGGCGGCTGAACCCCCCGGGGGACGGCCAGGAGCGCCGAACGTTCCTGGCCGTCCCCCGCGGCGGGCGAAACACCCGGTACGGCAGACTGGTGTTCCGCCACAGGATGAGCGAGGCGACCGATGGCTTTGCAGATCAGTGCCACCAACCCGGAGCACCCCGCGCTCCTGCTCGAACTGCCCTGGCAGCTACCGCTCGAACAGTGGCCGGAGAAGTACCTGGTGACGTTGCCGCGAGGCATCTCCCGGCACATCGTGCGCTATGCGCGAGCCGGCGCCGACGTGGTCGCCGTCAAGGAACTGGCCGAGCGGCCGGCACTGCGGGAGTACGAGCTGTTGCGCACGCTGGCCCGCCTCGGGATCCCGGCGGTGGACGCGCTGGCGGTGGTCACCGGGCGCACCGGAAGCGACGGGCAGCCGCTGGAGCCGGTGCTGATCACCCGCCACCTTCACGGGTCCCTGCCCTACCGGTCCATGTTCGAGACGACGATGCGGCCGAGCACGGTCCACCGGCTCATGGACGCGCTGGCCGTGCTGCTGGTCCGGTTGCACCTGGCGGGATTCGCCTGGGGCGACTGTTCGCTGTCCAACACACTCTTCCGCCGGGACGCAGGCGCCTATGCCGCCTACCTCGTGGACGCCGAGACCGGCGAGACGCACAGCAGACTGAGCACCGGACAGCGCGATTACGACATCGACCTGGCCAGGGTGAACATCAGCGGTGAAATGCTGGATCTGGAGGCGGCGGGGGCGCTCCACCCCTCGGTGGACCCGATCGCTTTCGGCGTGGAGATCTGCCGGCGATACCACGATCTGTGGAACGAACTGACCCGCACCTCGGTCTATCCGGCGGGTAAATACCACTACATAGAACGGCGCGTGCGCCGGCTCAACGACATGGGCTTCGACGTGGCCGAGATGCAGATCGTCGACTCCGCGGAGGGAGACACGGTCACCTTCGTTCCGAAGGTGGTGGACGCAGGACACCATCAGCGCCAACTCCTGCGGCTGACCGGCCTCGACGCCGAGGAGAACCAGGCCAGGCGACTCCTCAACGACCTCGATACGTGGATGGCCACCCAGGACGACTACGCGCCCGGCGACCCGCTCGGCGCCCGCACCGAGGTGCTGGCCCACCGCTGGGTACGCGAGGTGTTCCGGCCCACGATCCGTGCCGTACCCCTGGACCTTCGCCGCCACCTGGATCCCGCCGAGCTCTACCACGAACTGCTCGAACACCGTTGGCGTCTTTCCGAGCGCACGCAGCAGGACACCGGCTTCGAAGCGGTCGTCGCGGACTTCATCGCCGCCGGCGCACTCAGGCCGTCGGAGTGACGTCGCCGGGCTCGATGGCGATCCGGACTTTGATGCGTTTGCCGACCGGCTCCCGCCGCACCTCGTACCCTTCGGACAACGACAGCACGATCTCCAGCCCGTGCTGCCCGATCCTGCCCGGCTCGGCCACCCGGGCCTGGGGGAGGACCGGGTCGGCGTCCCACACGGTGATCTCCAGAAATCGGCCGTGCAGTTCCAGGTCCAGTACACAGGGGCCGGGAGCGTACTTGCACGCGTTGGTCACCAGTTCACTCACAACCAGCTCGACCACGCCGATCACCCGGGACGACGCCGGAACCCCGCTGACGAAGTGCGCCTCGGCCAGGAAATCAGCGGCGAAGTGCCGTGCGGCAGCGATGGTCTTCGGCTGACCGTCGAAGGCCGCGCCGGCCCGTCGAGCAGACGTCGGAAGTGCCAGGTCTGTCCCGCAGCCCAGTGCCGGTGGATTCATTCGCTTCGTCCCCGTATCGCACGTCCGCACTGTGCGGACGTGCGGTCCTCTACCCCGGATCAGCCCCGGCACTCCCGGTGCGGTCGGAAATGAGGCCGTACGGGGGGTGTCGCGTGTCACAGTGCCGGGGGACCGCTGGGGCGTCGTACGGTCTACGGTCGCCGCACCTCGAACTGGAAACAGCCGTACTCCAGGGCCCGCACGTGCAGCAGCGCCACGTCCGGATCGGCGAAAGCCTCCGCGAAGACCCGGTCGAACCCGGCATCGGCGTTCCCGGGGACCTCGAAGAGTCGACCGCCGACGATGTGCCCCGCGGCGTTGTAGCGGCGGACGGTGCGCAGCGCCCCCTGGCGTGCGAACGGGTAGCCGTCGATGACCGGCGACTCCTTGCATGCGTCGGCATGGATGAAGACGGGCCCGGCCTCGTCATAGGCGCCGGGCTCGGCCCCGGTCGCCGCCGCCCAGCGACGCAGCGGCGCGTAGGACACGAGTGCGATCCGTTCGCCGGGCTCGACGGACCGCAGACAACAGCGCAGCGGGCTGCCCACGCAATCGAGGGGAACGCCGTCCTTCCGCGCGGTGTACGGCTGGGGGGCCCGCCCGAGGTCATCGACGTACCGCAGTTCTTTCAGCGCGGCAGGGGAGATGGGAAGAGGCGTGTACGTAGTGGTCATGGGGACAGCCTGGCTGCCTCCGGGTCGGCCTGCTGGCGGAATCCGGACGCAGAGCTCCGGGCCCCGCGGAGGCGCCGCCCGGCGGAGTGCCCGCCGCGTCACGCGAACCGGCTGGTCAGCCATTCGACCAGGTCAATGATGGTGGCGAAACTCTGGCGTAACATGTTTCGGATAGTCTCCGAGACATGAACCGCACCCTGGACGACGTCGGAAAGGGAGCCCGTCAGCTGTCGTCACCGCCGGGCCCGCCCGGCCGGAGTATTCCTGCCGACCGGGTCTCGTCGCGCCCGCGCGCCGAGCGGGCCCGGCAGATGGCCGACGTGCTGCGGCACCAGATCACCACCGGTCGTTTCACCGACGGCGTCCTGCCCGACGAGCCGAGCCTGGGCCGGGAGTTCAGCGCCTCCCGCAACGCGGTACGCGAGGCGTTGAGCCTGTTGCGCCGTGAAGGGTTGATCACCCGTCGGCGCGGGGTGGGCACCACAGTGGTGATGCCGAAGTACGGGCACGGGCTGGATCGGCTGGCGGGGCTGGCTGAGGTACTGACCGGATATGGCACCGTGACCAACGAGGTCCGGGTGGCGGAGACGGTGAGCGAACTGCCGGCCGCGATCGCCGAGCGGCTGGAGGTGCCTGCGGCGGCGGGCGGAGTTCGTCTGGAAAGGGTGCGGTGGCTGGACGGACTACCGTTGTCGCTGGACACCTCCTACCTCACCGCTGATGTCGGCTCCGGCGTGCTGGCCGGCGACCTGGCAGGCCGCGATGTCTTCAGCCTCATCGAGGAGACCACCGGCTGTCGCCTGGGACACGCCGACATCGCGGTCCATGCGGTCACGGCTGATCCGGACACTGCTGCGTTGCTGGAGGTGCCGGTCGGAGCGGCGATCTTCGCGTTGGAGCGATTGACCCGGCTGTCCGACGGGCGCCCGGTGGACGCGGAGTCGATCCGCATCCGCGCGGACCGGATGGCCCTGCGCGCCACGATGTATCGCGGTCTGCCGCCGGAGCACGGCTGAGCCCGCTGCTTCCTGCGTTGTTCCTGCCAGCCTGCCTCTCCGGGGAGTCGCCGTGTCATCCACCTGTCCCGCGCCACGCTCGATGCGAGCCAAGGCAAGCCGGTAATGGCAGAGCTGTCGATACCGGTGCTGTTCGTGCTGGTCCTCTTCGGGCTCGTCGGTGGGATAGGCATCACCGCCGTCGGCCCAGGTGGAGTGCTCCCCACCATCGGCTTGTTCGCCCTGACCGGACTGTCCCCGGCCGAGGTGGCCGGCACGGCCATCGTCACTCATGTCGCCACCGGGGCGTTGGGCGCTGCGGCCTACACCCGGTCCGGGCAACTGCGCGAACCCGAAACCAGGCGCACAGCGCTGATCCTCGCCGGTAGCGCCTTCGTCGGCACCCCGATCGGTGTCTGGACCAACACGTTCGTGTCCCCGCGTGCCTTCGGGCCGGTGCTCGGGCTTTTCGTGGCGGCTGTGGCCGCACTGGTGTGGTTTCGCGAACGCCGTGGTCCGGCGACGACCCGGTCCCACCCGCCGGCGCTGCTGCCGGCGGGGCTGGGTTTCTCGGTGGCCCTGGCCGCGGGCATCGTCGGCATCGGCGGGCCCATGCTCGCCGTCCCCCTTTTGGTCGCCCTCGGTGTGCCGGCACTTGAGTCCCTCGCCTCGGCCCAGGCACAGTCGATCGTGATCGCAGGCGTGGGAACCCTGGGCTATCTCGTCCATGGCGCCATCGACTGGCCACTGGCCGCCCTGGTCGGCATTCCGGAGCTCGCCGGTGTGCTGCTGGGTTGGCAGATCGCCCACGCGCTGCCGACCCGCAGCCTGAAGAAGCTGCTGATCGTCACTCTCTTCGCGCTCGCTCCCTACCTCGTCCTGCACGGCTGACCCCCGCGTGCTCGGCGGGAGTTGCGAACCGGCTCCCCACGGTTCCTTCGTCACGCGGTGCCGGGCGCACGGTGCCGTTTGTGTGCCCCGCCCGGGGAAGCGAGCGGTGTGGCGCCGGTACGTGTCCAGGTCAGCAGCTCTTCCGCCGTCCAGGACGTGATCACACTCTGCTCCGGGACGCCGCACTCCTCGGCCCGAGCGCATCCGAGGATCTGCCAGGCCAGCTGCCCCGGTGCGTGAGCGTCGGTGTCGATGGCGAAGAGCACGCCTGCCTCAACCGCCCGCCTGATGAGGCGCCTGGGTGGATCGAGCCGCTCGGGACGGCTGTTGATCTCCACTGCCGTGCCTGCCTCGGCGCATGCGGCGAAGACCCGGTCCGCGTCGAAATCTGATTCAGGGCGCCCACGTCCGGAGAGCAGACGTCCCGTGCAGTGCCCCAGGACGTCCGCATGCGGGTTTCTGACCGCCGCGATCAGACGCCGCGTCATCGGCCCGCTCTCCATCCGGAGCTTGGAGTGCAGGGACACCACCACGACGTCGAGCTGTTCCAGCAGCTCGGGTTCCTGATCGAGCGAGCCGTCCGGAAGAATGTCGCACTCGATACCGGTGAGCAGGCGAAACGGCGCCCAGCGCGTATTGAGTTCGGCCACCGTCGTCAGTTGCCGCCGCAGCCGCGCGGGAGAGAGCCCCCGCGCCACGGTCAGCCTCGGTGAGTGGTCGGTGAGCACCGCCCATTCGTGGCCCAGCTCCGCTGCCGTGCGGCCCATTTCATCGATCGGACTTCCACCGTCGGACCAGTCCGAATGCACATGGCAGTCGCCCCGCATCCGGGCAAGAAGACGTTCACCGCCGTCGGTGAGGGGCGCGGTGGACTCGTCCTCCAGCCGTTTCAGGTAGCCGGGCACCTCTCCGGCCTGCGCCTCTCGGATCACTGTGGCCGTTTTCGGCCCGATGCCGCCGACCGCCTCCAGCGACCCGGCTGCCACCCGTTCCGCGAGCTCGCCCTCCGCCATCGCGCCGACCGCGTCGGCGGCCCGGCGGAAAGCCTGCACCCGGTAGGTGGCAGCCCGGGAGCGCTCCAGCAAGAAGGCGATCCGCTTCAACGCGGTGACCGGGTTCATCAGCTCCTCCACTGCCGTCGCAGGCGGCTCCGCGTCAAGTTTCGCTCCGTACTTCCCTGCCCGCACAACGAGACGCGCTTCAGCAGGCACCGCCGGCGCGCCTGGAGGAGGTCCGCGGCTCGCGGTCAGGGCCGGGGTGCGGCTTCTTCGCTGCGGCCGGTTGTTGCCGGCCCAATGGGCTCTGAGCCGGTTCGCCGCGGCGGACGGATCCGGGGGCGCGGGTGACCAGAGCCCCCCAGGCCGTTGACGGCACGCGCGGTGCGGTGGCGGCGGCGCAGCGTGTGATCCGTCGTGGTGCGCAGGGCGCGGTTCCAGTGCCGGACCATGCCGCTCTGGGAGAGGGTGAAGGAGGTGAAGACGCCCAGGATGTAGAGGTGGATCAGGTTGGTGACCGACGCGTGGAAGGCCCAGAGGAGGCCGCCGGCCACGACGGCCAGGGCCACGATGCCGTTGGAGAAGGCGAGGCGGTCCCCGCGGGTGTGGAGTTGGCGGGGGAGATAGCGGTGCTGGGCGAGGATCGACGACAGGAGCAGGAAGCCGTGGCATAGGCCACCGACGACAGCGGGTCCGATGCGAAGATCGGTAGCGCCAGCCGCTTGGGCAGCAGGGTTTCCTGCAGCCCCTCACTGGGCAGGGCCCGTCCGACGACGACCCGCTTGACCACATCAAGAAGTTTTGCCACGTCGGGGAGCGTAAGGGGCGGGCGATGGGCTCGATGGCCGCCGACCCGCCGCCAAACCGGCCGTGCGAGTCCGGCTGCGACCCGCAACCCCCTGCCAGGAGGCCGCGGCGCCGCTCATCGGCACGGCTCAGCGGCGTTTCGGGTTGCCGCACACCCTAACGGAATCCATACGCCGTTCCACCTGATGGACGCCGACGGTGAGGCGGGGCGCAGGCACGGTGGTCGACTCGACGGGCCAGTCTGGCTGTGCCCAATATTTGCCCGACTATGTTTACTTCGCTCAGGCGAGCCCTTAATCTATCCGCAGAGCCACAGGGTCGGACATGAAACGGATCTAAATCAACATGGCCGGACCCCGTCCGTCTTTCGCCACCCACCAGGAGTCGCCTCATGTCTCAGCGCACCGTCGTCATCGCCTCGGCCAGCGGACTGCACGCCCGGCCGGCCTCGCTGTTCGTTCAGGCAGCGGCCCGCCAGCCCGTCAAGGTGACCATCGGCCGCGACGGTGACGCCCCCGTCGACGCCCGGAGTCTGCTCTCCGTCATGGCGCTGGGGGCCCAGTGCGGCGAATCCGTTGTGCTGTCCGCCGAGGGAGCCGGCGCCGAAGCGGCGATCGAGGAGTTGTCACTGCTGATCAGCCGTGACCTCGACGCCTGATCAGGCTCTCGACGGCCGGCAGCGGACCGCGGGCCGTGGTGACACGACGCTCACAGCAACCCCGGCATTCACGGCATCCGGTACTCCTGCTCAGGACGCCCGGTCGCCCCGTAACGCAACTTCATCCGGAGCAGCCCTGCGGTCACAAGACTCGCGAGGTAGCGCTGCGCGGTGGCGCGCGAGACTCCGATGAGCTCGCCGACCTGGCCCGCGGAGAGCGGGACCTCGGAGTCCCGTACCGCTGTCAGCACCGCGTCGCCCGTCACGGTACGGATGGTGGGCCGGCGGACCGGACGGCCGCCCGCCGGGCCCCGCAGCGCACCGTACGTGCTCTCGACCGCACCCTGATCGACCGCCTCCGCATCCGTGAGCTGCCGGAACCTGGCGTATCCCCGCAGCTTCTCCGCGAGCAGCTCCGGCGGGAACGGCTTGATCAAATACGCCAGCGCACCGGCCGACATCGCACGGCGTACCACCGCGCCCTCCGCCGCGGCGCTGAGGACAAAGGCATCACAGTCCAGGCGGCGCAGCAGGTCGATGCCGGAACCGTCGGGCAGATACACGTCGACCAGGGCCAGGTCGACGCCGGCAGCAGCATCCAGCGCCGCACCGGCTGTGTTTGCCGTGCCGGCCACGGTGAATCCGGGCACGCCGTCCACCAAGGAGGCGTGGATTCCGGCGACCCGGAAATCGTCGTCGACGACCAGCACGGACAGTGGCTCGCGGTCCGTCATCGGCTGATCTCCATGACGTCCGGCAGCCGGGCCACGAACACGGCGCCGCCGGAGACCTGTTCACGATCGTTGACCAGACCGCCGCCGGGTGGGCCGCCGGGCTCGGCGAGGTAGACGTCGCCACCCCGCGTCCGGGCGATCTGCCGGGCCAGTGCTAGGCCGATGCCGCGTCCGCCGATGACCGATGCGTGGTTCTTCGTCGACACGCCTTCGCGGAACACATCGTCCGCCAGGCCGTCAGCGACACCGTCGCCGGTGTCGGCGACCGTGATGAGCAGGGTCGTGCCCTCCGTCATGAGTTCCACTTCGACGAGGGAAGCGGTGCGCGCCCCGTGCCGGGCGGCATCGATCGCGTTATCGACGAGGTTGCCGAACACGGTGGTGACGTCCACCGGTGCCGCCACGACGCCGTCGGCCCAGGTCGCGCCCCCGAGCACGATGGTCACGCCGCTCTCTCTCGCCTGGGCGGCCTTCGCGGACAGGAAGGCGCGCAGGTAGGAGTCCCTGACGGCGTCGATGCCGGGCAGGGACTCACCGTGCGGACCGGTGCCGAGAAGCGTCTCGATGTAGTCGGTGGTTTCCGCGAGATGTTCACCGTGGACCAGCGCGGAGATCACATGCAGCCGGTTGGCGAACTCGTGGCGCTGAGCACGGAGCGCGGAACTCATGGCCTGCACCGCGTCGAGCTGGCGGGTCAGCGACTCCACATCGGTGCGGTCCTTGACGGTCAGCAGGGTACCGAGGTCGCGCCCGTCACGTTCGACCGGCCGGGACGAGATCACCAGCACTCGCTCGCCGACGGCCGCCATCACCGGGCTCCCGGCCGGAGCCTGGAGCGTGTCCAGCACCCGTGGAGTCAGCCCGAGGTCACCGACGGCCTTGCCGGGCTTCGCGGTGGTCGCCAGTAGCCGACGCGCCTCGTCGTTGACGATGGTGACCCTTCCTTCGGTGTCGATGGCCAGCACCCCTTCACCGATGCCGTGCAGGACCGCCTCCTGCTCCTGCACGAGACCGGCCAGTTCCTCCGGCTCGAGACCCAGGGTCAGCCGCTTCCAGCGCCCGGCAAGCAGCGCCGAAGCACCGACACCGAGCAGCAGGGCCACCACCAGCCAGCCTAGCCCGCCGAGCAGGACGCGGATCAGCTGGGCCTGTACGTCCGAGACGGCGACACCGGCGTTGGCCTCACCCACCACTCTCTTCGAACCCGGTGCGTACACAGGGACTTTCGCGACCACCTCGTCGCCGAGGTGAGCGTGGTCGCGCGCCATTACCTCGTGCCCGGAGAGCGCGACAGAAGGGTCGGTGCTCACCTTCTTGCCCAGCTGCGAGAGCTCCGGGTGGGCCAGCCTGATTCCCCGGTCGTCGGTGACCACCACGAACAACGAACCCGTACGGGCCCGTGCCGCCTGGGCCACCGTCTGGACCTGGCCGGCGGCCAGCGTCGCAGGAGGAGTGTGCGCCGCGCCGCCCCCCGGGCGGGCGTTCGCCGCCGAATACTGCGCGGCGCCGCGCCGGACGACGGGCTCTGAGGCGACCGTCCGGGCCACCGCCAGTGCGCGCAGCTGGTACTCCCGGACGAGCCGGTGCTCGTTGGAGTACGCGAAGGCGCCGAACGCTGCGGCAAGGGTGACCGCGACGACCGCGCACTGCAGGAGCAGCACCTGCGTTCTCAGCCGCACGTGCCCCTGCCGGCGCACCGACGGCCGCCGGGCGGACGGCTCGAAGATTCTCACCCCGCCGACGGTAACCGGCGCGCGTCCGTGCACAGAACGCGCACAACGTCCAGATCAGAGGTTTCGCGGGTTGCGAGCAGAACCTGGAGAAGCGCGGCGCGCGCCGGATAACTTCCGGGCCGGAACACAACGAGCCGCAAACCAGGAGTTCTTCGATGAAGATAACGCGCACCGAGCCATCCCGGCGTACGACTCGCGCCACCGGAGGCCGGCTGTGACGGGCCACACATGGACGCTCCTGATCATCCTGGCGGCGGCCATCGCAGCACTGATCACGCTGATCAACTCGCGACTGCGGTTCCATCCCTTCGTCGCGCTGATGACCGTCTCGATCGGCGTCGCCCTGGCGGCGGGACTGCCGGCCGAGAAGATCGCCGACTCGCTCGAGTCGGGAGCGGGCAGCATCCTCGGCAACGTCGGTGTGACCCTGGCGTTCGGCGCGATGCTGGGCAGGCTGCTCTCGGCATCGGGGGCCACGGACAGGATCGCGCGGCTGATCGTCGACCGGGCGAGCACCCGGTCGCTGCCCTGGTACATGGCAGGCGCGGCCTTCGTGATCGGCATTCCGATGTTCTTCGAGATCGGTCTGATCGTGCTGCTTCCGCTGATCTTCAGTGTGGCCCAGCGCCTGCAGAGCACCCACAAGGTCAAGGGTTCGCCCTACGTCTATCTGGCCACGCCCGCAATCGCCGCCCTGTCGACGCTGCACGGGATGGTCGCTCCGCACCCCGGGCCGCTGGTCGCGGTGGAGGGCCTGCACGCCAACCTCGGCCTCACCATCCTCGTCGGCCTGGCCTGCGCGATTCCGACGATCATCATCGCCGGACCGCTCTACGGCCGGTGGATCGCACCGCGTCTCGACGTTCGTCCCGACCCGGAGCTGATCGCGAAATTCACCGGTAGCGACCCGACGGCCGACAATGCCCCGCAGGCACCTGATGGGAACAAGGTGCGCACCGGCTGGGCCCTGACCGCGGTGCTTGTCCCCGTTGCGCTGATGTTGCTGCGCACCATCGCCGAGCTGGTGTGCGCCGAGTCCAGCCCGGTGCTCCACGTGCTGACCTTCACCGGCGAACCGGTGGTCGCCATGCTCACCGGATTTCTCTTCGCGCTGTTCGCCCTGGGCTACCGCAGCGACTTGGCGCCGGAGCAGATCCGCTCCTCGCTGACGGACAGCCTCAAGGCCGTTGCCGGCATCCTCCTGATCATCGCGGGCGGCGGTGCGTTCAACCAGGTACTCGAGGACTCCGGTATCGGGAAGGCCGTCGAATCCGCCGCATCCGGCCTGAACATCAACGTGCTGCTGCTCGGCTGGCTGCTGGCCCTGCTCCTCTCCTTCTCGACCGGATCGGCGACGGTGGGGATCGTGGCAGCGACCGGAATCCTGGCGCCCTTGGCGGAGAACGGCAGCAGCCTGCACACCGCGCTGCTCGTCGTCGCCATCGGTGCCGGCTCGATCGGCCTGAACTACGTCAACCACGCAGGGTTCTGGCTGGTCAAGGAGTCCTTCGGGATGACCCTGGGGCAGGCCACGAAGTCGCACACCACGATCCAGACGATCGTGAGCGTCTGCGGGCTGTTGATGGCCCTGCTCATCTCGGTGGTGGCCTGAGACACCGGTCCACGGTTTCGCCCGCCCGAAGCCGTGGACCGTATCGGTGGAGTCCACCGGCATCGACTACGGGGAACTCGATTTCTGAGCCCCGGGTTCTCCACCGTTGACATGGGTCAGGGCCGCTTCATCCGGCTCGCGCCTGGGGAGCGCCTTGAAGACCCACGTCCTGTAGGACCAGAAGCGGAAGAGGGTGGCGAGGCCGATGCCCAGAAACTTGAAGACGTTGCTCTGCAGCCCGCTGTCCCAGCCGAAACCATAGGTGGCCGTGTAGAGAACTCCGTTCTCTATGAGCAGCCCGACCATGCTGAATATCAGGAAGAGAAGCATCTCCGTTGTCTGTTGGCGTTTCCTGCGGCCGCGGTAGGTGAAATATCTGAGCCCCACGTAGTTGAATGCGATCGAAATCAGGGTCGCGATCACGCCGGCCCGAACCACTGGGAAATGACCGAAGTGGCGGCCCAGGTTGAAGAAGACAAGATTGACGATGACCCCCGCGCCACCGACCGCGCCGAATTTCGCGACTTCTTGAGTGAGCTCCCCGGCCGAAGAATGCGGTGCTTGACGTTCGCGCATACGAGTCAACCTCCGTGGTTCGGCGGTCAACAACTCAGTTCAGCTTTCGTGTCAACCATGCACCACCTGCCCGGAATCAACAATTTTGACCCAATCCGTGCTGGTGGACGGGTCGTGATAGGCTAGTGCCTAATCCTATTAGGTAGTACCCTAGTGGCTGAAGCCGAACGAGGAGGGTGATGGCGCGCGCAGGGCTTACTCCGAAGCGCCTGACCGAGGCTGGAGCGGAACTGGCCGACGAGGTCGGCTTCGACCAGGTGACCGTCTCGGAGCTGGCCAGACGGTTCGACGTCAAGGTCGCGAGTCTGTACTCGCACCTCAAGAACTCGCAGGACCTCAGGACCAGGATCGCCCTGCTGGCCCTGGAGGAACTCGCAGACAGAGGCGCCGCCGCCCTGGCCGGGCGGGCAGGCAAGGACGCCCTGATGGCCTTCGCGAACGTCTACCGCGACTATGCCCGGGAACACCCCGGCCGCTATGCCGCCGCCCAGTTGAGACTCGACCCGCAGACAGCAGCCGACAGCGCCGGTGGCAGGCACGCACGGATGACGCGGGCGATCCTGCGCGGTTATGACCTGGTGGAGCCCGAACAGACCCACGCGGTCCGGCTGCTGGGCAGTGTCTTCCACGGCTACGTCAGCTTGGAGATGCAGGGCGGGTTCAGCCACAGCGCCCCCGACGCGCAGGAAACCTGGTCTCGGGTCCTGGACGCCCTGGATGCCCTGCTGCGGAATTGGCCCGCCCCTGACCCGTCGACGTTTTGATCAGCAGACGGCTTCGACCCACAGACGACTTCGACCCACAGACCGCTTCGATCAACAGGACGAGAACATGCACACCAAGGCCGAGTGGATCACCACGCCCGTCACCGCCGAGCTCCTGCGCGGCTGCCTCGACGTGGAGCACACCGCTCATGGCGTGCTGCCGCACCGGTTGCCGGCGCACGCCCGGGCCCAATGCGCCGACGGGCAGCTGGCGATGGCGGAATCCCAGCCCTCCGGCGTACGGCTGATCTTCCGCACCCGGGCCACCGCCCTCGAGCTGGATACGCTGCCCACCAAGCGGGTCTACGCAGGCGCCCCGCCCCGCCCGGACGGCGTGTACGACCTGCTCGTCGACGGCCGCCTCATCGAACAGGCCTGCGTCGCCGGCGGCAACACCCTGACCATCGACATGACCACCGGAAAGACCGAGACCCGGCCCGGCCCGGTCGGCACCCTGCGCTTCACCGGGCTGTCCGACGACATGAAGGACGTCGAGATCTGGCTGCCGCACAACGAGACCACCGAACTCGTCGCCCTGCGCACCGACGCCCCCGTCGAGCCCGCACCGCCGGGGAACCGCCGGGTGTGGCTGCACCACGGCAGCTCGATCAGCCACGGCTCCGACGCCGCGAGTCCCACCACCACCTGGCCCGCGCTCGCCGCCTCCCTCGGCGGCGTGGACCTGGTGAACCTGGGCCTGGGCGGCAGCGCTCTGCTCGACCCGTTCACCGCCCGAGCCATGCGCGACACCGCTGCGGATCTGATCAGCGTCAAGATCGGCATCAACCTGGTCAACGCCGACCTGATGCGCCTTCGCGCCTTCGGCCCAGCCGTCCACGGCTTCCTCGACACCATCCGGGACGGGCACCCGACCGCACCCTTGCTGGTCGTTTCGCCCATCTTCTGCCCGATCCACGAGGACACCCCCGGGCCGGCCGCACCGGACTTCAGCAACCTCGGCGACGGAAGGCTTCAGTTCAAGGCCATGGGCGATCCGGCGGAACGCGCGAGCGGGAAGTTGACGCTCAACGTCATCCGGGCCGAGCTGGCCCGGATCGTGGCACAGCGGGCGGGGGAGGACCCGAACCTCTACTACCTCGACGGTCGGGACCTCTACGGCGAAACGGACTCCGCCGACCTGCCGCTGCCCGACCAGCTCCACCCGGACGCCGCCACACATCGCTGCATCGGCGAACGCTTCGCCGCTTTGGCCTTCGCCCGCGGCGGCTCGTTCAGCCGACGGTCCGGCGGCGCAGTCTGAGGGGCGCGTAGACGACGAGCGCACCGAGGAACGCCGCGTAGTAGGCGAGGTCGGCACCGTGCAGTGCGGCAGCCACCGGGCCCGTGTAGAGGCCGGTGTTCATGAACGGAACCGCTGCGGCGAAGGCGGCGCAGAAGGCCACCAGTGCCGCCCGGCCGGACGGGGAACGATTGCTCCCGGTGGTCAGGCCCACCGGCGCACCCGTCCGCGCCCGGGCGAGCCAGTCCACCAGCACGACGGCCACGAAGCCCGGAATCCAGTAGCCGACGAACAACAGCACGTTCTGGAACCGGGCCGCGGTGTCGGCGGCATGCATCCACAGCACCAGCGGGAAGCCGAGTACGGCGGCGATAACCGCCGCGAGCGGACGCGGGACGCGCAAGCCGATGGTCTGCAGAGCGAGCGAGCCGCTGTAGTCGTTCATCGCATTGCTGCACAGGGCGGCGAGCGCCACGGCCAACAGCCCCAGTCCGCCGAGTACACCGCCACCCAGCAACGCGTCGACACCCCGCGCGGTCTGGTCCGTAAAGACCGACGCCCCCCACAGACCGAGCGTCTGCACGGCGACGAAGGACACACTGACGCCGAGCAGCGTGTACCAGAACATCCGCGGGCGGGACGTGCTGCGCGGCAGGTAACGGCTGAAATCGCTGGCGTACGGCGCCCACGACAGCGCCAGACTCAGAGCGATCGTGCTGGTCAGGACGAACGCACCAACACGGTCGGCCCCATGGACGCTGCCGGCGGCCGCGGGGTGGGCGCTGTGCGGGAGCCTGACGGCCAGGGCGATGAACGCGGCAGCGAGCACGAAGGTCATCAGCTTCTGCAGCCGGTGAATGGCCTCGTATCCCAGCACACCGAGCGCCCCCTGCCCCACCATCATCACCAGCACACCCAGCCAGAACGGCCAGCCGCAGAGACGGGCCAGTGCGTCCCCGCCGAACAGTCCGATCAGCGCGTCCCAGGCCACCGAGGACAGCCACTGCAGTAGCCCCGGCACCGCCACGGACCGGCCGAACGCGAGCCGGGCCAGCGGGAGTTGACCCGCGCCGGTCCGACTTCCCCAGGTACCGAGGTACGCGGTGGGAACAGCACCGACGAGGGTGCCCAGCACCACGGCAAGCAGCGCGGTGGGCAAGTCCAGGCCGAGCGCGATTCCCACGGTGCCGGTGAACACACCGGTCATGGTCAGATTCGGAGCGAACCATACGGTGAACAGCCGCCCAGGACCGCCATAGCGATGGTGCTCCGGCACCGGCGTGATACCGCGCGCCTCGACACGCAGGTCGCCGGGCGCGGCAGGCATCCGGCCGTCGAAGACGGAGCGCGAGCCGGTGTCCGGCGTGCCGCTGGGAGCAGGTGGAAATGACATGTCTGACATCCCTCCGCCAGTGCTAACTGGTTCAGGTTCGGCGGGTGTGATCTCAGCCCCTGGGCGGGGCACCCCGTGTCCGGTACGCCGGTCAGGCTAACGTGCCGCGCCAAGACCTCTGCGCGGAGGGTGTGTCTCGTGCGCCCGTGGTGGGCTGGGGCGCTATGCCCGGGCGAGGGCAACGCCGGACGCGATAAGGGCAGTTGGGAACCGAAGTGGGTCTGCGTCAGGCGTTGACGACCATGTTCGGGGATCCTATGGTCTCCTCGTCCGAAGTTACGTTCATTGTTCGATATAACGAACGCTGAGTGTGCGAGGAGACCGCCGTGAGCCGCATCGACGAACCAACCCCCGCCCCCACCCGGAACCTCGGCCCGCTGGGCAGACGGCATTTCATCGCGACCGCCGCCACCGGCGCCGCGGCCGCGATGCTCACTGCAAACAGCGCCGGTACAGCGCAGGCGAGTGCCTCCCGTGCCGACGTCCACGCCCGGCCCGCACCGGCGAGCGACAGCACCAGCCACCCGTTCCCGCTCGACGCCGTGACCCTGCTCCCGAGCGCCTTCCGCGACAATCAGTCGCGTAACACCGCCTATCTCCACTTCGTGGACATCGACCGGTTGCTGCACACCTTCCGCCGCAACGTCGGCCTGGCGAGCAGCGCACAGCCATGCGGCGGATGGGAGGCCCCGGACGTCGAACTGCGTGGCCACAGCACCGGCCATCTGCTCTCCGGCCTCGCCCTCACCTACGCCAACACGGGGGACCGGGCGCTGCGCGACAAGGGCCGCGAGCTGGTCGCCGCGCTCGCCGAATGCCAGGCCGCGTCCCCGCAGGCCGGATACGGCACCGGGTACCTGTCGGCGTTCCCGGAGAGCTTCTTCGACCGCCTCGAGGCCGGAACCGGCGTCTGGGCGCCGTACTACACGATCCACAAGATCATGGCGGGTCTCCTCGAGCAGTACCGCTCCGCGGGCAGTGAGCAGGCCCTCGATGTCGTGCTGCGCCAGGCCGCCTGGGTGGACGCGCGTACGGCCGAACTCAGCTACCAGCACATGCAGCAGGTGCTGGAAACCGAGTTCGGTGGCATGAATGACGTGCTCGCCGACCTGTACACGGTCACCGGCGACGCGACGTGGCTGAAGGTCGCCGAGCGGTTCACCCATGCCGCCGTCTTCGATCCGCTCGCGAAGAACGACGACCGGCTCGCCGGACTGCACGCCAACACCCAGATACCGAAGATGGTCGGTGCGATGCGGCTCTGGGAGGAAGGGCTGAGCGACCGGTACCGCACCATCGCCGAGAACTTCTGGCAGATCGTCACGGACCACCACACGTATGTCATCGGCGGCAACAGTAATGGCGAGGCGTTCCACGAACCGGACGCCATCGCCTCTCAGCTGTCCAACACCTGCTGCGAGAACTGCAACAGCTACAACATGCTCAAGCTCACCCGGCTGATGCACTTCCGCGCACCCGAGCGGACCGATCTGCTCGACTACTACGAGCGCACTCTGTTCAATCAGATGCTCGGAGAACAGGACCCGGACTCCGCGCACGGCTTCAATATCTATTACACCGGCCTGGTACCGGGAGCCTTCAAGCAGCAGCCGTCTTTCATGGGCACCGACCCGAACGCCTACTCCACGGACTACGACAACTTCTCCTGCGACCACGGCACCGGCATGGAGACCCAGGCGAAGTTCGCGGACACCATCTACACGCACGGCGCCAACACCCTGTTCGTCAACCTCTTCGTCCCCTCCGAGGTGAAGTGGCGGGAGAAGGACATCACCTGGCGACAGACCACCGACTTTCCGGACCGGTCCTCCGTCGCCCTCACCGTTGCCGCCGGGAATGCGAAACACGAACTGCGTATCCGTATCCCGTCCTGGGCCTCCGGCGCGCGCGTCACGTTGAACAACCGCCCGCTCCGGGACCGTCCGCAGCCCGGCAGTTGGCTGGTACTGAACCGCCCATGGCAGACCGGCGACCGGGTGGGGGTCTCCCTGCCGATGCGACTGGCCATCGAGCCGACACCGGACGACCCGGACGTACAAGCCGTGCGGTTCGGTCCGGTGGTGCTCGCCGGTGCCTACGGAGACCGCGCCGCGATGCGCATGCCGCGCCTCGACACGCAGTCCGTGCAGAAGCAGGGCACCGGTGCGGTGCGGTTCACCGCGCGGGCCGGCGGCGACACCGTCACCCTGCTTCCTGTCGCGCGCATGCATCACCAGCACTACAACGTCTACTGGCTGACCGGTGAACCACCGCAGCCTCCGCCGGCGTTCGCCGCCTGGCACCGCTTCGATGAGTCCTCGGGCACCACCGCCGCAGACGCCACCGGCAACGGCAAGGCCGCGCAACTGGTGGACGGCGCCTCCTGGGCCGCCGGGAAGATCGGTGGATCCGTCGCTCTGGACGGCTCGGGCGAACACGTACGGCTCGCGGAGGACGTCCTGGCGGGAGCGTCCGCGTACTCCCTTGCGACCTGGGTCCGGCTCAACGGCCGGCCGCAAGCCTGGAGCCGGATCTTCGACATCGGTACCGGCGTCACGGCCAACATGTTCGTGACCCCGCGCAGCGACGCGGAAACCCTGCGATTCGCGATCACCGTCGCAGGAGGGGGAGCCGAGCAGCGCATCGACGCCGATCCACTGCCGACGGACGAATGGGTCCACCTAGCGGTGACGTACGGTAACGGGACAGCGGTGCTGTACGTGAACGGCCGGGAGGTGGGGCGCAACGAGGAGGTCACCGCCCAGCCGGACTGGTTCGGCAACCACATCCGTGCTGCCTACATCGGCAAGTCCCAGTACCCCGACCCGTATCTCAAGGCCGCCGTCGACGACTTCCGTGTGTACGGCAAGACGCTGACGGCAGCCGAGATCGCGGCCCTCGCCCAGAGCTGACGCCCCGGCCGGCCGGGCCCACCCGCCTCGGCCGGCCTCGCCGCACACAAGCGCTGCCCCGGAGACGCGAGGCTGCAGCCGATCGACTCGCCTGGCACTGTGGTAGGCATGATCGGAAGGCTGCACCACGTGATCATCGACTGTCCCGACCCCGCCGCACTCGCCGCTTTCTACTCGGAGCTGCTGGCACAGCCGGTCACCTATCGAAGCGATGACTGGGTTGTGGTCGCGGCCGGCGAGGCAACCTCGGGTCTCGCGTTCCAGCGTGCGCCCGATCAGCGTCCGCCGACGTGGCCGGACCCCGCGGTCCCGATCCAGCTCCACCTCGACATCATGGTGGAAGACGTCGTCGAGGCCGGACCTCGAGTCCTGGCGCTGGGGGCGACGGAACTCGACGGCGAGAAGCACGTCTACGCCGATCCGGCGGGTCATCCGTTCTGCCTCATCCGCCGACCCGCGTGGGCCCCGCCGATCAGCCAGGACTGATGCCGCCCTGACTCAGCGTGTAGGTTCTCGCGGGCGGGTCCGGTAGTGGCGAATCCACCACGTCGCGAGGCGCGGAACATGCCGAGCACCAGGGTGGCCCGGCCGGCCGTGAAACGCGCCGCGCGCCCTGCACGGCCGGTCCTCCGAGCACCGGGGCCTTCAGAAACCGCCTCCGAAGTCCCCGCCGCCTCCGTCGTTGCCGCCTCCGCCGAAACCCCCACCACCGAAGCCGCCGCCGAAGTCCCCGGGGTCGAAGTCGGAGCCGGACACGTCGCCGCCACCGAAGCTGTCCGGGCCGCCGCCGTAATCGCCGTACCCGTAACCGCCGCCGTAGTACGCGCCATAGCCAGGGCCGGCCATCATGCTGCCCAGCATCGTGCCGAACAGCAGGCCGGGCAGGATGCCGCCGCCGAAGTAGCCGCCCGCCCAGGGGCCGTAGGCCGGGCCTGCTTCCCAGTATGGCCGTCGGCCCATGTCCGTTGCCACGGTGCGGATGTCCGGGTCCCGACCGTCCTGCAAACGTGCGAGGTCAGCGGCGCAGACAGGCACCTCGCGCTCCGCGCCGCCCTGCGGCGCCCACACCGTGTCGGCGACGGAGGGGCCGTGCCTGGGGTCGAAGAAACAGGGCGGACGCCGTTTCGGCAGCGGAGTCCCGTTGCGGCGGCTTTCCAGTGTGGCCAGCGAGAACCGCCCGTCCTCGAGGGCCTCCGTGACACCGCGGACGTCTTCCGGCCGCCGGGCAGCCGCCATGACCGCCTTGGCCTGTTCGTACGCGTCCAGGGCCCGCTGGTAATCCGCTCGCATCGCGTCGTTCGCGCCCTCCTCGTCCGGCCGGAAGTCCAGCCGGTCGAGTTCCTCGCCGTAGGTGGTGATGTCCTCGTCCACGACGATCCGCAGTTTGTCCAGCGCGGCGTGCTGCTCTTCCGCACGCTTGCGCTGCCGGCGCCGGCCGACCGCGTAGAGACCCACCCCGCCGACCAGGACCACCGCACCGATACCGATCAACACGCCCGTCGCGGAGCCGCCGCCCCCGCCACCCCACGACGTCGGCGCCGAGCCGCGAGCGCTGCGCACCGCGATGTCCGTGAAATCGTCGAGCTGCTTACGGGCACTCTCGCCCTGAACGGCGGTGACCGCGGACCGGACGGACTGGCCGCTCATGACGCTGGAGTCCGCTCTGGCATCGAAGCGGTTCCCGAGGCGGATGGCATACACGCCGGTGATGCCCGTCCTGGTCCGCAGATTCCTGAAGAGCTGCGACGTCGGCGTATCCGCCGGCAGTACGGCCACGAAGACGGCCTTGTCCGCGTCCTTGATCCGCTTGGCCAGGGCGTCCTGGTCCGCTCGGGAGACCTGGTTCCGCATCGAGGGGTCGACGTACACAGGCCCCTTGCGCAAGGCGTCCGCGACGGCGGAGAGATCGGAGTCGGCTCGGGCCACCGGGGCCGTCGTCACGACGGTACCGAGCGCCAGGAGCAGAGCGGCCACGGCCGTGATCAGCTGAAGAACACGGTGCGGTGGCTCCCACCGGAGAATGTTCATACATTCGACGCTAGCCCGGATCGCACCCCACAGCCGACCGGAGACCGGAAGCGGACCGCCCGCGGCCCCCGACCCACACGCGGTTCTGCCGGCCGTCGCGGGGCGGCGGCCGACAGAACCAGCTTGATGGATGAACCGGAGCCACTACCACCCAGCAGGCCGCGACGTATACGAGTCGGCCCACCCCGTACACCAGTCCGTTGCCTGAATTGCGCCGCTCCGTGGGGTAGAGCTCGGGTGTGTACGCATAGAGCAGCGCGGCGAAGGTCCGGATGAGGGCGTTGACGCAGAACCCGAAGGCCACGATGGCCACCGTGTTGAACGTGAGCCCATACGCGAGTCCGCACGGCCGAGCCGGCCCGGACTCTCCGGCAACCGGGCGACCAGGGGCAGGGCGAGCAGTCCCAGCGCGCCGAAGACGAACACGAATCGCCGACAGCCCCATGCCGGTCAGCAACCGCGCAGCGGCCAGCGTCGGCACACTCCACGCCACCGCGTTGAGAGTCCCGTGATGGGGCGGCCGATCAGGTCCAGCACGCGTGCGTCGTCGTCGATGCGCAGATCGCCTTCCTGCTCGCCCGGCTGCGTGACCACCCACTCACCCCGTCGGCCAGGGCCATTGCGGACATCCTCGTCGAGACCGCCGCGACACTGCGTCCGTGACGCAAGGCCGCCGCCCCGCCCGGCATACGGCGACTGCGGTCCGGTCGTCCGTCGGAAGGCATGCGCTGACCGGCCCTCAGCCGGCCGGCCACGCCCAGCGCATGGGCCCCGGCACTCGGGGAAGGCTGGGGGCAGATGCCCCGCCCGATCAGACCGTTGGACCCTGGGAGGCCACATGCTTCATCGACGTCGCGCGGATGTTCCCTTGATATCGGCGACGGGCGGTGGCGGTCGATGACCTCCCTGCCCGGTTCCCTGCCCGAGGACCTGGCGGGCTCCGGCGGGACGGACGTCCCCGAGGTGCACTTCCGGCCCTTCGACCGCTGGCAGGCCGATGATCACCGTGAGGAGCTTGCGGATCTCTACGTGGCGGCCTCCCCGGCCACGCCCGGCGAGGAATACCAGCGTCGGGAGGACTTCCTTGCGCGTCTGGAAGCCGATACCCGGCGGCCGGGATTCACGATGTTCATCGCAGAGACATCGACGTTGGTCGCATGTGCCTACGGTTACCTCGTGGACCGAGACGGTTCGTGGTGGCCCGAGCTGGAGACCGGCCTGCCGCCCAGCGTGGAACAACTGACAGCAGCGGGCGAGGTGTTCGCCGTGGCGCAGCTGATGGTGCTCGCCGACCACCGGCGCAGCGGTATCGGGGCCAGCCTGCGCGATCAGCTGTTGTCCGACCAGGAAGCGACGGTGGGCGTCACCCTGGTTGAGCAGGCAGATGACGACGGCCTGGCCGTGTGCCGAGCCTGGGGCTGGCAGGACATCGGCGGCACCGCGGCAACCATGGACGGGCCCCCGCTCCGGGCCTTCGTGCAGCCGCTGGAGCGGTCCGACCGCTAGCCGACCGGACTTCGGCGGTGACCTGGAGGTGAGAGAGGCGAAGGCGGCAGCGCCGCGGTGCGTCCCAAAAGCCTTTTTGTCGCCTGTTCACTGTCGAAATGAGTCTCACTAGTGTCTCTCCCGAGCAGGGCACCGGCGTCCTGCCGACGAGGGAGGACGTGACTGTATGACCAGCTCCGAGAACGGGTGGCATGTCGGCCGGCGGTCCCTGTTGGCCGGCGTCGTCGGCTCCCTGGGAATGGCCGCGGCGCTGCCCGCGACCGCCGCGCAGGCGGCTCCGACGGAGGGCTCGTCGATGCGGCGATATCCTTCGAACCGGCCCGACCTCGAGCCCTACGGCCTGGCGGACTCCCGGCTGGATCTGTGGCCACGTGACGACAACTCACTCATCCTCCCGCTCGAGCTGCGTCCCCGTGATGAGGAGCGGGGCCGGGTCTGGATGCGGGACACCTACGTCAACTGCTTCGTCGTCGACGGTCGTCCGACCTACGTCGCCACCGGCACCACCCGCGTGCCCGGCCTCGAAGCGGCCGCCCCGTGGAACGACGGAATCTTCGTGTGGCTGGCCCCGTCCCTGCAGGGTCCATGGCGGCTGGCGGACACGACCGGCATCCGGCCCGGAGCCGAGAAGGGCAAGGTGTGGTCACCCGAGTTCGTCGGCGAGAACCGGTCCGGGCGTACGGTCGTCGCTCCCTGGCAGGAGTACTGGTACGACGACCAGTTCGGCAAGCGCGGCGAGGCATGGGCCCCGGAGCTGCACTACTTCCGCGGCAGGTGGTACATCGTCGCGTGCATGGGCGACCACTCCCGAAAGGTCGGTTCGTTCATGCTCGTGAGCGACGGCGGGGTCGAGGGACCCTACCGGCTCATCGAAGGGAACCTCGACAAGCCATTCGGCGACTCGTTCATCGGGGGACCCAAATTCATCGAACCAGGTGCCTACCACCACATCGACGGCGGCCTCTACAGCGAGGGCGACGACGCATGGCTCGTGCTGCACAACAACTTCTACGCGAAGTTCCGGGATGACATGGAGGACATCACTCCGGCGACGAACCTCCCGCAGTTCCAGCAGACGCCCTACTCACCCGAGCCGTATCTCGAAGGTGCGTACGTGTTCAAGTACGGGGGCAAGTACTACCTCGTCCAGTCCGCGTGGGACTGGACATCCCTCAATTCCGACGGCAGCACGCGGTACGCCTACGCCCCGCCCGTCCCCGGTCGCGTGCAGTACCAGTACGACGCCGTCGTCGCCGTCTCCGACCACTTCGAAGGCCCCTACTCCAAGCGGTGGACCGCGGGTGTCGGCGCCGGTCACAACAACTTCTTCGTCGATGGCAGCGGCCACCTGTGGGCGACGTTCTTCCGCAACCCGGCTGCTGGTTACTGGTCCGACCCGTCCCGTGTCGCCGACACCGCCGTGCCCGGCGTCGTGCGGCTCGAATGGACCGGACCGCAGGGCAACCGGCTGTACGTCCAGCGCCGGAACCACGGACGCGCGATCAGCGGTTGAACACCTCGCGGCGGTCCGGCTCTCCGTGGACGGAGGCCGGCCCCGCCGCCGTGCGTGACGGCGCCGCATGGTCGCTATGGCATCGATCCGGAGGCGTCGTTGGCGCAGCGGAACCCGAGATTGCCCGACGAGGACTCCGCGGTGTTGGAGGAGCGCGCGGCGACCCGGTAGCGGTTGCAGTACGAGTCGTGGCACAGGTAGGAGCCGCCGCGCATGACTCGTGCCGTCCCGGTCTGCGGGCCGTGCGGGTCGTCCAAGGGGGCTCGGGCGTAGTAGGTGGGGGAGAACCAGTCGGCGCACCATTCCCACACATTGCCGGCGGTGTTCCACAGGCCGAAGCCGTTCGGGCGGTAGGACTTGGCGGGTGCGGTGGTCAGATAGCCGTCCTCGGCGGTGTTGGTGTGGGGGAAGCGGCCCTGCCAGATGTTGCAGCGCCACCGGCCGTCGGGGTTGAGCTCGTCGCCCCAGGCGTACCGGCGGGCGTTCAGTCCGCCGCGCGCGGCGTACTCCCACTCGGCCTCGGTGGGCAGACGCTTGCCGGCCCAGCGGGCGTAGGCGCTCGCATCGTTCCAGGAGACGTGTACGACGGGGTGGTGCTGCCGGTCGGTGATATCGGAGCGGTCGCCCTCGGGCCGGCGCCAGTGGGCTCCGCGGACATTGATCCACCACGGGGCACCGACGGCGCTGCCGAGGATGTCGGCAGAGGAGGCGGCGACCACGAGGTGGAAGACCGCGGAGGACCCGTAGCGCTCGGCCTCGGTGACGTAACCGGTGGCTTTGACGAAGGTCGCGAACCGAGCGTTGGTCACGGCGGTCTCGTCCATGTGGAAGGGCCTGACCCGTACCGGGTGGACGGGTGTCTCACCGTCGGCGGGATAGCCCTCATCGAAGGCGTCGCCCATGGCGAACTCGCCGCCGGGCAGGCTGATCTGGCCGCGTAGTGAGCGACGGCGGTCAGGCCGG
Organism: Streptomyces sp. NPDC051320; assembly: GCF_040682175.1. NCBI lineage: Bacteria > Bacillati > Actinomycetota > Actinomycetes > Kitasatosporales > Streptomycetaceae > Streptomyces > Streptomyces sp. NPDC051320. The sequence goes on from NZ_JBFBAL010000005.1 coordinate 290,705, forward strand.
ACCGGCATCGGCGGCACTGCGGGAGGGGCGGAGCCGCGCGTGGCGGCCGATACGTTCGTGGGGGCGCAGCAGGGGTGGCGCTCGTGGGCCATGGTGACGTCCTCGATGGCGGGTCGGTGGGCCGTCCCGCGGGTCGGTTCGATCCTGCGAGCTGTCTTCGTCGTCACCTCTTCTGTGCCTGGTAGGTGGACTCGTCGAGCCCGCTCAGGGTCGGGTCGTGTGCCACCTCACCGACGTCGTACATCGACGTCATCCAGTGGTAGAAGTTGTCGCCGCGCTTCCGCAGGACGTCGTAGAGCCGGCGCATCATCCGGGAGCGAATCTCCACCTGTTCGGGGTGGGTGTATACGTTCAGCAGCTCGTCCGGGTCGGTCCGCAGGTCGTAGAGCTCGTTGACCGAGTCGGGGTTCACGACGAGTTTGTACCGGTCGGTGCGCAGCATGCGCTGCGGGTACGGGAAGTGGTGGCCGTGGAACTCGCAGACGATGTCCTCGTCCCACGGCACCTCCTCGCCGTGCACGAGCGGTAGCAGGCTGCGCGAGTCGACGGCCGGCCCCGGGTCGATGCCTGCCAGCTCCAGGATGGTGGCGGTGCAGTCGATCAGGCTGACGAACTCCGGGCGCACGACACCGGCGGGCGCGCCCGGTACGCGGAGCAGGCCGGCCGTGCGGTAGATGTCCTCATACATCGCCGGGCCCTTGTCGTGCAGCCGGTGAGATCCGGTGAACTCGCCGTGGTCACAGGTGAAGAACACGGCGGTGTCGTCCACCAGGCCCAGTTCCTCCATCGCTTTCATGACGCGGCCGATCTGCATGTCGATCAAGGCCACGTAGCCCCAGTAGACGGCGATGAGCTTGCGGGTCGTCTCGATCGGCAGGGTGTCGAAGGTCCAGTGCGCGCTGTAGTTGCGCTGCACCGGAGGTTTGCCCTGGAAGGTCTCCGCGATGGACCGCGGCAGTTCCACGTCCGCCGGGTCGAACAGGTCGAAGTACTCGTCCGGGAGGATGTACGGCAGGTGCGGACCGAAGAAGTGCAGCGCGAGGAAGAAGGGTTGCTCACGCTCGCCTGCGTCCGCGGCGTACTGTTCAAGCTTCTGTATGGCGCGGGTGGCCAGGTAGTGCTCGAAGGTGGCCTCGACCGGCTGGTGCAGCCGGGCGGCGAGCAGGTTACCGGGGCCGCCGTTGGGCAGGGTGCCGCGGATCCGGTCGCTGATCTCGTACGGCGGAAGGCCGTGCTCGCTGAGGTAGGCGAGGTAGTCCGGGTGGTCCACCGGGTTGTGCCAGCCGGGCAGGTCCGGGCCGTCGAAGCCGTAGTCGGCCGCCGTCCGCTCGTTGCCGACATGCCATTTGCCGATGAGCCCGCAGTTGTAGCCGTTCTCCCGCAGCGCCCGGGAGAACGTGAACTGGTCCTCCGGCAGATCCTCGATGTAGCCGACGTTGCGTTCGTGGTTGGCCAGCAGCTTGTGCCGGAAAGGAGCCTGCCCGGTCAGCAGGCTGGCCCGGGCCGGGGCGCAGATCGCGGTCGGGGTGTACCAGCGTTCGAAGCGGGTGCCGGTGGCGGCGAGTTCGTCGAGGGCGGGGGTGCGCGCCAGCCGGTTGCCGTAGGCGCCGAGCGTGTCCGCCCGGTGCTGGTCGGTCATGAGGAAGAGGATGTTCCTGGGCGTGCCGGAGGGGGTCACTCTCCTGCTCCCGTGAAGAGATCGCCGGTGTAGTAGGTCTTCGGATCGACCGGTCGCTTGAGTTTGCCGGCCTGGACGAAGTAGTCGTTCATTCCCTTGAGCCATTTGTCGATGGTGCCGTCCTTGGTCAGCGCGTCCAGCTTGGTCAGATCGAGGAGTTCGACGTTGGCGGCATCCGCTTTCACCTGTTCCACCGGGATACGGAGTTTGGCGGCGGTGAGCTCGATGGCCTCGGCCGTATGCGCGGAGCGGAACGCGATCGCCTCCCGAAGCACGGCGAGAACCTTTTTCACCTTCTGCGGATGTTTGGCCACGAGATCGTTGCCCGCGACGAAGGCCGTGGGGAAGGAGACCTGCTCGGCGAAGTCGGAGTTCTTCGCCAGTTCGACGAGGTCCGGCACCTGCTTCTTGATGGTCGCGGCCGCGGGATACCAGAAGCCAGCGGCATCCACCTTCCTGGCGGAGAACGCCGAGACGATGGTCGAGGGATCCATCGGAACGATCTTGAGGTCACTCTTGCTCATCCCCGCCTTTTCCAGGGCCAGGGTGAGGATCATGTCGCCGGAAGTGCCCTCGGGCACGGCGACGGTCTTGCCCTTGAGCTGTTTCATGGAGGTGATGCCCGGCTGGGCGAGGACGCGGTCGGCGTTGCCCAGGGTGTTGATCGCGACGACCTTCGCCTGGCCGGAAGCGGGCAGCCACATCGCACCGGGGCCGATGTACCCGAAGTCGAGATGGCCGGTGCCGAGGGCCTGGATCTGCAGCGGCCCATTGGTGAAGACCCTGCTTTCGGCCGAGAGACCGTGTTTGCTCCACAGACCCTTGGCGTCGGCGATGGCGATGAGGCTGGTGCCGTTGAAGTCGCCGATGTACCCGATGCGCACCGCTTCACCTCCCTTCCCGGAAGAGGAGTCGCTGCCGCAGGCGGTCAGGAGGGCGGAGGCGGCGAGGCCGGCGACCGCTGCGGTGAAGCCTCTGCGTGAGGTGGCGAGGGGCATACGTGCATCCCTTGTGGTCAGGCCGTCGTCGACGGCTGGGAGACGGCGGTGCGGCCGTCCTGGTGATAGACGGAGTGCCACACGCGATTGCGTAGGGCGGCGAACTCCGGACTGAGGCGGAACTCCTCGTCCCGCTTCTGGTTCCGGCCGACTTCGATGACGTCGTAGACGCGCCCGGGACGGGCGGCCATGACGATCACGCGGTTCGCCAGGAAGACGGCCTCGTCGACGTCGTGAGTGATGAACAGGACCGTCCGCTTCTCCTTGCTCCAGGTATCCAGGAGCTGCTCCTGGAGCTTGACCCGGGTGAGAGCGTCCAGCGCGCCGAACGGCTCGTCCATCAGCAGGATCGAGGGGTTGACGGCGTAGGCGCGTGCGATGGCGCACCGCTGCCGCATACCGCCGGAGAGCGTCTTCGGGAGTGAGTCGGCGAACTGATCAAGCCCGACCAGGCTGATGAAGTGCTCGGTCCGGGCCCGGCGTTCGGCCTTGCGCATGCCCGCGGTCCGCAGGCCGAACTCGACGTTCTGACGGACGGTGAGCCAGGGGAAGAGAGCGTACTGCTGGAAGATCACTCCGCGCTCGGGCCCCGGCCCGGACACCGGTATGCCGTCCACCAGGGGCCGGCCCCTGGACGGCTCCTCCAGTCCGGCGAGGATGTTCAGCAGGGTGCTCTTGCCGCAGCCGGAGGGGCCGACGACAGTGACGAACTCGTTGTCCGCGATGTCGAGCGAGACGTCGTCGAGAGCGGTGAACGTCTCGCGTCCCAGGGCGAAGGTCTTGGTGACGCCCTGGACGGATATCTTGGCCGGGTTGCTGGTCATCGGCGTTCCTGCCATCCGGTGAGCTTGCGTTCTGCGAGGAGGAGGATGCGGTCCATGAGGAGCCCGAGGATTCCGATCGAAATGAGTGCGACGAAGATGGTCGGCAGGTCGTAGTAGAGCTGGGCGTTCTGCATCCGGTAGCCCAGGCCTTTCTGAGCCGCGATCAGCTCGGCGGCCACCAGGGTGGCCCAGGCCGAGCCGAGGCCCACCCGCATGCCCACGAGGATGAACGGCGTGGAGGCCGGTACCACGACGCGGGCGAAGATCGTCATGTCCTTGGCGCCGAGGACCCGGGCGGCGTTGATCAGTGTCCGGTCGACGTTGACCACGCCCTGAAACGTCGAGATGACGCACGCGAGGAACGCGGCCAGGAAGATGACGAAGATTTTCGGGGTCTCGTCGATGCCCATGACCACGATGGCCATCGGAATGATCGCCAGCGGCGGGATGGTTCGGAAGAACTGGATCCACGGCTCGATCAGGCCACGCAGCACCGGGTACCAGCCCATCAGAAAACCGACCGGCACGGCCACAGCCGTGCCGAGCGCGAAGCCGATGAGCACCCGCGTCAGGCTGGCGACGACGTCCTCGCCGAGCGTCCCGTTGCCGATCAGCGTCCACCCCTGCGACACGACCTCCGGCGGTGTCGGCAGCTTGAAACCTGCGTCTGCCAGGCCCCACCAGATCGCGATACCCAGCGCGACGGACACGGCGTTCAGAACCAGAGGCAACCCGCGTCGACCCGAAGGCGAGCGCTGCGCTGCGGTTTTCGTATCGCCGACGGCCCCGGAGCCGGCCGAGGCCCCTGACTCCTTGTCCGGTACCGGGCCCGGCCGGCCGGCGCCCTGCTGGTCAACGACGGACATGCGCGGCTCCTTCGGTGGTGGTGTGGTGTGCATCGGAACGGCCCGTCACGTCGGCGGTTGCGGGATACCTGGCCAGGAGGGGGGAACTGTGGAAGACCGCTGCGAGGGCACCGATGGCGCCGTCGTCGTCGGAAAGCCGTGCCGCCTCGACGACGGGACGGGTCGGTGCCGTCGGGAAGAGCTCGGTGGCGAGGGTGGCGGCGACCTGCTCGACGAGTACGGGCGCGAACCGGGTGATCTCGCCGCCGATGACCACCTTCGCCGGGTTGAGGGTCATCGTCGCTGCCCCGACGACACGTCCCAGCGCCACAGCCGCCTCCCGCAGCACCCGCTCCGCGACGGGGTGCGCGGCAGCCACAGCGGACGCCAGATCCCCGAGGTCCTCCAGGCGGAGGCCGAGCACCCGGCAGGCGGCGAGGATCCCGGGGACCGAAGCCACGGTCTCCAGGCAGCCGCGCTTGCCACACCGGCACGGCCGGCCCGTCGGCTCGACGGTCACGTGCCCCAGCTCGCCCGCCAGCCCCGACGAGCCGGTGACCAGTTGGCCGCCGACGACGAGGCCACCGCCGACACCGTCCGACACGCGCACGTACACCAGGTCGGCGACACTGTCGGTGCCGCTGATCGCCTCCGCGAGGGCGGCCAGGCGGGTGTTGTTGTCCACGACCACCGGCGCGTCGAAGCGCTCGGCAAAGGCCATGTCGACGCCCTCCGGGGCGGGGCGGAGCACCGACGCCTCGGAGGTGGCGCGGGACCAGGCCCCCTCGGGGACCGGGTAAGGGCCCGGTACGCCGATCCCGATGCCCTGGAGCGCTCCGTAGTGGACGCCGGCCCCGGTGCTCAGCCGGTCGACCAGCCCGAGAGCCAGCTCGGTTCGCGTCCGCCAGGACGCCGTGTCGTCGTAGCGGACGGACCCCGAGACCATGATCTCGTGCGAGGCATCGGCCACGACGACGTGGACCCGCCGGTGGCCGAAATCGACGCCCATGAACTGTCCGGAGGCCGGGTCGAGCGCCAGCCGTTCGGCCGGCCGCCCGCTGCCCTCACGCCTGGCGGCGTCGGTGTCCACGACCACGATGGCGCCCCGTTGGCGGAGGCTGCCGGTGATCTCCGAGAGAGTGGTCCTGGACAGACCGACGAACCGGGCGATCTCGCCGCGGCTCATGGCGCCGTTCTCCCTCAACGCACGCAGCACCCGTTCTTCATGGGTACGCCTGACCAACGCGTGCACTCCCGTGGGCATCTGCATGCCGGTCAAGGTAGGAACCCCGAATTATTCCGTCAACACTCCGACAGAATAAGGAATTGCAACGGTGCACCGCAGGAGAAGCCGACCCCACGCCCGCAGTCAGGCGGCGAATACCTGGGAGTCGTCGGCGAACGCCTTGAACTCCAAGGCGTTGCCGGCCGGGTCGAGGAGGAACATGGTCCATTGCTCGCCCTGCTGACCCTCGAAGCGGACGTAGGGCTCGATGACGAACTCGGTGCCCACCGCGCGCAGCCGCTCCGCGAGCTTCCGGAACCCGGAGAGCGGCAGGATCAGGCCGAAGTGCGGCACCGGAACGTCATGGCCATCCACCGGATTACGTATGCGCTGGGCGCGCTCCGGCGCGAGATGCGTGACGAACTGGTGGCCTTGCAGATTCCAGTCCACCCAGGTGTCCGCGCTGCGGCCCTGCTCCAAGCCCAGCACCTCACCGTAGAAGCGGCGCGCGGCGGTCAGGTCGTCGACCGGCACGGCCAGGTGGAACCGCGGGATCGGAGAGTCGAGAACGGTCATGTCACTGCCTTCCTGCGAGCAAACGGAACGGGCCCCGTGGGGCTCCGCGGCCAGTCTCCCGGTGTTCGCCGCCGTCGGCCAGGGGCGCCTCGCGGACGCGTAGAACGGCCGTCACGGCACCGTAAGATCATTGACCGTAAGCAAGAGGGGGAACGACGTTGAGCGACACTCCGAGTCCGTCGAGCACGGGCCATGGGGGTACGGGGACCGTCAGGAACGGGCCGGCCAAGGTGAGTGTGTTCTTCGCACTCGGTGGCATCGCCTCACTGGGAAACTTCTACACGGGCGTCGCCTGGCTGAATCCCGGCATCTTCGTCGGCATGGCCATGTTGTGTGCACTCGTCGCCATCGTTACGGGACACATCGGTCGTTTCCGAGGCCGCCGACTGCCGCAGAAGGAGGGCCGCGGTGTCGCACTGTCGGCCATCCTGGTCGGCTGGCTGCTGCTCCTCGTCTGCCTGCTGGCGGGCCTCGCCTACTTCGGGCTCATGGTGGGGCTGGCCTACCTGAGCACAGCCGTCTGAGGCCGGCCGCGTACAGCGCCGGCCTCAGCGTGCTCACTCCGGGTCCGGGTGACCACCGTTGCTGATGCCGGCCCCGCCCCGAGCTTGATTCCTGCGTTCCGCCGGCTGCTCAGCCGGTGATGCTGATGTGCGAGGCGAGCGCGGTGACGTCGAGGTCACCGTTGTCGACCCACTGGGGGAACTTCAGGGTCTTGTGGGTGGTGGCGGCGGGCGGGGTGACCACGAGGTAGGAGGCGTGCCTGGCGCCGGAGGTGCCGGTGTTGGCGTGCGTCCAGGCGATGACCGCCTCGGCACTCTGACCGCTCTTGAGGGTCAGCGTCTGCTTGGCCGGGCCCTTGGTGTACCAGGTGCTGCCCCAGTGCACGGAGGAGGCGACTGTGTGGTGGCCTGCGTCCTGGAGCCCCAGTCCCGGGTATCCACGCAGGTCGCAGGCATGGCTGCTGGTGTTCTTGAGCTTGAGGACGACCCCCTGGTGGTTCATCCCGCCGGCCAGGCCCTGCCCGAAGGAGGCCGAGAGTCCCGAGGTGGTGCAGGTAGGCACGGTTCGGCTTCCCGCCGCCTGTGCGGCCCCGGCTCCGACGAAACCGAGTCCGGCAACGGCGACGACGGCTAGCCCCGCACCCCCGAGACGGCGGGCTGTACGGATACGGGGTGCGCGGGCGCGCGTGACCGTGCTGGTCCAGTGCTGCTCAGCCATGGCGATCGATCTCCACTCTCACCTGTGCGGTTCGCGTTCTTGTCGCGTTGTACATGAAGTGTGATGCGGCCGACGGCGAGAAAGTTCACGGCAATTTCGGACAGGTGTGGAGGCACCCGCCACAGCGGAACGGGTGCAGGTCCGTCACTGTCCGCGTTCGGTGCACGATCTGCTGGTGTGGGCGAAGCTGCCTCGAGTGTTATTCAATGAAGTGTGCGGTCCGGGATTTCGGGGGCTCCGTCGCACGGGTTCGGGTAAGTCCCGGCAAGGTGCCGGGGTCGGCGAGCGAGCTGAGAGAGCCGCATGGACTCCACATCCTCCCCCTCGTCCTCGTCCTCGTCGCCGTTCGACCTGGTCAGCAGCGCCCTGGGGCACTACCTTCCGCGCGGTGGAGCGGCAGCGTCCGCCGGTCCTGCCGATTCGCAGGGCGAACCCACCGCCCCCGATCCAGGAAACGCCGGTCTGACGGCGGGGCATCAGGAGCAGATCCTCGGTGCCGTCAACCTGGACCGGGATCTGAGGATCACCCGCTGCAATCTGGATGCCCCTGTTTTCGCGGGGCTGAATGCCGTGACCGGTAGCCCTTTCGTCGACCTGCTGCCTCCCGGCGACGTCCCGACGGTCACACGGCGGTTGCAGCAGGTGCTTGACACAGGGGAGGCGCACGTCGCCCGGGTCCAGCGCCTGCGGCGCGGTGACGGGTCCGAGTTGGTCGTCTCGATGAGCATCCTGCCCGCCGCTGCGCCTCAGGAGGGCTTGACCGTCTCCGTGATCGCCATGGCCAGGAGGCTGCACCTGTACGCCGCCGAGACCGCGGTCGGCACCTCGCTGGACATCGGCGACACCGCGCAGTCCCTGGCGGAATCCCTGCTGGCCTGGGGAGACGTGGCGGCCATCGATCTCGACTTCGCCGTGTGGACGGGCGAGGCGGTCACTGAGCAGGCGCAGGAGCGCATCCGGCTGCGGCGGGCGGCTCTGGTGCCGGACCGGGCGTGGCCCGAGGGCTACGTGACGTTGGGTGACGACCTGCCCGGTGACGCGAGTCGCCTACTGTCCCTTGCCGTCCGGCGTGATGACGTCCCGCAGGCCATCGTCATCCCTGACCGGGAGGCGCTCGAGCGGGTGCTCGGCGATCCACGGCTGGTGCGTGCTCTGGTGCCCGGTGAGCGGCCGGCGAGCGTGGCGTGCATACCGCTGGTCCTGGCGGGCCTGGACGGCGCGCCGCCCGTCGTGCTGGGCGTGGCGGAGGTCTGGCGGCGGGCGGACCGCCCCTTCCACGACAGTGAGCTGTTCGACCTGCAGGAACTGGTGGCCAGGACCGCCCATCACGTCGACCTGGCCCGCCAGCATCAGCGCGAGCACACGCAGGTGCTGGCGTTGCAGCGTCGGCTGCTGCCGCGGGCCGGCGGCGACACCATCGAGGTCGCCAGCGTCTACCAGCCGACGACGCCCGACAGCGCGGGCGTCGGCGGTGACTGGGTGAACAGCTTCCCGCTGCCGGGAGGCAGTACTGCTCTCGTGGTCGGAGACGTCGTGGGGCACGGCCTGGGAGCCGCGGCGGTCATGGGTCAGCTGAGCATGGAGGCCCGCGCGCTGTTGTCCGCGGGGCTGGCGCCCGACGAGGTGCTGGGGCACCTGGACGAGACCGTGACAATGCTGGATGAGGCGGAATCCGGGCTGGCGGCCGGCTACAGCGCCCTCGGGTCGACCTGCTGCATCGCCGTCTACGACCCGGTCCGCCACCAGGTGGTGCTGTCCAGCGCCGGCCACCTCCCCCCGGTCCTGGTGCTCCCGGACGGGGGCGCCAACACGCTCGAGGTCCGCCCCCACCCCAGCCTGGGCGCCGAATTCGCGTTGCGGGAGCCGTTCGACGTGCACACGTTCGCCGCACCCCCGGGCTCCCTGATCGCCCTCTACACCGATGGCCTGGTGGAGGATCCCGCCGTCTCGATCGACGAGGGCATCGGCAGGCTGGCGGATACCGTGCGCATGGTGCATCCCTGGGACGACCTGCAGCAGGCCGCTCGGCGCGTGGTCGCCGAACTGGCGGCGCAGAGCCATCCGCGCGACGACGTGACCTTGCTGCTCGCCCGCATGGTCGGCTGTCGCAAGGGGGACACCGCGACCTGGCGGCTGCCCGCCCGCGACGACGCGGCCGCCCGGGCTCGCACGCTGGTCTCCGCGCTTCTGCGGCAATGGGGCACCAGGGATGACACCCGGGACGGTGTGCTGCTGTTGATCAGCGAGCTGGTCACCAATGCGGTCCGCTTCGCTACCGGGCCCATCACGGTGCGGCTGATCAGGGCCGGTCGTGGCCTGCTGTGCGAAGTGGGCGACACCGGCAACGGCAGGCCGCGGCTGGGCCGCGGCGGGGTGCTCGACGACAGCGGGCGCGGCCTGCACGTGGTGCACAAACTCACCACCCGGTGGGGGGTGCGGTGGACAGACACGGGCAAGGTCGTCTGGGCGGAAGTCGCCCAGTAGCGCGGTCGAGGCACCGGTGGCACGGCTGACGCGCTCGTCAGGCGGCGCGACCCTTACGGTCGGCCCAACCGGTGGCACGGCTGCCGCGTGCTTGCGCTACAGCCACTCTCCCTCCACGGCGGTGGCCGTCAGGCCCGGGGCCGCCGCGAACAGCACGGCACGGTTGCCCGGCTGCTGCCCCGAGTCGTGCGCCCGCCGCAGGATGTCGAACACGGCGGCGCCTCCGCGGTTGCCGCTGGTGTAACTGTCCCGGCTGTAGTCCAGCAGCCCCGACGGCCACTCGCTCGGCATCGTCTGCTCCATGTACTCCAGCACCCGGGTCCCGCCGGGGTGCGCGAGCAGAACGTCGGGGTGCCAGGAGTCGGGGTCGTCCTGGTGACGGACCCGCAGCCACTCCCACATCGCGGTAACGGTGTCCTGCACAGCGCGCGGCCCGCGCCGGTCCATCACGAAGTGGGTGCCGTCGGCCCGCGTCTCCAGGCGGTGCAGGTCCTGGGTGCTGGGCAGGGTGTGGTGCCAGGCCGCGTCCAGCCGCAACACCGACTCTGGCCTTTGGCGGCCCGTGACGACGGCGGCGACCGCGGTGTCGGCGAACAGCAGCCGGACGATCAAGGATTCCAGAGTGTCGTCCGCGGGCTGGTAGGTGGTGCTCAGCGCCTCCGCGATCACGACCAGGACGACCCGGTCGGGGTCCGCGGCCACGAGATCCGCCGCCAGCGCCAAGGAGCGAGTCCCGGCGATGCAGGCCCACTGCGTGGCTGGAAGCAGCATCACGTCGTCGCGGAGCGGAAGCTTGTTGGCCAGGGCGACGTCCAGACCCGGCAGCGCCGGTGTGGTGGAGTGACTGGTGATGAGGCAGTCGACGTCGGTGGCGTCCAGCCCGGCGCTCTGCAGGGCCCCGCGCGCTGCACGCTCCCCATAGGACTGCACGGCCTCCCAGGCCGGCGCGGTGCGCTCCTGGACGGTCTGCGGCGCAGGTATCGCCTCAAGGCTGGCGATCACACGGTCCACGTCCTGCTCGGTGAACCCGTCGCGGGCCAGCGCATCTCGGGCCGGGCCGATGCCCGGAGCCCCCAGGCCATTCCCGCTACCGGGCGCGACGGCCGTCTCCAGCGGCAGCATCCATCCGCGGGTGTCGATGCCCGTGCTGGCCGCGATTCCGTCGATCCGCGGCGCCCATGCCGCGTGCGGGTGCCGGCCGCGCACTTCCGCCGCTATCTGGCTGGTCTCCACGGCGTAGTCGCCGTGTATCACCGCGGGAGGAGACAGATAAGCAGTCAAAATTCGCACCTTTCTGCGCAGAACGATGGGGATGCCACGCGTGCTGTGACATGGCTCACTTCAACAGTTCGTACTCAAGTCGATGCCATTGCGCTCCACTTCGGAGGTCGGCATCTGTTCCGAGCATGCACGCTAAAGGGACATTTCCGCTGTGAGCCACGCAACTTGGGCATTCTTTGGATGTGTGACACGAGGCACACCGCCGGAGGCGGGAGCGCGGCATCGCCGGCGGCGTCCCCGGCGTCTCGGCGCCGAACCACTGCCGCGCGGCACGGCACTCCAAAGAGGCCCAACCTTCCCTGCGTCCACCGGTGATGGCGCTATGGCGGACGGGACCCAGCGGCGTGCCGCCACCCCTCGGAGCGGGATATGGCGGCACGCCTGGGCTACGCAAGGGCTCGCGTGATCAGTAGCGAGCGGGCGGGGGTCAGGTCAACGACGGTTCCCGTGGTCCTCGTTGCGGTGGTCGCGGCCGTGGTCACGGTGGTCGCGGTGGTCACGGCGGTGGTCGCGGCCGTGGTCACGGTGGTCGCGGTGGTCACGGCGGTGGTCGCGGCCGTGGTCGCGGTGGTCGCGGCCGTCGTTTCGGTGGTCGCGGTGGTCGCGGTGGTCGCGGGCCGAGTGGGAGTGCTCCTGGTGGTGACGGCCACGGTCGTGTGCGGAGGCCGGCGTCGCCATCGCGGCGATGACGGACCCAGCCAGCAGGACGGTGGCAACGAGACGACGGACGGAATGAGAAGCAGACAAGTGATGTCCCCTCAAGTACAGGCGCTCGGGCCCAGGTCAGGGCCATGCGCGGTGCGGTCCCGGCTCAACAAGCCGGGGAGACCACACTCTGAAGCCTGGACCCCTGGCTGAGGCGCAGACTTCAGCTCACTTTACGCAATGCGGACATTTTCGTAACCAACGCCTGTGCAGTTTCACCGCACCGTCCGGGCGGCGCCGCTGGTGATCCGGGATCGCCCTCGACCACTTCTCTAAGCGCTTAACCATATGTATGCTCGGGCGCCCTGCGTGAGAAACCTGGGAGGCAGCCGGTGAAGAGGACAGACCGTCGGAGCAGCGACAGTTCGGGGGCGTTGTCCAGGCGGCGACTGCTGGGCGCTTCCATCGTCGCGGCCGCAACAGTGGGAGCCGAGGGGACCGGGGCACAGGACGCCTTCGCGGCGGAACATGGAAGCGGCCAAACCGCTGCCGCACACGAGTCGCTGTCCGCTGCCCCGCGTGACCGGACTGTGCTCTGCCTGCTCGGCACCGCCGGCGGCCCGCCACCGGTCACCACCCGGACCGGCACCGCCGCCGCACTGTCGGTGCGCGGCCGGGTGTACGTCGTCGACTGCGGACGTTCCGCCGTCACGCAGTACGGGCGAGCCGGGCTGAAGTTCGGTGATCTGGCCGGGGTGTTCATCACTCATCTGCACATCGACCACATCGCGGACTACCCGAACTTCGTCCTGCTCGCGGCGCATGGCCGCAACGACGTCGGCGATGCCGCACCCACCCCGTTTCCCGCCTACGGGCCGGGGTCCGCCGGCGCCCTGCCCGTCGGACGCGGCGACGGGGCGCCGCCGGTCGACCCTGCCGACCCCGTGCCGGGGCTGCGGGAGCTGACCAGGGATTCGCTGAACGCCAGCGCCTACAGCAGCAACATCTTCAGCCGGGAGTCCGGAGCCTCGGACCCGCGTACCCGTGTACAGGTGCACGAGATCACTGTGCCGGACGTGGCGGCCGACCCGCTCGGCGACCGCGCGCCGGACATGGAGCCGTTCCCGGTCATGGACGACGGAACGGTGCGGGTCAGCGCGGTGCTGGTGCCGCACGGCCTGGTGTACCCGAGCTTCGCCTACCGCTTCGACACCCCGGACGGATCGGTGGTGTTCTCGGGCGACACCGCCCCCAGCAACAACCTGGTCCGCCTCGCCCGGGGCGCTGACATCCTGGTGCACGAGGCTATCGACCTGGACTTCTACCGACACAGTTCCGGCTACAGCCAGGCGTTGTTGGACCACTTCGCCGCCGCGCACACCGACGTCTCGCTGCTCGGGCAGATCGCCGAGCGGTGCGGGGTCTCGATGCTTGTGCTGACCCACCTTGTCCCGGCGGACACCTACCTGGTCCCGAATGCCTCCTGGCGTCGCCGGGCGGCGAAGGGGTTCAGCGGGCGGGTGGTGGTCGGAAACGACCTTGACCGGATACCGCTCTGACTCCCGCTGCGGCCTTCGCCTCCGACGGCGGCAGCGGCAGCGGCGGGGGCGAAGGAGCAGCGGTCCCGGGGCAGGGCCGGGCTGCCATGTGGAAGTCAGCAGCTCTGCCAGAGTCGGGTCATGACGCGGACGCCGAAGCGCAGGCCCTCCAGCGGGACGCGTTCGTCCACGCCGTGGAAGAGGCGGCCGTAGTCCAGGTCGTGCGGGAGCTTGAGGCCCTTGAAGCCGAAGCAGCGGATGCCGAGGTGGGTGAAGGCCTTGGCGTCGGTGCCGCCGGGGTTGCAGTACGGGACCGGGTGGCCGTCCGGGTCCTCGGCGCGGACGGCTGCGCACATGGCGTCGACGAGCGGGCCGTCGAACGTCGTCTCCAGCGCGATGTCGTGGTTGACCCATTCGCGGGTGACCGAAGGGAGGAGAAGCTTGTCGATGGTGTCGATCAGTTCCTGCTCGTGGCCGGGCAGGAAGCGGCCGTCCACCCGGGCGGTCGCCTTTCCGGGGATGACATTGGTCTGGTAGCCGGCGTTGAACAGGGTGGGGTTCGCGGAGTTGCGGAGCACCACCTGTATGAAGTCGGAGACCGGACCGAGTTTGTTGAGGCTGCTCTCGATGTCGTTCTCGTCGAACTCGACACCGAACAGACGGGCTGCCTCTTCGAGCAGGGCGCGGACCGGTTCGATCAGGCGGATCGGGAAGGTCTCGCGGCCGATGCGGGTCAGCGACTCGGCGAGGTCGGTGACCGCGTTCTCGTCGTTGGGCGACGAGCCGTGGCCGGCCCGGCCGGTGGCGGTGAGTTCCATCCAGGCCATGCCGCGCTGGGCGTTCTCGATCGGGTAGAGGCGACGGGTGTCGTCGATGGCGAAGGAGAAACCGCCGCCCTCACCGATCGCTTCGGTGACCCCGGAGAAGAGCTCCGGCCGGTGCTCGACCAGCCAGTGGGCGCCGAACCTGCCGCCTGCCTCTTCATCGGCGAGGAAGGCGAGGACCAGGTCGCGCGACGGCTTGGTGCCGGTACGGGCGAAGTGACGGGCGGTGGCCAGCATGACGGCCACCGTGTCCTTCATGTCGATCGCACCGCGGCCCCACAGATACCCGTCGCGGATCTCGCCGGAGAACGGCGGTACCTGCCACTCGGAGGCGTCGGCGGGTACGACGTCCAGGTGGCCGTGGACCAGCAGGGCACCGCGCTCGGGGTCGCTGCCCGCGATCCGGGCGATGACACTGGCACGGCCCGGGGCGGACTCGATCAGCTGGGAGCCGATACCCGCATCGGCGAGGCGCCCCACCACCCAGTCGGCGCTCGCGCGCTCGTCGCTGGTGGGGTTGGAGGTGTCGAACCTGATGAGTTCGCTGCACAGTTCGATGACTTCGTCCTGGGCCTCGTCGGAGGCCGGGACGAACGAAGCGGTGGTGCCGGGGGTGGTCATGCTGCTCCCACAGAGGTTGTCGCGTGGGCGGCGGGGACCGCGCTGTCCTCATCCGCCAGGGTGGAGGTGCCGTACGGCTTCACCCAGCCCAGCAGGCCCAGGACGCTGTACAGGATGAAGGCGGTGGCCAGCGAGTTCAGGGCCGGGATGCCGCCGTCGTAGAACTTGCCGACGCAGAACGCCGCGATCCAGATGGCCAGGGACATCGGCACCCAGGTCGGCGATGACGTCGGCAGCGTCTCGGCCTCACGGGTGGCGTCCAGCGGCGCCCGCATTCGCTTCACGACCCAGTACTCGGCCACGATGATCCCGCCGACCGGCGGGATCGCGACGCCCAGGATGGAGAGGAACTCGGTGAAGTGGGTCATGATCCCGACCGCGGACAGTACCGTGCCGGCGATGCCGAGGGCGATCGTGACCGCGCCGCGGTGCATCCGCTTGCCGAAGACGACCTGGAAGAAGTTGACGACGCCGAGGGATGAGCCGTACAGGTTCCAGTCGTTGATCTTGGCGGTGGACATCAGGACCACGATGACACCGAAGGCACCGGAGGTGGACAGCACGATGTGCGAGACCTCGTTGCTCCGCACCAGGTGGCCCAGGAGTACACCGGTCAGACCGACGATGTACTCGGAAAGGATCATCGACGAGGCGCTCTGCAGGAAGACGTGCGAGCCCTTCCTGTTGTACCGGGTCATCTCCGGGGCCACGATCGCGCCGGTCATGAAACCGCCCGCGATGGCGGTGGCGGCGACGGCGAGCGGGATCGTCCGGCCGGGGGCCGGCGAGTGGATCAGGTCGCTGAGGGAGTGGTCCTTCAGTGTCGCGATGATCGACCAGGCGACCATCGCGAAGAAGAGCGGCGTCACGACCTTGGCGAAGACGGCCATATAACGGAAGCCGAAGATCACCAGGGCGGTGATGGCGATGCCCGCCAGTACGCACCACATCCAGGACGGGCCGCCGACCAGCGCCGAGACGCTGGTGCCGAAGATCGTGTTCTGGACGCCGAACCAGCCGACGAGACTGACCGCGATGACAAAGCTGACCAGCGCCGAGCCGTTGCGCCCGAAGCCGACCCAGCGGGTCAGCAACGGGGTCGCCAGACCCTCGCGCATCCCGGCCAGGCCGATCGCGAAGATCACGACCTCCAGGATCACAGCGCCGAGCGTGAAGGCGAGGAAGGCGTTCCCGAAGGTCATGCCGACACCGATGGTGGCGCCGAGGGTGAACTGCGATATCGAGCCGGACTGGGCCAGCCACTGCAGCAGCATGGACCAGAACCCGAAACGCTCGTCACGCGGGACGCGGGAGAGCGCGTAGTCGTCGCTGCCGATGCTCTTGGCCTCGGGGGCCAGTGCCTCGGCCTGCGGGGCGGCTGCCATCAGGACTCCTGGGGTGTACGGCCGAAGGTCTGCAGGTGAGCCAGCGACCCGTAGCGGTTGACGAGGTTTTCGAACTCCACCGCGTCGTGGAAGTCCAGGTGGCCGTTGCCGTAGGCCTTGGCGACCTCCACGGCGTAGCGGGCGGCGGATGCGATGTCGCTCTCGTGACTCGCGCCCGTACCGCAGCCCGGCACCGCGGCGGCCGAGGTGATGGCAAGGCCGACGACCGGGGCGGCCGTCGCGGTGGAGGGCTGCAGGATCGAATTGATGTGGTGTGCCCCATTACCGTATGGGGTGATGTCCTGCGTGGTCACGGGGTACGTGACCAACGGCTCACCGGTCACCACGGCCAGCAGCTCACCGAGCTGCTCGCTGACCCGGAGCACCCAGCCCTGCTTGACGGTGGGAGACAGGGCGAGGCCCTTGTGGTTGATGATCCGGTTTCCCTTGGTGGTGTCGATGGAGAGCACGGCCTCCATCTCGCCAGTCACCTCGTGGCGGTTCATGGTGGCGATGTCCACGGGCGAGCCCATGAACGGCACCGGATCGTGCGGTTCGGTCGGCGCGTTCGGGCAGATGTGGGTCGCGACGATCACGTCGCCGGGCAGCACGTCGCCCCGGCGGCGCATGTCGAGCAGCTTGGCCGCGGTGGCGATGGCGGAGACCGCGCCGTCGGCGTCGGAGACCATGCCGGTCACCTCGGGCCGGGCGCCGATCCCGCCGAGCCGGCCCACCACGCCCAGCGTGCGGGCGCCGCCTCCGGATGTACGCCCTCGGGCGCCCGGGATGCGGACCATCACGAAGTCCGTCGAGCCCTGCTCGCCGGCGACTGTGGTCACCTGTGCGGACGAGCCCTCGGCCCCGGCTACGGAGTCGAGGTAGTCGACGACTGTCTTGCCATTGACCTGGGGATCGTCCAGCAGATCGACGATGTCCAGCACGTGCTTCAACATGGGGGCCTTTCTCACTCATCCGGGCACCCGGGCCGACACCCGACAGGGCGCGCGGGGCTGGGTGCTGAGGCCACATTCGGGATCGGATAGCCTTGAGCGCAACTGTTTCCCGTTATTTGCAATTCAGGTCTGAATGGTGAGATGACGATGGCGGATTTCGATCTGGACCGGCGCACCCCGGCCGGGGCTCTGCAAACCGTCGACCGGGCGCTCCTGGTACTGCTCGCCTTCGAGCGGACCCGGCCCGACCTGGGCGTGAGCGAGGTCGCCGAGGAGTTCGGCTGGGACACCTCGGTGGCCCAGCGGCTGCTCGCCACTCTCGCGGGGCGCGGCTTCCTGGTCTCGGATCCGGTTACGCGCCGCTACCGCATCGGCCCCGCCGTGCTGCGCCTGGGCAGACTCTGGGAACGCTCCGGATCGCTGGAGCTGCTGGCCGGACCGGTCCTGGAGGAACTGCGCCGGGTCACCGGCGACACCGTCCTGTTCTGTCTGCCGGACAGCTTCCACATGCGGTGCGTCGCCGCGGAGGAAGGGGAGGCAGGGCCGCTGCGCTACTACCCGCTGGTCGGCGAGCTCTACCCGGCGCACGCCGGGGCCACCAGTAAGTCGTACTACGCGTATCTGCCCGACGAGCAGCGCCACCGGCTCTTCCGGGGCCGCCCGATGGCCCGCTTCACCGACCGGACGGTCACCGATCCGGACCGGCTGGAGGAGGAGCTCCTCAGGGTCCGCGCCCAGGGATACGCCTGGACGGTCGGCGAGTACGACACCGGTATTGCGACCGTCGCCGTCCCGGTCTTCCTCGGGCGGGAACCGTACGGGAGCCTCAGCCTCGGCGGCGCCGAGGCGCTCTTCCGCGGGGCGCCGGAGGACCGGCTCGACGCGCTGCGCCACGCGGCCCAGCTGCTGGAGAGGCGGCTCACCCACCCTCCGCAGCGCCCGAAGCCGCGCGCCCGCCGCCCCCGCACCGACTGACGCATCAGAACAAAACCAAAAGGAAACTCGTGAATCTGCTGCTGCTCTCCAACTCCACCCAGTACGGCCGCGGTTATCTGGAACACGCCCTCGACACCGTCGCCGCGTTCCTGCCCTCCGGGGCCCGACTGGCCTTCGTCCCGTACGCTCTCGCCGACCACACCACGTACACCGCACGCGTGCGCGACGCCCTCGCGCCGTCCGGCATCAGTGTCCGCGGCGTCCATGAGAACACCGACCCGGTCGCGGAACTCGCCGCGTCCGACGCCGTGTTCATCGGCGGCGGCAACTCCTTCCGGCTGCTGAGCGCTCTGTACCGGACCGGTCTGCGCGACGCCCTGACCGAAGCTGTCCGGGGCGGGCTGCCATACATGGGGGCCAGCGCCGGGACGAACATGGCAGCACCCACCCTCCGTACCACCAACGACATGCCCATCGTGCAGCCGCCGTCGTTCGAGACACTCGGCCTCGTCCCGTTCCAGATCAACCCGCACTATCTGGACCCGGACCCGGAGAGCACCCACAAGGGCGAGACCCGCGCGGAGCGGCTCACCGAGTTCCTGGAGGAGAACGACGTGCCGGTACTCGGCCTGCGCGAAGGGTCATGGCTGCGGGTCGACGGCCGCCAGGCCCGGGTGCAGGGCGCCCGCCCCGCCCGGCTGTTCAACCGCGGCGCACAGCCGCAGGAGCTTCCGGTGGGGTCGGACGTCTCTCATCTGCTCACGACGACACCGCGGTTCGACGCCCCGGTGCGTTGATCGTCGAGCGCCGGGACGAGGGCCGGCAGCAGCCCGGTCGGCACACCGGTTCACCTGCTCGTCGACCGTGCTGCAGGTCGTTCAGCCGCCGCCTGAGCCCGAGCCGTGGAGCGCCGCGATGTCTTGGGACGTCGCCCACCGGCTGTAGGTGGGCGATTGAGGCCAGCCCTCGGGCGAGTCCTGCCATCGCTCCTGCCGTCCGTACGGCAGGACGTCGATCAGCGCGAAGGTGTGACTGAGCTGCTCGGTTCCCCGGCCGTTGGTGTGCCAGGTGCGGTAGACGGTGTCGCCGTCGCGCAGGAAGACGTTGACCGCGAATCCTCCGTCCGGCGGTGCGCCGACGTCGGCGCCGAATGAGCTGTTGGCAGTCGAGTACCACGTCATCCGGTTGCCGACCCGCTGCTTGTAGGCAAGTGCCTCTTTGATCGGGCCCGGGGTGACGACGACGAAGCGCGCATCGTAGTTGTCCAGGAAGGCCAGGCGGGTGTACTGCGAGGTGAAGCCCGTGCAGCCCGGGCACTGCCATTCCTTGTCGGCGAACCACATGTGGTTGTAGACGATCAGTTGCCTCTTGCCTTCGAAGACGTCCGCCAGTCGAACGGCGCCGTCCTCGCCCTCCAGGGTGTAGTCGGGCATCTCGACCATCGGAAGACGACGACGCTCGGCGGCGATGGCGTCAAGCTCCCGCGTCGCGGCCTTCTCCCGGGCGCGCAGGTCCTCGAGCCGGCGTTCCCAGGTTGCGGCGTCGACGACGGGCGGTAGTGCGTGGGTGGTCATGGTCCCTCACAGAGCTCGTGCGCAGCTTTTGCTTGTGCAGAGACAGACCGCCCCGGGCCCCGGAACTCATCGGTCGCCTGGTGGGACAGGTGCCTGGCCGTTGTACAGGGCTGCCCCGATCACCGGGCTGCCGCAGGTATGGCTTCGACATCACTTCTGGGAGTCCAGAACAGGGCGGGACACCGGTTCAGGGCCGGTCGCGGCGGGACCGCCGTCCGTACGCGCCTGACTGCGGGCACGGTAGGCACGGATTCCGTACGCGCCCAGCACCACCGCGAGTGTCAGCACGCTGGCGGCGAAGTCGGAGCGGGTGGACGGCAGGACCGCCATCGTGATGATGACCACGGCCATCGCGCCGATGGTGAACCAGCTCAAATAGGGGAAGCACCACATCTTCAGCGTGAGCGACCCCGGGTCCTCGCGCTCCAGCCGCCGCCGCAATCGCACTTGGGAGAGGGCGACCAGGAGATAGACGAAGAGCGCGACCGCCCCGTAGGAGTGGACGATGAAGGAGAAAACGGCGTCCGGCGAGACATACGCGATGATCACCGACACATAGCCGAGCACCGTCGCGAGCAGGATCGCGCGCCGGGGTACGCCCCGCTTGCTGAGCTTGGTCAGGCTGCGCGGCGCGTCGTTGTTCCCGGTCAGGGCGAACACGATCCGGGAGGCGCTGTAGAGGCCGGCGTTGAGCGAGGAGAGCACCGCGACCAGGATCAGCACGCGCATGAGGTTGCCGGCGCCGGAGATCCCGATGTGCTGCAGCGTCGCGACGTACGGGCCCTGCGCCACCGACGGGTCGTTCCACGGCACGATCGCGATGACGAGGAAGATCGAGCCCACGTAGAACATCAGGACGCGCAGCACGACCGAGCGGGTCGCCCTGGCGACACTGCGCTGCGGGTTCTTGGACTCGGCGGCGGCCAGCGCGGCGATCTCGGCGCCGGTGAAGAAGCCGACTGCCGGAATCACGGCGGTGAGCACCGCGCCGACGCCGTGCGGGGCGAAACCGTGGTGCTGGGTCAGATTGCTGACGTCGGCATGGGCTCCGGGCCACAGACCGAGGACGAAGACCAGGCCGACGACGAGGAAGACGGTGATGGCGGCGACCTTGATCGAGGAGAACCAGTACTCGAACTCCCCGAACGAACGCACCGAGAACATGTTGACCCCGGTGAGCAGCACCATCAGGCAGAGGCTGACCACCCACAGAGGGACCGCGGGCAGCCAGGCATGGATCTGGTTGGCGCCCGCCACCGCTTCCAGAGCGACCACGTTGACCCAGAAGTACCAGTAGAGCCAGCCGATGGTGAAGCCGCCCCAGTTGCCCAGGGCGAGCCGGGCGTACGCGTAGAAGGAGCCGACCGCCGGCCGGGCCACCGCCATCTCGCCCAGCATCCGCATGACGAGGATGACAAGCCCGCCGGCCAGCAGAAACGCGATGATCGCGGCCGGCCCGGTCTCGTCGATCACCACTCCGCTGCCGACGAAGAGCCCTGCTCCGATCACCCCGCCCAGCGCGATCAGGGTCATGTGCCGCTGTTTGAGTTCGCTCCGGAGTCCGGCCCCTCCGGTCTCTTCGCGTCCGATCTCGCCGGACCCGTTGTTCTCTGCCACGGGGACCCCTTATGTCGGAAAGTGCGTGGAGCTGCCGTCGAGAAATCAGCAGTGCCCGGAATGTTGGCTGAAAAGTGGATGCATGAGGAAGATCCAGGACGGGCCGCTGACCCGGTACCAGTCCCTGGGTTCCGGTCCCACCGCCGGTTCCACCGGAATCTCCGCAGCGTATTCACGCGTATTCACGCGTATTCACGAGGGGAACGGGGGTGGAATTCCGGTCAGGGGCGGTGAAGGCGTACGCGGGTGCACAGCGGGGCAGCCGGTGCGGGGAGGAGGACCGTTTCTCCCGCCGCACCGGCATACGGCTGCTTCCCGTCAGCCGGTGACGCTCTTCTGGACATCGCCGGCCATCACGTCGACCGCCGCGAGCAACTCGTCGAGCACCTCACGGTCGGCCACCAGGGGCGGCGAGATCATCAGCATCGTCGCGCCGCGATCGTCCGGTCGCAGGATCACCCCGGTCTTCCTGAACGCCTGCGGGAGCACCTCACGCAGCACCTTCTGCGCCTGCTCCGGGCTGAGTTCGCGCCCTGTGTCACGGTCTGCGGTCAGCTCGACCGCGTAGAAGAAGCCCATGCCCCGTACGTCCTTGACGACGCGGTGGCGCCGCTTGATCTCGTCGAGGCCGGCGCGGAGTTCGGGCCCGAGGTTGCTGACGTTGTCCAGGACCTTCTCGTCCCGCATCGCGGTGATGTTGGCGACCGCGACGGCGGTGGA
Organism: Streptomyces sp. NPDC051320; assembly: GCF_040682175.1. NCBI lineage: Bacteria > Bacillati > Actinomycetota > Actinomycetes > Kitasatosporales > Streptomycetaceae > Streptomyces > Streptomyces sp. NPDC051320. Next base: position 312,650 of record NZ_JBFBAL010000005.1, read on the forward strand.
CACCGGGTGCCCGCCCCAGGTGGCGCCGTGGGTGAACGTTCCGCCGCCGGGAGCCTCGTAGAGCCCGCGGACCAGCGGCTCACGGGCGATCATGCCGCCGAGCGGGGCGTAGCCGGAAGTGGAGCCCTTCGCGAAGGTGATCATGTCCGGCACCACGCCGAAATAGCCGCTGCCGAACCAGTGACCCAGCCGCCCGAAGGAGCAGATGACCTCGTCGGCGACGAGCAGGACCCCGTACCGGTCGCAGATCCGGCGCAGTTCGCGCCAGTATCCGTCCGGCGGGACGAGCGCGCCGCGCCCGTTCTGCACCGGCTCGGCGAAGACGGCCGCGACGGTCTCGGGGCCCTCTTCGAGAATGGCGGCCTCGATCGCCCGCACGCAATCCAGCTCGTCGGCAGGTCCACAGTCGCCGGTGTGGCCGAGCGTGTTGGGCACATGCCGGATGCCGGGCAGCAGCGGCAGGAACGGATCGCGAATCTTGGGAAGGCCGGTGACCGACAGGGCGCCCAGGGTGACGCCGTGGTAGGACATGTCACGGCTGATGATCTTCGTACGCTCGGAGTGGCCCTGGCTGCGGTGATACTGCCGGGCGAACTTGATCGCCGTTTCGACGGCCTCCGAGCCGGAGTTCACGAACCACGTGACCTCCAGGTCCCCGGGGGCGAGTTCTGCGATCAGGCTCGCCGCTTCCACAGCAGGCGGGTGCGCGGCGCCCCAGTTGGTCGAATAGGCCAGCGTCTCCATCTGCCGGGTGGCGGCTGTGACGATGTCCCCGCGGCTGTGACCCATGTTCACACAGAACAGGCCCGCCAGACCGTCGAGGAAGCGCCGGCCCTGTTCGTCGTACAGATAGCATCCCTCGCCCCGAACGAAGACCGGCAGCTCGTCGCTCCGCCAGACATCCTGGCGGGTGAAGTGCTGCCCCAGATGGCGCTGCGCCCTGGCACGGAACGCGGACTCGGTGGTCACGATTGATCTCCCCTCCTGGCCCGGCAGCCGCCGGGCGAGTGGTGTGCGGTGGACTGCGGATGTGCTTGGATGCGGCGGCAGTTGAGCCGGCCCGTCGATGCCGCCCGGACGAGTGCCGCGGCGGCCTAGACGAGCGCCTGTTCGGCTTCGACGTACTTGAGACCGTGCGCCTCGGCCACCGGGCGATAGGTGACCTGGCCGCCCACGATGTTGATGCCGCGCCCGATGGCGGCGTCCGACTCCGCGGCGGCGGCGATCCCGTTGTTCGCGATGTTCAGAACGTACGGAAGCGTGACATTGGTCAGCGCGTAGGTGGAGGTGTTCGGCACCGCGCCCGGCATGTTCGCGACGCAGTAGAAGACCGAGCCGTGCACGCGGTAGACGGGATCTGCGTGGGTGGTCGCCCGGGAGTCCTCGAAGCAGCCGCCCTGGTCGATGGCGATGTCGACGAGGACCGACCCCGGCTTCATGCGCGAAACCAGGTCGTTGGAGACCAGCCTCGGCGCCCTGGCGCCCGGGATCAGCACCGCGCCGATGACGAGATCGGCATCCAGAACCGCCGCCTCGACCTCGTACGCGTTGGAGGCGACGGTGGTGATCCGGCCCCCGTACATCCGGTCGGCGGCCCGTAGCTTGTCGATGTTCTTGTCGAGCAGCACCACGTCGGCCCACATACCGGTAGCCACTGCCACCGCGTTCATCCCCGACACCCCGGCGCCGATCACGACGACCTTGGCGGGCCTGGTCCCTGAGACGCCTCCCATGAGTACGCCACGCCCACCCGCCGCCCGGGTGAGGTGGTGGGCGCCGGCCTGCGGCGCCAGTCGACCGGCTACCTCGGACATCGGGAAGAGCAGCGGCAGCGAGCCGTCGACCGGCTGCACCGTCTCGTACGCCACCCCGGTGATCCCGGATTCCAGCATCGCCTCCGTGCACTCCCTGGAGGCCGCCAGATGCAGGTAGGTGAACAGCGTCTGGTCGGCGCGCATGCGGTGGTATTCCTCCGCGACGGGCTCCTTGACCTTCAGTACCAGCGCTGAATCCGCCCAGACCTCATCGGCGGTCGGCGCGATCGTGGCGCCCGCCCGGACGTAGTCGGCGTCCGCGATCGACGAGCCGGTGCCGGCATCCTTCTCGACCTTGACGGTGTGACCGGCCCGGACCAGCTCATGGACGCCGGGGGGAGTGATGGCCACCCGGTATTCGTGGTTCTTGACCTCGCGCGGAATCCCGATCTTCACGACGATCTCCCCTCGGTGATGCGGGGCGCTTGCGGCTCGTGCCGGAGCGCTGGAGCCGTGCCGGGGCAGGCCCGGAACGGCTGACCCGCAATGCGGACGGGTGCCCCGGCGGGGCACACCGTGCTGAATGCACCACCAGACTGCCGACCGGCTGGTCCGGGGGAAAGCGCCAGTTCTGCGCAGTCCGACGGGTCCAGCCCGGAAGCGGGATCCCGGCATCTCGCCCGCTTCGACCTCTGGAGTAAAGGCTGTTCCACGGCTACGCTGCCGGTCAGCTGGTACCCCCGAGCAGCCCGGAAGCGGCCTGCCGGATGGGGACAGCGGAGTACCGCGCCCGGGGCCCGGCCCGGTGGGCCGCGCGCGGCCCACGTCATCCGCAGGAGGCGCGTATGCCACGTACATTGATCGAAATCGACCGGACGTCGGGGGAGCCGCTCTACCGGCAGATCCGCAAAGCGCTCGAACACGGCATCGCCGTCGGAACCATCGACGCCGAGCGGAGGCTGCCTTCATCGCGGGAGCTGGCCCGGGAGCTGAGCCTGTCCCGCAACACCGTCAACGCGGCCTACCAGGAGCTGGTCGCCGAGGGGTTCGTGGAGAGCCGCGAACGGCAGGGCATCTTCGTCAACCGCGAGATGCGCCCCTACTGCGCGGTGGAGGTGCGCCCGCCGGCCGAGCGCTTCGACTGGGGGGCGCGGCTGCGCGGTCACCCCGAGGACCGGCTGCCGCACATCGAGAAGCTGCCCGACTGGGCCGACTACCCGTACCCCTTCCTCGCCGGGCAGGTGGACCTGCGGGCCTTCCCCGCCCGCGACTGGTCCAGAGCGCTCAACGAGGCCCTCTACCAGCCGCACGCCCAGTACAGTCTCCAGGACAGCATCGCCGCCGACGACCCGCTGCTGGTCGAGATGCTCTGCCGCCAACTACTGCCCGCCCGCGGGGTGGAGGCCGCGCCGGACGAGGTCCTGGTCACCGTGGGATCCCAGCAGGGGCTGGACCTGCTGAGCCGGGCCCTGCTGGGAACGGGCTCGACCGTGGCCGTGGAGGACCCCGGCTATCTGGACGCCAGACACATCTTCGTACGGGCCGGGGCCCGGCTGCTCCCGCTGCCGGTCACCTCCGCCGGGGTGGTCCCGCCGGCCGGTCTGGCCGGGGTGGATCTGCTGCATGTGACGCCGTCCCACCACCATCCGACCAACGTCACGCTGAGTATCGGACGGCGCAGGGAGCTTCTTTCGCTGGTGCGGGAAAGCGGCACGGTCATCGTCGAGGATGACTACGACAGCGAGTTCCGTTACCAGGGCAGCCCGACCCCCGCGCTGAAGGGGCTGGACAGCACCGGCCAGGTCGTCTATCTGGGGACGTTCTCGAAGTTTCTGGCACCCGGACTGCGCATGGGGTACATGGTGGCCTCCCGCGAACTCATCAGGGAACTACGTGACTTGCGGCGCTACTCCGTACGGCATCCGTCCGGGCACATCCAGCGCGCCCTCGCGCTGCTCATCCAGTCGGGCGAGTACCACCGCGCCGTCCGCCGCTACCGGGGCCAGCTGATGCGCAAGTGGGAGGCCATGACCGCTGCCGTCAACACCCACCTGCCCTGGCACACCGCGCCGTCGCAGGGCGGGGTGAGCCTGTGGATGACCGGGCCACGCGAACTGGACTGCCGCAAACTGGTGGAGCTGGCCCAGCGGCGCGGCGTGCTCATCGAGCGCGGCGACATCTACTTCCTCTCGGGGCAGCCGCCACTGAACCACTTCCGGATCGGCTTCGCGGCTCCACAGGTACCCGCGATCGACCCGGGCATCAGCATTCTGGGCGGGCTGGTGGAGAGGATGCTGGCGGCGGCTTAGGCGGCGCTTGCCGGGGGCGGATCACTGCCGATCAGGCCGAGAATCTCCCGGAACACCCCGTTGTCCGGGCCTCGCGAGAGGTCCAGGACGCGGGAACGGCGGTAGTACGGGCTCAGATCGAGACCCAGCCCGACCCCGTAGACCTCTACCGCGCCGGACTGCTCGTACCGCGCCACCATGTCCTGGAGATGCCGGTCGAGAAAGTACCGGTCGTTGGTGAGCTGTGTCGCGGTGTCCATCGGGCCACCGTCCGAGAGCACGAACAGCAGCCGTCGGCTACCGGGGCCACGCTCCGCCGCTGTGCCCGCGGTGCGGCGGGCCGCCCAGGCTACTGCTTCGCCGTCCACACCCTCACGGAAGAGGTCCGGTTTCAGCAGCGCGGCGATGTCCCGGCGGGCGGTGCGCCACGGGGTTGCGGCGTCCTTGAACACCAGGTGGCACTGTTCGTTGAGCCGCCCGGGTCGCGGCGGCCGTCCGGCGCGCAGCCAGTCGCGCCGGGCCCGTCCGCCGTTCCAGGCTCGGGTGGTGAAGCCCAGAACCTCGCACTCGGCCCCGGCCCGGTCCAGTGCCCTGGCGAACACATCGACCAGCAGGGCGAGCGCTTCGCCGTACTCCTTCATGGAGCCCGAGCAGTCGATCAGGAACGTCACCCTCGCATCGGTCGCCGTTTCGGTCCGCTCGGCCCTGAACACCCGCCGTTCGGTCGGGGATCCGATCAGCCGGGCCAGCATGCGGCCGTCGATGTACCCCTCCTCCTGCGCGCCGTCCCAGCCCCGGGTCGTGGGCGACGCGAGCCGCGCCGCCAACTCCCGCGTGATTGCGGACAGGTTGACGCCCTGCGAGGCGATCCGGCGATCGAGACGCTCGCGGTAACCGGTCAGCGCCGCGGGGCGCACCAGAGTGCCCGCACGCCACTGCCGGTCGTAGACGGTGGTGAAGACGCGGTAACCGTCGTCCTCGCCGGTGTCCGTGCCGTGGAGCGCGGCGGCGCTGCCTCCCGGGCCGTCATCGAACTCCGTCAGCAGGGTGAATCCGTTGCGTGCGGGAGCGGGCCGTGCGTCGTCGCACTCCGCGCGGCCCCGGCGGGCGGGCGCCCCGGCGGAAGCCGTCATCCCCGCCACGGCACGGGCGATCGTCAGGGCATGCACGGCGAATCGGGCCTGTTCCGAGCGGTCTTGACGCAGCCCCGCCAGCTCATGGCCGATCACCGGGGCCAGGGCGCCGCGGGTGGCCTCGATGACCCCCTCGGTTTCCTCGACGACCGGGCGTCCGGTGATTCTGGCCCGGCACACCTGCGCGACCGTGTGGAGGAGAAGGCCGCTTGCTGTTTCGGTCAGCCCCGACTGGTGGAAGGCGAGCGACCACTGCTCGTGGCGATGCTGCAGGTTGTGCTCCATCCCGGGCAGGTGCGCCGGCGCCAGCGACTCGACCCGGAACTGCTCCAGCATCTCGAAGACCAGCCGCGCCGTCCGGTCGTCCGGGCACAGCCGCAGGTGCAGTTCCTGGTCGGAGTGGGCCAGACGCAGCGCCAGGCCGTCCGCCGCGCCCCGGAAGGAGCCGAAGTCGTCCTGCGCGGAGGGATACAGATGCGGTGCGAACACCGGGAGCGCCTGCCGCCCGCGGTGCGGCCGCCCGCCGCGGAAGTGCAGGTCCGGGACACCGCACAGGGCGCGGACCGCTGCCCCGCACAGCTCCTGGACCTGCTGCCGGTTGCGGGCCGCGGCCTGGGTACCGCCCACCTCAGGCGCCCCGGACCGGCTCGCCGACGAGCGGGCTGTGACCGGACACCCGTTCCGGCTGCTCGGGCTCCCTGCCGAAGCAGCGCTGGAAGTACTCGGCCACGACGGGGCGTTCGCCCTCGTCGCAGCGGTTGAGGAAGGACAGCCGGAACGCCGCGGCGCAGTCGCCGAATATTTCGGCGTTCTCCGCCCACGTAATGACCGTACGGGGAGACATCAGCGTCGACAGATCGCCCGCGCGGAACCCCGCACGCGTCAGCGCGGCGACCGCCACCATCGCGGTCACCAGCTCGCGTCCCGCCTCGTCGGCGAACGCGGGGACGCGTGCCCGTACGATGGCCGCTTCCTCGTCGGCGGGCAGGTAGTTGAGGGCCGCCACGATGTTCCAGCGGTCGATCTGGGCGTGGTTGAGGCGCTGCGCCCCGTGGTAGAGCCCGTTGAGGTTGCCCAGACCCACCGTGTTCGCCGTGGCGAACAGCCGGAACTGCGGGTGCGGGCGCAGCACCGCGTTCTGGTCGAGCAGGGTGAATCTGCCCTCCCGTTCCAGCAGCCGCTGGATGATGAACATGACGTCCGGGCGCCCCGCGTCGTACTCGTCGAGGATCAGGGCGACCGGCCGGCGCAGCGCCCACGGGATGATCCCTTCCTGGAAGGCGGTCACCTGGCGGCCTTCGCGCAGCACCACCGCGTCCTTTCCGACGAGGTCGAGGCGGCTGAGGTGGCCGTCCAGGTTGACGCGTACGCAGGGCCAGTTGAGCCGGGCAGCTACCTGCTCGATATGGGTGGACTTGCCGGTGCCGTGCAGTCCCTGGACCAGCACCCGCCGGTTGTGTGTGAAGCCGGCCAGCAGAGCCAGGGTCACATCGGGGTTGAACCGGTAGGCGGGATCGGTCTCGGGCACGTGCTCGGACGGCGCGGAGAATGCGGGGACCGTGAGGGGTGATTCGATGCCGAACACGTCCTTCACGGCCAGCCTGACGTCCGGTGCGGACGTCGGAGGAGCGGGCTCGGCCTCCGCCGCGCCGTCGGTGTGGCCCGCGGTCGCGGTACAGGTCGTCATGGGGAATTCCCTTCATCAGGGGGAGTCGGTGCCGCCGTCCGGCGTTCCCTCCGCCTCGATGCGGCTGATCGCCGCAGCGGCGCGCTGGAGCGCGGGCAGGACCTGCAGGGCCTTGTCGGCGGTGAGCCGTACGGCGGGTGCCTGCACGGCGACGCACAGGTTGGAACGGGTGCCCGCGGTGGGCACGAGGACGGCCACGCACACCAGACCGGGCAGAAACTCCTCGTCGTCCAGCGAGAATCCGTCTCGGCGCACGCGCCGGAACTCCTCCTCCAGAGCTTCGAGATCGGTCACTGTGTTGGGGGTGCACTGCTTGAGCGGCGCGTGGGCGAGCAGCTTGCGCCGCTGCGCCGGGAGCATTTGGGAGAGGATCATCTTGCCGCTGGCCGAGCAGTGGGCGGGCACCCGGGAACCGGGCCGCAAATAGAAGCGCAGCGGCTCGGGGGTCTCCACCCGGTCGAGATAGACGATCTCGTTGCCCGAGAGCGTGGTGATGTTGCAGCTCTCGCCGAGCTCGTCCACCAGACTGCGCAGCACCGCGTGGCGTGCACCGTGATGGGTGGCGTTGAGCAGCAGGTTCTCGGCGAGCCGCCGCAGCCTCGATCCGGTGCCGTAGTGCCTGCCGTCGCTCTGGCGAATGAGCAGGCCCGCGCTCTCCAACTGCTGCAACATGCGGTGCAGCGTCGGTTTGGGCATGCCGGTCTCCTCGACCAGGCCCTGGAGTGAGACCAACTGGTCCTTCGAAGCGATCAGTTCGAGCAGCGCGAAGAGCCGCATGGTCGGCGTGTCGCCGTTCAGTGCGGCGGAGTCGGGTTCTCGAGACAGGTCCACGGTAGCTCCAGGTAGATCCAAATTCCGGAAACTAGCGTATCAGGTATCGATTTTCGGAACATCCCGTTGACGGAGCGAGGTAGGACTCCTATGGTCCACTCAGATCCTGATTTCAGGAACGCCACGTACCGATTCTTTAAGAGATCCGGTGTGCTGAAGGAGTGGAACCATGAGCGAGAACCCCGCGGACACCAGCCGTACTGTCGCCGCAGGCCCGCAGCGGATGACCCCGTCGGAGGCGTTCGTCGAGACGCTGGTGGCCAATGACGTCACCGACATCTTCGGCATCATGGGCTCGGCGTTCATGGACGCCATGGACATCTTCGCGCCGGCCGGTATCCGCCTGGTGCCGGTCGTCCACGAGCAGGGCGCCGCCCACATGGCCGACGGGTACGCCCGGGTCAGCGGCCGGCACGGTGTCGTCATCGGCCAGAACGGCCCGGGCATCAGCAACTGTGTCACCGCCATCGCGGCCGCGTACTGGGCGCACAGCCCCGTCGTCATCGTGACCCCGGAGACCGGCACCATGGGCATGGGCCTGGGCGGCTTCCAGGAGGCCAACCAGCTGCCGATGTTCCAGGAGTTCACCAAGTACCAGGCCCACGTGAACAATCCGAACCGCATGGCCGAGTTCACCGGCCGCGCCTTCGACCGGGCCATGTCCGAGATCGGCCCGACCCAGCTGAACATCCCGCGCGACTACTTCTACGGTGACATCAACACCGAGATCCCGCGGCCGAACCGGCTGGATCGCGGCGCCGGCGGTGAGAAGAGCCTGAACGAGGCCGCCGAACTGCTGGCCACCGCCGAATTCCCGGTCATCATTTCGGGCGGCGGCGTCGTCATGGCCGACGGGGTCGACCAGTGCAAAGCACTCGCCGAGCGGCTCGGCGCCCCGGTCGTCAACAGTTATCTGCACAACGACTCGTTCCCGGCGAGTCACCCGCAGTGGTGCGGACCGCTGGGCTACCAGGGCTCCAAGGCGGCGATGAAGCTGATCGCGCAGGCCGACGTCGTGGTCGCGCTGGGGTCCCGCCTCGGTCCGTTCGGCACTTTGCCGCAGCACGGCATGGACTACTGGCCGAAGAACGCGAAGATCATCCAGATCGACGCCGACCACAAGATGCTCGGCCTGGTCAAGAAGATCACGGTCGGTATCTGCGGCGACGCTCGGGACGCTGCCGCCGCTCTCACCGAACGACTCACCGGCCGGACCCTGGACTGCGACGCCACACGCGAGCGGCGTGCCGCCACCATGAAGGCCGAACAGGACGCGTGGGAGGAAGAACTCAGCGCCTGGACCCACGAGAAGGACCCGTTCAGCCTCGACATGATCGCCGAGCAGGAGGAAGAGGAGGGCGACTGGCTGCACCCGCGCGAAGTGCTGCGGGAGCTGGAGCGCGCCATGCCGCCCCGCGTCATGGTTTCCACCGACATCGGCAACATCAACTCCGTCGCCAACAGCTATCTGCGCTTCGAGGAGCCCCGCTCCTTCTTCGCGCCGATGAGCTTCGGCAACTGCGGCTACGCCCTGCCGACCATCATCGGAGCCAAGGCCGCAGCCATGGACCGCCCGGCCATCTCCTATGCGGGAGACGGCGCCTGGGGCATGAGCATGGGCGAGATCATGACCGCCGTACGGCACGACATCCCCGTCACTGCCGTCGTCTTCCACAACCGCCAGTGGGGCGCGGAGAAGAAGAACCAGGTCGACTTCTACAACCGGCGGTTCATCGCGGGAGAGCTGGAGAACGAAAGCTTCGCCGCCATCGCCGAGGCCATGGGCGCCGACGGCATCGTCGTGGAGAAGCTGTCCGATGTCGGTCCGGCCCTGCAGAAGGCCGTCGACGCCCAGATGAACGAGGGCAGGACCACGGTCATCGAAATCATGTGCACCCGTGAGCTCGGCGACCCGTTCCGCCGCGACGCGCTGTCCAAGCCGGTGCGCTACCTGGAGAAGTACCAGGACTACGTCTGAGGGACTCCGGCCGGCGGGCGCTCGCGCCCTCACGTCCGGCTGCGACTGCGGAGGTCCCGGCCCCGGCTGCCCTGCCAGGGGCCAGGGCCTCCGCACCGGTGGCCGTGCGCGCCCCTCACGCGCACGGCGCCTTTCCGGAATCCGGGCGCCACGGCCCGTGCACCGACCCCGGTCCGCCCACGTCAAGGGAACTGCCCCATGCTCATCGACCCGCTCGCCCCGGCGCGGCCCCCTGCAGGACCGGCCGGAGCCGCTGTGCAGCACCTGCGCGACACCTGGGCACAGCGGCTGCGGCCTGCCCCCCGCCGCCCCCGCGTCGCCCTGGCCGAAGGAACCGACCCACGGGCGCTCTGGGCCGCGGTCCACCTCGCCGAACAGCACGCCGTCACCCCGGTACTGGTCGGCGACCCGGCACACATCCGCGCGGGTGCGGCCGAACTCGGCCTGAAGCTGCCCGACGACCCCGACCGGCTCGACCTTCTCGACCCGGCAGCGCTGGCTGCCGACGACCGCTGCGCCGGCACCCTCGCGGACGCGCTGTCCTCCCGGCGCGGTCTCGCACTCGCCGGACGGCGCGCGCTCGCCGCCGATCCCCTCTACCTCACCGCGACAGCGCTGCGCCTGGGGGACATCGACGCGTGTGTCGCCGGCAGCAACCGCCCCACCGCAGACGTACTGCGGGCCGGACTGCACGTCGTCGGCCTCGCCCCCGGTATCCGCACCCTCTCCAGCAGCTTCCTGATGGTGATGCCCGACGGCGCCCTGCTCGGCTATGGCGACTGCGCGGTCGTCGTCGACCCGACCAGTAGAGAACTCGCCGACATCGCCCTGGCCACCGCCGTCACCTACCGGGCCCTCACCGGCGAGCCACCCCGGGTGGCGCTGCTGTCCTTCAGCACCAAGGGCAGCGCCTCCCACCCGCAGGTGGACCGGGTGCGCGAGGCTCTGAGCCTGGTCCGTGCCACCTCACCGGACCTCGTCGTCGACGGCGAGCTGCAGTACGACGCGGCGGCTGTCCCTGCGATCGGCCGGTCCAAGGCGCCCGCATCGGACGTCGCAGGCCGAGCCAACACCTTTATCTTCCCCGGCCTCGCCGTGGGCAACATCAGCTACAAGATCGCCCAGTGGGCCGGCGGAGCCGCCGCCGTCGGCCCACTGCTCCAGGGTCTTGCCGCACCCCTGCACGACCTTTCGCGCGGCTGCACCGGATCGGACATCGCGGCCCTCGCCCTGGCAGCCGCCCTGCAGGCGGACATCGTCCGCAGCAACCAAGCACCGGAGGAAGCACCGTGCCCCTGACACCCTCTGCCTCTGCTCATCACACCGCTCCCCGGACTGCTCAGCGCATGGGGTCCCGCGACGAAATCAGCCTCGCCGTCATCGACATGGCCGGTACCACGGTCACCGATGCGGGCGCCGTGGAGGACGCCTTCGTCCAGGCCCTTGCCCCATGGACAGCGGAAGGCAGTGAACCCCACGCCCGCATGATGGACCACGTCCGTGCCACCATGGGCGAGTCCAAGATCTCCGTGTTCCGTCATCTTCTCGGTGCACCGGACGACGCGGGCCGGGCGAACGACATCTTCGAGCGAGCCTACGCAGAACTCGTCGCCGCCGGCCGCTGCACACCGATCCCCGGAGCGCGGGAGACCATCGAAGCCCTCAGGGCGTCCGGCGTCGCCGTCGTCCTCAACACGGGATTCTCGCCCCGGACCCGCGACGGCCTGCTGGCATCCCTCGGCTGGCTGGACCTCGCCGACGAGGTGCTCTCGCCGGCCGACGCCGGTCGCGGCCGACCGCACCCCGACATGGTGCTCACCGCCGTCCTGCGCACCAGGACGCCCTCCGTCCACCACACCGTCGTCGTCGGCGACACTCCGTACGACGTCGAGGCGGGCCTGCGCGCCGGAGCGGGTCTGGTGGTCGCCGTCCTGACCGGAGCCCACACGGAGCTCCAACTGCGGGCCGCCGGAGCCCACTACGTCATCGACTCCATCCGTCGTCTCCCGGACGTCCTGCGCGGCAGCTGAGCCGTGCACCCCAGGGTGTGGGGTGGGGGGAGGGGCGGGGGCCGGAACGGGTGGGTGTACCGGTTCCGGCCCTCGTCAGAACCTGAGTCCTGCTGTTCCTGGAGGGGGCGGCCGTCCCAGGGACTCAGGTGGTTGGGGTGGTGTGTGGTCGGTTGGGCGGGTTAGTAGGCGGAGTTGACGTTGTCCATCGAGCCGTATTTGTCGGCGGCGTAGTTGGCGGCGGCGACGATGTTGGCGACGGGGTCGGTGAGGCTGTTTTTGGTGCCCTTGACGTGGTAGGTGTCGAAGGTGGGCTGGATGACTTGGAGGAGGCCCTTGGAGGGGATGCCGTTGCGGGCGTTGACGTCCCAGTTGTTCTGGGCGTGGGGGTTGCCGCTGGACTCGCGCATGATGTTGCGGTAGAGGCCCTGGTAGCTGCCGGGGATGTGTTTGGCTTTCATGATGGCCAGCGACTCGCGGATCCAGCCGTCGAGGTTGTTGCTGTACTTCTTGCTCTTGACGATCTCGGCGACGGTGTCGGCGTGTTCGGCGCCGGGGGCTTTCTTCGCCGGGGAGTGCTGGGCGGCCTTCTCGGCGTGGTCGGGCTGCTGGGCGGTGTGGGCGGCGGCGATGGCGGAGATTGACACAGGTGCGGTGTGGGCGCGCTCGGTGGCGTGGGCCGGGTGCGGGGCCAGGGACAGCGCGCAGGCGGCGGCGCCGGAAGCGGCGATGCAGGCCAGGGAGGTCTTGCGGGGGTTCAGGATGCGGCGGGTGGTGGCAGTCATGGGGGTACCTCTCCAGGGGGACGTCGTGGGGAGGCCGACTGGGGGGTCGGCGACACGGGTGTGGCGCTGGGGCCGTGGTGCGTGTCGTGGGGCCGGTGTCTGGATGACGGGCGGTGTGTTCCGCCCGGTCCGGCGCTCGGCTCCCCGGTATGTCCAACACCTTGCGAGAGGGTCTGGGCTGCTGGCAATGGTGTGACCTACGACCCCAGATAGTGACAAAACGGACAGGGGGTGGGGGAGGCCGTGTGACAGGGGGGAAAGCCCGGCCGTCCGTCTACTAGGGGCGGTCCTGTGTGACGCGGACCCTATGCCCGAGCTCACAAACCCCCGCCCTCGCACCCCCGATTTCCCACTGCGCGTCACACCCCGAACACAGCAACGCCCCGCCCCGCGCTTCGGTGCATACTCGTGCGGTCGGTTGCGGCGATGGCTGCATCAGGCGCGGCGGTGGCTGCGGCAGATACCCATCGCCGGGTCGTCCGGGTACGGGCTCGACACACCGGGACGTTCACGAGCGACGCAATGGGCCGGGGTGCTCGTAGGCTCATGCCGTGTTTCTGGCACGCCCTTGTTCTACGCCTTGCCGCCGTGCGGTTCGGCTGGGGCCTGCCCAACGGTTTGGACTGGCAACCACGCTCCCGGCTCGCCGCGCTCACCCCTGGCGGGAGGCGGCAGCGCGACCGACCCTGAGCGCCCCCCTACGCCCGCAGGCGGGCGAAACCCGCGAAGGAACCACATGGCGAACAGCGTAGGGACAGTGCTCACCGGCCTTGACGACCTCCGCGCCGGCGTGGAGGACTTCTATAAGGACCTTCACGCCCACCCGGAACTCGGCCTGCGGGAGCACCGCACGGCCGGGAAGGTCGCCGGGGCCCTGCGGGAGTGCGGTTATGAGGTGACCGAGGGCATCGGCACCACCGGTGTCATCGGTGTGCTCACCCGGGGAGACGGCCCGACGGTGATGCTCCGGGCGGACATGGACGCGCTGCCGGTGCGGGAGAACACCGGTCTGCCGTACGCCTCCACGGTCACCGTCACCGACAGGGACGGAGTCGAGCAGCCGGTCATGCACGCCTGCGGTCACGATGTGCACGTCGCATGCCTGGTCGGCTTCGCGCAGCTCATGGCCAAGAGCCGTGACGCCTGGCGGGGAACGGTGGTCGCGCTGTTCCAGCCCTCGGAGGAGAACGGCGACGGGGCCCGGGCCATGATCGAGGACGGTCTGACCAGCATGGTTCCTCGGCCCGACATCGTACTTGCGCAGCACGTGCTGCCCTACCCCGCGGGATACGTCGCGACCCGCACCGGGTCCTTCCTGTCGGCTGCCGACAGCCTGCGCATCACTCTGCACGGGCGGGGGGCCCACGGTTCGTCCCCGCAGGCAGCCGTCGACCCGGTGGTCATGGCAGCGATGTGCGTCGTCCGTCTGCAGACGGTGATCTCCCGCGAACTGGCGGCCACCACCCCCGCTGTCCTTACGGTCGGCAGCATCCAGTCGGGTACGGGCCCGAATGTCATCCCCGACCGCGCTGTGCTCCAGTTGAACGTACGTACGTACGATCCGGCCGTCCGCAAGCAGGTACTTGCCTCGATCAAGCGGATCGTACGGGCCGAGGCCGCAGGGGGAGACGCCCCCAAGGAGCCGGAATTCGAGCACCTGTCGTCGTTCCCGCCCACGATCAACGACCAGGATGCCACCGACACCGTTGCCCGGGCTTTCGCCGCCTGCTTCGGTGATGAGGCGCGCACGGCCGAACTGCAGACGGCCAGCGAGGACATGAGCGAGATTCCTCATGCCTTCGGCGCCCCGTTCACCTACTGGTGCATCGGCGGCATCGATTCCGGCCTCTACGACGCCGCGCAGAAGAAGGGCACCATTTCCCAGGACATCCCGGTCAACCACAGCCCCGCCTTCGCCCCGGTGATGCAGCCCACCCTCGATACCGGCATCAAAACCCTCGTCGCGGCCGCACTCGCCTGGCTCGCACCTGAAGAAACGAGTCCAGAGGCTCAGAACTTCTGACCGGGGGAGTGGCCCGAGGAGTGACCCGGCCGAGGCAGTGGTGTGTTGATGACGATCCGTGAGCTGCGAACGAGCCGCTGCTGCCCAAGGTCGGCGCCGACCGGTGAAGCCGATGTGTGTTCATGAATGCTTCGCATCGGGTGTGGTCGAAGCCTGGCGGCCGGGCAGACGTGGCCACTATCTCTGTTTCGGGGTTCTTCCGGCTGGAAGTACCGCGCCGTCAACCCCTACCTGGCAAGGAGCCGCATCACCATGACCCGTAACACCGATCCCCAGCCGTCCCCCTCAGGCCCCTCGCGCCGCCTGTTCCTGGGAAGCATTTCGCTGAGCGTGCTCGCTGCAGCCGTGCCGCTGGCGGGCGCCTCACCGGCTTCCGCGGCAACTTCCCGCTACAGGGATTTCCCGGTGGGAGACACCTGGCACGACACCAGCGGAAACCGGATACAGGCCCACGGTGGCGGCTATCTGAAAGTCGGCGCCCACTACTACTGGGTCGGTGAAGACAAGAGCGACAATAGCTCCCGCTTCTCCAAGCTCGCGCTGTACCGCTCCACCGACCTGCTCAACTGGACCTTCGTCAACCACATCCTGACCAAGGACAGTGCCGCAGCGCTGAACTCCTGCACGGTGGAACGCCCAAAGCTCATCTACCACGCGGCTGCCCGCAAGTACGTCCTGTGGGCACACTGGGAAGACGGACAGGACTACAGCGCCTCGCACCTCATGGTGGCCACCTGCGACACCATCGGAGGCGACTACGTCTTCCAACGGCATTTCCGTCCCGGCGCCGGCAGCATCGCCTCCACCAGCGTCGACCCCACCTATACCGGCACAGACGGCCTGTACGGCTACGGATCACGCGACTTCACGGTCTACGAGGGCCCCGACTCCCGCGCCGCCTACCTGGTCTCCACCCAGAACAGCACCGACATGCGCGTGTACAGACTCACCGAGAACTACCAGGACGTCGACTGGGCCAACTCCTACACGCTGTTCGCCGGCAAGCGGCGCGAAGCGCCGGCCATGGTGAAGGTGCACGACCACTATTTCCTGCTGACCTCCGCTCAGTCCGGCTGGTACCCCAATCAGTGCATGTTCGCGTACACCAAGGATCCCGGCGACCCCAACGGATGGTCGGAGCTCGCGCCGGTGGCCAACAACACCACGTTCTACAGCCAGCCCGCGAACATTCTCACCGTCCCCACGAAGACAGGCCCCGACCGCTACATCTACATGGGTGACCGGTGGAACCCGGCAGCGCTGGGGAGCTCCGCCTACGTCTGGCTTCCGCTGTCGTTCACCGACGCGAACGGCCAGAGCCCCCAAGCGTCGATGCAGTACCTCCCGAGCTGGTCGGTCAATCTCTCAACCGGCGCCATCAAAGCCCCGAACAACACCCTGCTCTCGCAAGGCCGACCCGTCACTGCAACCGCGAGTGATGACACTCACGCGGGCACCGTCGCAAACGACGGAAACTTCTTCAACCTCAACACCACAGGCGACAGTTCCTCGTACTTCCAACCGGCCGCAGTTCCCTTCGCCTGGACAGCCGACCTGGGATCGGCTCATAGCCTGAGTCGCATCGACATCAGCTGGCGCTCCTACAACGGATCCGAAACCTACTGCGGTTACACGGTCTCAGGCAGCGCCGACGGCACCAATTGGACAACGCTGACGGACCGTTCGAGCAACACCACAGTCGGCTTCACCAGCGACAGCCTTCACGGCACCTACCGGTACGTACGCTTGAGCGTTTCCAAGGTCATCAACGACCACAACGGCAATTCCGCCACATGGGCGGCGGGACTGGTGGAGGTCCAGATCTACTCCTGAGGCCCCTGGGCACCAGTCCAGAACCAAAGAGTGCCGCCGCGGCCGCCGGCGGAGCGCAGTGTGCGCCGGTTTCCGCAGGCGGCCGCAGGCAGAGGCTGTCTGTGTCCTTCCTCAGTAGGTGACGGTGAGGGGGGCATGGACGCTGCGCTGCGGGACCGTGATAGTCAAAGTCCCGGTACGGTCGTCCCAGTGGTATGCCTTCGGCGAAAGCCGAGTCCCGGAAACGGCTACCTTGCTGGGTGCCTCGGTTCCCAAGAGTGAAAGCGTCCACTGGCGTTTCTTGACCTGGCCGCGGAAGGAACCCCTCACCGGGCTGATCGACACCGTGTGGTGCGATCCGGTTTGCCCGTAGCGGATGGTTGTCGTGGCGCTCTGACTCTTTCGTGTCGTGGTCCCGTTGTCCTCGTAGAGGCTGTACGAGCCCGAGGCGCCGGTGGCGATGGTCAGGGTGACGTCGGTCAGGGGATTCCGGTCGTTGTCCGTGACGTCGTGGGTGCGGGTGGGCAGGATGCCGCCCGCCTTGATGAACACCGGCATTGAGTTGAGGTCGGTGGTGACGTCGTGGGTGGTTCCGCCGGTGTAGCTCTTGCCGGTGAAGTAGTCGGTCCACTGGCCGGGCGGGAACCACACCGAAGTGGTGGCGGAGTCACCGGGCGTGGTCACCGGGGCGACCAGCACGTCGGAGCCGTAGAAATACTCGCTGTTCGCGACAGCGTACGCCTGCGGCTCGTTGGGGTATTCCAGGTAGGTGGGGCGGACGACAGGCACACCGGTACGGTGCGCTTCCTCAGCGAGGGAATACGTGTAAGGCACCAGGTTTTCACGGAGGTTGAGGAAGGTGTCGGCTGACTTCCGCGCCGCGGTCCCGTACTGCCAGGGCAGCCGGTCGCTGTGGTTGCTGTGCAAGCGGTCGATCGGCTGGAAGGCTCCGAACTGGACCCAGCGAGCGTACAGGTCATCCGGCAGCTTGGACGTTGTGCGGGAGGTGTCGCCGTCGGTGTACGTCTCCGAACCGGTCAGTCCCGTCGTGTCGTTGTGGCCACCGATGTCATGCGTGATGGCGGACATCCCGGTCGCGGCGGACTCGCCCGGGGTGTAGCCGACCTCCAGCTTGAGCGTGCCCCAGGTGGAGGATGTGTCACCGGTGAAGTGGACGGTGGTGCGTTTGTCCGCCCACGGACCGGTCGGCAATGCCTGTTGGCCGCTGTAACCGCCGGCCTGCAGTGAGCCGTAGGCCCTGGAGAGGACGAATCCCCGGTCGTTGGCCGAGGCGTACTGCTGGTTGATCCATGCGTCCGGGGTTACGCCCGGCAGCGACGATTGCGACGCGTCGCAGCACCAGTCCAGCCACCAGAAGTCGTTGCCCTGCTGGTCCATGGTCCGGTGCAGGTCCATGTACGCCTTGAGCTGGTCAGGGTCACCGAAGTCGAAGGTGTAGCAGTTGTCCTGGACGTTGGCGCCCGAGGCGCAGCCTCCCTTGGTCAGTTTGCCCTTGGCGGTGGCCTGAGCCTGGGCGAACTGTGGATCGGAGGCGAGGATGCTGGGATGCACGTTGAGTGTGTTGTGCATTCCCTGGGCGGCCGACCAGTCGAAGAAGCTTGGGGGATCGGGGAACTTGGCGGGATCCATTTCCCAGCCGCTCCAGGAATTCACGGCCTTGAAGTCCGTATCGGTTACCAGGACGTCCAGGGGGACGCCCTCGGACCGGAACGCCGGGAGGATCTTGTTCTTGTAGTCCGCCGCGGTGCGGTCGATGTACTCCGAGTACCAGACGCCGTAAGCCCACTGAGGCAGCAACGCCGGTGGCCCCGTCAAGGTGGCCAGGTCCGTCAGTCCCTGCTCGTAATCGTGTCCGAAACCGAAGACATAGCCGTCCTGGTACGGTGCGCCGCTGTGGCCGGAGCGCTGGGTGACCTTTTTCGCCGCGGTGTCGTAAAGAGCCGATGGCGTGTCGTCCAGCAGATACCATCCGTCCTTGTTGAGCAGGCCCGGCGTGGTCACGAGAGGGGCATTGCCGGTCACTCCGTCCAAGCCCCGGCGATACCCGCCGAGGGGGAGGTGCGGCGGGGGTGCGTCCGACTTCGGGCCGGTCACGGAGAGGGTGTCCGCATTGACGTGACAGCTCGCCGTGTCGGGGCAGCTGAGGCTGATGTCATTGGCACCTGCCTTGAGGGCCACCGGCATCGAGGCTGTCTGCCAGTCGTCCCAGTCCTTTGTGGCGGGAAACGTCAGGGCGTCGGTCGCGCCGTCTGTGCTGACAGTGGCCGTGCGCGTCTGGTGCCGGCCGTCGCTGCCTGCGCCATTGGCATAACGCACTCGCAGGGTGTAGTCGCCGTCGGCGGGAACATCGACCACATGGGTCGACAAGCTCGATCCCTGGTTGAGCTCGGCAACGAAGCCCTTGCCGGCGTATCCCGCATGGTCCGTTGCACTGGCTGCCGTGCCGCCGATCCGCGCCGCCTCCGCCTCGCAGCTCACGCCGAAACGGCAGTCCGGGATCGCTGTTGTCGAGACAGGCGGGTACGGGTCGCCCGGCCGGACGAGCGCCAGGCTGTCGAGGTTGACGTCACCGGAGTCCGAGGCGGTCCGGGTCAGGGCGATGGTGTGATGACCCGCGCTGAGCTGGAGACTCTTGGTGACCAGATTCCATGTGTCCCAGTTCGCCGTGGTCGGCAGACTCACTGTCTGCTGCCCGCCGCCGTCCACGGTCAGGGTCAGGGTGCGGGTATCGGTCTTTCCGTCGCCGCCGAGGGAGTTCGCGTACCGCAGGCCGAGTTGGTAGCTCCCGCCGTCGCTGACATCGATGTCAGAGGACACCGAACTGCCGGTGCCTTCGAAGCCCGCCGCGAAGCCGCTTCCGGTATGGCCACCGTGGTCCGAGGCCAAGGAGACCCCGTTGAGCTGCAGATCCTCGGCCTCGCACAACGCGCCGAGCGCGCAGGTCAGGCGCTGCCAGGGGGCGGCCGTCACCGGTGAGCTGCCGGCGGCCAGTTGCAGGGAGAAGTTTTTGGCGTCGAACGGCCCGGAGCCGACTCGGTAGCGCAGGGTCATGGCGCTCGTCTTGATGGTGAGCCAGCCGTCGGACGTCGTAGAGCTGTAAGAAGCCGGTGTGAACCCGTCGCGACCGATCGCGTTGAACGTCGGTTGATCGGTGAACTCATGATCCCCCGCGTACTCGGTGCGGATGAGGGTGGGCGACAGAATCTCGAAGCGGGCGTCCCCCGACGAAACGGTCGGAATCCGGTCACTCCGCGGACCTCCAGCTGCCGAGGAACCGGTGTTGCCCAGTGACATCGCCGCGGCCGTGGCAAGGGCAACGGCGACCCCCACCTGCCGCTGCGTTGATCGTTGCCGGCGTCTCGGTGTCATGACTGGCATAAGCACTCCGTTCTCCTGTCGGCCGGGCGGCTTGTCCGTCCTGCGAGGGAAGGTCCCGGCGACCGAGGGCCCGCTCGCAGTGGCGGTGCTGAGTCGCGCTGTTCTCTGGAAGCAAGGTCCGGCGGCCATTTCAACGTTGGAAATTGCGCACTCAGCATGAGAGCACGTCGTCTCGCACGGTGTCCATAGAGGTGTCGAAGAACGCCCCTCACACGGGAGTTGACGTCTCGCACGGGACGCCGACACCGGGTCTGTCACATGAGCCACTGCCGCCGGCAGCACTCGGCCCCCCGCATCACGACGAGGCGGAGCACTCAGGCCCGGACTGACCCACAGCACTCGTTGCGTGCCGGAAGCCTTCGGGTGGTCGGGGAAGGTTGAGCACAGGGTCGCGGGCGTTCAGGGCCTCGCGGACGGCGGGGATGGAGCCCTTTGAGCTGACGGCGCGGTTGTCCGGCGTTTGCTCCAACGTCCTTGGCGCACGAAGAAGCGGCGCGGCGCAGTCGTCAGCCCTCTGTACGCGCTGTGCGACCTGTAGGAACGAGAGGTGCAGACACGCTCCAGGCCGACTGCCCCGGGCTTGATCCGGTGCCGGGCGAGCGCCCGGGTGGCAGCGGTAGGACGTCGCGACCGGCCGCCCGCTCCAGCGAGACCTTTCTCCTGCGGCCGGGCTGCTGTCATGCGACCGGGAAGGGATCCGGGCTGGTGCGGCGGGCGTTGTCCAGGGGGCCGCGGGCGGCCGCGCTGCTGGGGGCGATGACCTTGAAGGCTGTCCCCAGCGCCCGGGCTCGGCGGTGGGCGCGAACCAGCGCGGGTACCGCGCAGCAGGGACAGACGACGCTACAGGCGCTCAGGTCCACGACAAGGCCCTTCGCCCCGCGATTGAGGAAGATCAGCAGCTGGTCGCGCACCTGTGGGGCCTCACGGCAACCGAACGCCTCCAGCCGCAGGCGAACGATGCCTCCCTTGGTCCGTACGTGGTGAAGAGTGAGGTTCTTGTTGCGCATGACACGCTCCTCCCACCCGCACTGCAGGGGTCCGGGATCAGCAGGCTGGGATCCACCGCCGATTATCCCAGGTGTCATCCAGGACCGCAGGTCAGCCGGGAGCCGGCGCCGGTTGGACAAGGGCGGCTTACGGTGTGGTGAGGAACTGCTCGAGGGCGCGTGCGATGCCGGCAGCGATGGCCTGTTGGCCGGTTCGGCTGTGGGCGATGCTCCCTTCGGCCGGGTTGCTGATGAACAGCGGTTCGACGAGCGCGCCGGGCATGGCTGAGGGGTGGTCGTTGTAGCCCTGCTTGCGCGGCCCGAGGATGATCAGGTGGCCGTAGGCGGCGGCTTCCGATGTCAGCGTGCTGCCGCCGGTGCTGTTGCTGGTGGCCGCTCGATCGGACACGTGCCAGCCGTGGGCCGCCAGGGCCGCGACGATGTCGCGTTGCAGCAGACCGGCGAGTGTCCGGCTCCGGGCGGAGAACGACCGGTCGGCGTCGAAGAAGGTGATGGCGCCACCGGTACTCGCATAGCCGTCCAAGTTGAAGTGGACTGACACGAGCGCGGCGGCGCCGGCGAGGTTCGCACACCGGGCGCGAGCGACCAGGTCCTTGCGTTCGCCACTGGTCGACATGACACTTCCGGACAGGTCGCTGCCGGAAAGGCGAGCGACCGCGCTGTCCCCGGTGCGGGAGACCACCACCCGATAACCGTCAGCACGCAGGAGCTGTGTGGTGTCCAGCACCGTGGCGAGGGTCTCGGTCTTCTCGTCGATCCGCCGGCCCGTAGTGGTCACGCCCTGGCCGCCCGGATCGGGGCCGCCGTGTCCGGCGTCGAGGAAGACGGTGCGATGCCGGTTGCCCGAGGTGGGTGCGAATACCACGCACGCGCCGGGAGCGAACGCGGCAGGATCCAGCGCGGTGCGCGGGGGCACACCCGTCGATGACGCGTGCCGGTGTGCGGCGACGCGGCGGCTCTCTGTCGTGGCGGTGATGAGCACGGCCACGGCAGCACCGACACCGAGGGCGGCGGTGCTCAGCCCTATGATGCGTATCGCTCGCCTCCGCACGACGCCCGCCCCGACGTCCGGGTCATCCTCGGATATGGGCGGCGGAGTGGGATCGCCAGTGACCATAAGCAGCGCGTCCTGTCTCTCCGGGAACCAACAGCAGCTCGGCGCGGCCGCCCCGACCGTGACAAGTGAACGCGGACTTCCCGCGTGCTGCCAGGCCACTGCCGCCGATCGAGCGAAGCCGCCGGTGGTATCTGGCCGGGTGCTGCTCCGGTGGCGCATCGGCCTCTTCGTGATGCGATGGTTCGAGGAGTGGGGCGCCGAGCAGTGGTTCGGCGTGTGGTCCCCGGTCACGCTGTCCGCTGTCGCGGAAGAGCCGGGCACGGGGCTGTCGCCCCGTGCCCGGCACCGGCCGTTCCTTCTACAGGTTCCGCACCCGGATGTTGCGGAATTCGATCAGGTCGTTGTCACTGTGGTTCTGCAGTCCCACGTAACCGCTGAAGAACTGACGCAGGTCCGTGGACGGATCGCCCGCCCGCGACGACGACTTGCCGGGCGTGTTGTCGAACTCGTTGATCACCACGCCGTTGCGGATGATCGTGTAGTGCTGCCCGACGACCCGGATCTCGTAGTCGTTCCACTGGCCCTTCGGGGTGACCCTCGCATGGTCCAGGTCGTTCGGATCGAAGTTGTAGACCGAGCCGGTTTTCTGGGGCTCGCCGCTGTCTCCGTCGTAGATCTGGATCTCGTTGCCGCAGTAGACCGCGACCCACTCCTGAGCGGTGCGGGCAGCTCCCGTCGTGCTGCAGCCCTCGGGCCGTTCGGCCAGTGGCGTCCGCGGATCGGGGAACCTCACGAACACACCGCTGTTGGCCTGGTGGCCCTCCGGAGCGACATCCCGGAACTGCAGCCTGATCGAGTAGTCCTTGAACTGCTGCTTGCTGTACCACAGCATGCCCATGCCGCCGGAACTGCGCAGGGTGCCGTCCGGCAGCAGCGAGAACTGGCCCGCGCCCGACTGGCTCCATCCGGCGAGACTGCTTGCCGACCCGTCGAAGAGGGACTTGTACCCGGGCGTCTTGCCGATGGGCGACTGGGCCCCCTTCTTGCGGAGTGTCGCCGCCTCGTGGTTGTCGATGACACCGTCCCTGCGGAACTGGTTCACCAGGTCGTTGAGGTCGCTGACGAACGCGCCGTGGTTCGGCCAGCTGCCCTCGTCGTCGATCAGGTCGTTGAGGGTGCAACCGCCGCCGACCTTGTGGTTGGCCACACCGGTGTCGGTGTCGAGCAACCGGACCGTGGAACGGGCGTCGGGCGCCTTGCAGCCCGCCGTCACGTCGATCTTCCCGGTGGACTGCTCACCGTTGGCGTAGGTCACCTTGAGGGTGGCGTGGTAAGTGCCGTAATCGGCGTAGGTGTGGGTGGGGTTGGGATCGTGCGACGGCTGGCTGCCGTCCCCGAAGTCCCACTCCCAGGCGACGCCGCCCGCCTTCGCGGCCGAGAACTGGATCGTCCGCGGCTTGCTTTGCTCGACGGCGCGGCCCGATGCGTCGCTCGGGTTCGGCGTGGCCGGGCCACCGTGGTAGCTGACGCGGACCAGTTTCTGGTTCGGGTCCAGGCTGAAGAACCCGCCGGCGTAGTCGAGCATGTAGAGCGCGCCGTCCGGGCCGAACTTGGCGTCCATCCAGCTCTGGACCTTGTTGTCCCCGATGCCGCCGGGGAGGATCTGACGCAGGTCCTCGCCGAAGGCCGGCTGGGAGTTGTCCTTGACATTGTCCGCGGTGACGGTGACCGCGACGCGGTTGTTGGCGTTGGACTCGTCACCGATGAACCACTTGTTGTCCCAGTACGAGGGCCAGGCGACACCGCTGTTGGTGTCGACCTCCGAACGGTGGTAGGTCGGGCCGTCCATGATGGCCTGGCCACCGCCCTTGAGGTAGGGCTCGGTGTACTTCTCGTCGCTCTGCACGTAAGTGGGCAGCCCGCTGCCGTCGCTGCGCTTCGGGTAGTCCACGCCGCCGCCCTGCGGTGAGTACCAGATCATGTTGCTGCGGATCGGCGGGAGGTCCACCAGTCCGGTGTTCCGGGGCGAGGTGTTCTTCGGGTGGTCGCAGTCGTACCAGCCGGTGAGCACACTGGCGTCGGTGTTGCTGCGGTCACGGTAGGGCTGCTTGTTGCCCATGCAGTACGGCCACCCCTGGTTGCCCGCGGAGGTGATGATGGTCGCGGTCTCGTACTTGGCCGGTCCGAGCTCCGGGTCGGGAGTCGGTGCGTCGGGGCCGACCCAGGCCGCGGTCAGCCAGTTGTTGGCCTTGTCCCAGGCGATCCGCGCGACGTTGCGGACACCCATGACGTAGATCTCCGGGCGGGTCTTGCCGCCGCCCTCCTCCTTGCCGGTGAACAGGTTGCCCTTGGGGATCGTGTACGTGCCGTCGGGCTCGGGGTGGATCCGCAGGATCTTGCCGTTGAGGTCGTTGGTGTTGCCGGCCGTGCGGCGGGCGTCCTGGAAGGACAGGCCCTTGTAGTCCTTGGTCCAGTTGTTCCCGGAGTAGCCGGCCCCGGCTCCCTGCGAGGAGTTGTCGTCACCGACGCCGACGTAGAGGTTGCCGTCGTTGTCGAAGGTCATGCCGCCGCCCGTGTGGCAGCAGCTGTGGATCTGCGCTGTCCAATGCAGCAGGTCCTTGCGGGTGTTCTTGTCGATCGACTGGTTCTTGAGGTCGTAGGTCAGCCGAGAGACGGTGCGCTGCCCCGTCTGCTTGTCCCGGTCGACCGACTCGTGCGGCATCCAGTAGACGTAGATCCATCCGTTCTGCTCGAACTTCGGATCGAGGGTGATGCCGACGAGGCCCTCCTCGTTCTTCACGAGTTCGTCCCCGCTGCCCCGGTTGCCCATCACGTCGAGCGTGGTGAGCAGCTTGGCCTGCTTCGTCTTGGGGTCCCACACGTGAAGGGTGCCGCAGCCGAGGCCGACCTTGGGGTCGTTCCAGTCGGGAATGGGTCCGCCGGGGCAGGCCGCCTTGCCGATGTAGAACGTCTTGCCGTCAGGAGCGACGGTCAAGCCGTGCGGCTCGCCGATCTGGTCGAGCTGGCCTGGCTGGTTCTTCGCCGTGAGCCTGTCGATCGAGTAGTTCGACGCGATGGTCGCCTGGCAGTCGCCGCGCACCATGCCGGTCGTCCACTCGATGGCGCCGAGCAGGTGGCTCTGGAACTTCGTGTCCGAGGTGTAGCTGTCCTGAGTGCGGCCCATGCCCGTGTAGAAGGACCGGCCGCCGTCGTAGTCACGGCACCAGGAGACGGGGTGGAAGGGGCCGTTGCCGGCCGATCCCGCGTCGTAGGTGTTCTCCTCGACCTGGGCGACAGTCTGCACCTTGCCGGTCGGGTTCGGGTCCCAGTTCATCCACTGGTCGGACCGGGTCCACTTGAGAGGCAGGTCCTTGTTCGCCGGGTGCTGCCGGTCGGTGACGTCCACGACGGCCTTTTGCACCTTGGTCTCGGGCGCCGGCGCCGGGTTGTCGCCGAACAGCCGCAGCTCCGCCAACTGAGTCGCGGGTTCGCCGGAGTTGGCTGTGACGTTGAGCCGGTAGTACTGGTACGCCTTGGTGTTGGAGAACTTGTACTGCTTGGTCTGGAAGCGATCTGTGAAGTTCTCACCGGTCCGGGTGTCCAGCGTTGTCCAGCTGCTCCCGTCCTGCGAGCCCTGAAGCGTCCAGTCCTTCGGGTCCCGGCCCGCGAAGTCGTTGGCCGACGTCAGCGCGTACTGGGCCACCGCGACCGGCTGCGCCATCTTGGCCGCGACCCAGCCCGTCTTCTGGAAGGCCAGCCACTTGGTGCTGTTGCTGCCGTCGAACAGCTTGTCCTTCGATTCGTTGGGCGGATTCTCACTGCTCGCCGTCGCCTCCGATACCTTCTCCGAGGCGGGAAGGCTGGCAGCCGGCCGGGTTCCGATCAGACCGGTGAACCAGCTGGAGCCTGACTGCGCGCGGGCCGCGTCGTGAACGCCGACGAATCCGCCCCCGCCCTTGATGTACGCCTGGAATGCGGATTCCTCATCAGAGGTGAGCGACACGTCCTCGGCCGACAGGAAGACCACGCCACGGTAGCGGGCCAGGTTGTCGGCGGTGAAGACGCCCGGATCCTCCGACTCGTTCACGGAGAAGCCGTTCTTCTGCCCCAATTCCTTGATCGCCGAGGCGGCGGTAGCGACTGGATCGTCCTGTTGGCCGGTCGGCCCGTGGAATACCAGGACATTCACCAGGGGTTCATTGCTGGGGCCTTCGTCCCGGCTGTGTCCGGACGGCGGCTTGGCTTGTGCCTGCACGGCCGGCATCGCGGACAGTCCCAGGGTGAGCGCTGTGCTGGACAGCAGGATGACCGCGCGGCGCCAGGACCGCGCGTGACGAGGGGTTCGCACGGGACGCGACGGTGGCGCTCCGCTTCGTCGTGACAGGGTGAATCGGTCTCTTCGGCCCATAGTTGCTCCTTGACTCGATCCGACATCGGAAGAGTGGCCAGGGGGTGGAGCCAGGGCTGCCGCGCGGGGCTCGTCCGACATGCACCGGGCGAGGCGAATCCGGCTCGACCATCGGGACGTTCCGGAGATGGCCGGGGCGCCGGAGCCTGTGAGGTCGCGGACGCCCCGGACCTCATGTGGCCCGGGACCGACCGGCGGCAGGCTGAACAGGGCCCGTCAGGCCGTCAAGTCGGCGTGACGGGTGTGGCTTCGGAAATGCGGACGGGGTGTGCGATGCGACAGGTCACTTCGGCTACATGGAGGGCGGTCCGCCGGGGACCGTGCCGTCGGCCTCGGTCACCAGGAATATTCCGGACATACCCATGTCCGAGTGGCTTTGGACGTGACAGTGGTACATCCAGGCGCCCGCGCCGACCCCTTCGCCGGCGATCACCTGGAACCCGAAGGAATCCGCGGGGCCGGTGGTCTTGTTGTCGATGACCCGGCTGACGTCCTGCGGACCCTGCAGGATCCCGGTGCGGTTGTCCACCCAGCGGTGGCCGTGCACGTGGAAGGTGTGGAAGAAGTCGCCGTGAGTGATCATGATGAACTCCACCCGCTCGCCGCGGACGGCCTTGAAGGTGGGGGTGTCGGGAGCGATGGTGTTGTTGATCGTCATGTTGTTGAAGACGACCGTGAACTGCTTGTCAGGCAGCACATCGCCCTTGCGTCGCACCACCACGGGGCCGTAAAGGCCCCGTCTGATCCCTTCGGTGCCATGCTCGGTGCCCACGTTGTGGTCGTGGTAATGCCAGTAACCGGCGCTTCCGGCCTGCCACGTTCCATCGTGGCGTCGGCCCGGGGCATGAGTACGCCAGACGTAGGTTCGCCGGGCACCCGGCTGGACGACGCTGCTGTTCATCTTCGTGCCGTCGCTGGCCGTGTCGTAGTCCAGGCCGTGTACATGCAGGCTGGCAGCGACGTCGAGGTTGTTGACGACCTCGATGTTCATGGTGTCGCCCTCGGTCAGCTCGATGAGCGGGCCCGGAATCGTCGCTTCACCGGGGTGGAGGCCGTAGCCCATCTCACCGTTCGGCAGCTTCTCCATGTACAGCGTCATGTTGCCGGCCTTGCCGCCGTTGCCTTGCGGCGTGGGCTTGTTCACGGGGGCGGCGGCGGTGCTGCCGAGCACCGCGGGTACGACGGCCGCCGCCGCGGCTCCCGTGGCAAACGATCGCCGGGAGAAGAGACGTCGCGCGCCTACGCCTGAGTCGGTCATCGCTCTCCAATCCTCGACAGGCATACGTGCCTGAAGGCCGTTTCTTGGTCGTGAGCGCGCCGCCCCGGCAGGGCAGCCGGTCGCGGCGGTTAGCGGTGGTACGCCGGGCGTCCGGCCCCATGGGGCCGGAAAAGGTCGTTACGTCGGTCTACGGGCTGTCCGGCCTGGCTGACGCGCCGGTACGGCAGAGACTGGTTCGGCGGCGAGGCCGACTGAGCCCCGAGGACGGCCTCACCGTAGCGGCGTGCCTCCTGTTTTTCCAGACGCAGGCCAAAGTTGGTTGGATTGTGGCAATACATCTTGGCGAACCGTCAAAAGACCGGTAGCTTCCCATCGTTGTCCTAATCCGGGAATGGTGGGCGAGCCATGTACGCGGGCCTGCGGCTCCACCGCTCCGGTATGAGAGGAGCGGACCACGATTGTTCGTTCGTCGACCGCGGCCGGCCCGCCAGCATCACGCCCGGCGAACCACCCGAAGTGAACCCCTTGCCCGATGAGTTCAGGCCGCCGGTCAGGTGACGGAATGCGCCACCGCAGCCGCCACCGATGGGAACGAACTCCGCGCGGCACCCGGCCGAACGGGCCCCGACGCCGTCATCCCGGCGGCTGGTCGTCCACCCGGCGTTACCGCGTATCCGTACGCGGTAACGCACAAGCGATTCGCGAAAGGTACAGCGGTGATCGGAAGACTGCTCCATACCCAGACGGATCCGCCCCCCTCCAGATCCGCGCCGCGAGGCAGGTTCCACCCACATGCGGTGTTGGTGACGCTGGTGGCCGTAGTGCTCACAGCGTTCTCGTTGACCGCGCCGGCCGCGTACGCGGCGATGAACCGGTCCGCAGCCACGACATCGACCCAGGTGCTCACGTGGACTGCCGGCGACGGTTACATGGGATACACGTCCGCTCCGGCCACCGCGGTGGCCGGCCCGGCGACGATCGTGTTCGAGAACAGCGCGGCAACCGGCAACACGACAGGAATGCCACACACGCTGACGTTCGACACCTCCAACCCTGACTACAACGTCGACGTCAACCTCAACCTCCAGGCGAGTCCGTCGGACTCCAACGGAGGCAGAGCAACGGCCCAGGTCACGCTGACCCCCGGCGTCTACCGCTACTTCTGCGCGATGCCCGGTCACATGATGTCCGGAGAACTGACCGTGACCGCGGCCCCCGGAGGTGACACCACTGCGCCGGATACGTCGGCGTCGGTGTCGGGGACGAAGGATGACTCGGGGAACTATGTTTCCAGTGCCACGGTGACGGTGACGGCTTCGG